>NZ_JBMOIR010000003.1:0-276076 GCF_049317225.1 Aquabacterium sp. | reverse complement strand
TACCGGCCTGTCACGCCGGGGGTCGCGGGTTCGAGTCCCGTCCACTCCGCCAAATATGCAAAGCCTTGTGATCTGATGATCACAAGGCTTTTTGCTTTGCTGGTTGTTTGTCTTGGGCGGGGCGATGCTTAAGCTGGGCGATTGGCCAGCCATGTGCCTGCGGCAATCACGGTCGCACAGGCAACCATGCGAGCCGTGACCTGCTCGCCAAGCAGCAGGGCGCCCCACAGCATGCCGAAAACGGGGATCAAAAAGGTGACGGTCAGTGCGCGTGTTGGCCCGATTTTGTCCAGCAGGCGATAGAACACCATGTAAGCCAGGCCTGTGCAGACGAAACTGAGTGCGCTGAGTGCCAGCCAAGTGACGTGGGGCACCTCGCTCCAGTGGCTCACCTGAACACTGTGTGTCGTGCCCTGCGGCCCCCAATACAGTGCGGGCAGCAGCATGACCAGTCCTGACAAGCCGAGCGTGCCGACGGTGTTGCTGATGGGGCTCAGTGCTTGAAGGTAGGTGCGGGCGTAATGTGCAAAGAATGCGTAGGACATGGTCGAGGCCAGCATGAGTGCCCACGCGCCCAGCGGAAAGCTGTCGCTGGAAGCTGTGCTCGCACCACTGGCCAGTAGCACGACACCGGCAAGGCCCACGCCCAGTCCTGCCATGCGGGCAAGATGTAGTCGTTCACCATGCCATGCCCAGCCAATCAAGGCGCCCCACATGGGGGTGGTTGCGTTGAGGATGGACATGAGACCGGCGGGCAACTGCTTGGCAGCCAAGCTCAAGCCGATGAACGGTAAGCCGGACGACAACATCCCTCCGAGCAGCAGGGCGCCACGGTGACGAAGAATGCTGGCCAAGTCACCCCGGTAGATGACAAGGGGCAACAGCAGTAGTGCAGCGCCACACAGACGTGATGCTGCGACGACCAAGGGGCCGACCACGGGGGCTGCCATCCTCAAAAACAGGAAGGACCCACCCCAGATCGCGGCCAAGCTGATCATCGTCAGCGCATTTCTTATATCCATTCCGGGATGGTAGCGGTAAGCCCAAATTGAATCGGATCTGCTCGCAGAGCCCTTGATTTACGGGGGCAAGCCGGAAACATCGCCAAATGGGGTGCTTCGGGGAACGATTCACGTCCCTACAATCACGGCTATTCGCTGCAGCCCACAAGGCCTGCAGCCTCTTCCCGTGTTCATCAGAAAAGGATTCTCATGCAAGTCGCTGCGTCCATCTTCAAGGCCTATGACATCCGAGGCATCGTCGGACAAACCTTGAACGAAGCGGTGGCCGAGCATCTTGGGCGTGCATTTGGCACCGAAGCGCTCAAGTTGGGTGAGAAGGCAGTCGCCATTGGTCGTGATGGCCGTTTGTCTGGCCCTTCATTGGTGGCTGCGCTGATCAAAGGCTTGCGTTCAACCGGCATCGATGTGATCGATTTAGGTGCGGTCACAACGCCCATGCTGTACTACGTTGCGGCGACACGTGGTGACGTGGGTTGCCACAGTGGCATTCAGGTCACTGGGAGTCACAACCCCAAGGACTACAACGGTTTCAAGATGGTGTTGGCTGGCCGCGCCATTTATGGCGACGACATTCAAGGCCTGCGTCAGCGGATTGAGAGCCAAGACTACGCGACGGGGCAAGGTGGTCTGACCGAGCTGAACATTTTGAGTGAATACACGCAGCGCATTGTGGGCGACTGCAAGTTGGCGCGCCCCATGAAGATCGTGGTGGATTCGGGCAATGGCATCCCGGGTGCGTCGGCCCCGGGCATCCTGCGCGCACTGGGTTGCGAGGTCCTCGAGTTGTACTCGGAGGTGGACGGCGATTTTCCGAATCACCACCCCGATCCCTCCAAGCCTGAGAACTTGAAGGATCTGATTGAAGCCGTGCAGCAGCATGGCGCGGACTTGGGGTTGGCGTTTGATGGCGACGGTGACCGCCTGGGTGTGGTGACCAAAGAAGGCAACAACATTTTCCCGGACCGTCAGATCATGCTGTTCGCTCGCGACATCCTGTCGCGTGTACCGGGCGGCCAGATTATTTTTGACGTGAAGTGCAGCCAGCGTCTGGCCGATGCCATTCGCGACGCAGGTGGTGTGCCGGTCATGTACAAGACCGGGCACTCCTTGGTGAAGGCCAAGCTCAAGGAAACCGGCGCCCCGTTTGCCGGTGAAATGAGCGGACACATTTTCTTTGCCGAGCGCTGGTACGGTTTTGATGACGCCACCTACACCGCCGGGCGTTTGCTGGAGATTTTGAGCAAAGCGGCTGACCCGAGTGCGGTGCTGAATGCGCTCCCGACCAGCCACAGTACGCCTGAACTGAATGTGCCTTGTGCGGAAGGTGAGCACCACGAGGTGGTCGAGAAGCTGCGCCAGACGGCGACCTTTGGAGGTGCGCGTGAAGTCACCACCATTGACGGTCTGCGTGCTGATTACGCGGATGGCTTTGGTTTGGTGCGCGCATCGAACACGACACCCGTGTTGGTGCTGCGGTTTGAAGGTCAGACGCCGGAGGCCCTGGAGCGTATCCGTGCCCACTTCATGAAGGTGATTTTGGCTGTGAAGCCCGATGCGCATGTTGGCGCTTCGGCACACTGAGCGGATTCGGTTTTGAGCAGTACCCCTTTGAAGTCCTGGCTGGCACGGCAGGCATACAGCCTGGTGTTGCGGTTGGGGACGCCGGCATACCTGTGGCGGGTGTGGGCGCGAGGCAAGGAGGAGCCCGATTACCGCGCGAATTGGCCGCAGCGATTGGGGTTCTACGGCCCAGCGTATCGCGCCTTGTTGGCAAAGCATGATGCACGACCCGTTTGGTGGGTGCATGCCGTGTCTTTGGGCGAGGCGCGGGCTGCCACGCCGCTGATTCAGGCCATGCGCGCGCAATGCCCGCAAATGCGTCTGCTGTTGACGCACACGACCGCAACCGGGCGTGAAGCAGGCAAGGCGCTACTGCGAGAGGGGGATCTTCAAACTTGGTTGCCCTACGACACGCCGGGTGCGGTGCGGCGTTTTCTGCGTTTGCATCGGCCACAAGTGGGCGTCCTGATGGAGACCGAGGTCTGGCCCAATGTGCAACATGAAGCGGCCAGACTGGGCGTGCCAATGGTGTTGGCCAATGCGCGCTTGAGCGAAAAGAGTCTCAAGCAAGGGATGCGTTTGGCTGCTTTGATGCAGCCAGCAGCCCGTTTGCTCACCCTGGCTTTGGCGCAGACTGAAGACGATGCGCGTCGTGTGCGCACGATGGGTGCCAATGAAGTGGAGGTGTGCGGCAACGTCAAGTTCGACATGACGCCCTCACCGCAGTCGTTGGCTCTGGGGCAGCGTTGGCGTGAGGCGTCCATGCGCCCTGTGGTGCTCGCGGCCAGTACGCGCGAGGGGGAAGAAGTCGGGTTGCTGGATGCGTGGCAGTCGATGCGGGCTTCTACATTGGCGGGTACGCCGTCACCCCGTCTGATGCTGGTACCACGTCACCCGCAGCGCTTTGATGAAGTGGCTGCGCTCGTTGCGGCGCGGGGCTTCACGTTGTCTCGCCGTAGCACTTGGGCGGACGGGCAGCCTGATCAAGCAGCTCTGGGAGCCGAGGTGTGGCTGGGCGATTCGATGGGGGAAATGCCGGCCTACTACGCGGCTGCACGTGTGGCGTTGTTGGGCGGGAGTTTTGCGCCCCTAGGGGGGCAGAACCTGATCGAGGCAGCCGCTTGTGGCTGCCCGATCGTCATGGGGCCTTCCACGTTCAACTTTGCCGAGGCGGCTGAATTGAGTGAGCACGCCGGCGCCGCCGTGCGCGTGTCAGATTGGACGCAGGGCGTCCGTGTGGCGTGCGATTTGTTGTCCTCAGGCCAGCATGCGGGCATGAGCGAACGCGCTTTGACCTTTGCGGCTTCTCATCGGGGGGCTGCCGCGCGCATGGCGCAGTGGATCAGCCAATGCGCACAAGGCTCGCGCTGAACGGGTCCTGATCAGGCTACCAGGTCTTGCCACTCTGGGTGGCGACGGATGTAAACAGCCACGTAGCTGCAAACCGGTTGCACTTTCAGCCCTTGTTCGCGTGCCCAGGTGAGGGCCGTTTGCACCAGTTGCGCGGCAATGCCTCGGCCTTCGAGCGCGCGAGGCACGCCGGTGTGCGTCATGTGCATGACGCCGTTGAGCAGGCGATAGTCGGCTTCGCACGTGAGTCCATCAACCTCGCAGGCAAAGCGACCCATGTCGGGGTGGTGGGTGATGTGCAGTGTGGGGTTGTTCATGTCCATGCCTTGTTAATCTTGGGATTCAAACCCATCCGAGTGCCCCCAGAATGGCGCCGGTCATCACGAGCCAGATGAGGCGGACTTTGGTCCGCCAGACCAGTCCGGCCACCACGATGCTCAGGAGCAGGGCCCTCGGTTGCGTGCTCACCGGCGGGGTCAGCAACCACCCTGTGGCCAGCAGCAGTCCCACCGTCACGGGCATCATGCCTGCCTGAAAAGCGCGAACACTGAGCCAATCTTTGCGAGATTCGATCCAGCGCGATGCCGCCAAGGTCAGTGTGGACGATGGCAGCATGATGCCCAGCGTGCTGGCCAATGCGCCGCCCAAACCGGCGCTGTACCAGCCCAGCAGAGAGACAAACAGCACGTTGGGGCCAGGGGCTGCCTGGGCCAACGCGATGGCCGCAGTGAAGTCGGTGTCGCTCAGCAGACCATCGTCGGTGACCAGTCGCCGGTGCATGTCTGGCACCAGTGTGATGGCGCCGCCAATGGCCAGCAGGGACAAGGTGAGGAAGTGCTGAAACAGGGTCCACCATTGCTCTGGTGACCAAGAGAAGGGCATCATGGCGGTGGTCATGCGCTGTGTTCGGCGGTCGATTGCCGCTTCAGAACGAGGTAGGTCCACAGGCATGTCAGCCCGCCCAGTCCCATCAGCACCCAAAGCAGTGGCCATTGAAGCCATGCCATCATGCCGAAGGCCAGTGCGCACAATACAAGGCAGACGGGCCAGCCGAGTTCATGCTCTTTGAGTGAGGCAGACAGCTTGAGCACCGTGCCCACAATCTGCCCGGCAGCCACGGCTGCAATGCCAGTGAGCGCGCCTTTGATCAGGCCTTGTGCGTGGGGCAGTTGACTGGCTTCACCCAGCAGCCAGGCAAGCGTCAGCATCACGGTCAGCGGCAGTGTGACCATGCCGCCTAGTGCGGCCACAGCACCTCGCCAACCGAAAAACCGGTCACCAATCATCAGGGACAGGTTGCAAACATTGGGGCCGGGTAGCACTTGCG
Organism: Aquabacterium sp.; assembly: GCF_049317225.1. Lineage (GTDB taxonomy): Bacteria > Pseudomonadota > Gammaproteobacteria > Burkholderiales > Burkholderiaceae_C > Aquabacterium. The sequence goes on along the minus strand of NZ_JBMOIR010000003.1, from coordinate 270,817 downwards.
CGCTGGACAGCAATTCGACGAAGTCACGGTTGCTGAGCCATTGGCGCCGATCGACCAATTCCCGTTGAGCCACGGCGATCACGCCCCCGAATCCTTGCATGGCCAAGCTGGTAAAGGCCCAGAAGACTTCAGCGGCGGATTGCGGGCGTGACGCGCCGTGAAGGGTGTCAGGCATACACGGCCACGACTTGGTAGCCCAGTGCGGCGAGCTGTCCGCAGGGGGTCCACAGCGTGGTCTTCTCGTTGACGTAGCCTTCGCCGGTAGCGAGTGCCTGCTTGTCCATGAGCCAGAAGCCGTCGGTCAGACCGATCGTGACGGGGCGCAACTCCAGCGCCCAGGACACCGATGAGGCCGGGGCAAAACCCTTCAGCTGAGCCAGGGCCGGTGTAGGGCCCGAGTCGGCCAGGAGCACGGCTTGCAGTTCGGCGTCGACGCCAGCGCTTTCGTTGAGTCGGACGAAGGTGTGGTTGTGCCAGTCGTGCGTCCCCATGAAGGGAACGCCGCCCGAGGCTTGCCGAAAGTCCAGATGCTGCGTGAATGCCGGTGTCATGCCGGGCACATAAGGCCACTTGAACGCCGTCTCGGGGGTCTTGCTGACGGCAACCTTTTCGGGGCGCAGTTCAGGCAGGGCAGATTCGCGGTTGGTGCCAAACACACCCAGCAACACGCCGCCAACTTGCTCGACACCCTGTGCGTCGGCCTGCATGACCTGCGCTTTGACCTGACGGATGTTCTTGCCCTGACGCAGCAGGGTCACGTCCACGTGGGCCAAACCAGGGGCCACGGGGCCGACGAAGTTGGTTTGAAGTGCACGCAAAGGCCAGTCTGCGCCACAGACATCCCGCATGGCCTGAACGACCAAGGCCGACAGCAGTCCGCCAAAGGTGGTGCGCCCTTGCTGCCAGTCTTCGGTCAGGCGAAAGGTGATGCGTTGACCATTGCGCGCGCGGTGAGCGAGCAACTGAGCCAGCGGCGTGGATGCTGAAACGTCTTGAGACATGGCAGGTCAGGGGGGTGGATGGCCTGCCATTATCAAATGGGTGCCCAAGATGTGCCGGTGTGGGTATTTCCGAGCAATGGCGTGATTTGTTGCGCCGGCATGGGGCGGCTGTAGAGGTAGCCCTGAACGCGGTCGCAGCCACGGCTGGCGAGGAAGGCCTCTTGGTCGCTCATTTCGACGCCTTCTGCTACCACCTTCATGTGGAGACCGTGTGCCATCGTGATCATGGTGCCGACCAGCTGACAGTCGCTGTCGTTGCCGGGAAGGTCTTGCACAAAGCTGCGGTCAATCTTGAGTTGATGAACCGGGAAGCGTTTGAGGTACGCCAGCGATGAATAGCCGGTGCCGAAGTCGTCGATCGACAGGTAGACGCCCAGTTCGTGAAGCGCTTGCAGGAATCGCTCTGCGCCGACACCGGATTCCATGAGCCCGCTTTCGGTGATTTCGATTTCCAGCCGGTCTGGCGCCAGCCCCGTGTCTTGAAGCACGCGTGCCAGTCGGGCCACCACGCCGCCACGGCGGATTTCGGCGGGTGACAGGTTGATGGCGATGCGACCAAAGTCCAAACCTTCGTCCAGCCAAGCCTTGCCTTGCTGGCAGGCCGCACGCACCACCCATTCACCCAAAGCTGTGATCATGCCGGTTTCTTCCATGACCGGGATGAATTGTGCGGGGCTCATGGGTGGCAGGGCATGTCCGTCTTCGTCGAGTGCGGGCAGCAGGCGGACCAAGGCCTCGATGGCGACGATGTGTCGGCTGTGCAGATCCAGGATGGGCTGGTAATGCAGCTCGAAGCCCCCCTTGGCAATGGCCTGGCGCAAACGGGTTTCAAGTTTCAGGCGGTTGGTGGCCAGCGCCGTGAAGGCTTCTGTGTAGAAGTGGAAACTGTTGCGACCATTGCGCTTGGATTCGTACATCGCGGCATCGGCGTTGCGGATCAGTTCCGATGCCGTTTCCCCATCGTTGGGGAACATGCTGATGCCGATGCTGGCGCGCACATAGACTTGCTGCCCGCCATCCAGCGTGAAGGGTTGATTCAGTGTTTCCAGAATGGCAGAAGCGACTTGTGCAGCTTGCTGTGGTTGATGCAGTTGCTCCAGCACCAACAGGAACTCGTCACCGCTCAAGCGCCCCAGGGTGTCTTCTTGTCGAACGCGTTGACGCAGACGCTTGGCGACCTGTCGCAGCAGGCTGTCGCCGGCGGCGTGCCCCAGGCCGTCGTTGACCGTCTTGAAGTTGTCGAGGTCGATGAAGACGATGCCCAACTGAGTCTGGTGGCGCTGCGCCAGATCGATGGCGTGTTGCAGGCGCTCATGCAGCATGACCCGGTTTGGCAATTCGGTCAGTTGATCGAAGTGGGCCATGCGGGCCAGTCGGGCCTCGGTTTCCTTGAGCGTGGTGATGTCGGTGAACATGCCCACGAAGTGGGTGGCATGGCCATCTGAAGAACGCACCGCACTGATGGACAGCTTGATCATCAGTGTTTGGCCATCTTTGCATTGAAAGCTGACTTCGTCTTCCCACTCACCATATCGGCGCAATTGCGCCACCACACGCGTGATGGTCTCTTGCGAGTGCTGGGAGAGCAAAAACTCGGGGCGTCGGCCCAGTACGTCGGCTTCGGTGTACCCCGTGAGCTTGGTGAAGGCGCGGTTGATGGACACCAGATGCTGGTTGAGGTCCAGCACGATCATGCCCTCGTGCGCGCTCTCCAGCGCAGCGGCGTGCAGGCGCATGCGTTCCTGATCACGGGCGTGAATGGCCTTGTGGTGCAGGTTGCTGAGCGCAAACGACAGGTCCAGCGACAGGGCTTCGAACAGAGACAGTTCTTCGGGGTCATCGTCTCGGACGCGTCGTCCCAGCAGGAAGAGGTGGCCCACCAGCGCATTGTCGCGGCGCAGAGGGATCACCACACAGCCTTTGGTTCCGGCCGCGACGGCCGCTTGAATCCACTGCGGCGATTGCGCCGTGCATGGCAGGCTGCGTGTGCGGAAAATGTCGCCCTGAAACAGACCTGCTGTGAGCTCGTCAGCGCTGGCTGACATTTCCGGCAGCGAAAAGTCCAGTGGGGTGGACAGCGGGGCGCCTTTGCTCGCCGACGCTTGACCGCGCCATTGCGGCTTGCGTCCTTCTTGGGGGCCAGTGTCGATCAGAGCGACCCACGCATGGTCAAAGCGACCGTGATTGACGGCGACATCGCAGATGTGTCGGAACAGGTGTTCGGGTGACGCCGAGCGTGCCACCACCTGACTGGCCTGACTGACGAAGTCGTACATGCGCGTCTTGTGACGCAGGCGGCGCTCGATCTCGCGCCGAGAGCTGTCATCCCAGGCCATCCACACGACTTCGTTGGTGCCTGGGACGGCGGCGCAACGCGTTTCAAAGAAGCGCATCTGGCCATGAACCGGGATGGCCAGCGACAAGGTTTGAGGCTCGTGGGTTTGCAAGGTGGTGGACAAGGTGTCCATCAGCTGCTTGGCCATGGCCTCAGGGAAGACATCTGTCAGAACGCGCCCAATCAATTCCTCTGGTGGGCGACCCAGCAACTGGAGGTTGTTGCCGTAGATGTCGAGGTAGCGACCTTGCGCATCGAAGTGGAAGGCCAGATCGGGCAATGCGTCGGCAAAGGCTCTCAACTGGGCTTCGCGTGCGCGCAGCGCTGCCACCGTGAGCTTGTGCTTGCGGCGCGTGCGCGTGATGATGAACATGAGCAGGGCAGTGAGCGAGCCCACAGCCAGCATGCCCGCCTGATCCCAGTGGCGCTGGGTGCGCACCTGTGCATCGAAGGCCGCAGACCACTGCTGCTGCAACTGGGTTGCAGCGTATTCAAAGTTGGCCAAGGCCATGTGCAGGTCTTCAACGTGCCCTCGCGCCGGGGTGTCCAGCAAGGCGGCTTGAGTCAGGCGCGTGACGGTGGCTTTGTCTTCCAGCGTCTTGATGCTGTCTTGCATGGACGCGGGGACCAGCATGCGCAACTCACGGATGGCTTCGGCCACCTTGAGGCATTGCTGCTCGATGACCTGTGGGCTGATGTCGGCCTCACCGCTGAGGCGCCGTTCGGCGCTGACCTGATTCTGGCGGGCTTGAATCTGAACGCTCGACAGCAATTGGTCGACACGCTGGCCGCGCGTTTGCAGTGCTTCCCAACCCAAGTGGGACCACGTCATCAAGCCCAGACTGGATGCCGCCAGAATCAGAACGCCCGTTGCCGCGAAGCCGGGCCACCCTTTGCCGGATGCAGCAAAGGGTGAAGAGGGGCGTGGCTTCAATGCGCTCAACTTGGACTCGGACACTTCGGGGGTGAATGACGCGATTGGTAAAAAAGCGTAATCATTGAGCTTACGGTTAAATAAAAGCCCTTCGTAGGCGGGACAACCCGGCAGGGTGCGACTCGTCAAACTTCTCCCGTTTTTTGTATCAGCGTCAGCATATTGACGCTCGGTTTGACTTATGTCCGAAATCCTTGTGTATCAGCCAGCTCATGCTTCCCAGTCCACCTACGTGGAGGCCCGTGGCCTGCGCCAGCATGTGCTGGTTTGGGGGGATTTGTCTGCGGTCAGTGCCCACAATCCCCTGGTGGTGATGGTGCATGGCTGGATGGATGTGGGTGCGTCTTTCCAGTTTGTGGTGGATGAGTTGCTGGCCCGTCCTGACTGGGCGGGTCGCACCGTTGTAGCGCTGGACTGGCGAGGTTTTGGCCATACCCAGCCCCCCGCTGCCACCGATTGCTATTTCACGCCCAACTACCTGGCCGACCTGGATGCGCTGTTGGCGGTACTGTCACCCGCACACCCGATCGACCTGGTGGGGCACAGCATGGGCGGCAACATCGTGATGCTGTACGCCGGCTTGCGGCCTCAGAAAATTCGTCGCCTGGTCAATCTGGATGGGCTGGGCATGCCCGCCACCGAGCCGTCACAGGCGCCCGAGCAATACGTCAAATGGCTGGACGAGTTGCAACAGCCTGTGGCCCTAAAGGCGTATGACAACGTGCAAGGTGTGGCCGACCGCTTGCGAGCCAACAACCCTCGCTTGCGAGAAGACCGGGCCCGCTGGCTGGCCGGGCACTGGGCTCGGGAAGAGGGCGGCCGCTGGGTCATCAATGCCGATCCGGCACACAAGCGCCCGCAACCCTTCTTGTATCGCGTGGAAGAGGTGAAAGCCATCTGGGCCCACATCGCGTGCCCGACCTTGCTCGTGGAAGGCGCTGACACCAACTATTTCGCCTTCTGGACCGGGCGTTATGGACGCGAAGAGTACCTGTCACGCACCGAGGTCATCAGGGATTTCCGGGTGGTCACGGTGGCGGATGCCGGGCATATGCTTCACCACGACCAACCCGAAGCGGTTGCAGAGCATTTGGCGGTGCATCTTGCACTGCCGAAATGTCCATAACTTGGCGCCCGCAGCCCTCTGCTGCATGAGAAAATAGCGCCAACGCGCAAGGCTCCAGCCCATGGCTGAGGGAGCCTTTTTGCCTTGAAAAATACACGGACACCCGCAGGATTCACATGGATATCGAACACATCAACGCCCTGGGCGCCCAGATTGCCGACCTGACTCAGCGTACCGCTGAGCTTCGGAGGTATCTTTGACTGGGATGAGAAGTCCCGCCGCCTCGCTGAAGTCAACGCTGAACTGGAAGACCCCTCCGTCTGGAACGACCCCAAGCGCGCGCAAGCCCTGGGCAAAGAGAAAAAGTCTCTGGAAGATGTGGTCGTTGTCATCGACAACCTGACCCGCAACCTGGCCGATAACGGCGAACTCTTCGAAATGTCCAAGGAAGAGGGCGACGAGGCCGGCCTGCAAGCCATTCACGACGATGTCCAGGTCCTGCTGCGGGACGTGGAAGGGCTGGAATTCCGCCGGATGTTCAACAACCCGGCCGACCCCAGCAACTGCTTCATCGACATCCAGGCGGGTGCCGGTGGGACCGAGGCCTGCGACTGGGCCAGCATGCTGCTGCGCCAGTACGTTCGTTACTGCGAGCGCAAGGGCTTCAAGCCCGAGCTGGAAGACGAAACCCCTGGCGACACCGCCGGCATCAAGAGCGCCACCATCAAGGTGGAAGGCGAGTATGCCTACGGCTTCCTGCGGACCGAAACTGGCGTGCACCGTCTGGTGCGCAAGTCGCCGTTCGACTCCTCCGGTGGTCGTCACACCTCGTTTGCGTCCGTGTTCGTGTACCCGGAAGTCGATGACTCGATCGAGATCGATATCAACCCGGCCGACGTGCGCACCGACACCTACCGTGCTTCTGGCGCGGGTGGTCAGCACATCAACAAGACCGACTCGGCCGTGCGTCTGACGCACATCCCGACCGGCATCGTGGTGCAGTGCCAGGACGGCCGTTCGCAGCACAGCAACCGCGATGTGGCCTGGAAACGCCTGCGCTCGCGTCTGTATGACCACGAGATGCGCAAGCGTCAGGAAGCTCAGCAAAAGCTGGAAGACACCAAGACCGATGTGGGCTGGGGCCACCAGATCCGTTCGTACGTGCTGGACAACAGCCGCATCAAGGATCTGCGCACCAACGTTGAAATCTCCGCCACCCAGAAAGTGCTGGACGGCGACCTCGACGCTTTCATCGAAGCCAGCCTGAAGCAAGGCGTCTGAGACGCCGGCTGACTGCATTGCATACGAAAAGGGATATCTATGCGTGAAGGTACTGCTCCGCTGATTCGCCGCGAAGACTACGCGCCGCCAGCGTTCTGGATCAAGACGGTTGACCTGACGTTCGACCTGGATCCGGCCAAGACGCTGGTCATCAACAAGATGACGCTCGAGCCCAATCCTGCGCAGGCCGGTGCCGCGCTGCGACTGGACGGCGAAGACATCACGCTCACCCGCGTCCTGGTGGACGGTGAGCCCGTGACCTTCCGCATCGAGGCTGACCAACTGGTGCTGGAGAACCTGCCTCAGCAGCCTTTCACGCTGGAAATCCGCACCACCTGTGCGCCCGAGAAGAACACGCAACTCTCGGGTCTGTATACCAGCGGTGGTGGCTTCTTCACGCAGTGCGAGGCCCTGGGCTTCCGCCGCATCACCTACTTCCTGGACCGTCCGGATGTCATGGCCACCTACCGGGTCATGCTCAAGGCCGACAAGGCCAAGTACCCGGTCTTGCTGTCCAACGGCAACCTGATCCAGGAAGGCAACATGGAAGGCGGTCGCCACTACGCCGTGTGGCAAGACCCCCATCCCAAGCCCAGCTACCTGTTTGCGCTGGTGGCCGCCGACCTGGTGCGCCGCGAACAGCGCATCGTGACCCGCGAAGGCAAGGAACACCTGCTGCAGATTTATGTGCGTGCCGGTGACCTGGACAAGACCGAACACGCGATGAACTCGCTGATCGCGTCGATCGCGTGGGACGAGCACAAGTACGGTCTGAGCCTGGACTTGGAGCGCTTCATGATCGTCGCCGTGAGCGACTTCAACATGGGCGCGATGGAGAACAAGGGCCTCAACATCTTCAACACGAAGTTTGTGCTGGCCAACCCCGCCACCGCCACCGACGTGGACTTTGCCAACGTCGAAAGCGTGGTCGCGCACGAGTACTTCCACAACTGGACCGGCAACCGCGTCACCTGCCGTGACTGGTTCCAGCTGTCGCTCAAGGAAGGCCTGACCGTTTTCCGCGACCAACAGTTCAGCATGGACATGGCCGGCAGCCGCAGCGCCCGTGCCGTCAAGCGCATTGAAGACGTGCGCAACCTGCGCCAATTGCAGTTCCCTGAAGACGCGGGCCCGATGGCCCACCCAGTGCGTCCGGACAGCTACATGGCCATCGACAACTTCTACACCGCGACCGTTTACGAAAAGGGTGCAGAAGTGGTGCGCATGATGCACACCCTGGTGGGCGATGAAGGTTTTGCCAAGGGCATGACGCTGTACTTCTCGCGCCATGATGGCCACGCCGTGACCTGCGACGACTTCGCGCAAGCCATTGCCGACGCCAACCCTGACAGCGAACTGGCTCGCCGCCTGCCTCAGTTCAAGAACTGGTACAGCCAGGCCGGTACGCCGCGCGTGCTGGCGGAAGGCGCGTATGACGCCGACAACCACATCTACACCCTCACGCTGAGTCAGTCGTGCGTGCCCACCGCGGGCCAGCCCGACAAGCAGGCTTACGTGATCCCCGTGGCCATGGGCCTGGTGGGTGTCGATGGTCGTCAGATCAACCTGCACCTCGAAGGGCATCTGGACCCAATCGGTCACGACACCGTGCTGGTCCTGTCCGAGCCCAAACAGACCTTCACCTTCGTGCATGTGCCGGTGGAGCCAGTGCTATCGCTGTTGCGCGGATTCTCGGCCCCTGTGGTGCTGGATTCCGAGCTGAGTGACGACGCGCTCTTCACTCTGCTGGAGCACGATCACGACCCGTTCAACCGCTGGGAAGCCGGCCAGAAGCTGGCGCTGCGCCGCATTCTGTCTGCCGTGGCAGGCAACGGCCACATCGAGCTGGATCACCGCTTTGTGGAAGCGATGCGCAGCGTGCTGCGCCATGGCGAGCTGGATGCCGCCTTCAAGGATCTGGTGCTGACCTTGCCGAGCGAAGCCTATGTGGCCGAGCAACTTGACGTGGTCGACCCACAGCGCATCCACGAAGCGCGTGAGTCCATCAAGCAGCAACTGGCCCATGCCCTGCATGAAGACTGGGTGCATGCCTACGAGCAAAACCAGGACAACGGTGGCTATTCACCCGACCCGGTGAGCAGTGGCCGCCGTGCCCTGGCCAACCTGGCCCTGAGCATGCTGACCCTGGCCTCGGTGCAGAACAGCAACCCCATCTGGGCGGGCAAAGCGTTGCAGCGTTTCAAAGACGCGACCAACATGACCGACCGCCTGGGTGCGCTGGCCGCGCTGGTCAACGCCCACAGCGAACTGGCCAACGGTGCGCTGGAGCGCTTCCACGCTCAGTTCAAGAACGAAGCGCTGGTCATCGACAAGTGGTTCACCCTGCAGGTCATGGCACCCGAGCACGACGGCAAGGTCTTTGCCCGCGCCAAGACCCTGATGCAACACCCCGACTTCACGCTGCGCACGCCCAACCGGGCCCGCAGCCTGTTGATGGCGCTGTGCCAGAGCAATCCGGCCGCCTTCCATCGTGCCGACGCCGCGGGCTATGTGTTCTGGGCCGATCGCGTCATCGAAATCGACGCCATCAACCCGCAACTGGCCGCCCGCCTGGCGCGTGCGATGGACCACTGGCGCCGTCTGGCCGAGCCTTACCGCACGGCGGCACAAGAAGCCCTCAAGCGCGTGGCCGCCCGCAGCGAGTTGTCTGACGACGTTCGCGAAATCATCACCCGTGCCCTGCAGGACTGATCCGGTCCGCAGCGCACGCCCATTTTTCAGCCATTCATCAACATCATGTCCAATCGAATCAGTCTGACCCGGTATCTGATCGAGCAGCAACGTGGCGAGGCCCAGATCCCGGCCCAACTGCGCTTGCTGATCGAAGTTGTGGCCCGCGCATGCAAGAGCATCGCCATCAGCGTGAACAAGGGCGCGCTGGGCGACATCCTGGGTAGCGCCGGCAGCGAAAACGTGCAGGGCGAAGTCCAGAAGAAGCTCGACGTCATCGCCAACGAAGTGCTGATCGAAGCCAACGAATGGGGTGGTCACCTGGCCGGTATGGCGTCCGAAGAAATGGACGACATGCACGCGGTGCCCAACCGCTACCCGCAAGGCGAATACCTGCTGCTGTTTGATCCCCTGGACGGCTCGAGCAACATCGACGTGAACGTGAGCATTGGCACCATCTTCTCGGTGCTGAAGCACAAGGGCGGCGATGTCAGCAACGACAGCTTCCTGCAACCCGGTACCGAGCAAGTGTGCGCTGGCTACTGCGTGTACGGCCCCCAAACCACCCTGGTGCTGACCGTGGGGCAGGGCGTGGCCATGTTCACGCTGGACCGCGAGCAAGGCTCGTTCGTGCAGATTGCCGACCAGGTCCAGATCCCTGAAGACACCAAGGAATTCGCCATCAACATGTCGAACATGCGCCACTGGGATGCCCCGGTCAAGCGCTACATCGACGAGTGCCTGGCTGGCAAGGAAGGCCCGCGCGGCAAGGACTTCAACATGCGCTGGATTGCCTCGATGGTGGCCGACGTGCATCGCATCCTGACCCGTGGTGGCATCTTCATGTACCCCTGGGACAAGCGCGAGCCGAACAAGCCCGGCAAGCTGCGCCTGATGTACGAAGCCAATCCCATGAGCTTCCTGATCGAGCAGGCCGGTGGTGCATCGACCAACGGCCGCCAACGCATCATGGAATTGCAGCCGACACAACTGCACGAGCGCGTGGCCGTGGTGTTGGGTTCGAAGAACGAAGTGGAACGCGTGACCGCGTATCACCTCGAAGCCAAGTGATTCAGTGTTGAACAGGCCCAAAACCTCATGCTAGAATTTTGGGCTTGGAAGCCGGTGTAGCTCAGTCGGTAGAGCAGCTCATTCGTAATGAGAAGGTCGAGGGTTCGATTCCTTTCTCCGGCACCATCTGATCAAAAAAGGCCACCTCTGTGAGGTGGCCTTTTTCTTTGCCTAACGCCCCAAGCCCAAGCGTTGTCGCAGCTTTTGATACTTCTCGTGCTTGCGATAGAGCGATCTTGATGTGGTTATCAGGGTCATGGGTTCTTGCTTGCCTGTTTCGCGGCAAGTCACCATGAACTCCAGTCTGAAGCCGCAGCACGTACCCTGCGGCTCATCTTGCTTTCTGCGGGTGTATCTGGGCTTTTTCATGCTCGCTTATCTCCCGGGTTGGTGACGTTTTCAGCGGCAACTTTAGTCTCAGTAGTGCTTTAGAAAATGACGATCGCGTGTGGGACGGCTTCGGGCTGAGAGTTGCCGGCCTGCCCCACTCCCTCGGACGACTGCTTTCGGCCGGAAAGAGTCATTTGATTGGTATCCCGGGGGGGGGCCTTCAACGTATCAGATTGGTGAGTGCCAAGACTTTGACTAAATGAACGAATGATCTCGCTAGGCTTTTACAACATCGACTAGTTCAACCGCACCATATGGATTCAGATACCTCGAATTTTCACGGCCAACTAGAACTGATATGCTAAGCTACTTTCTCAGATAATTAGCTGTAGTCTTTTTTGCGTGGCTTTGCGCTACTTCGCCTTGCACTTTCCTTGGGGGCTTTGCTGACAATGGATTTTCTACACGACAACCGAACGGACTGTCTGTCTGTGCTTCTAAAGATGACTACCGGTGCATATTTGTCTTTGGCAAAGACTGCTCATGCACAGCGTGGTGGCATTTCAGGGCAGCGAGATGTACTTAAGACGACTACTGCGAAGCGGATACGTGACAGAATGATTTCGGATATTCGTGCCGGCGCAGTTTTGCCGCCGGTCGTAATTGGTGTGGTTGTCAGCCAAGAAATATTTGGCCAAGGAAAATCCGGCCAACTATGCACAAATGATGGATTTTTGGAAGCTTTGTCTGGGCATGAGTTGACGATTATCGACGGAATGCAGCGAACAGCAGCTCTGATCGACGCTAGTGAGATTGATGCGGATGTTCTCACAAATGAAATGCGTGTTGAATTTTGGGTTGCTCGATCGGTTAGGTCACTTGTGTATCGGATGTTGGTGCTCAACACTGGTCAGGTGCCCTGGACTCTCACTAGACAACTGTCAGTGGTTTACTCGCCACTTCTGGATGAAATTAAGGAACGTGTCAGAAACATTGAACGTATCTTTTATCCTGATAAGCCGGGCAGGCGAGTCAACAGCGGTCAGTTTAGTTCGGATGCCTTGGTAGAACTCTATCTCGCATTTTCATTGAGAAAAACGAACGTCGATGCTAAAGAAACACTTTCCGAAGAGTTCTCAAGGCTGGATTTCGTCGACAACCTAGCTGATTCTGGTTTCCAAGATCATTTTTACAGTTCACTCTCGGCTTTAACTGCTCTCGATCGTGCATTTGATCGATACGAGGATGCTAGCGGAGGTCGCTTTTCACGCGGAAAGGATGTTTTTGGTAGCCAGCCGGCGCGGATTGGATTCACTGTTGCAGTTGCACAGCACGTACTCGGCCGTCCGGGCCTAGACAGAGAGGCTGAAGACAGATTGCACCGAATGAAGATAATTAGTGAACAAGCGAATTCTCTTGTGGAAAGGCTTACTCAAATTAATCGGGAAGAACTTGGAGAATTCCTCCGGCTTGACGTCTTGAGTGAAATTCTAGATAGAAAAGTTGGTCAAGTTGGTCGCTACGAGCGGAACGTATTTTTTGAGGCCTTCAAGGTGCTCATTGATGAGCGTTTCGACGTCCCGAACATGGAGCCTTGCTGGCGAGCGAGCTAATGAGTTCTCGGAACATGATTGATGCACATAGACGTGTCTTCTCGTCTATGGACATATTTTGCGCGGAGCGAAATGACCCCGTCAAAAACGCTGGAGCCGACCGCTGGACCGCTACCTCCAAGGGGCTGGATAAAGAACGATTGCTTTTCGCAAAATTGCAGTCTAGCTTATCTTTCGCGGATACCTTGAAGATTGCTCGCTTCGATCACGACGAGAAATCCTTGTTTTTCACTGTAGGCCTGGAGCTTCCTGATGAGATTGATTTTTTGCAAGAAGAGGATTTGAGTGGTGGTGCATTGACGCTAATTCTTAGCGAGCTTTCTCCGCGGCCGGTCAAGTCAACGTCGGAAATTCGTAATATCGTTGAGGCTGAAGATAAAAATTCAACGACTGGGTACAAAGGACACTCTTACGCATCAATTGCAAGTTTGTTTCCGGAGATCAGATGCTTTTCCACTAAGAAGTTGGCTGAAGACGAGACGAATCGTGTTTTCTTTTTGTTGTGTCTTTCCGCGACAGCTCGTGGAATGCTGTGGATGAACTCTCGACTTCGTGAAACACTGACTTTGATTGCGGAACTGAGCCCTGTCGCAATACCGTATCGAACTTTGTGTCGCTCGGTCTTCGATACCGATCCTAGTGCGTTGTTTATGGCGTTGTATCGGTGCTTAGAGGCACTTTATGCATACTCTCACACTACCAGTCTCATAAATAGACTAGGCATTGATGAACCTTGGAGTAATGTTGCGCAGATTTTGGAGGAAACTCTAAGTTGGCGTCCGCGTGAGGAGCAAAGTTTGGGGACCTTGCTGCGTCATGCAGTGCCGAATGACCTGCGGGCAATATTGTCTGCGATGGGTGAAGGTGACCTCGAGGACGGGGATATTGTAAATCGGGCGACAAAGCGAATTTATAATCTTAGAAACTCCTTGGTTCATTATCGTCCATTTCACCAGAGTTTCCATCCGGAGTCAGTGGATTGGAATGTATTGTGCGAGGCTACCGCCTTGCTGGTATTGCATGTATATCACTCTACTATTACAAGCAAATGAAGCAAATAGGTTGAGGATAGTCGGGGTTATGGAAACTGCAAGGTGCTCCGCAGTTGGATATAACCCCGCGTACTCAATCGCGTCAACACCCATCCCCTAAGGAGTCTCAACGATCAAGTCTCCAGCAGTCCAATTTTTATTGACGGCTTTAGACGACCGGTATTTGCCGAGAACTGATCTACGTGAGGCCCAGCTCAACGAGAGCAACCGCTGCAAAGCGGTCGCCTAGCCCGCTGATCCCCCGGGATCGAGTCTATTGAGCATTGCATCACTCGCGCCGCTCAACCCATCAAAACACCCCCATCCCCACCCCACACGCCAGCGCTTTACCCAACTCCGCGCAGCGCTGTAAATCCCCTGTATCAATCACCTTGGGCGCGGCAATGGCCTCAGGCGTTTGCGCCCGCGTGCACACGATCACCGGTTCGGCCACGCACTTGAGGCGCCAGCCGGTGGCAATGCGGTCCAGTTGCCGCACGGCGTTGTGGCCGTCGCTGCCGGCGCACACCATCACGGCATAAGGGCGGCCGTTGATGCGGTCCAGGGCGGGGTAGTAACAGCGGTCAAAAAAGTCTTTCATCTGGCCACTGATGGCGGCCAGGTTCTCGGGCGTGGCAAAGAGGTAGCCGTCGGCCCCCAGCACGTCGGCAGGCTGGGCTTGGGCTGCGTGCAGCACGCGCACCGTGAGGCCGGGTTCTGACTGCGAGCCCTGATGGGCGGCATCCACCATCTGGCGTGTGCCGCCAGTCATGGAGTGGTAGACGATGAGAAGCGTCTTGTTGGAGGTCATGGTGCAAGCATAGGGCCACGGCTGCCCACAGTTGTCCACGTTTTCTGTGGATAAGTTTGTTGGCAAGCATGGGGCAACGGTCCGCGCCCTAGGGGCGGGGCTTAGCTTGCTTAGAAATGAGGCAATTTTTGCCGGACTGGATGGATCATTCCGCGAGGGAGGAATCTCGATGCGGGCATCTACCCTTTACCATCAAGGGTTTTGATACCCATCAGGCGGCGCTGGCCGCCCGGAACGCTGTGAGCACTGGCCTCTTTACCTCTTTGCCCGGACTGGCGGTGACCCCGTCGAAGGATGATCCCAACCCGCTGGTGCTGTATCACGGCAAGTGCCCCGATGGCTTTGGGGCCGCCCTGGCTGCCTGGCTGTACTTTGAAGGGCAGGGCGAATATGTGGGTGTCAGCCACGGCAAGGTGACGAGCCTGGAAGACCTGCCGCCGGTGGACGGCCGCGCGGTCTACATCCTCGACTTTTCGTTTGACGCAGCCCTGATGCAAGGGCTGGACGACAAGGCGGCCAAGTTGGTCATGCTGGACCACCACAAGAGTGCGGCGGACCGCCTGGGCCAGTTCAAGTGCCGCTGCGGTGCGGTGCACTTTGACATGAGCCAGTCGGGTGCCATGCTGGCGTGGAAGTTCTTCCACCCCGAGAAGGCCGTGCCGGACCTGATCCGCTACATCCAGGACCGTGACCTGTGGAACTGGGCGTACCCGGAAAGCGCCGCTTTCCTGGCCGCGCTGGATCTGGAGCCGAACGAGTTTCCCCGCTGGGCCGAGATCGCGGCGTTCACGCCCGAGCAGTCGGCAGCGTTTTACCAGCGTGGCACGGCCATGAACGAGAAGTTCCTGGCCCTGTGCCGCGACATCTCGGAAGGTGCGGCACCGCTCACGTTTGACGGCCACCAGGGCGTGATGGTCAACTGCCCCGGCGCGTTCACCAGCGAGGTGGGCAACATGTTGTCGGCGCAGGTGGGCACGTTTGCGCTGCTGTGGAGCGTGTCGAAAGACGGCACCGTGAAGGTGGGCCTGCGGGCGCAGCCTTCGTTCAACGCCATTCCGCTGGCCGAGGCCATGGGCGGTGGCGGGCATCCACAGGCATGTGGCTTCCGCATGGGCCCCGAGCGCTTGACGGAGTTGCTGACGGGCGTATTCTGGTCAACGACACCACCTGCGGGTGAGTAAGCATGACAGACCTGATCCAGGATGACGGGGCGGATGGCACGCGGATGACGGTGCTCGTGGTGGATGACACCCGCGAGAACCTCACCGTGATTGGGCATTTGCTGCGCCCCTGGTTTCAGGTTCGGGTGGCCAATTCAGGCCTGCATGCTTTGCAGGCCATTGAAAAGGGGCCCCGGCCCGACCTCATCTTGCTGGACGTGATGATGCCCGGCATGGATGGCTATGAGGTGATTGAGCGCCTGCGCGAGCAGCCTGAAGGGCGAGACATTCCGGTCATCTTTGTGACCGCACTCGACACCGATCAGGATGAAGAGCGTGGCCTGATGCTGGGTGCGGTGGACTATGTGACCAAGCCGATCAAGCCGGCCTTGCTGCTGGCGCGTGTCCGCGCACATTTGGACCTCAAGCGAGCGCGCGACCAGTTGGCCCGACAAAACGCCAGCCTGGATGCCGAAGTGCATCGCCGCATGGCCGAAAACGAGTTGATCAAGGACGTCAGCCTGCACGCGTTGGCGCTGCTGGCTGAAAAGCGCGACAACGAAACGGGCAACCACCTGTATCGAACGCAGGGCTACGTTCAGATTCTCATCAAGCATTTGCGGGATCACCCGCGCTTCAGCGTGGCGCTGCAAGACCCGCTCACGCGCGAGCAGATCATCAAGGCGGCCCCTTTGCATGACATTGGCAAGGTGGGTGTGCCGGATGCCATCTTGCTCAAGCCCAGCAAGCTGGATGTAGATGAGTTTGAGGTGATGAAGCGCCACACCCTCATCGGCGCCGAAGCCGTGGGTGAGGCCATTGAACGGGTGAGCGCACAGCACGCACGATTGCGTGGTGCAGGGGGCCTTGAAGCGCACCCTTCGGCCTTGAAGTTTTTGATGGTGGCCAAGCAGATTGCGGGCAGTCACCACGAGCGCTGGGATGGCTCGGGCTACCCGGAGGGTTTGAAAGGCGAAGACATTCCTTTGCCGGCCCGTTTGATGGCGGTGGCCGATGTGTTTGATGCTTTGTTGTCCAGGCGTCATTACAAGGGGGCGCTGCCGCTGGAACAGACCCTGGACATCATGCGAGAAGGCCGCGGGACACATTTCGATCCGGATGTGCTGGATGCCTTCCTGTCCCACCTGGATGAGTTTGTGCGCGTGGCACAGCTCTACGCGGACGAGTCCGACGCGGCCAGGGACACTTTGCCAGATGCTTCAGACAGTGTGACTGGTTCGGAAAATTGACATGACCTCAGCAGTAGAGAGGCAATCTTCACGGTCGAAGCTGGTTCGATTCGTGGTGCTGTTTTTCGTGCCCGTGGCGGTGGCCTTGATGGCGGGTGCCGGGCTGAATCAGGCTTTCCTGATGCAGGTGCGCGATGCACGCCAATCCTCGGAGGTGCAGCGCGCCAAAGCAGCGCAGGTGGCCGCAGAAGCGGCTGCCGTGAGCCATGAGCTGTTGCTGGTGCATCAGCAGACCATGCAGGCTGTGGAGGACGCGTCCGGCGGCACCATGGATGCCGCGCAGGCGCGGCATCTTCACAGGCATGCGGTCGAGCAACTCGGCAGCATCGATCAGAAGATGCTGCGCTTGTCTCAAACGCCTGAGAGCCAATTGGCGATGGACAAGCTGAACGAGGCGCGCCAGTCGCTGGTGGTGTTCAAGCAGGCCATTCTGACGACGACGGAGTTGTTGCCGGCGCGTGTGGCGCAGGCCGAGTCTTATCTGGAGCGCGCAGAAAATGCCTACGTGGCCTACGCCGTGCTGACAGATGAGGCCGAAGACATTTTGTCCAGCCGTGTGCGCTTGCTGGCGCAGCAGCAGGAGCAACTGCTCAACGACTACACCCGCAAGCTCAGCTGGCTGAATGGCGCTGTGATGCTGGTGATGTTGCTGGGCTGGCTGCTGGTGGCGCTGGCCTGGGCGCGCAAGTTGTCGAGCTTGAGCATCATCTTGCGTCGTGCCCTGGAGGGTAAGCAGGCTGACCCCGATGCCTTGGCGCATGTTCAACGTCTGGCCAAGTCCCCCCATACCTTGATGGGTGAGATGGCCCAGACGATGGAAACCTTGCGCCATGAGCGCGAGGGCCGTCGAGCCGCTGAAGAGGCGCTGGTGGAGCAGGGGGACCTGCTGACCAGCATCGTGAATCTGTCGCCCATTCCCATCGTGGTGCTGGACATCGAGTCGCGGCGGTTCTTGAGCTTCAACGAGGCGGCCAGTTCCTCGTTGGGCTACTCGGTGGACGAGTTCCAGCATTGCGGCTTGTCTGATGTGGCGGGTGGGCGTTCGCCCGATGATCTGAATGTTTTGCTCGATGAGTTGCTGTCGTCGGGCGGCGGTTCGTTTGATGCGGTGGGGTTGACCAAATCTGGTCAGCGGCGCGATTTTTCGATTTCGGTGCGTGTGCTGACTGTGCAGGGCAAGTCGGTGCTCAGCGCGGTGTGGACAGACATCACCGAGCGCAAGCAAAACGAGCGCAACCTGGACCAACTGCGGCGCGATCTGGAAGCCAGCGTGTCCGAGCGCACGGCCCGACTGGAAGAAGCCAAGAGTGAGCTGGAGGTACGTACCGATGCGTTGCGCCGTGCGCACGACGAGCTCAATGCCATTTTTGAGGCCGCGACGGTGGGCATCGTGGTGGTGCACGAGCACAAGATTTTGCGGTGCAACCGAATGCTGGAAATGATTTTCGGTGCGCCGGTGGATGGTTTTGTGGGGCAGACCACGCGCGTGCTGATGCACACCGATCGGGATTATCAGGAAACGGTCCAGATGATCGACACCACGATCAGCCGGGGCGACGTTTATCGCAACGAGCAGTTGATGCAGCGTCGCGATGGCTCTACCTTCTGGGCGCGGATCAAGGCATCGCGGTTTGCATTGGGCGATGCCGACAATGCCATCATCTGCATCATCGAAGATGTGAGTGCAGAGCGCCGTGTGGCGCACGAGTTGCAACAGGCCAAGGATCAGGCCGAGAGCGCCAACCGGGCCAAGAGTGCCTTCTTGGCGAACATGAGTCACGAGATCCGCACGCCCATGAACGCCATCATCGGGTTCACGCACTTGATGCAACGAGACGAGCTCAATGCAAGGCAGTCGCAGCAGGTTGAAAAGGTGCAGGCGGCGGCCACGCATTTGCTGTCGGTGATCAATGACATCCTTGATTTCTCGAAAATCGAGGCCGGCAAGATGGTGCTGGAGGAGACCGACTTCGAGCTGGAGGCGGTGGTGTCGCATCTCTTTGCCATGACCACCGACAAGGCCGAGGCCAAGGGGCTGGAAATGGTGGCCCGCATTGATCACTTGCCTGCCGTGCTGCATGGCGATGGCGTGCGGCTGGGGCAGGTGCTGCTCAACTACGTGAGCAATGCGGTGAAGTTCACAGCCAAGGGCAGTGTGGTGCTGACGGGTGAGGTGGTGAAGCGGGATGGCGCCCAGGCGCGCATTCGCTTTGAAGTGACAGACACAGGTATTGGTTTGAGCGAGGCGCAGCAGCGCGGTTTGTTCTCAGCCTTTCAGCAGGCGGATGCGTCGACCACGCGCAACTTTGGTGGCACGGGGCTGGGGCTGGCCATTTCTCGCAAATTGGCCGAGTTGATGGGCGGTCAGGTCGGCGTGCGCAGCCAGCCTGGCGTGGGCAGCACCTTCTGGATCGAAGTGCCCTTGACGGTGGTGACACCTGCCGTGCATCCCACAGCCATTCATCTCTTGGCCGACAGCCGTGTGCTGGTGGTGGACGATGCCGCTGTCTCGCGTCAATTGCTGGCAGGCATGGTGGAGCACCTGGGCGCAAAGGTGGATCAGTCAGCCAGTGGGTTCCAGGCGCTGGAGGCAATTTATCACGCGGATGCCGAAGGCCAGCCCTATCGGCTGGTGTTGACCGACTGGCTCATGGCCGGGATGACAGGGGCAGAGTTGCTGACCAACATCCGTCGATCCAAGCTGTCGCATCAGCCTCCGTGTTTGCTGGTGTCGGGGTCGTCTGGTAACCCGGCGGAGAGCCACGAGGATTTGAGTCAGTTTGCCGGGTTCTTGCACAAGCCGGTGATGCCGACTTTGCTGGCGTCGACGGTGGCGCAAGCCTTGAACCTCCGGTTGGCGGGTGCAACGACGGGTGCGCAGGCCGAGCATGCACAGGCCTTGCCGAGGTTTGCGCCGGGGCATCGTGTGCTGCTGGCCGAAGACAATGTGCTCAACCAGGAAGTGGCCATGGCGCTGTTGTCCAGCATGGGTCTGGATGTGACCGTGGCAGAGGACGGCGAGGACGCCCTGAAGGCGTTTGAAGAGGGCAGTTTCGACCTGGTGCTGATGGACATTCAGATGCCGCGCATGGACGGCCTGGAGGCAACCCGTCGCTTGCGTGCCATGCCGCAGGGCAAGGTGGTGCCGGTGCTTGCCATGACGGCCAACGTCTTTGCCGAGGACCGGGCGCAAGCGTTGGCCGCCGGCATGAATGACATGATCATCAAACCCGTTGAGCCCCATTTGATGGCGCGTGCCCTGATGACCTGGATGCCGGTACACAACCCCAATGCGCCGGCCCGCACCGGTGCGGCGGCGCGGCCGCAGGAGTTTTCTCGTGCGGGACAGGTGCTGGATGCTTTGACGCACCAGGTGGCGCTGGACCAGGCGCGTGGCCTCAGCGCGTGTTTGGGCGATCGGGACAAGCTGTGGCACTTCCTGCAGATGTTTGCCGACGACCATGCCGAAGACGTGCTGCTGGCACGTCGTGAATGGCAGGGGGGGGACATGGCCTCTGCACAGCGGCGGATTCACACGCTGAAAGGGTTGGCGGGCACGCTGGGCTGGATCGATCTGCAAGGCGAATCGCTGTCGCTGGAGCAAATGCTCAAATCGGGCGCGACACCACAAGCCATTGAGGCGGGACTGAACGAGTTGGCGCAGCGCTTGGATCGCATCGTCAGCGCGACACGTCATGCACGCAAGCTGTTCGTGCATCAAGACGTGCCTGCAGCCCCGGTCATTCAAGGGGATCTGGCTGAGCCGCTGCGCACGTTGCGACGCTTGCTTCTGGCAGACGATCTGGATTCGGTAGACGCGTATCGGCGTATCCAGCCCACCTTGATGTCGGTGCCCGGATTGGATACATCGTTGGTGCGTCAGCTCAGCACGGCCATTGAAGATTTTGCTTTTCCGGATGCCATCAGCGCCTTGGATCAGTTGATGTCGAGCGAGCCCTTGCTGGGCTTGCTGCGCGTGCATTGAGGAACAGCACAGCATGGCACGTGCGAATCAACCCATGGTGTTCGTGGATCTGGAGACCACCGGGGCCACGGCCACGGTGGATCGGATCACCGAGATCGGCATGGTGGAGGTGGACGAGGATGGCGAGGTGCATCAGTGGTCAACCCTGCTGAATCCTCAGACGCCGATCCCGTCTTTCATCCAGGGGCTGACGGGTATCACCGACAGCATGGTGGCCGACGCGCCGCTGTTTGAATCCGTGGCCGAAGAGGTCATGGCCCGCTTGCATGGGCGCCTGTTTGTGGCACACAACGCGCGCTTTGATTACGGCTTTCTGAAAAACGAATTCAAGCGCTTGGGGCTGACCTTCAAGGCGCCTGTGTTGTGCACGGTGAAGCTGTCGCGCAAGCTGTATCCCCAGCATGCCAAGCACAGCCTGGATGCCTTGATCGAGCGGCACGATTTGCACATGCCGGCCCGGCATCGCGCCTTGGCTGATGCCGATGTGTTGCGGCAGTTCTGGCAAATGCTGGAGCGTGACGTTGCTGCCGATGTGCTGGATCAGGCTGTGTCCGAGCTGACCGGGCGCAGCAGTTGGCCCACACATCTGGACCCTGCGCTGCTCGACGACTTGCCAGAGAAGCATGGCGTGTACCTGTTTTACGGCGACAACGATTTGCCGCTGTACATCGGCAAGGCCAATAACTTGCGGCAGCGCATCTTGTCTCACTTCAGTGCCGACCATCGCCTGGCCAAGGAGATGAGCTTGTCTCAGCAGGTGCGTCGCATTGACTGGATTGAAACGCCGGGTGAAATGGGGGCGTTGCTGACCGAGGCCAAGTTGATCAAGCGCTGGCAGCCCATTCACAACCGGCGTTTGCGCCGCAGTGATGAACTGTGTACATGGCGCTTGCTGCCCTTCCGTCATCACGATGAAGAGGGGCTGCGCCCCGAGTTGGCATGGGCCCGAGATCTGGATTGGGGGCGGCAAGACGCGGTGTATGGCCTGTTTGGCAGCCAGCGCGATGCGCTCAAAACCTTGCGTGAATTGGCTGAGGATGCCCAACTGTGCCTGGCCACCATGGGCTTGGAGAAGGTGCAAACCGGACGCCCGTGTTTTGGCTACCAGCTCAAGCGATGCAGTGGTGCATGTGTGGGCGAGGAGTCGCTGAGCGCACACACAGAGCGTCTGCAGCGTGTGCTGGCCGACTGGCAGGTGCAGGTGTGGCCATATGGCGGACCTGTTGCGGTGAAAGAAGGCGCAGCCTGGCATATTCTGGATGCGTGGTGCTATCTGGGCACGGCCCGTTGCGAGGCGGATGTGGCCCACTTGCTGGCGCAGGGACGCCCAACGTTTGACAAGGATACGTACAAGATCCTCGTCAGTTGGTTGCCAAAAATGGTGGTCGAACCGCTGGAGACCCAGCGTGAGGCATTGAGCTGAGGAGACTCGTTATGCGGCGTGGGTGGCTAGGCTTGTTGTGGGCGTTGATGCCCGTGCTCGTGATGGCGCAAGGCAGCATGTCCCGCATCCCTACGCGCACTGGTGTCACCACGGCTGTTTTCTGGGCGACTGCGCAGGCGGCCACTCAAACGGTGGTGCTGTTTCCGGGTGGGGGCGGTGGCTTTGGTCAAGTCGTGGACGGCTGGCCCAGCAGCAACAATTTTTTGGTGCGAAGCGGACGTGGCTTTCTGGCCCAAGGCATGAATGTGGCGATCTTTGGGCGTGCCAGTGATTTGCCGGCAGAGGGCTATCAGAGTGGCGACCGCATCACCGCGTCTCACATGGAAGATGTGTCGGCCGTGCTCGCGTGGGTCCGCGCCCGAAGCAATGCCCCGATTTGGCTGATCGGTACCAGCATGGGCACGATTTCGGCCACGGCAGCGGCCATCAGCTTTCCGGATCAGGTGGCGGGGATGGTGTTGACCTCAAGCATCGTGAATGTGCGACGCCCGGGCGCGGTGCCCGCACAGGATTTGGCCAAAGTGCGTGTGCCGACCTTGGTGGTGCACCACCGCCATGATGCGTGCGCCATCTGCTACCCCACCGATGTGCCTTTGATCATGAACGGTTTGACCCAGGCGCCGGTGCGGCAGCTGAAGTGGGTGGAGGGCGGCAGTGAACCGTCAGGCAACCCTTGCGAGGCTTTGCACTATCACGGCTTCATCGGGGTGGAAGCATCGACCGTGGACCTGATGGCCAAGTGGATTCGACAGCCGACCGGCGATTGACGTCACCACCAGCGGGTGGCACAGCCCTTAGGCTGACAGCAAAAATTGCCGCACACGTTGTGCGGTATCTGCCGGGGTTTCTTGCATGAAGCAGTGCGTCCCCACGACCTCTTCGGTGCTGACGTGGCGATTGACTTTGCGCAGACGGGCTGCGCCTTCCAGCACAAAGGGGAAGGTGTCGTTGCCGTGAATCAGGTGCGTGGGCGTGCTGATGCGGCCCAGGTGTCCCCAAAGCTGCTCTGGCGCCGAGCTGAAGATTTCTGCTTCACGAGATGGGCGGCATTTGAGCTCCACCCCGCCATCGTCTGCAGGCTTGAGCGCATGTTGCACAAAGGCGTGCAGGGCCTCGGTCGTCCAGGTTTTGTAGACGCCCCGGTGGCGGAGTTGCTCAAAGGCCTCTTCGCGGCTGGTCCAGTGGTGTCGACGTGCGCGCGCACTGCGTGCCAGCGGCGACAAGCGGGCGGTGTTGGTCAGGGTTGCAAGGGTCACGCCCAGGATCATGGCCGGCGAAAACAGCACGGGGTCCAGCAGCACGGCACGTTTGAACTGACGAGCGTGCTGCCCCAGGACCAGACTGGTCAACACGCCACCAAAACTGTGTCCCAGCGCGTAGTGGTCGACCTTGGCAAAGGCCTTGCCTTGCTGATGCAGGGCTTCCATGGCCAGCTCGGCATTGCGGTTCCAGCCGACAAACGGCCCGCCATGATCGCTGTCGCCATGACCTTGGGCATCAAACAGCCACAGGTCAAATTCGTGGCTCAGGTGCTGCAGCATGGGCGTGTAGGTGCGACCGCAAAAGCCATTACCGTGCATGAAGTGCAGCAAGGGCTTGCCGCTTGGCGGGGTGTGCCAGCCGCGCAAAGTAAAGCCTTCGCGCGCGGTGTGGGTCCACTGAATCAACTGCATGGTCAACAAGGCCTGTCAAACGGAGCCCAGATTGTGCCAATAAGTGAGACGCCTTACCGGGTGGCAGACAGTCTCCGAGTCAGCCAGCGGACGAAGGCGCCCAACACGGGCACTTTGCTGTAGAGCTCTTCTGCGGGATCCCAGTAGTCGCGGTGCAAGGACACGCGGCCTTGTGCGTCAAACAGGATGCGGGTGGCGCCGTGGATCACGAGCGGTGCATTGGCGCGCTGGAGACGGAAGTTCCAGGTCAGCCAGGCTTCGTCGCCTTGGGTGTGTGTGCTCAGCACTTCAAAGCGGGGCTCGGCGACGGTGTCGAACATGTGCGCGAACACGCGGGTGATGTCGCGGTGCCCTTGCACATCGTTGAACGGGTCTTTGAAACGAGCCTCGGTCGCGTAGATGTCAGGGATCTGCGCCAGGCTGGCCGGGGTGATCGATGTGTAGAACTGCGCGATGCGAGCGGTGCGGGGATCGGTCATCTGTATGGGGCCTTGAGGCTCAAAGCCCCGTGAATTGGCGAACAAGCGGGAAGTACAGCCGGTCGGGCAGCAGGCGCATCAGTTTGAGCCACCAGGTGAAGCGTTTGGGGAAGTGGATCTCCAGATCGCCAGACGCCCAACCCTTCAAGATGGCTTGTGCCGCATCCGCTGGGCGGATCAAGGCGGGCATCTTGAACTGATTCTGCGCGGTGAGCGGTGTGGCCACAAAGCCTGGGTTGACGATGGAGACGCCAATGCCCTTGTCGTGCAAGTCGAGGTACAGGGTGTCGGCCAGATGTTGCAGGGCGGCCTTGGTGGGGCCGTAGGCCATGGACTGGGGCAGGCCTCGGTATCCGGCCACGCTGGCGACCAGGCTGATGTGACCGTGGCCCTGGCGCTGCAAGATGGGCAGGACCACCGAGAGCATGTTCAAGGCGCCGGTGACGTTGACCTCCTGATGGCGCAGGGCTTCGGTCAGGTCAAAGTTGGTGGCGCGCATGGCCTTGTAATGGCCTGCGCAGTACATGACCAGATCCATGCGTCCCGCGGCCTGCACGATGGCTTGAGCAGCTTGTGCCATGGCGGCTGCATCGGTCACGTCCAGCGGCAGGGCCGTGCTGCCAGGGTGCTGTGCAGCAAAGGCGTGCAGTGCGGTCGCGGACCTGGCCGAGACAAAGACGGTGGCGCCTTGCGCGTGCAGCGCGGCCGCCGTGGCTTCACCAATGCCACTGGATGCACCGATAAGCCAGACGACCTGACCCGGCCACTGATGGATGCGAGGGTTCATGGACATGATGGGGCTCCAGACCTCAGAGCTTGGTGAACGACAGCGTGACCTCACCGAGCTGGATGCCGAACTTGCTCATGATGGCCTTGTTCAGCATCGTGCGTTCGTCGATGAGGTACATCCAGTCCTCGAAGTTGACGTGCCAGACGCGATCGTCAACCGGGAGTGCCAGGGTGTAAGACCACTGCAAGGCGTTGCCCGCACTCTGCCCCTGCGCCGTCCCCACCACGTCGTCGGCTCGGCCCTCGTAGCGGCCACCGCCGAGGTCGGTCAGTCGCCAGATGCGGCGTTGTGTACTGCCATCGCTGTAGGTGAATCGCTCGTCCAGCGTGCCTTGCGTGCCGTTCCATTGGCACTGGATGTCCACCACAAAGCGCTTGACCACCTTGCCTTGGCGATCGGTGAAGATGCCTTGCGCGCGGACGGGGCCGTTGAAGTAAGTGCGCAGGTCGAGGGTGGGCGTCTCGCTGGCGTAGTCCTGCACCTTGGGGCCCGCGCAGCCAGTGAGCCCGAGCAAGGCGAACACCATCAGCCAAGCATGCAGGTAGGGCTTCAGGGCAATTGGCAGTCGAATCATGACAGTCCTTTCAGTACAGGGTGACGTCGCGCCCCGGCCCACAGCAAGGCCAGCGCCACGAGTTTGAACAGGCAGGGCAAGAGCCCATAGCTCAAGGCCAGCGCGAGTTGGTCGGTGTCGGATCGACGCGCCGTGACGTAGCCGCTCCACTCGAGCAGTGGCAATGCAAGACCGGATGCCAGTGCCAGATTCAGCTTGTTGGCACTGGTCCACCAGCCAAAGAAGCTGCCTTCAGCCTGTTGACCCAGGCCAGAGCGGTGAATGAGGTGGGTCAGCAACGCGCCCGGCACGGCCAGATCAGCACCCAGCGCCAACCCGGTGAGTGCGCACACGATGGCAAATGCGGTGGTGTCACCGGTGCGCAGCCAAGGCACCGCGCAGAAGGCCAGCACGCTGGTCGCCATGCCGAGCATCCAGACACGGGCCAGGCCCCAGCGCCCAATCAGTCGCAGCCAAAGGGGCATCCCCAAGCCCGCCGCCACAAAGTAGATCAGCAGGAAGGCTGGCTCCCAGGTGGGGGCGTTCAGGGTGTCACGCACGAAGAAGGGCAGCAGCGTGGCCGGGATGGCACTGGCCGTGCCGTTGAACAGAAAGACCACGAGCAGGGCATTGAATGCAGGCAGTTGCCATGGCTTGGGCAATGGCGGGCCGGCGGGTAGGCTGTGATTGACGATGGGCGCTGCTGCTGCCACGTGCGCGGTGCGTTTCAGGCACAACAAGCCGATGCACAGCAGAACGATCAGGGTGATGCTGAGTACGGTGTAGCCCAGCCACAGTGGAAGCAGGCTGGCTGCAATCACGCCCAGCAATGCCGAACCTTCACGGGCAGAGACCCATGCTGCTTGCGCTTGAGGGCTGCCACCCCAGCGTGCAGCCCAGGTCATGTGAACCATGGACACGACGCTGAAGCCGATGTACGTGCACACCAGCATGCCTGCCAGCCAGAGCCACAACGCCGTGGGGCCCATCTGCCACGGCATCCACAGCGCGGCAAATCCGATCCCCACGGTGATGGCGCCGACCACGGCGACGTGCCAGGCCCGTAGTGTGGAGTGGGCAAACAGGCGATCAACCCAGCGGCCGATGAAGGGGTCGAGTGAAGCATCCAGCAGCCGGGTGAGCAGCAAGAGCAAGCCCAGTGAACTTAGAGCCAGTGCGTAATGCTCTGCGTAATAGCGTGGCAGGGCCACATAAAGCGGCAAGGACAGAAAGGCCAGTGGGGCCCCCAGCAGTCCGTAGTGCCACGTACGCATGATGTCAGTCCTGCAAGCCGAGCAGGCTCAAGCGCAAACCAGGGGCAGACGTCTTGGGTGACAACCAGATGCCAAAGAACAGGCGTGCATAGTCCTTGTCTTGAATGGCTGCCGTCTCTTTGCCATTGAAATAAAAGCGCACGCCGCCTTTGCCGTCATGGACGCCGGTGAGTCGGTCGTTGGCTACCACGCTGGGGAAGGCCTGGTTCATCAGGGCTTGCCATTGACGGGCTTGTGCATCGCTGAAATCGCCCACCCGGCGCATTTCCGCAATGGAGCGCTCAGCGATGGCGGGCCCATCCAGCTTGCGTGCGTACGCCAGTTCCAGCGCGAAGGGCGACTGCTCGTAGCGATTGGGGTCGAAACTGCTGGCCGTCCAGAGTCTGGCTTCATACACCTGAAGTCCAAAGAAGCGCAGCGTGGCGCGGCCCAGCAGTTGACTCTTGGGGAGCACGGTGCTGGTTTCTGGCGGTGCGCTGGTGGTGGTCACAGTCATGGCATGGGTGTTGGTGAGTGTGATGGCCGCCAATGTGCCGATGGCTTGGCGGCGAGAAAGGGGCGGGCGCGAGTGATGCATGGTGTGTGCACTCCCTGTTCAGTCAGATCGGCGCAGTGTGAACTGCATGACATCGGTGTTGCCGTGTTCGAAGGCTGCTTCGCAGTAAGCGAGATAGAAGGTCCAGATGCGAACAAAGCGTGTGTCGAAGCCCAGTCGGGCGACATCGTTTTCACGCTGCAGGAACGCATCGCGCCAGCGACGCAGGGTCTCTGCATAGTCGTGGCCAAAGGCCAGTCGCCGCTCGACGATCAGACCGGCTTGATTCGCCATGGCCTCAAAGCGGCTGGGGCTGGGCAGCATGCCGCCTGGAAAGATGTACTGCTGAATGAAGTCGGTCGACCGGCTGTAGCGGTCAAACAGATCATCCCGAATGGTGATGGTCTGGACACAGGCTTTGCCGCCAGGCTTCAAGCAGCGTTTGAGGGTGTCGAAGTAGCTGGGCCAGTAGGCTTGCCCCACGGCTTCGAACATTTCGATGGAGACGATGGCGTCAAACGGTTCGTGCTCGTGTGCCGTTGCCAGGTCCCGATAGTCCTGGTAGCGCAAGTCGGCCAGCTCGGCGCGGCCGGACTCCGCCATGCGCGTGCGTGCCCAAGCCAGTTGTTCACGCGACAGCGTCACTCCTGTGACATGGGCGTGAAACTGCTTGGCAGCTGTTTCGGCAATCGCACCCCAGCCGCAGCCAATCTCCAGCACGCGGGAGCCTTGCTGTACGCCGGCCTCGGTCAGTGCGCGCATCATCTTGGCGACTTGTGCGGCCTGCAGGTCGGCGCTGGCCCGTTCGGCGCGGGGGCGCTCTTCAAACCATGCGCTCGAATAGTTCATCGAGGGGTCCAGCCACAGGCGGTAGAAATCGTTGCCCAGGTCGTAGTGCGCGTGGATGTTCTTGGCGCTGCCTTTGCGCGAGTTGCGATTCAGGGCGTGCTTGATGCGGTAGAGGAGGGCACCCCACCACGAGCCATAGACGACTTGCTCCAGATGCTCACGGTTCATGATGAACAACGACAGCAAGTCGGTCAGATGGGGGGTGCTCCAGTCTCCATCGATGTAGCTTTCGGCAAAGCCGATGTCGCCGGACTTGAGGGTGCGTTCAAACACCCGCCAGTTGTGCAGACGAATCGTGCCCCGAGGCTCGGCGTCTTCAGCGTGCGAGGTCGTTGGGAAGTGGCTGACTTGTCCGTCTGGCCACTGAATGGTCAGACGTCCATGGGCGAGCTGATCGAGCAGTCGAAACACAGTGCGAGCCGCAGCAGGCGCATCGGCAGGCAAGCTGGGCTTGACGGTGGCGGTGTGGATGGCAGTGGTCATCGTGTGATGAAGCGCTCGGGCGCATCTGGTTTGTGAAAGAAGGGGACCCGCTTGAGCAACAGTTGCAGGGCGTGCCAGTGAATGCGCACCACCACGCCCAGGGTCATGAAGGGATGTGTCAGTGACGTGCGCCACGCTGCGGCGCGTGTGTAGGGCTGCAGCGCACCGCCGATGCTGGTTTGCACCAGCGGGCCGCCGGCATCGTGCAAATCAATGCGGGCATGAATGCGCTGAGGTGTTCGGGTGAAGCAAAAGGTGTAGTGGCCTTCGACCGAGTTGAACGGCGAGACGTGAAACACCTTGTTGGCTTGAATGGGACGACCCCATGCGAGGTCCGGGCCGGTCAGAAGATAGCAATGCCGCTCACCGAAGGTGTTGTTGACTTCGGCCACCACGGCGGCCAGGCTGCCATCGCGGCGCTCAGCGATCCAGAAGCTCACTGGCTTGAAGGTGTGGCCCAGCACGCGTGGATAGGTCAGCAGCCAGATTTCGCCATCGGCATCGTCGATGCCTTCGTGATGCAGCAACTGTTCGATCCAGCGCAAGGCGTCAGATTCCCGGTGGCCATGGTCCTGGTCCCAAAAGGACATCAACCCCCACTTTTTGCGAGGGATCGGCCAACCGTGGTCGCGACCCGCCCTCATGGGCAGAAGCACGAAATAGCTGCTGTGGCGAAACGCGTGCCGAGCCGGACGCAGGCGCTGATGCCAGACATGCCCCACGCCCAGCAGGGCTTGAGCTTGGTCTGGAGGGGGGATGGCGGTGTCGTCCATGGTTGGCATCCAGAGCGGACTCAGGCGGCTTGGCGAACCGCTGCCTGCAGGGTGGCGTTCAGGTCTTGTGCTGCGCGCAGGCCGGCCTGGAAGCCGTCTTCGTGGAAGCCGTAACCACACCAGGCGCCGGCATACCAGGTGCGCTGCAGCCCTTGAATGGTGTGCAGCGTGCGCTGCGCATCGATGGCGGCCTGATCGAAGACAGGGTGGTCGTACTCGATGGTCTGAATGACCTGATCGGTGCGGGGTTCACGCAGGGGGTTGAGCGACACGATCACCGAGCGCTGCCAAGGCAGGGGCTGCAGGCGATTGATGAGGTAGTGCAGGCAAACGGGGGCATCGTGGCTGCCTGAATTCACCGCCCGCTCGTAGTTCCAGGCCGCCCAGGCCATGCGACGCTTGGGCAGCAGTGTTTCGTCGGTGTGCAGGACGGCACGGTTCGGCTGGTAACGAATCGCGCCCAGAAGGCGGGACTCTTGCGGGCTGGCCTGATGACCCAACAAGCGCAGGGCTTGGTCGCTGTGGCAAGCCAGCACCACCCCATCGAAGCGTTCGTTGCCGTTGGGTGTGTGCACGATGACCTCGTCAGACAGGCGCGTCAGCGACGTCACGGGGGTGTTCAGTCGTGTGTCGGGCAAGTGCTGAAGCACCTTGCGGACGTATTCCCGCGAGCCACCTTTCACGGTGAACCACTGGGGGCGGTTGGCCACTTGCAGCAGGCCATGGTTGTGGCAGAACCGAATCATGGTGGCCATGGGGAAGCGCAGCATTTGCTCGGTCGGGCACGACCAGATGCAGGCCACCATGGGCAGGAAGTAGTCTTCTTTGAAGGCTTCGCTGAACTGATGCTGGTCCAGAAATTCGCCGATGGGCTGCCGCAGCGCCACGTCTTCACCGCGTTGTGCCAGCGATGTGGTCAAGCTGTTGAAGCGGACGATGTCCTTCAACATCGACCAGAAGCGAGGGCTCAGCAGGTTGCGGCGCTGCGCAAAAACGGTGTTGAGGGAGCTGCCGCTCCACTCGAGGTGATCTTGCGCACGGCCTTTGCGGGGGCTTTGCACCGAGAACGACATGTCCGACGGGGCGCAGGCCACATTCAGTGTCTCGAACAACTGAATCAGGCCCGGGTAGGTTCGCTCGTTGTAGACCAGAAAGCCGGTGTCGACACCGTGCGTGACACCGTCCAGTGTCACGTCCACCGTGTTGGCATGCCCCCCGAAATGCGAGCCGGCTTCGAACACGGTGATTTGGTGAGCGTGGTCTGCCTGAGTGAGGTGCCAGGCGGCACTCAGCCCGCTGATGCCTGATCCGATGACAGCAATACGCGACATGGTGGGTCCTTTGAACTTTTTGGTTCTTTGTTTGAACTCGTTAGTTCAAATAATAACCAATTGGTATCCACTGTGCACGAATGGGTATTTTTTGTGGGCGAGGCCGCCTACAATGCCGTGCATGGCGCGTCCTTCTTACAAAGAACAAATGCAGCGCTTCCGCGAGGAGGCCATCGTTGAGGCTGTCAATCGCTTGTTGGCCACCAAGGGCTACGACGCCATGACGGTCGATGAAGTCGCCGCCGAGGCGGGCATGGCAAAGGCCAGCGTATACAAGCACTTCGCGTCGAAAGAAGACCTGGCGGCAGCAGCCATGGTGCGGGCACTGGATCGGGCGCTGGCTTTTGTGGATGACCTGCGTGCGCAAGTCAACGTGCCGGCGCTGGATCAACTCAAGGCGATCGCCCGGTGGGCCATGCAGGCACAACTGGCGGGTGAGATGCCGGCCTTGCCGTCACAGAATTCGTCGCTGACGGCCACGCTGCAGGCCAATGACGACTACATGGACCGTCTGATCGACCTCAGCAACAAGATCAGCATCTGGATTACGCAGGGGCAGACCAGCGGGCAACTCAACCCTGATTTGCCGCTGGAGATGATCATGTACATCCTCTTTGCACGGGCGTGCGATCCAGTGGTGGCCATGCTCAAGGCGTCAGGGCAATACACCGACGACCAGATCCTGGACTGGGCCACCACCACGACCTTTGGTGGCCTGGCGCCCCAACGCTGAGCGTCGCGCGCTACACTGATGGCTCACTTGCCTGCCATGTGTGCCATGACGGTTGTCCGCTTTGTTCTGACTTTGCTGTTGGCGATGTTGCTGCCGGTCGGTAGCGCATGGGCCAAGCATTGCCATGAGACAGGGGCGGTTGCGACACATGTGGTGGCGCACACTGTTGCATCCAGCACGGCGTTGGCCATGCATGAGTCCGCAGCGGTGCCCAGCATGGTTTCCTCGTCACGGTACGCGTGCCAGCATGCCGGGCACGGTGGTTGCCATGCCATGTCCGGGGCGTGCTGCGTGGCCTGTCCTGCATCGGTGGCCACACAGGTGCCGACCTTGAGTGTGCGGTCACAGACGGTGTTTCCGCCCTTGTCGACGCCACCGCTGGCTTTTCTGACCGACGGACCGGATCGCCCCCCCAGAACTTGTTGATGCCACCTCCCTCCGCCAACCGAGGGACTTGGGCCCTGCGCCGCGCGCAGGATCTGGCCGTGCGTGCACCTGCACATGGGCCATTGAACAAGTTTTCATCATGCAAACATCTTTGTGGATGTCCGCAAGGCCGCTCTTTCTGAGCTTGGCTGTGCTGACCCTTGCAGGCTGTGCCAGCCTGTCTGACGATGGCGGGACTGGGCCCGTCCGTCAATTGACCCAGGCGAGACTGGGCACCGCCGCGACACCGCCGCGTACAGAGGTTGACCGAAAAGTCAGTCAGGCGCGCGTCGCCGAGTTGCTGCAGCAACCCCTGTCGCCGGACAGTGCTGTTGAAATCGCCTTGTTGAACAGTCGGCAACTGCAGGCCCGTTATGCCGCATTGGGCGTGGCCGAGGCGGATCGGGTTCGAGCCGGGCGCTTGGCCAATCCCACCTTCAGTTTTGGTCAGCGCAGGGGGGATGGCGAAACCGAGATCGACCGCGGCCTGATGTTCAATGTGCTGGGCTTGCTGACCGTGCCATTGAATGAGCAGGCTGCCGCGCGCACGCTCGAAAGAGGCCAGTTGCAGTTGGCCGCCGACACGGTTGATATGGCGCACGAGGCACGACGTGCCTACATGGATGCGGTCGCCGCGCAGCAACTGTGGGCGTATGCCCTGCAAGTGCAGGACGCGGCCGATGCTGCAGCCGAACTGGCGCAGCGCATGCTGGCTGCGGGGCACTTCAACAAGCTCGACCAGATGCGTGAACAGGCGTTTGCTGCGGATGCGCGGTTGCAAGTGACACGGGCTCAGCATGAGGTGACGGCGTCGCGCGAGCAACTCATTCGGGTGCTGGCGCTGGATGCCGCGCAAACCGCATTTCAGCTGCCGGCTCGCTTGCCGGATTTGCCCGCGCACGTCGCGCCGGCTCAGCACGCCGAGCAACAGGCGCTGGATCAACGCCTGGATGTATTGATGGCCAAACGCGCCGCCGAGGCCACGGCCGCTGATCTGGGGCTGACACGCCGTACGCGCCTGATCAATGTGCTGCATGCGGGCTACCAGAACGCCAGCACCACGGGCGCCAGCCTGAGCCAAGGCTACGAAGTGGAGTTGGAGTTGCCGCTGTTCGACTTTGGCGAGGCCCGAGTGGCCCGTGCCGAAGCACTGTACATGCAGTCTGTGCATCAGGCCGCGCAGGTGGCCATTCAGGCGCAGTCTGAAGTCCGCGAGGCGCACTCGGCCTACCGGGCCGCTTACGCGCAAGCCCGGCATTACCAGGACGAGGTGGTGCCCTTGCGGCAGCGCATCTCGGACGAAATGCTCCTTCGCTACAACGGCATGTTCAACAGCGTCTTCGAGTTGCTGGCCGATGCCCGCGAGCAGGTGCGCAGCGTCACGGGGGCGGTGCAGGCCTTGCGCCAGTTCTGGCTGGCCGAGTCACAACTGCAAACCGCGGTCTATGGCCGAGGGGGCACCCTGACCGGACTGGGTGAGGCCTCCACCACGGCCACCCCATCCACCGCCACGCACTGAGGAGATCACCATGAGCAACCGTCGAGGTTTTTTCAAGACTGCGGGTGCCTCCCTGCTGGGCGCAGCCACGGTCAGCCGCGTCAGTGCGGTATCCCTACCTGAACTGGTATCGCAACCCTCACCCCTGACCGAGGAGCCACCCCCGCCGCCCAACGGGCGACCGTTTCAACCCATGGTCACCCTCAACGGCTGGTCGCTGCCCTGGCGCATGAAGGATGGCGTCAAGGAGTTCCATCTGGTGGCCGAGCCCGTGGTGCGTGAGATCGCACCGGGCATGACGGCCCGGCTATGGGGCTACAACGGACAAAGCCCCGGCCCCACCATCCAGGCGGTAGAAGGCGACCGTGTGCGCATTTACGTCACCAACCGCTTGCCCGAACCCACCACCGTGCACTGGCACGGCGTGCTGTTGCCCTCGGGCATGGATGGTGTGGCCGGCCTGACCCAGCCCCCCATCGGGCCCGGCAAGACCTGGGTCTACGAGTTCGTGCTGCAGCGCTCGGGCACCTTCATGTACCACCCACATGCCGACGAGATGGTGCAGATGGCGATGGGGCTGATGGGCATGTTCATCGTGCACCCCAAGAACCCGGCACAGCACAAAGTCGATCGGGACTTCGGCTTTTTGCTCAATGCCTACGACATTGACCCCGGTGCCATGACCCCGCGCGTCAATACCATGCTCGACTTCAATCTGTGGACCTGGAACAGCCGAGCCTTTCCCGGCATCGATCCCCTGGTGGCCCGCACCGGAGACCGGGTGCGCATCCGTGTGGGCAACCTCACCATGACCAACCACCCCATTCACATGCATGGCCCGCACTTTGAAGTGACCGGCACCGATGGTGGCTGGGTCCCCCCCACTGCACGCTGGCCCGAAGTCACCACCGACATTGGTGTGGGCCAAATGCGTGCCATCGAGTTTGATGCAGTGGCGGGCGACTGGTCGCTGCACTGCCACAAGTCGCACCACACCATGAATGCCATGGGACATGGCGTGCCCAGCATGATCGGGGTGGACCAGCGTGATGTGGCCCGCAAGATCACCCGTCTCATCCCCGACTACATGGCCATGGGGCAGCACGGCATGCACGAGATGGCCGAGATGGAGATGCCCTTGCCTGACAACACCCTGCCGATGATGACGGGGCAGGGGCCGTTCGGTGCCATTGGCATGGGCGGCATGTTCAGCGTGATCAAGGTGCGAGACCACCTTCGCAAGGGTGACTACCGCGACCCCGGCGACTACGCCCATCCGCCCGGCACGCTGGCGCGTGAGGTGCACGTCGACACTCCAGCGCCTGTGCGTGCCCCTTCCGTCCCCGCATCGTCGGACACGCTGAACGTTCGCAAACCCCAAGGTCACGCCGACCATGCCGGCCACTGACATCGGGAGCCCATCATGATTCAACACCTGTTGTGGACCTTCGTGCTGGCAACCTGCGCCACACTGGCGCACGCCCAAACGGCCGAGGCCCCTCACGACCACGGCGGCGAGGCGACGCACGACCATGCGGCACACGAACTGGCCGATGGCGAAGTCCGCAAGATCGACCTGGCGCAAGGCAAGCTCACGCTGCGTCATGGGCCCATTGCCAGCATCGACATGCCACCGATGACCATGGTCTACAAGGTGGCACAGCCCGCCTGGCTCAAGGGGCTGAAAGTGGGTGATCACATTCGCTTCCAGGCGGCGCAGATCAAGGGGGCGTATGTGGTGACCCAGATCGAGCCGGCGCATTGAGGCCGCATGTTCTGATCCCCAATGAAAAGAGGCTCCCGAAGGAGCCTCTTTGTCAGGGAGCGATCAGACCGGAGATCAGACGCGCTCGATCACCAGGGCGATGCCTTGGCCGCCACCGATACACATCGTGATCAGGGCGTAACGGCCGCCGGTGCGCTGCAGTTCGTAGATGGCCTTGGTCACCAGGATGGCGCCCGTGCCACCCACGGGGTGACCCAGCGAAATGCCCGAACCGTTGGGGTTGACCTTCTCGTTGTCCAGGCCCAGTTCCTTGGCCACGGCGCAGGCTTGTGCGGCGAAGGCTTCGTTGGCTTCGATCACGTCCATGTCGGCGACGGTCAGGCCAGCCTTGGCCAGCGCGTTGCGCGAAGCAGGCACCGGGCCAATGCCCATGTACTCAGGCTCGACGCCAGCGTGGCCGTAGGACACCAGGCGAGCCAGTGGCTTCAGACCCAGTTCCTTGGCCTTTTCGGCCGACGCCATCACCACGGCACCAGCGCCGTCGTTCAGGGTCGAGGCGTTGCCGGCGGTCACGGTGCCTTCTTCCTTCTTGAAAGCGGGCTTCATCTTGGCCAGGGCTTCGACATTGGTGTCGGCCTTCACGCCTTCATCGGTGTCGAACAGCACCACGCCCTTGCGGGTCTTGATCTCGACTGGAACGATCTGTTCTTTGAAGTAGCCAGCGGCAATCGCCTTTGCGGCGCGCTGTTGCGACTGCACGGCGTAAGCGTCTTGCTGTTCACGGGTGATGTCGTAGCGTGCAGCAACGTTTTCGGCGGTGATGCCCATGTGGATGTGCATGCGTGGGTCATGCAGGGCGCCCAGCATGTAGTCCAGCATCTTCACGTCGCCCATGCGAGCGCCCCAGCGGTTGCTGGTGACCAGATAAGCGCCACGGCTCATCGACTCGGTACCGGCACCGACGGCCACTTCGCAGTCACCCAGTTGAATGGATTGAGCGGCCGACACGATGGCTTGCAAGCCCGAACCGCACAGACGGTTCACGTTGAAAGCGGGCGCCTCTTGAGGCACGCCGGCGTTCAGGGCGGCCACGCGGCTGATGTAAGCGTCTTGTGGGACGGAGGGGATCACATGACCCACCACGACGTGACCCACGTCCTTGGGCTGCACGCCAGCGCGTTCCAGCGCGGTCTTGATCACCAGCGCACCCAGGTCAGCGGGTGGCACGTCCTTGAGCGCGCCACCGAATGCGCCGATGGCGGTACGGGCTGCGCCCACGAAGACGACTTCACGAGTCATGTTGTTTCCTTCAAGGAGAGTGAAAAAACCCGTCAGGATCTGGCGGGTGCAATTGTCAGATTATCGCCCGAATGAGGGGTATTTTGGTGCGGTGCAGCAGTCTCAGCATTGCACGGGCTGCATCAAGGTGGACGCCGCCCGCGCCAGCGCCGTGATGTGGTCCCATCGCCCCGCTTTGATCGCGGCAGAGGGGGCCAGCCACGAACCGCCGACACAGGCCACATTCGGCAGGTCGAGGTAGGTGCGGGCGTTGTCGGGCGAGATGCCGCCGGTGGGGCAAAACAGCGCGTCAGGGAAGGGGCTGTGGAAGGCCTTGAGCATGCCCACACCGCCGGCTTGCTGCGCAGGGAAAAACTTGAAGCAGCGCAAGTCGGCATCCATGGCCGTCATCAATTCCGATGCGGTGGCCACGCCCGGCAACAAGGGCATGGGGCCTCCGCTGCGCAGTGCGCTCAGCAGCCGTGGCGTGAGCCCTGGGGATACGCCGAAATGTGCCCCGGCGTGACGGGCGGCTTCCCATTGCTCGGGCGTGGTGATCGTGCCGGCAAGGATCACCGCCTGCGGCACTTCGGCGGCCAGCACGCGGATCACGTCTATGGCCACGGGGGTCCGTAGGGTGACTTCCAGTGTGTTCACCCCCCCCGCCAGCAGCGCGCGTGCCAGTGGCACGGCGTCGTCCACCCGGTCAATCACGAGCACCGGGATCACCGGGCCCAAGGTCATGGCCTGTTCCAGGCTCAGTAAAGGACGCGTCATCGTCACTCCAGCGGTGTCCATCCAAAACTCACGGCGCCTTGCTCAGCACCACTCACCATGTGCCGCAGGCCACCGAATAACTCACGGCCCATGCCCACGGTGTTGGTGCTCAGATCTGCGGTATCCACCTGGCGTGCGTCCCATTCGGCGGCAGGCACCAGGGCTTGCAAGGTGCCCTGTTGCGCATCCAGCCGGATCAGGTCTCCTTCACGTACCTTACCCAGTGGCCCACCGGCACACACTTCCGGGGTGATGTGGATGGCTGAAGGCACTTTGCCTGATGCGCCGGACATGCGGCCATCGGTCACCAGCGCCACCTTGAAGCCTTGGTCTTGCAGATTGGTCAGGGCCGGGGTGAGGGCATGCAGCTCTGGCATGCCATTGGCTTGGGGACCTTGAAAGCGCACCACGGCCACAAAGTCACGCTGCAACTCGCCCCGTTGATATGCGGCTTGTAGTTCGTGCTGATCGTTGAAGATCAGGGCAGGCGCTTCGACCACGCGGTGTGCGGGTTTGACCGCCGACACCTTGATCACGGCGCGCCCGAGATTGCCATGCAGGACCTTCAGTCCGCCGTCTGGCGAAAACGGCGAGGCCGTGGTGGTCAGCACGGCCGGGTCGCCACTGCGTTCGGGTGGGTCTTCCCAGACCAGGGTGCCATCACGCAAGACCGGGCGCTGGGTGTAGTGCCACAAGCCCTGAGGGCCCGCCACAGTCTGCACGTCGCCGTGCACCAGTCCGGCTTGCAGCAACTCGCGAATGAGGAAGCCCATGCCCCCCGCGGCGTGAAACGCGTTCACATCGGCACTGCCGTTGGGATAGACCTTGGCCAGCAAGGGCACCACGGTCGACAAGGCATCAAAGTCATCCCAGTTGATGATGATGCCCGCGGCGCGTGCCATGGCCACAAGGTGCAGGGTGTGGTTGGTGGAGCCGCCAGTGGCCAGCAAGCCCACGATGCCGTTGACGATGGCTCGCTCGTCGATCACATGCCCGACGGGGGTGTAGTGCGCTTGGCCGTGAGTGAGTGCGAGCACGCGGCGGGCGGCCTCGCGGGTCAAGGCCTCACGCAAGGGCGTGTTCGGTGGCACAAAGGCGCTGCCCGGCAAATGCAGCCCCATGATTTCCATGAGCATCTGGTTGCTATTGGCCGTGCCGTAGAAGGTGCAGGTGCCTGCGCCGTGATAGGCCTGTTCTTCGGCTTCCAGCAAGGCACCAGCGCCGATCTCGCCTGCCGCGTAGCGCTGTCGGACACGTGCTTTATCGTCGTTGCTCAGGCCTGACCCCATGGGGCCCGCAGGCACAAAGATGGTGGGCAGGTGCCCGAAGGACAAGGCCCCGATCAACAGTCCCGGCACGATCTTGTCGCACACACCCAGACACAGTGCGGCGTCAAACACGTTGTGTGACAGCGCGACAGCTGTGCTCATGGCGATCACGTCGCGCGAGAACAGCGACAGCTCCATGCCCGGCTGCCCCTGCGT
The DNA here is from genome assembly GCF_049317225.1 of Aquabacterium sp. Classification (GTDB taxonomy): domain Bacteria; phylum Pseudomonadota; class Gammaproteobacteria; order Burkholderiales; family Burkholderiaceae_C; genus Aquabacterium. The sequence continues at coordinate 232,152 of NZ_JBMOIR010000003.1, read as the reverse complement.
CACCCCGTCGCACATGGCGGGCACGCCCCCGGCGAATTGCGCAGTGCCACCGGCGGTGCGCGCACTGGCCTTGATCCATTCAGGGTAGGCATGCAAGGGCTGGTGGGCCGACAGCATGTCGTTGTAAGCCGAGACGATGCCAATGTGCGGCGCGCGCTGTTCGCGCAACCAGATCTTGTCGCCAGACGGTGCGGCGGCATAGGCGTGCGCCAGGTTCGTGCAGCCCAGAACCGCACGCTGCACCGTTTGGCTTGTCGCAGCGTGGATGCGCTGCAAATAGGCCTGACGGGTGTTCGCACTGCGCGCGCGAATGCGGTCCGTGACCTTGCGCACCGTGTCATGAAGCGAGGGAGGCTGTGCAGTCAAAGGCATGGCTCATTATGATGGGACGATGCGCGCACTGTCTTCCCCCACCGTGATGCCAGATGGCTTGTTGCAAGGGCTGCACACCGCGCCCGATGCGACCACGTTGGCGCAGCAACTGGCGCAGGCCGTGGCAGACCAGTTGCGTCAAGCTGTGGCGCGGCGCGGCCACGCCCTGCTGGTGGTGTCGGGCGGCAGTACGCCAGTGCCGTTTTTCGAGGCACTGTCGGTCTGTGCGCTGCCGTGGTCTCAGGTGGTGGTCACCCTGGCGGATGATCGCTGGCTGCCCGACACCCATCCTGACAGCAACGCCCGCCTGGTGCGTGCCCATTTGCTGCAGGGCGCGGCGGCCGAGGCACGGTTCGTTCCTTTGTTCAACGGGGCGTCGCATCCGGCACAGGGACTGCCTGCCTTGGAGGCAGAGCTGGCGCGCTTGCCGTGGCCTGCTGATGTGGTGATCCTGGGCATGGGGGCAGACGGCCACACGGCCTCCCTGTTTCCGCATGCGTCAGAACTGGATGAGGCCTTGGCGCCCGAGGTGTCGGGGCGGTGTGTGGCGGTGTCGGCGCCGCAGACCCCCAATGTGCCTGTGCCCCGCGTGAGCCTCAACGCACGCACCTTGCTGGACACGCGACAGCTGATGCTTCACCTCACCGGTGAGGCCAAGCTGACGTTTTTGCGGCAAGTTGCCGTTGCGTGCGACGTGCATGCCTGGCCGATTGCCTTGGCCGTTTGTCAGACTGCCGTACCCTGCGCAGTGTTTCACGCATAAAAAAACCGCACCCAGCTTGTGACCGGGTGCGGTTGAAAAGCAGGACCAGTGTTACTTGGCCATGCGAGCCTTCATGGGGCGGGCCGGTGAACTCGGGAACGAGTGACGCACGATGCGCCAGATCACCTGACCAAATTGTTTGAACATGGAACCCGTGTTGTAGTGCTGGCCATAGCGTTGACAGATGTCGCGCACCTCTGGCGCCATCTCGACGTAGCGGTTGGCGGGAATGTCGGGGAAGAGGTGGTGCTCAATCTGGTGACTGAGGTTGCCCGTCATGAAATGCGTCAGGAAGCCGCCGGTCAAGTTGGACGAGCCACGCACCTGGCGCACATACCAGGCCGCGCGGTTGTCGTTCTTCAACACGCTCTTGGGGAAGGTTTCCACGTCGGTGGTGAAGTGACCGCAGAAGATCACGGTGTAAGTCCACAGACTGCGCATCACGTTGGCGAAGGCGTTGCCCGCCAGCACCACAAAGAAACCGGGGCCCGCCAACAGCGGCCAGATCAGGTAGTCGCGGATCATCAGGCCGCGCACCTTGACCAGGGTGGGGTGGGCCAGCTTGTACATCTGCTTGTTGCTGACACGACCTTGGAACCAGCGACCCAGGCGCAGGTCCTGAATGGCCACGCCCCACTGGAACAGCAGCGCAAAGATGATGGCGTAGATGGGTTGACCCAAGCGGGCAGGGTGCCACTTTTGTTCAGGGAACAGTCGCAGCACGCCGTAGCCCAAATCCTCGTCCATGCCGTGGATGTTGGTGTACGTGTGGTGGCGGAAGTTGTGAGTCTTGCGCCAGTTGTCCGACGTGCCGGCAATGTCCCACTCAAAGCGTTTGCCGTTGAGGTAGGGGTCGCCCATCCAGTCGAACTGACCATGGATCACGTTGTGGCCCAGTTCCATGTTGTCGATGATCTTCGACAGACCCAGGGTGAAGGCCCCGATCGCGGCGACCGGGAACACCCAGCCTTCCGGCAGAAACCACGCGACCATCAGCATCAGTCGGCCGATCGCTTCGGTGTAGCGCACAGCCTTGTAGACGTTGCGGATGTAGCGTGCATCGCGTTCGCCCAGATCGGCGACCACACGGGCACGCAGGGCGTCGATCTCGGCGCCGAAGCTTTCGACTTCTTCGGGGCTCAGATTGCGGCTCAGAGATTGGCTCATGGTGGTTCCAGAATCAGAGGTCAAGGGTGAGGTCGGTGCGGGCTGTGCACATGCACAGGCGCACATCAATGCCAGGCTCGCCACTTTGCTGGCCAGACTGCATGTCCAGGGTGGTGCCGGCCGTGCGGGTGCACGAGCAGGTGTGACACACGCCCATGCGGCAACCAGAGCGGGGTTTGAAGCCTTGTGCTTCCAGCGCGTCCAGCAGCGACAGCGTGGTAGGCACTTCCAGGTCCTTGCCACTGCGTGCCAGGTGCACACGGACCGTGGCGGTCGCGGCGGCTTCCACCTTGGCCAGCGTGGGCGGGGTGAAGCCTTCGGACTTGAAGCTGCGCATGTGGCCCGTACTCAGGTCACGAGCGGCTTCGACAAAACCGGCGGGGCCGCAGGCGTAGACATCGCGGGCACGCAAGTCAGGCACGATGTGCTGCAGTTGCGACAGACTGATGAAACCTTGCGCTTCACCCGCTTGCAGTGTCGCTTCATGTGTCAGCACCGGCTGAAACTGGAAGTGCGCGAATTGCTGAGCCAAACCGCGCAGTTCATCCACAAAGCACAACTCGGCACGGGTCTTGACCCAGTAGATCAGGGTGATGGGGGCGGTGAATCCGGCGTCGCGCTGGGCGCGGATCAGGCTCATCATGGGGGTGATGCCGCTGCCGGCAGCGAGCAGCAGCCAGGACCCCTGAGGTTGTGCGGGCAGGGTCATGTCCCCAAAGGCCTCACCCAACTCCAGCACGTCACCTACTTGAAGGTGTTGACACAGGTGCGTGCTCATCACGCCACCTTCGGTCAGCTTGACGGTGATCGACAGGCGACCATCGGCACGGGGCGCATCGCTCAGGCTGTAGCTGCGGGTGGTGCGGCGGCCATTGATTTCGGCTGTCACGTTGATGTGCTGGCCGGCTTGAAAGCCTCCGCAATTGGCATTGGGCGCCAGGACCAACGTCACCGTGTCGGCCGCCTCTTGCTTGCGAGCGACCACACGCGCCAGCGAACGCTCCCACGACCAGGCAGGATTGATTTTGCTAACCCAGAAGTCAAACACGGCAGGGTTGATCAGCGGCGTCAGCAGACGACGCAGGGCACTGGGCTCAACTGCTGTGCGGGAAAGAGACATGGATGCGGACAAGGACAAGGCTCCATTGGCAGGATGTGCACAGTATACGGTTCCGTGAACATTTGTCTATACACTTGTGCATTAATTGCGCAGCGATATGATGTCGGCAACACGGATATCCGAACATGAGCAGCATCCTGACGACGCCATCTGACAGCAGCGTGACCAAACCCACGGTTCCGGGCACGCCTGGTCGCAAAGCAGTCATCTCCCGAGAAGACATCATCGCGGCCGCGCTCAAACTGGTGGGGCCCAATCGGAGCGTGTCGACACTGAGTCTGCGTGAGGTGGCGCGTGCGGCAGGCATCGCGCCCAACAGCTTCTACCGGCAGTTCCGCGACATGGACGAATTGGCGGTGGCGCTCATTGAGCGCGCGGGGGAATCCTTGCGGCAAATCATTGGTGCCGCCCGTCAGCGTGCCAGTGCGGACCGCAGCGTGGTGCGCAGTTCGGTGGAGGCGTTCATGGACCAGTTGCGCAGCGACGACAAGCTGCTGCACATCCTTTTGCGTGAAGGAACGGTGGGCTCGGATGCCTTCAAGCGTGCGGTCGATCGCCAGTTGAACTTTTTTGAAGAAGAGTTGCGCCTGGATCTGATCCGTTTGGGTGAAGCCAACAAGACCGGCTTGTGTGAGCCGGGTCTGACCGCCAAGGCCATCACGCGTCTGGTGTTTGCCATGGGCTCGACGGCCATGGATCTGCCCGAAGAGCAACTACCTGAATTCACGGAGCAGCTGGCGTTCATGGTCCGAATGATCGTGACAGGCACCCAAACCTTGGCCGAAAAAGGCAAACCTGCTCGCTGATGTGGTGGAATGTGGGCTGAGTGTAAAAAACTGCAAAGAACAGCCATGCATCGCGCGATTGTTTGTTGCCTATTCGGGATTGGGATGGCATCTGTGGTGTCTGCGGCGTCTTATCGCTGCACATCGAACGGGCAGGTGTATTACTCAGATCGCCCCTGTGGCGGTCAGACGCAGTTGCAGGCGTACGGACCTGTCCGCACCTATCCTCAGATGACGCCTTATCGGCCAGAGTTGCCTAAGGCACCCGAGCATTTGCAGTACCTCAGCACCGCCTGTGCGTCCATCAATGAAGCGATTCGAACCGGGCCCTCCCGAGGGGTTCGCCGGGATGTGATTCAAGGCTTGTACGAAGAGTACCGTCAGAAGTGCTCGGTAGAAGACAGGGAGGCGCGTTCCCGTGTTCGGCAAGACCAGATGCGCGCGGAAGAGCAGCAGCAAGCGGAGCGTTCGCAAAGCCGCATGGCGCAACAGCAAGCGCAGGTGCGCTCCGACCGTTGCGACGGCATGCGTGACGTGATCGCCCTCAAACGCAAACGCGAAACGGAGTTGAACGCCAAGGAAATCGAGGCCTTGCGTTCACTTGAGCGCACTTACAACGACGTTTGCATCAGCCGCTGAATCCCAAAGTCATCGGTTGATGACGCGGTCCATGGCCTGATCGCGCAGCGAGGCACTTCCGTCGTCCTTGGGGGCGAGCAGATCTCGTGCGTGTGGGAGCTTGTTGCCGCTGGCGGTCGCTGCAGGTGTCGCTTGCCCGGGCACGACTGTGACCGAGCCGCCCGAGACCGCTTGCTCGCGACTGCCTTTGGGGCATTCGCCATCGGTGTAGACCACGCTGTCGCCCTGTTTGCATTTGCGCACCCCGGCCGGCGCCTTGGGCGACACCTCGGTCGCCTCTGCCGAGGGGCGTGCGGCCGACTTGGGGTCGTTGTCAAACTGAATGGTGGGTGGGGTATGACGCTGTGGGTGCAAGAAGTCTTGAACCACCTGCGCGTCTTTGGCCTTCCAGGCCACGCTGGCCAGTAAAACGGCCAACACGCCGCCCGCGATTTTTTTCATGTGCTTTCCTCCTGATGTTGTGTTTGGGTGCTGCTCAGGCCTGTGCCAGTTCGCGCAGTGCGCGCTCGTACACCTCCACGGCCTGTCCGCCCGAGATCAATTGTCGGTCGTTGAGGATGACAGCGGGTACCGAGTGGATCCCACGTGAGGTGTAGTAGCCCTCGGCCTCCCGCACTTCATCGACAAATTCGTCACCCGCCAGAATGGTCCGGGCATGTTCCACATCCAGTCCCGCCAGGTGAACGGCCTGCAGCAGCGTGTCGGTTTGATCCATGGCTTGCTGGTCGCGGTGACAGGCCACCAGCAGCGCCATCTTCAGGGCAATTTGCTGGGCGGGGTATTCCACGCCGGCCCAGTGCAGCAGGCGGTGTGCGTTGAAGGTGTTGTAGATCCGGCCGCGTCCATCCGGGTTGAACACAAAGCCCACGGCTTCACCACGCTGGCGGATCATGTCGCGGATCTGGGCTTGCTGTTCGGGTGTGCTGCCGTACTTTTCCGTCAGGTGTTCGGTGATGTCCTGTCCACCCGGCGCCATGCGCGGATTGAGTTCAAAGGGCTGGCAGCGCAGGTACACCGTGACCTCGTCTTTCACGCGGTCAATGGCCTGCAGCAAGGCCGTCAAACCAATGGCGCACCAAGGGCAGGAAACGTCCGAGACAAAATCAATTTTGAGGGTGGCGGGCATGGCGGTTCAGCAAAGAGTCAGCCGCCATCCTAATCAAGCTTGCATGTCCTGCCAGACGATGCGGCCATGGCCGGCCTCGTTCAGTCGAGCCTGAAGGGCCGCGGCATGAGCTTCCGCTGCCTGGAACACAAAGGTCACGTTGGTGTCGTGGGTGGCCTCGATCAGGGTGGCGCCCGCCAGGTCCAGTTCGCGGCGGATCAAGCCTTCTTGTGCGTAGGGGGCGTTGCAGATCAGGGTGACGTGCCGCACGATGGGCACCTTGGTGGCCGACAGAAGGGCTTGCGCCACGCTGTCGGTGTAGGCGCGAACCAGCCCGCCAGCGCCCAGCTTGATGCCGCCGTAGTAACGCACCACCGTGGCCAGCACGCCTTCGAGATCCTGGTGGCGCAGCACATCGAGCATGGGGCGCCCGGCGGTGCCGCTGGGCTCCCCATCGTCGACCGCCGCCGATTGGCCTCCGGCCAGCAGAGCCCAGCACACGTGGGCGGCGCCGGGGTGTGCGGCGCGCAGTTCGGCCACGATGTGTTGTGCGCGTTCGCGGTCGGCAACGGGCTGAACGCAGCCGATGAAGCGGCTTTTCTTGATCAGCAACTCACTGTGCGTGGCGCTGGCAACCGTTTGAGGCATGCGTGCAATCAGGCCAGCGTACGGGGCGGACTGCCCGATTCGGGTGGCCCGCCGCGGTGGGACTTGGTCCAGCTGTAGTCGGGCGGCAGCTCGTCACTGACGCCGGGCTTGCTGACGCAGTCCCCCAACTCTGTGTTGATGACCACGTGCTGGTGGGCGGCTTGGCCGTGGGCGTCTTTGGCCTTGCGTTGGGCTTCGGCAAAGGCCATGGCGGCCAGCAATTCGCTGTCGTTGAACTGCCGGACGGATGGCTGGCCTTGCGTCAGCCAGTAAACCACGATGCTCATGGGCGGGGTCAGGCGGCTTGGGCCTGATCGGTTTGCCCCGCTTTCACGCCCAAGCGGTTGAGGGCACTCACGGTGGCCTTGAGGGCAGCCGTCACGATGTTGCCGTCCAAGCCTACCCCGAAACGCTCGGTGTGGCGGTGGGTGTCGGCCACTTCCACGAAGGCGCAGGCCTGGGCATGGCTGCCGGCAGCGCCTTCGCCCACCGAACGTTCTTCGTAGCTGCGCACCTGCACGTCGATGCCCAAGCGGCGCACGGCGTTGACGGCGGCGTCGATCGGGCCATTGCCTTCACCGTGGAGGCGGTGGCGCACACCATGCACATCGAGGTCGAGTTCAATGGCCTGTTGGGTGCCATGTTCGGACAAGCGATGGTTGACGTAGGTGATGGGCGATTGGGCCTCGATGTAAGTCTGAGAGAACAAGTCCCAGATGGTCTTGGCATCGATTTCGGTGCCCACCGCGTCGGCATGACGCTGGACCACGCCCGAGAACTCGACCTGCATGCGGCGGGGCATGACGATCTGGTGTTCGGATTCGAGCAAATACGCCACGCCACCCTTGCCGGACTGGCTGTTGATGCGAATGATCGAATCGTAGGTGCGGCCCACGTCGGCGGGGTCGATGGGGAGGTAAGGCACTGTCCAGGTCTCTTCCACCTTTTGAGTGGCAAACCCCTTCTTGATGGCGTCCTGGTGGGAGCCGGAGAAGGCCGTGAACACGAGGTCCCCCACGTAAGGGTGGCGTGGATGAACCGGGAGCTGGGTGCAGTATTCGTAAGTGCGGGCGATGTCGTTGATCGACGAGAAGTCGAGCTCGGGATCCACCCCTTGTGTGTAGAGGTTCAAGGCCACGGTCACGAGATCGACGTTGCCGGTGCGTTCGCCATTGCCAAAGAGACAGCCTTCCACGCGGTCAGCGCCAGCGAGAAGACCCAATTCCGCTGCGGCCACGGCGGTGCCGCGGTCGTTGTGGGGGTGCAGGCTCAAGATGACGCTGTCACGGCGGGCGAGGTGGCGGTGCATCCACTCGATCTGGTCGGCGTACACATTGGGGGTTGCCACTTCCACGGTGGCGGGGAGGTTGAGGATGACCTTGCGCTCGGGCGTGGCGCCCCAGGCGGCCGTCACCGCATCACAGATGTCGCGGGCGAAATCGAGATCGGTGGACGAGAAGTGCTCGGGGCTGTACTCGAGCATGATCTGCGTCTCGGGCATCTCGGCGGCGAGCTGCTTGATCAATGCAACGGCATCCACGGCCATTTGGGTGACTTCTTCGCGGTTCATGCCGAACACGACTTCGCGGAAGTGGTCGTTGGTGGCGGTGTAGAAGTGAACGATGGCTGAGCGTGCGCCCTTGAGAGATTCAAAGGTGCGGCGGATCAAATGCTCCCGAGCCTGAACGAGCACCTCGATGTGCACACCTTCGGGAATGTGGTTTTCGTCGATGAGCTTGCGCACGAAATCGAACTCGGTCTGCGAGGCCGACGGGAAGCCCACCTCGATTTCCTTGAATCCGATGTCGCACAAGGTCTTGAACATGCGCATCTTCTTGTCGACGCTCATGGGTTCGAACAGCGCCTGGTTGCCATCGCGCAGGTCCGTGCTCATCCAGATGGGGGCCTTGTCAATGATCTTGTTGGGCCACTGGCGGTCCTGGATGCGAACGGGCTGGAAAGCTTGGTACTTGGGGGTGGGCTGTTTCAACATGATCAACTCGCGCAGACAAGGTGTCTCGATGGGTGAAATCTTATGCTGAATGGCGAGGCATTTGATTGCGTTCTGTGCTTGATATTGGTGTATGCAAGCAATTATGTTGCTTGATGTTGCTCTGATTTGGCAAAATATGCTCAATTGAATGAGTGGGGTGCGTCATGCAGCTTGATCGGTACGACAAAGAGATCCTGAACTGCCTGCAGCAGGATGGGCGACTGACCAACCAAGAGCTGGCCGATCGCATTGGCTTGTCCCCGTCGCCGTGTCTGCGCCGTGTGCGCGCACTTGAAGAGACGGGGCTGATCATCGGCTACCGCGCCTTGGTGGATGCGCGCAAGCTGGGCCTGACCTTGATGGCTTTGCTGCACATCTCCATGGACAAGCACACCCCTGAGCGGTTTGAAAACTTTGAGCGCGAGGTGGCGGCGATTCCTGAGGTGATGGAGTGTTTGCTGATCACCGGGCAATCGGCGGACTACCAGTTGAAGGTGGTGGTCAAGGACATGGACGGGTATCAGGACCTGCTGCTCAATCGGGTGACACGCATTGAGGGTGTGACAGGAGTCCATTCCAGCTTTGTTTTGCGCAGGGTGGTGAACAACACGGCAGTCCCCGTTTAAGGGGGGCAGGAGCTTTGAGGCGCATCAAATCCGGGCGGACAATAACCCTTTTCCATTCCTGTACTTGAAACTAGAATGGAAATTGAGTCAACCGTTTAAAAAAATGCCGGTTCCCCTTCACGCAATTGCCTACGTGAGTTCCGCAACCCATCTGCTCGATAGCGGTGAGTTGGAGGAATTGCTGACGGATTCGCGTGAGTTCAATGTGACGCAGGGCGTGACCGGGGTGCTCCTCTATGTCGATGGCTGTTTCATGCAGTGCATTGAGGGGCCGATGGAGGGCGTCGCCAAGGTCTATCAACGGATCAAAGAGGCGAGCCGCCATCGCGGTCTGATCGAGTTGCTGAATCAGCCGGTCAAGCGTCGTGCTTTTCCGGATTGGCACATGGGATGCGGCAGCAACGCTCAGTCTGAGATGCTCAACGACGCCACAGAGTTATGGGAGCGGATGTTGTCATCCACTCGTGATGTGGACGATGCCGTGCCCGGCCTGTTGTTGTTGCGCGCCTTCTGGAAAGAGAGCCGGGCTGCCCGCGCCAAGCGTGCGGTGGCGAGGGCTTAGTCACCCCATTCGGGTAATCGCCATCCCTTCCTTGAAGGTTGTGTCGCGGTTTCGACCCCGCCGCACGCTACAGTGCTGCACAAATTCGAATATCTGCCGGGTGAGGTTTCCCGGTTGTCGTGGAGCGTGGGCATGCATATCACCCGTAGAACCGTTTTGTCGCTGGCCGCAACGCAGGTTGCTCTGCTGAATGTGGGTTGTGCGACGGGCCCCGCCCCGGTTACGCGCAACTACACCGAGAAGGTGTCCATGCTGCTGATTTCGCAGGATCACAAACAACTGGTGATCCTGGGCGAAAACCACCACTATGTGTTTGATTGCCCGCCCGATGTGGCCATGTTGCCCAAGTCACCCTTGCGCGCCAAGGTCAGTGCGGCGTTTTCGCCGTTCAAGGTGGACATCGAAGGTGTGATCACGGGCATGTACATGCTGCACCTGCCCGACAACCTCACACAGGTGGAAGTGAAACAGGCTCACGAGTTAGGGTTCACGCAGGACGAGCAGGGGCACTGGTTCTTGGGTAACAAGCTCACCGGCAAGCGCTACGTGCAGGGCAACACCCTGCGTGCCTGGCGCGAGCATGAAAAGCTCAACCGCACCTATGAGGTGTCGGTCGAGGCGGTCGAGACACCCATCCAGCATGCGGCCGAGGAAATGTCCACACCCGTCTATCTGACATCGCATGGGGTGCTGCTGATCTATCTGGCACCTCTGGCACCATTGCTGATTCCCATGATGTTCATGTCTTATGAAAAGCGTCCTCAGTTGCCGAGCGCGGCCTCTGCAGCGTCGGCGCCTGCGAGTGCGGTGACCCCATGATCCAAGGTATGGCCATGCTGGTGGCCGGTCAGTTGCTGGGCGAGGCGGTGGTCAGTGTGACCGGTCTGCCCATACCGGGATCGGTGGCGGGCATGGTGCTGGTGTTGCTGGCACTGTTGTACAAAAAAGGCCATTTGCCTGAACTGCGCCGGGCGGGTTCAACCATGTTGTTGCTGGTGCCCTTGCTGCTGGTGCCGGTCAGCGTGGGCATCATGGAGCAGACGGATCTGCTGGCTGCCAATTGGTGGCCCCTGACGGCAGCCTTGCTGGTCAGCATCGTGGCCGGGATGGTCGCCACGGGATTGACGATTCGTGTCCTGCGGCGACTGGATGGCCAGGTGGGCGACGATGTCTGAGGTGCTGGCGCAGGCGGCGCAGGTGGTCACGCATCACCATCTGTTTCCGCTGTTTCTGACCCTGTCGGCCTATGCCGTCGCGACCTGGTTGTTCAAAAAGGCAGGGCAGTCGCCGTTTGTGCACCCGTTGGTGTTGTCGGTGGCCATGGTGATCGTGGCGCTGAAAGCCTTGGGTCTCTCGTACCAGCATTACTTTCAGTCCACGCAGTTTTTGCACTGGATGCTGGGGCTGGCGATCGTCGCCCTGGCGATCCCGCTGTATGCCGAGTTGCAGCATGTGGGCGCCCGTTGGAAAAGCACTCTGGCCGCCATTGTGGTGGGCAGCGTGGTGGGAGTGGGGACGGCCATGCTCACCGCGTGGGGACTGGGTGGCAGCCATGAACTGGTGCTGGCGCTGGCCACCAAGTCGGTGACCACGGCACTGGCCACGGTGCTGGCTCAGGAGGTGGGGGCCAATGTGGCCTTGGCCGCGACCATCGTGCTGGTGACGGGACTGCTGGGCGCGGTGATCGGGCCCTGGCTGTTTGCACGCATCCTGCCCAAGGACGATGCCGCGCTTGGCACAGCGCTGGGCACCTGTGCCCACGCCATCGGCACGTCGCGCGCCCTGCAATTGGGGGAGCGCTGCGGCGCCTTTTCGGCCTTGGCCATGGGGCTCAATGGCTTGTTGACGGCAGCTTTGTTGCCCATCTTGCTGAAATGGTGGGGCGCTTGAGCGTTTGAGGTGCTCATGCACCACGATGGTGGCCCGTAACTTGCTGGTGTCACACACAGTCCGCACACTGTTTGCGGAGATGTCTTGCTGGAGATCTGTGTGTCCATCCACGTTGCCCTCAATCACGTCACGCATTACACGTACGACCGTCCGGTCAACCTGTCGCCTCAGGTGATTCGCCTGCGGCCCGCGCCGCATTGCCGCACGCGGATTTTGTCGTACGCCCTCAAGGTCGAGCCTGCGCAGCACTTCATCAACTGGCAGCAGGATCCGTTCTCGAATCACCTGGCGCGCCTGGTGTTTCCGGAGAAAACGACCGAGTTCAAGATCACGGTCGATGTGGTCGCCGAGATGGCGGTCTACAACCCCTTCGACTTCTTTCTGGAGCCGCATGCCGAGACCTTCCCGTTTTCCTACGACGAAGCCTCGCTGCATGACCTGCAACCCTACTTGGCCAAGGTCGATCCGACGCCAGCCTTCCAGGCTTTTCTGAACACGATTGACCGCAGCGAAGTCCGCACGATCGACTTCCTCGTGCAGCTCAATCAGCGCCTGCAGAACGACATTTCGTACACCATCCGCATGGAGCCGGGCGTGCAGACGCCCGAGGAGACGCTGACGCTGAAGTCGGGTTCGTGCCGCGACACGGGCTGGCTGCTGGTGCAGACCTTGCGGCACATGGGGTTGGCGGCCCGCTTTGTGTCTGGCTACCTGATTCAGTTGAAGGCCGATGTGGCCGCGCTGGATGGCCCGTCGGGTACCGAGGTCGATTTCACCGATCTGCACGCCTGGTGCGAAGTCTTCCTGCCCGGGGCGGGCTGGATTGGCCTGGATCCCACCTCGGGTTTGCTGGCAGGTGAAGGGCACATTCCCGTGGCCTGTACGCCGGAACCCACCGGTGCCGCCCCCGTAACCGGTGCCGTGGACGAATGTGAGTGCGAGTTTGCGCACCACATGGCTGTGACCCGCATTTACGAATCCCCACGGGTGACCAAGCCCTACACCGACGATCAGTGGCAGGCCATTGATGCACTGGGTGTGACGGTGGACCAGCACCTGTCCGAATCGGATGTGCGCCTGACCATGGGCGGCGAACCCACCTTTGTGTCGGTGGATGATCGCGATGGCGCGGAGTGGAACACCGACGCCCTGGGCCCCACCAAGCGCGGGCTTGCCACCAAATTGGTGCATAAATTGCGCGCACGTTACGGTGACGGCGGTTTCCTGCACTTTGGCCAAGGCAAGTGGTATCCCGGCGAGCAACTGCCTCGTTGGGCGCTGTCGATTTTCTGGCGTGAAGACGGCCAGCCTTGCTGGCACGACCCCAGCCTGTTTGCTGACGAGCAAACCTGTGAGCGCTACACCAGCGAAGACGCCAAGCGTTTCATCGACACGCTGGCCACCAAGCTGGGCCTGGCGACGCAGTTCATCACCCCAGGCTACGAGGACACCTGGTACTACCTGTGGCGCGAGCGCCGTTTGCCCGTGAACGTGGACCCGTTGGATGCGCGTCTGGATGACGAGCTGGAGCGTGTCCGGCTGCGTCGTGTGTTTGACCAAGGGCTGGACCACACTGTGGGCTATGTGCTGCCCATCAAACCCAATGAGCAGGTGCCGCTGGGTGGACCACGCTGGTCGACCGGCCCCTGGTTCTTCCGGGATGAGCGCATGTACCTGATTCCGGGCGATTCGCCCATGGGTTATCGCTTGCCGCTGGACTCTCTGCCCTGGGTGTCCAAGGGCGATTACCCCTATTTGCACGAGCACGATCCGTTTGCGCCCAAGTCGGCCTTGCCCGATGCCTCTGCGTTGCGCGCGCAGTACGGGCAGCATCAGGTGGGTGGCGGTTTTGCGCAGGGTGGCGCTGTGTCCATCCAGGGGCAAGGTGTGACGGGCCTGGGCGGCGTCGAACTCAACGGTGAGTGGGGGGCGCTGGGGGCCAATCCGGCGTTGACGGGGCCAGGTTCCTCGGCGGCTGCGATGGTGGACCCGATGCGGGCTCCGTCTCGCTTTGAATCGGCGCACTGGATCACCCGCACCGCGCTGTGCGTGGAGGTGCGCAACCCGGATCGTGCCAGTGGGCCCAAGGTCGAGACCGAAGGGCAGGGCGGGGGCGTGCTGTACGTGTTCATGCCGCCCCTGGCCAGCCTGGATCACTATCTGGAGTTGCTGGCTGCGGTCGAGGCCACGGCCGTTGAAACCGGCTTGAAACTGGTGCTGGAAGGCTACCCACCGCCACGCGACGCACGCCTGAAGGTGCTTCAGGTGACGCCCGACCCCGGGGTCATCGAGGTCAACATCCATCCGGCGTCCAGCTGGGCGCAGTTGGTGGATCACACCGAGTTCCTGTACCAGGCGGCACACGAAACACGCTTGTCGACCGAGAAGTTCATGGTCGATGGGCGCCACACGGGCACCGGCGGCGGCAACCACTTCGTGCTGGGTGGGGCCACACCGTCGGACAGCCCCTTCCTGCGTCGTCCGGATCTCATTCCCAGCCTGCTGACCTTCTGGCACAACCACCCATCGCTGTCGTACCTGTTCTCGGGTCTGTTCATTGGCCCGACCAGTCAGGCGCCGCGCATCGACGAGGCGCGTCAGGATCAGGTGTACGAGACCGAGATCGGCTTGAGCGAAATCGAGCGGCAGTTGGCCATCTGGGGGCAGTGCCCGCCCTGGCTGATCGACCGCACGCTGCGCAACCTGTTGATTGACGCCACGGGCAACACCCACCGCAGCGAGTTCTGCATCGACAAGCTGTATTCACCAGACGGTCCGACCGGACGTTTGGGTTTGCTGGAACTGCGTGCCTTTGAAATGCCGCCCCACGCTCAGATGAGCCTGGTGCAGCAACTGTTGCTGCGTGCGCTGGTGGCCTGGTTCTGGAACGAGCCGTACAAGGGGCATGGCGCGCAGCGCCTGACAAGATGGGGTACGGGCTTGCATGACCGCTTCATGCTGCCCAGCTTTGTGCATCAGGACTTTGAGGACGTGTTGGCCGAGTTGGGCATGGCGGGCTATCACTTCGAGTCGAGCTGGTTTGCCCCGCACTTCGAGTTCCGCTTCCCTTACATCGGTGAAATCGCGTCGTCAGGCGTACGTCTCACCCTGCGCAGCGCCCTGGAGCCCTGGCACGTGATGGGCGAAGAGGGGGGGGCTGGCGGCACGGTGCGCTATGTGGACTCGTCGCTGGAACGTCTGGAAGTCAAGGCCACAGGCTTGAATGGCAACCGACACGTCATCACGGTCAACGGGCAGATTTTGCCCATGCACCCTACGGGTCGTGTGGGCGAGTTTGTGGCCGGCGTGCGCTACCGCGCATGGCAACCGCCATCCTGTCTGCATCCCACCATTGGCGTGGACGCCCCACTGACCTTTGACGTGGTGGACAGCTGGCTCAAGCGCTCAGTGGGTGGGTGCCAGTACCATGTGGCGCACCCCGGTGGCCGTAACTACGACACCTTCCCCATCAACTCGTACGAGGCCGAAAGCCGCCGTCTGGCGCGTTTCTTCCGCATGGGCCACACACCGGGCACCATGCAGATCAAGCCCTTGCCTGCGGGCATCGAGCATCCGCTGACGCTGGATTTGCGGGCCACGCGCCGGGCGTCGTGATCACGCCCAAGCAAAAAGGGGAGCGGATGCTCCCCTTTTTTGTCGTGGTCTGGCTCCGCTTGTCTGCGGGTCAATGCGTGCGGAACACGGAGACCAGTTCGTTCAAGGTTTGGGCTTGGTGCTTCAGGCTCTCTGACGCAGCCGCGGACTCTTCCACCAGCGCGGCGTTCTGTTGCGTGACCTGATCCAGTTGCATCACAGCGTCGCTGACCTGGTCGATGCCGGTGGATTGTTCGTTGGACGCGGAGGCAATCTCGTTGATCAACCCGGTGACGCGCTGAACCTGCTGCACGATGCCCTGCATGTGCTGGCCGGCTTCGCTGACGAGGGATTCGCCTGCGGCCACCTTCTCAACGCTCTCATTGATCAACGTCTTGATCTCACGTGCGGCGTTGGCGCTGCGCTGAGCCAGAGCGCGGACTTCGCCGGCCACGACCGCGAAGCCACGACCCTGTTCGCCAGCACGCGCCGCTTCGACGGCGGCGTTGAGCGCCAGGATGTTGGTCTGGAAGGCGATGCCATCAATCACGCTGATGATGTCTGCAATCCGGCGGCTGGAATGGGTGATGTCACCCATGGTCTGCACCACACGGTTCACCACGTCGCCACCGACGGCCGCCGCAGAAGACGCTTCGGCCGCAATGCGTGCTGCCTGATGTGCAGTGTCGGCGTTGTTGCGCACGGTGGAGTTCAGTTCCTCCATGGCTGCAGCGGTTTCCTCCAGATTGGAGGCTTGCTCTTCGGTGCGCTGAGACAAATCGGAGTTGCCCATGGCAATCTCGGTTGCGCCTGTCGAAATCGATTCGCTGCTCTGACGAACCCGCGTGACCATGTTGACCAGGCTGTCGTTCATGTGGCGCAGGGCCGTCAGGACTTGTGCAGTTTCGTCGCGGCCTTGATCGTGGATGACCGATGTCAGGTCGCCAGAGGCCACAGTCTCGGCAACCTGAACGGCCTCATTGAGCGGACGAACAATGGACCGCGTGATGACCACGCCGATGAGCACCGTCAAGGCCACGGTGATGGCTCCGGCCACGATCATGGCCACCGACACTTGCGTGTAAGACGCTTTGCTGGAGTCACTCAACTGACCGGCCAGGACCTCGTTGTACTTCCAGAGGGCTTCGACCGCTTCACTGGCCGTCTGGAATGCGGGGCCACCGCGCTTGATCACGACATCACGGTATTGTTCAAACAAGACGGGATCGGTGTCCGACTTTTGGGCCAGTGCCAAGGCCTCCGAGGAAATCGCAGCATAGGCTTGCGTGGCTTTATCGACCGCCTCCAGGAGTTGCCGGTCGGTTTCGTCAACGATCAATGGCTTGTAGCGCTCCACGGCGGCACGCATGTCTGACTCGTGTTGTTGCACGATGGCGTAGTCCTTGATGCGGTCATCATGATTAGCTTGCAGCAGGGCGCGCAGTTCATAGCGGCGACTGTCTCCCAAGTGCGCGCGGAATTTGTAGATTTCTGTGAGGGACGGAACAATGTTGTCTGAAAAGGCAACCGTGTTGTCGTTCAGGACACCAGCCTGGTGCTTGCCGAAGATCTGGCTGCCCAAGAACAAACAGAGAATGACGCCGAAGCCCAGCGCCAGTCGTTGACCGATTTTGAGGTTGCCCAAAAATTGCATGGTTTCACCCTGAACAGTGGCTTCGTTGAACGAGTCTGGAAATCGTCTGTGCGCCACAATCGGCGCTGACGGCTTCAACTTCGTGTAGTTTTGTGAAGCGGCCCGCCTGTTATCGGTTCAAAGTCTGAAAAACTTGAACACTTGTCCTGCAATTACCCTCGATTTGTCCACACCATGTCCGCCAATCAGCTTCCGCTCAACGACGCGCCCGCCGCTGCACTGGCCTGCGTCGAGAGCATGTTGTCGCAGGCGCACTTGATCGACGGGGAGCATTACGACGAACTGCGTGAGCCGGACGGCTCCGTGCGGCCCACCTGGACGGACTTCTGGTCGCACCTGGGGGCACCTCTGCAAGACCTGTCGCGTCGGCAGCATCTGTTGACCCAACAGATCCAGGAAGACGGTGTCACTTACAACGTCTACAACGCCACGGGCGGACCCAGTCGCCCCTGGTCGCTGGAAGTGTTGCCGATGATCGTGTCGGCGTCTGACTGGCAGGCGCTGGAGCGCGGCGTGATGCAGCGT
This sequence comes from Aquabacterium sp., assembly GCF_049317225.1. Classification (GTDB taxonomy): domain Bacteria; phylum Pseudomonadota; class Gammaproteobacteria; order Burkholderiales; family Burkholderiaceae_C; genus Aquabacterium. The sequence continues at coordinate 214,709 of NZ_JBMOIR010000003.1, read as the reverse complement.
GCCACCTTGCTGGAGCGCGTCCTGCGCGATGTGTATGGTGAGCAGCGGGTGCTGCATGAGGCCTTGTTGCCGGCGGCGCTCGTGCAAGGGCACCCTGGCTACATTCGCGGTTTGCAAGGGGTACGTCCGATAGGGGGCGTGTACCTGCACATGCTCGCGTTTGATCTGGTACGTGGGCCGGATGGCGCTTGGTGGGTGGCGGCACAGCGCACCCAGGCTCCCTCCGGTTTGGGATACGTCATGCAGAATCGGCTGATCGTGTCTCGCTTGTTCCCCGATGCCTACCGGGCCATGAATGTCCAGCACTTGGCCAGCAGCTATCGGCAGTTGGTCGACACCATGGCTGCCTTGGCGGCACAGTGCGCGGGTGGGGAGCCCCCCCGGCTGGCGCTCTGGACGCCAGGTCCCTACAACGAGACCTACTTCGAGCAAGCCTACCTGGCGAGGTATCTCGGGTTGCCGCTGGTGGAAGGGGGCGATCTCATCGTTCGTGACGAGCACCTTTTCCTCAAAACCGTTCAGGGACTGGAGCCCATTCACGGCTTGTTGCGACGCCTGGATGACGACTACTGTGACCCGTTGGAGCTGCGCGTGGATTCGACCCTGGGTGTCCCGGGGCTGATGCAGGTGGTGCGGGCCGGCAATGTGGTGCTGGCGAATGCGCTGGGCACGGGCTTTCTGGAGTCGCCAGCGGTGCACGGCTTCTTGCCCGCACTGTCCGAGGCATTGCTGGGTGAGTCCTTGCAGTTGCCTTCTGCGCCGACCTGGTGGTGTGGCGAGGCAGCGGCCTGGGAGGCCGTCAAGCCGACCTTGGCACAGCAATTGGTTCGTCCCACGTATCCATGTCGCCCGGGGCCGGAGTGCGAGACCTTGTACGGTCCCACGCTCCCTGCGTCCAGTCTCAAGACGCTGGAGGCGCGCATCAGCCAGAACCCTTCTGCTTTCACGGCACAGAACTATGTGCCTTACGCGCAGACGCCCGTTTGGACCGAGGATCAGTTGCAGATGCGTGGTGCATCGCTGCGTGTGTATGCCTTGTCGGACGGCCACGGGGGATGGCGTGTGGTGCCGGGTGGCATGACCCGCATCGCGACCCGAGATGACGGTCCGGTGTCCATGCAGCTCGGTGGCAGTTCGCTGGACACGTGGGTCTTGACCGAGGGAGCAGTGGACGCCTTCTCGATGTTGCCTCAGTCGGTTCGGCTGGAAGAGCTGGCGCAGCGGCAGCGACCGGTGTCCAGCCGTACGGCCGAGAATCTTTTCTGGATGGGTCGCTATACCGAGCGATGCGAGCAGCAACTGCGTCTCGCACAGGCCTTGATCAACCTGCGCGCCATCGATGACGAGCCGGACGAGGCCGTCTTGCGTGCCTTGTCTGCATTGGGCATCACCAACGGCTTGGTGCCGCCAGGTACGCCGGGGCTGGATCGATCTGGTCGGGTGTTCGAGCGTGTGGCGCTGGAGGCGTTGATCGATGCAGACGCCAAGCAAGGGGCATTCAGTCTGGCGTTCAATCTCTCGGCTTTGTCCCGTTCGGCCGAGGCGCTACGCGAAAGACTGCTGCCCTCTCAAACACGGCTGATGCGCACCATGGTGAGCGATTTCCAGTCGATGGCGTCGGCGGGGGGGCACGATGAGGCCGTTCCGATCAGTGCCCGATCAGGTGAGGTCATGGCGGCGCTTGATCACCTGGCCATCCAGTTGTCGGCCGTTACAGGGGCTCAGACCGACCGCATGACCCGTGACGCGGGCTGGCGCCTGATGTCGGTGGGGCGCATGGTGGAGCGCCTGGTGGGGTACGCCAGCTTCTTGCGTGCCTTTTGGCGGGAGGGCGCATTCCAGCATCCCCAGGGTTTTGATGTGGTGCTGGACCTGTTTGACAGCACGATCACCTTCCGTGCGCGCTTTCAGCGGCGGCTGGAAGTGCCTGCGATGCTGGCGTTGCTGGTGCTCGACGAGACCAACCCCCGTTCGTTGGCCTGTGTGGTCAGACGCATGCGAACCGAACTTGGCAAACTGCCGGCGAGAACCGGTGCGCAGGATGATCTGCTGGCGTGGCTGCCATACGAGGGTCTTGGCGTCACGCTCGAAGAACTCTGTGATCCGCAAGCCGGACACAAGGCGGTTCAGTCCTTGCTTGATCGGTTGGTGGAAGCAGGGTGGAAGCTGTCTGACGAGATCGGACGTCAATACTTTGCTCATGCTGAACCCAACGACTCGATGGTGAGCACATGAGTGAGCGAGAAGTGGCTTGGGCCCGACTCTCGGTCGAGCACGAAACACATTACAGCTACAGCTGGGCGGTGGAGCAGGCGCAACACATTGCCTGCCTGCGTCCTTTGTCCGATGAGGGGCAGGCACTCCTGAGGTTTGACATGTCGGTGCAGCCGCCGCCGGCACAGCACAACACCCGGCGCGACACCCATGGCAACAGCAGCGCCTATTTTTCGATCCATGCCGCGCATGCCGATTTGAACGTGCGCGCGCGCAGCGAAGTCAAGGTCTTGCACCGCTACACCGACCTGGATCCGTCACGCGGGGCGACGTGTGCAGAGGTCCGTGATCGCCTGGCTTACCGTGCGCACGCGCCATACGAGGCCGCCAGCGAGTATCTGTACCCTTCGCCGTTTGTGCCCAGGCACGCCGAACTGGCCGCCTATGCCGCGGAGTCTTTGCAAGATGACCGTCCCTTGGCGGAGGCAGCCATCGAGTTGATGCAACGCATTCACCGGGACTTCAAGTACGCCCCGGCCTCCACAGACATTTCGACCCCCATCTCTGAGGTGTTTGCCAAGCGCAAAGGGGTGTGCCAGGACTTCGCGCATCTGATGTTGGGATGTTTGCGTGCGTGGGGCGTGGCTGCGCGCTACGTCAGTGGCTACTTGTTGACGCAACCGCCACCTGGCCAGGCGCCTTTGGTGGGCGCCGATGCTTCGCATGCCTGGTTGAGTGTCTGGATCCCCGGACTGGGGCTGCCCCATGCACAAGATTGGCTCGATCTGGATCCCACCAACGATTGCGTGCCGGCTCTGCACCATGTCAGGGTGGCGCACGGTCGCGATTTTGGTGACGTCACGCCCCTGCGTGGTGTGATCCGAGGGGGCGGGCAGCACACGCTATTGGTGCGCGTGACCACTCGCCTGTTGGAAGAGCACGAAACGCGAGCGGCTAAATGCACCACAATGGTGTGAGTGCATGTCGTAGGTCAAGAAGCCGACACATCGCCTTGGCACACTCTGTGCATTGAATAGAGCACAGAGGGTTAAGAGAGCCCCGATGGGACCAAGCGATGCGATTCTTTGACGAAATGCATGTGAGCAGCGCCCAAGTGCGCGACCACTACAAGGTGTACGACAAGTGGCTGGGCCGTCAGCCCCGGGAGCTCATGAGTTCCCGTCGGGAAGAGGCTGAGATGATCTTCCGTCGCGTGGGGATCACCTTTGCGGTGTACGGCGACAAGGACGAGGATGGTTCGGGCACCGAGCGCCTCATTCCCTTCGACCTGATCCCCCGCATCATTCCCGCAGCCGAGTGGAAGGAAATGGAGAAGGGGCTCAAGCAGCGCGTCACAGCCCTCAACCGCTTCCTCGACGACATCTACCACGATCAGGAAATCCTGAAGGCAGGTGTCATTCCGGCCGAGCCCGTGCTCAACAATGCCCAGTTCCGCAAGGAGATGATGGGTTTGAACGTGCCGGGCGGCATCTACTCCATCATCTCGGGCATCGACATCGTTCGCGCCTGCAACCCGGACGGCAGCGGCACCTACTACGTGCTGGAAGACAACCTGCGTGTGCCATCGGGCGTGAGCTACATGCTCGAGAACCGCAAGATGATGATGCGGCTCTTCCCCGAGTTGTTTGCCGAGCACCGCGTGGCCCCCGTGGCGCACTACCCCGACTTGCTGCTTGACACCTTGCGCAGCATGGCGCCGGGTGGCGTGAACGAGCCTACCGCCGTGGTGCTCACGCCGGGCATGTACAACTCGGCCTACTTCGAACACGCTTTCCTGGCCCAGCAAATGGGCGTGGAACTGGTGGAAGGCAAGGACCTGTTCGTCAAGGACGATTTTGTCTACATGCGCACCACCCGTGGCCCGCAGCGTGTGGACGTCATCTACCGCCGCGTGGACGACGACTTCATGGACCCCGAAGTCTTCCGCAAGGATTCGACGCTGGGCGTGGCCGGCTTGCTGCGCGCCTACCGTGCCGGCAACGTCACGCTGGCGAACGCCTTCGGCACCGGGATCGCCGACGACAAGTCGATCTACCCCTACGTGCCCAAGATGATCGAGTTCTACCTGGGCGAAAAGCCCATCCTGCAGAACGTCCCCACGCACATCTGCCGCGAACCCGACGCACTGAAGTACACCCTCGACAACCTGGCCGATCTGGTGGTCAAGGAAGTGCACGGGGCAGGGGGCTATGGCATGTTGGTCGGCCCAGCGGCCACCAAGGCCGAGATCGAGGAATTCCGCAAGGTCCTGATCGCCAACCCGACCAACTACATCGCGCAGCCCACGCTGTCGCTGTCGACCTGCCCGACGTTTGTGGAATCCGGCATTGCCCCACGCCACATTGATTTGCGGCCGTTTGTGCTGTCGGGCAAAGAGGTTCAGATGGTGCCGGGTGGCTTGACCCGCGTGGCACTCAAGGAAGGCTCCCTCGTGGTCAACAGTTCGCAAGGGGGCGGGACCAAGGACACCTGGGTTCTGGAGGACTGATCATGCTGAACGAACGCATTGAAGAGCACCTGCCATCCCACCTCATCGAGACTGAATCTGGGGCATTGCGTGTGAGCAATGCTTCGTATCTGGAGACCAAGCCCATGCTGTCGCGTACCGCCGACCACCTGTTTTGGATGGCCCGCTACATGGAGCGTGCCGAGAACACGGCCCGCCTGATCGATGTGAACTATCAGACGTCCCTGCTGCCGCAGTCCAGTGAGACGGCCACGCAAGGGTGGAAGGGCCTGTTGAGCATCAGCGAACTGATGCCCGACTACACACAGCGGTTCGAGACGGTCAACGCGCGTGACGTGATGGCCTTCATGGTGACGGATGCCAACAATCCATCCAGCATCTATTGCTGCTTGCGTGCCGCACGTGAGAACGCACGTGCCGTGCGTGGCGCGTTGACCACCGAGGTGTGGGAAACCATGAACCAGACCTGGCTGGAGTTCAACCGTCTGGTGAAGTCCGGCTTGCTGGCGAAGGACCCTGGTGAATTGTTCGAGTGGGTGAAATTCCGTTCGCACCTGTCTCGCGGGGTGACTTTGGGCACCATGCTGCAGGACGAAGCCTTTCACTTCCAGCGCATTGGCACCTTCCTGGAACGCGCCGACAACACCGCGCGTTTGCTGGACGTGAAGTTCCATGCCCGCAACACCGAGTTCTTCGGGTCAGGCATTGGCAACGAAGGCAAGGAAGTGGACTTCTACCACTGGTCGGCGGTGCTGCGCAGCGTGTCGGCGTTTGAGGTGTACCGCAAGGTGTACCGCGATGTGATTCGCCCTGAGAAAGTGGCCGAGTTGCTGATGCTGCGTGCGGAAATGCCTCGTTCGCTCGTGCACTGCATGGACGAAGTGGTGCGCAATCTGCGTGCCGTGGGCAACGATCACAGCCAGGAGACCATTCGCCGTGCAGGTCGCCTGCGCGCCGATTTGCAGTTTGGTCGCATTGATGAAATTCTGGCTACCGGCCTGCACGCCTACCTGACCCAGTTCCTGGATCGTGTGGGGGACCTGGGCTACGGCATCAGTCGCGACTTCCTGATGCCATCTTGAGCATCCGGCGCCCATGAAAAAAGCCGACCTGATGAGGTCGGCTTTTTGTTTGGCTGAACGCCAGACTCAGGCGGAAGGCGGGACGTAGCCTGCGACCTGTTCGGCGCCACCGCCGAAGAAGAACTGTTCCATCTGGCGGGCCAGATACTGGCGCGCACGTGCGTCGGCCAGGTTCAAACGGTTTTCATTGACCAGCATGGTCTGGTGCTTGAGCCACATCTGCCAAGCTTCCTTGCTGATCTCGTTGTAAATGCGCTTGCCCAGTTCACCAGGATAGGGAGCGAAATCCAAGCCATCACCTTCCTTGTTGAGGTGCTTGCAGAAAATGGTACGTGCCATGGTGTCGATCAGTGCAATGAATGCAGTGGAAAGATTATTTGAGGTGCTTGACCAGCACTTGTGAGCGCCGGTCCCATTTGTAGTTGCGCTTGCGCGCTTCTGGCAGCCAGTTCGGGTCAACCGGTGCAAAACCACGCTTGATAAACCAATGCATGGTACGCGTTGTCAATACAAACAGTGTGGATAGGCCCATTGCCCGTGCACGCTGCTCGATGCGCTTCAGAATGCGTTCGCCGTCTCCTTGTCCCTGCACGCTGGGCGAGATGGTCAGCGCGGCCATCTCGGCTGTGCTGGCTTCAGGGAAGGGATACAGCGCGGCACATCCGAAGATCACGCCATCGTGCTCAATGACGGTGTACTGCGCCACATCGCGCTCGATTTCCGTTCGACTCCGTTTGACCAGCGTGCCATCTTGCTCGAAAGGCTCGATCAGTTGCAGGATGCCCCCAACGTCATCAGGGGTGGCCTCCCGCAGGCTTTCTAGCTTTTCGTCGACGATCATGGTGCCCACGCCATCATGGGTGAACACTTCCATCAACAGGGCGCCATCGACCGAAAACGGCAGGATGTGAACGCGCTCAACACCCCCTTCACAGGCTTTGACGGCGTGTTGCAGGTAAAACGCGGTGTCAGTGGGCTGTTGCGGGCTGGGCAGGGCGGCCAGCAGCTTGCGGGCGTCGGCCAAGGCCAGTTCCTGGTCAATTTCGGCATCGGTGTCGTGCTGAGCGGCGCCGGCCAGTTCCTGCGCGCGAGACGGGTCTTGCACGATGGCCTGCAGCACACCGCGCACTTCGGTGACGAAAATCAGCTTGTCAGCCTGCAAGGCGATGGCCGCACTGGTGGCCACATCTTCCATGGTCAGGTTGAAGGCTTCGCCGGTGTGCGAAAAACCGAAGGGCGAGAGCATGACGAGCGCGCCGGTATCAATGGCCCGGCGAATGGCCACCGCGTCAATCTTGCGGACGAGGCCGGTGTGCATGAAGTCCACGCCGTCCACGATGCCGACCGGGCGGGCCGTGACGAAGTTTCCAGAGATCACGCTGATGGATGCCCCTGCCATCGGCGTGTTGGGCAAACCAAGTGAGAACGCAGCTTCGATTTCGTAGCGCAGTTGACCTGCAGCCTCCTGGGCGCAGTCCAGTGCGATCGGGTCCGTGATTCGCATGCCATGGCTGAAGCGCGAGGCTTGCCCCTTCAGGCGAAGTTGCTCTTCCAGCTGAGGGCGGAAACCGTGCGCCAGCACGATCTTGATGCCCATGGCCTGCATCAGCGCCAAGTCCTGAACAAAGTTTTCCAGCTTGCCGGCTGCGATCAACTCCCCAGACAGACCCACGACAAAGGTCTTGCCCCGGTGGGCGTGGATGTGGGGTGCCACGGAGCGAAACCAGGGCACGAATGTATGAGGAAAGACCAAGTCCATGGATGCACAAACGGTGAATTCAGCCGCTTATGTTACGGGGTTTGGAAGGCAGGGCGACGTCATCACTTCAATACGGTCTCTGCCAGAGGTCTTCGCTCGATAAAGAGCTTGGTCAGCACGCTCGATGGCCTGCTCGTAAGGCTCGCCTGGCAAAGCTGACGATACCCCTGCCGAGCAGGTGATGCGCACCTCCGGATAGGTTGGCAGCAAAGAGGCTACCCGCAGACGTTGATACATGCGCTCCAGGGCGATCAGCGCCTGTTCGGGCTTTGTGCCGGGATACATCAGCAAAAACTCTTCGCCGCCCCAACGGGCCAGCACATCAAACTGCCGCAAGGTTTGCGATGCCAGTTCAGCAAAGTTGCGCAGCACCTCGTCACCAGCATGGTGTCCGTACTCGTCGTTGACTCGTTTGAAATGGTCAAGGTCCAGCATGACCAATGTGGTGGTCTGACGAAGGCGGTCTTTGCGGATCCATTCGTTGCGCAGCAATTCCTGCATCCGGCGCCGGTTGATGAGGCCTGTGAGTGGGTCGTGCGCGGCAATCACTTGCACTTCATCCAGGACGGAACTGAGCGATTCACGATCGCTGGTCAGCTTGAGTCGCAGCTCGCTGACCCGCTGGGCCACCCACGATGACGCCAGAATGATCACGCAGGCAAAGGTCCATTGCGCCATGTCGGCGACGACATCCATTTGCTGGGGATGGATCAGCCAGTCCAGCGTGACCGCCAAAGCCAGCGCGGACACGCTCACATGACTGACCAAGCGCAAAGCACGAGGCGTCAGGGTGAATTGACCGGGGAGCAGGACGACGGGCAGCACGGCGAGCACGACACCGCGTAGCCGGATGTCGACCGTCAGGTACGCAATGCACGCTGCAAAAATGCAATACAGCAACTGAGCCAGAAACATGTCCGGATCACGGAAATGTTTGGACAGGCCACTGCGGAGCATCCCGTAAAAGAAAACGGCGCCGAACAGCAGGCAGGCTTCCAGCCAGTGCCCCAGGCCTGGCCAGGCGTGATCCGAGTGGACGGCCACGATCGTCAGGCAGGTATGAAACAAATAGAGCAGGCTGACCACGAAGGTCAGCCCAATTGCTTTGTGGCGGCTGGTGTCGGGCCCCAGTAAAAGGGCGGACAACCTATGCTTGAGCGATGCTCTGTTCAAGCTGGAATCTCACTCACTGCGCTTGGCGGCGTGTACTGCTGTTTTAGGACATCGTACACCTTACGCTGTGACAAGAGAATGTGCTTAAGTCGCTGTTGGCAGCCTTCTGTGCGCCCAGGGGCGAGCTTGCTCTAAATGGCTGGCCAGTTGTAGCAAAGTTGCCTCACCGTTTAGCCCTGCGACAAACTGCACACCCAGCGGCATACCGTCCGGCGTCCAGTACAGCGGCACCGACATGGCCGGGCGACCTGTCAGGTTGGCCAGCTGGGTGTAGGGCGTCCAGCCCAGGTTTTGCAGGATGGTTTGTTTGAACGATGCGCTTTGACTCAAGGGGCCGGCAAGTCCCAGTTTGGCCACCACGTCTCCTGCAATTTCCAGTGCTTTGGGGGTTTGCATGCTACCGATTGGCACAGCCGGGCCGTTCAGGGTGGGGGACAGCCAGAGGTCATATTGGCCATGAAACGTTGCCAGGCGTTTGATGTGATCGTTCCAGCGCGCTTCGCAAGCCATCAGATCCACGCCTGATACGCTGCGACCCACGGCAGCCATCAGTCGCGTGTCGGGCTCGAAGTCAGCCAGGGTCGCCCCGGTGGCTTTGCAAATGGCATCGACAAAGTACGCTTGAGAGCAGAACCAGGCTTTCAGGAAATCTTCGGCGAGTTGCACGCCATCGAAAGGTGTGTCCACGGGCGTCACGATGTGCCCCATGTCGGTCAGCAGTTTGACTGCATCTTCCACCGCCGCGACCGCCTGAGGGTCAACCGGGTTGCCTAATGGGGATTGCGTGGTGAAGCCAATGCGCAGACGCTTGGGCGCTTGCTTGATCAACTGGGTGTAGGGCACATCGGGGGCCGCCATGTAGTACGGTGCATGGGGTTCGGGCCCTTGCAGCACGTCCAGCATCGCGGCGGTGTCTCGCACGGTTCTGGAGACGATGCCTTGCTGTGCCGCACCGTTCAGGCCCTCTGCCATCAAGGGGCCAATCGAGATGCGGCCCCGGCCGACCTTCAGCCCAAACAGGCCACAGGCTGCAGCGGGGATGCGAATGGATCCCCCGCCATCGTTGGCGCCAGCCATGGGAACAATGCCTGCGGCCACCGCAGCAGCCGAGCCGCCTGAGGAGCCTCCGGGTGTTCGTTGTGGATTCCAGGGGTTGCGGGCCGGTCCGAAAGCCATCGGTTCGGTCACATTTTTGGCGCCAAACTCAGGCGTGTTGGTCTTGCCGAAAATCACCAAACCGGCATGCTTCCAGCGGCGCACCACGTCGCTGTCTTCCTGGACCACGACTTTGGCCATGACCCGGTTGCCCATGGACGAGGGCAGCCCCGCCATGTCCTGGAACAGGTCCTTGACCAGAAATGGAACCCCGGCGAATGGCGCATCGGGCGAAAAAATGGCCCGAGCCTGACGACGCGCTTGTTCGTCCAGGCGCATGACAATGGCGTTGAGCTTGCGGGTGTCGTCGGCTCGCTTGATGGCCGCTTCCAGCAGTTCGCTGGGGTGCACTTCGCCTCGGCGGACCAAGTCCGCCAGGCCGGTTGCGTCGTAGCGTGCGTATTCGTCGAAGTTCATAGCGGGATAATGCGCACTTTCGCCCTTTTTAGCCCTCCTGTCTAACCCCGTGTCTGCACCTGTCATCACCTTTCCGGAATCTCTACCCGTCAGTGGCAAGCGTCACGAGATTGAGGCGGCCTTGCGTGAGCATCAGGTCATCATTGTGTGCGGTGAAACGGGCTCGGGCAAGACCACGCAGTTGCCCAAGATTGCGCTGGCCATGGGGCGGGGTGGCTGGGGGCAGCCGCGAGATCCGAAGGCGCCGCGCCATTTGCGTCCCAAGCTGATCGGGCACACGCAGCCTCGACGGATTGCGGCGTCCAGCGTTGCCAAGCGCATTGCCGAAGAGCTGAACTCGCCGCTGGGCGAGGTGGTGGGCTACAAGGTGCGCTTCCAGGATCGGCTGCAGCCGGGTGCCAGCGTCAAGCTGATGACGGACGGTATCTTGCTGGCCGAAACTCAGGGCGATCCAGACCTGCTGGCCTACGACACCCTCATCATTGATGAGGCGCACGAGCGTAGTCTGAACATCGACTTCCTGCTTGGCTACCTGCGCCAGTTGCTGCCTCGTCGACCCGATCTGAAGATCATCGTCACCTCGGCCACGATTGATGCTGATCGGTTTGCCAAGCATTTCGAGTCGGCCAAGGGGCCGGCACCCGTCATCATGGTGTCGGGGCGCTTGTTCCCGGTCGAACAGCGTTACCGCCCCTTTGAAGAAAGCCGCGAATATGGCTTGAACGAGGCCATCACCGACGGGGTGGACGAGCTCTGGCGTGAGGGCAATGGCGACATCCTCGTCTTCTTGCCCGGCGAGCGCGAAATCCGCGAAGCGTCTGACCACCTTCGCAAGCACCTGGCCGAGCACCGCACCGTGGCCGAGGTGCTGCCCTTGTTTGCCCGCTTGAGCCAGCAGGAGCAAGACCGTGTCTTTCAGACCGGTGGCCCCAAGCGCATCGTGCTGGCCACCAACGTGGCCGAAACCTCGCTGACCGTGCCGGGCATCCGCTATGTGATCGACGCAGGTCAGGCGCGGGTCAAGCGCTACAGCTTCCGCAACAAGGTCGAGCAGCTTCAGGTCGAGCCCATCAGTCAGGCTGCGGCCAACCAGCGTGCCGGTCGATGCGGCCGGGTCGCCAACGGCATCTGCATCCGTCTTTACGACGAGAAGGACTTCAACGCGCGTCCGCGCTTCACCGACCCCGAAATCCTGCGCTCGTCGCTGGCGGGGGTGATCTTGCGGATGAAGTCCCTGCACCTGGGGCATGTGGAAGATTTCCCCTTCATCGAGCCACCGCTGCGCAAAGCCATTGCCGATGGCTACCAGTTGCTCAACGAACTGGGGGCGGTCGATGACAACAACGAGATCACCAAGCTCGGGACCGATCTGGCGCGTCTGCCGCTCGATCCACGTGTGGGTCGCATGATTCTGGAGGCCAAAGACCGCGAGGCCCTGTCTGAAGTGCTGGTGATTGCGGCGAGCTTGAGCGTGCAGGATGCACGTGACCGGCCGATTGATCAGCAACAGCAGGCCGATCAGAAGCACAAACAGTTTGACGACGAAAAGTCCGAGTTCATGGGCACGCTCAAGCTGTGGAAGTGGCTGGATGAGTCGCGCGGGGGGCATGGTCACCATGAGCCTGGGCAACCTGAAAAGCACAAGCTCAGCCACCGCAAATACGAAGCCTTGCTGCGCGACAACTTTATCAACCCGCGCCGGGTGCGCGAGTGGAAAGACGTCTACACCCAACTCCACACGGTGGTGGCCGAGCACAGCTGGCGTCTGAACACGGCGCCTGCCACGTACGAGCAAGTGCATCTGTCCTTGCTGTCAGGCTTGCTGGGCAACGTCGGCTGCAAGAGCGACGACGATGAGTGGTACCTCGGAGCCCGCGGCATCAAGTTCTGGAAGCACCCCGGCGCCAACCTCAGCAAGAAGCCCGGGCGCTGGATTCTGGCGGCCGAACTCGTCGAAACCAGCAAGCTCTACGGCCGTGGCATTGCCAACATCGACCAGCCTTGGTTGGTGCAGATGGGCGGGCATTTGCTGAAAAAGCAGTTGCTTGAGCCGCACTGGGAAAAGAAGGCCGGCGAGGTCGTGGCGCTGGAGCGGGCCACGCTGTACGGCCTGGTGGTCTACAACAACAAGCGCGTCAACTTTGGCCTGGTCAATGTGCGCGAGGCGCGCGAGATCTTCATCCGCGAAGCCTTGGTTGCGCAGGAATGGGAAACACGTTTGCCCTTCCTGGCGCACAACCGCAAGCTCATCAGCCAAGTCGAGCAACTCGAACACAAATCACGCCGGCAAGACGTGCTGGTGGACGAGCACCTGATCTACGCCTTCTACGACGCGCAGATTCCGCCCGATGTCATGAGCGGCCACAGCTTCGAGCACTGGTACAAACAAGCCAGCCGAGAGAACCCCAAGCTGCTCTACCTCAGCCGTGAAGAGCTGATGCGACACGAGGCCGCCGGTATCACCAGCGCAGCCTTTCCGAAATATGTGCGCATGGGCGGTGTCGACTGTGCGGCCACCTACCTGCACGAGCCGGGCGATGCCCGCGATGGCGTGACGGTGACCGTGCCCATCTACGCGCTCAACCAGGTCAACGAAGAGCGTGGTGAGTGGCTGGTGCCCGGCATGCTGAAAGACAAGGTGCTGGCGCTGGTCAAGAGCTTGCATCAAAAACCGCGTGCTCGCCTGGTGCCCTTGCCGGACTACGCCGAGGCTTTTGTGCAAGCGGTGGAGTTTGGCCAAGGCAGCTTGATGGACGCCTTGCTCAAGGCCGTGCGTGACAAGACCCAGTTGGATGTGAAGCGCAACGACTTCAAGCTCGACATGCTCTCGCCCCACCTGTTCATGAACTACCGGGTGGTGGACGAGCACGGTCGCCAGCTGGGCATGGGGCGCAACCTGGCGGCGTTGAAGGCGGATTTGGGCTCCCTGGCACGTGGGGCGTTCCAGGCTTTGGCGGCGATCAAGACCAAAGCGGTGGCACAACCTGTCGCCGCGACGGAGCGCGAGGCCGCGACAGCGCGTGCGACCCCTGCGGCCTCTCGGCCCCAGCGTGTTCCGAACCCGCAGAGCAAGGCTCCTGCTGCCTCGCAAACCTTCACCGACTGGACATTTGGTGAGTTGCCTGAGCTGATGGAAATTCAGCGCGCTGGCCATACCCTCATTGGCTTTCCTGCCCTGATCGACAAAGGTCAGCACGTCGAAATCGACATCTTCGACGAGCCGGATGTGGCTGCAGCCAAGCACCGTGCCGGTTTGCGCCGGTTGGTCGCTTTGCAAATCAAAGAGCCGCTGAAGTATCTGGAAAAGAACATTCCGGATCTGCAGAAGATGGCCATGGCTTACATGAGCCTGGGCACCGCCGACGAACTGCGTGACCAGATCATTGCCGTGGCCATGGACCGTGCCTACCTGGCTGATCCCTTGCCCACCGATGCCGCCAGTTTCAAGGCGCGGGTGGAAGAGGGGCGTACGCGCCTCAACCTGATCGCTCAGGAAGTGGCGCGTTTGGCGGGCACCATCCTGGTTGAATACGCTGCCGCCACCCGCAAGCTCAAAGACGCCAAGCCGCCCAAGGACGTGGCCGACGACATCGCCGGGCAACTGCAACGCCTGATGTCCAAACGCTTTGTGGTGCAGACACCTTACGTGCAACTGCAACACTTCCCTCGGTACCTGAAGGCCATCACCTTGCGCTTGGACAAGCTCAAGGGCGATCCCGCGCGTGATGCCCAGCGCATGACCGAACTGCGTCCGCTGGATCAGCGTTACACACGTCGCCTGGCTGAACTCAAAGGCGTGCTGGATGCCCGCACCGATGAATTCCGTTGGTTGCTGGAAGAGCTGCGTGTGAGCCTCTTCGCGCAAGAGTTGCGTACGCCCCAGCCCGTCAGCATCAAACGACTGGAAAAAGCCTGGGCTCAGATTTCTGCCTGAGGCCGGTCGCGCGCCGTCATGGGCGCTGTGCTGCGCTGATCTGCTCTGCCAGACGGACTGTCAGCCTGGATAAGGCGGCGGCGTAGGCCTCGGCACTGAGCGCCGGCAAGGGTTCGTTCAGCGTCAGGCGCGTGAGTGCAGGTGTGCGAGCGAGGTCGATCTCACTGACCCACCACACGACCGAGGCGCGAACCGAGTGGGTCTCTTGCTGCGCATCCAATTCGTCAAAGCGGATGTGAAGGGTTCGGGTGGGAGCGGCGGGGCTCTGGCTGCAGGGCGCTTCACACACGGCCAGTTGATGGGACAGTGCACGAGTCAACTGGCGAGTCAAGCCCACTTCGATGCGCTCGGCCCACCGCACCTGGGGCCACTCGCTCAGCGTGGCCGGCCCCTCGCGGAAGCGTACGCGGTTGGTCTGCAAATACTCCGGAACTTCGATGCGCGCGACCGCCCAGTCAGGGTGGAGGGTGCGCATGGTGCGATGGTTGGCGGCATCAGCAGGCAAGGGCAGGGACAGCAACGTGATGCCCGGTGCACTTTGGCGAGCGCAGCCGCTCAGCGCGATCAGGCCGCTGACGAGTGTGATGACGCTCCAGCGTGTCAGGGTCTGGCACATCATGGCTGGCTCCTTCCAAAAAGCAGGCTGCTGGGGTCGGCATCCAGTTGGTCTGCAAACGAACGCATGGTGCGGGCGGCTTGAGACAGGTCCTGGGCAGCACTGCTCAAATCGGTGCGCAAGGTGGAGCCTGGTGCGCTGAAATCGGCCAGTTGACGCATGGCACGTTGCGCTTCCTCAGCTGCTTGTTTCGATGCGGTCAGCGTCTGGCGCAACCCTGGCTGGGCATCTTGCAAGGTTTGCCTGGACGTGTCGCTCAATTGCTGAATCGAGGTCAAGGTCAGATTCGCCTGAGTCTGCACCTGAGTCAAGGCAGCTTCGGCCGCTTGCATCGTCTGACGAGCTTGTTCACCCGTGAGGCGCAGTTGCTTGCTGCTGTTCTGGATCGCCGTCTGACTGACCTTCAGGGTCTGATCCAAGGTGGCCATCGTTTGACGCAATTCGGCAACCAGATCCCCCAATGGCAAGCTTTGAACCTGGTTCAACAGAGCGTCGAGCTTGTCTTGCACGGTGGGAATTTCAGGCAGCGGAGCCTTGTTACCTGCGACCAGGACCCCTGGGGTCTCCGGCTTGAAATCCAACTCCACGGCAGTTTGCCCGGTGACGATGCTCTGCAAAATCAATCGAGCCCGCAGGCCTCTGGATACCAACTCCGGGAGGTCAACGGCTTGGGCAGGCTCTCCTGCACGTCCGAGTTGCAGGGTGTCTGTGCTCAAGGTCAGGCGCACGGGGATGCGAGTGATCAACGTACGTGGATCGACCTCAACCCCGATGTGCGTGACTTCGCCCATCTTGACGCCCCGGAACGTGACGGGGGCACCGATGTACAAGCCCTTGACGCTACCGCCAAAGTAAACCATCGCCTGGTGTCGCTGAGTAAACAGGCTCGACTTGTTCAGGGTGAGGATGCCCACCACGATCAGCACCACCGTCAGCAACAAGAAGGTGCCAACCCAAAAAGCGTGACGTTTCATGGCGTCTTGATCTCCTCGCGGTGCATGAATGCGCGAACGGTCGGATGCGTGTTGTCGTCTCGCATCTGTTTGGGCGATCCGTATGCGATGGGCTGTTTGCTGTCTGCATCCAGAAAGATCCCGCTGTCGGCCAAAGCATAAATGCTTGCCAACTCATGGGTGACGATGACGATGCCTGCGCCCGTTCGATCTCGGATGTCCAGGATCAGTCGGTCCAGCTTGATGGAGCTGATGGGGTCCAGTCCAGCCGAAGGCTCGTCCAGAAAAAGCATGTGTGGGCGCGCCACGATGGCCCGGGCGAGTCCCACGCGTTTTTTCATGCCACCGCTGAGATCTGCGGGCATGCGATCACGTGCTTCAGCCATGCCAACCCACGTCAAAACTTCGAGTGCGCGAGCCTGCTGCTCCTCGGCGGTCAGGCGGTTTTGGACCTGCAGAGGCAACAGAACGTTGTCCAGCACCGACATGGAGGACCAGAGCGCAGCACTTTGAAAGAGCACGCCGATGTCTGCGCGCAGTTGGGCGCGCACCGAGTCCGAACTTTGCCAGTAGTCCTGGTCGCCGTAGAAGACGTGCCCATCTGTGGGTTCAAGCAGTCCGATCAGCGACTTCAACAGGGTGCTCTTGCCACAGCCACTGCCTCCCATGACAGCCAGAATCTGCCCGGGGACCAATTCGAGGTTGATGTGCTCTTGCACCAATGCAGAGCCATATTGAAGACGCAGGTCGTGCACGCGAAGCAAAGGCATGTCAGATCCTTAGCGCATCGGCGCACACGGCAAACACAGCATCCACCGCAATCACACCCACGATGCCTGCCACGACGGCTCGTGTCGTGGCTCGCCCGACGCCCTCGGCATTGCGCGCGGATGTCAGGCCGTAGTGACAGGCCGCGAGCGAGACCAGTGCGCCAAACGCCATGCTCTTGAAAAAGCCCAAGCCAAGATGCGCTGCAGTCAGTGCAGTCATGCTGCGATCAAAGTAGGCAGCAGGGGCCAAGTCAAGCAAAGAGGCACTGACCGCATAGCCGCCAAGCAATCCGCCCACACATGCAAACAGATACAGCAGGGGCAGCAAAGTCAGAAGGGCCACCACGCGAGGCAGCACCAGAAAGTCCACCGCGTCCAATCCCAGCACTTCCAGCGCATCGATTTCTTCGTTGGCTTGCATGGAAGCCAGTTCTGCAGCAAAGGCTGCGCCTGTTCGACCACACATGACCACAGCCGTGATGACCGCAGCCATTTCTCGTGAAACGGCAATGGCGACCAGATCGGCGACAAAGATGCCCGCGCCAAATCGAGTGAGTTGTACGGCGCCCACAAACGCAATGATGGCGCCGACCAGCACATTGACCACGATCACGATTGGCAATGCCCGCGCACTGGCATCAGCCAGAATCCTCGCCAAGTCCTGCGTTCGGAAGCGCCAGCCGTGGCGCATGCCTCGTCCTACAGCGAGCGAGGTGTCGCCGAGCAGCGCAACAGAACGTTGAAATGCCATGACCATGTGCACGTTATAGCGTGCCCCATGAGTGCGAAAAGAACACACAAACAGATTTGTAGGCTGCGCTGTATATCAATGATCAAATTCAGGCTACAATAGATTTCTCAGTCGGGGCGTAGCGCAGCCTGGTAGCGCATCTGCTTTGGGAGCAGAGGGTCGTGAGTTCGAATCCCACCGCCCCGACCACCTTTTTAACGGGCCAACATCGTGAGATGTTGGCCCGTTTCTATTTTTCGGTCCGAGTTGGGTTTTTGTGACGTTGTGAGGCGGGAGGGTTAACCCTATTCGTCCTTTTTGCAACGACATGTTTTTGACCTGTGTCGTGCGGTAGTGTCTGGGGTGATCGTGGGTACTTCTACCCAACGTTGCTCAATGCTTTCACCCTCTGCGGGATACCTCATGACCAAGTCAGCTTTTTTCTACGCCCAACCCACGTTGCTCGACCGTGAAGTGCATCGGAACCTGAAGGTTCAGCCCTTGAATGACGTGCGATTTGCCGCTGAGGCGACGGCTGTCCCTGTGCTGGCGGTGGAGTGGGCAGAAAGCTGCCTTGAATATCCGATCGTGTTTTCCAAGGGCAAGGACGATCAGTGGATGTCGCTGGCCGTGACGGGCTTGCGCGACGGGCAAAACCTGTTCGTGGATGCCGACGGTCGCTGGTCAGGTCGTTATGTGCCTGCTTGCCTGCGTCGCTATCCGTTTGTGCTCGTTCAGGACGGCGCCTCGGCAGACAAACTGGGTGTGGCGATTGACTTGGGCTCCCCAGCGGTAGGTGAAGACGTTGAGGGCGGTGTCGCGCTGTTTGAGGATTCGGGTGAGCCCGCGCCGGCGCTGCAATCCGTGTTGCAACTGCTCGGTGAGTTCCAGACTCAAGCTGGGGTCACGCATCAATTCATTCAACGATTGATGGATGCCGGCCTGTTGGTCGAGACCAATATGGAGGTCAAGGGCCGCCATGGGCAAGTCGCCAACCTGCTGGGTTCTTGGGTGATCAATGAAGCCAAATTGCGTGAACTTGACCAAGCCCAGGTGTTCGAGTTGTTCCAGTCGGGGGAGTTGGCACTGATTTATGCCCACCTGCTGTCGTTGCGCAACCTGATTGGCATGTTGGAGCGCCAAACCAAACTCGCAGCGCATTGATCTGAAATTCAGTGCATTTCGCATGGCGGGGTGGTGTCACTGAACTTGGTGCGCTGTGTTTACACAATTCGCCAACTATTTACACCCTCCGCCTGCGGTGCCGGACCGATTTTTGCTGGTTTTTCCGAGCGAACCGGGCGTCGTGCTAACTAGAATGCAATGTTAAGTGTTGCAAACCTCGTTACACGTCTGTAACGAGTCCGATTACCAACCGATTGACCTTGTCAACCAAATAATGGCTGCAGAGACAACATCAAATCAGCGGACAGCGCTGCCGGGCTTGAAGAAACTGGTGGCCGTGATGGCGTTGGCCGGGTTGAGTACGTCCGTGCTCGCAGGCGCGTTGCAGGGCGTGGCGATTCGCGCAGATGGAAACGTGCTTCGCTTGCAGGTTGAAAGCGAACAGGGCACCTTGCGAGAGTCTGGTGTGACGCCAGAGGGGCGCCAGTTGGTGGTGAGCCTCAAGGGCGTGTCTGCCGAGCAGGCCCGCAAGCTGATTTCTGACAAGTTGGGTCAGTCGGTCAAGGCCGTCAAGCAAGTCAAAGTGGTGGCTGATGGACGAGATGATTCCCGTCTGTTGATTGACCTGACGGAATCCTTCGACCTGTTGGACGAAACCATTGCAGCGGTGGGTGGCAAGGTCAGCCAATGGGAACTGGTTTTGGCGCGTCGTGCCGTCAAGGATGAGTTGGCCAGCGTCGACTTGAACATCAAGGATGGCGAGATTGCGGTGTTGCTGCGCGGCGGCAAAGAGCTGCAGGCGCAACCTCAGTTGCTGAGCAAGCCTCAGCGTTTGGTGATTGACTTCCCCAAACTGAGCAAAGCGCACCTCCAGGAGGCTTTCAAGGGAGTCACGGTCGATCCGCAGGTGTTCAGCTCTCTGGAATTCCTGCCATTGACCAAGGCAGGTGGCACGCGAGTGAGTCTGGCGTTCAAGGAGCGACGTAACCTGGTTCTGGCTGAGCCGGGCGTCAACCGCTCTGAAACGGGCACAGCGGTGTTGCTGGCGGTTGCACCGCCGCCGCCTCCTGCAGCGCCGCCTGCGCCAGTCGTGGTGCCGGAGCCGGTGCCTGAGCGAGTGGCCCAGCTGGAGCCGCCCAAGCCTGAGCCTGTTCCCGAAAAGCCAGTGGTTGCCACAGACAAGGGCCGCGAGCCCATGGGCACACTGCGTGAAGTGAGTCCGATTGCTTTGGCTGGCGCCGTGGAGGCAACGCAACGATCAGGTGCTGAGCCTCAGACCATCGGCATGATGGACTTGTTCACCAAGGGTCTGGAAAGCGATCCGAAGTATCGCGCTGCCAAGGCCGACTATCTGGCCAATGCCGAAGCCAAGGCTCAGGCGCTGGCCGGCTATTTGCCCACAGCCGCTTACGACTTCCAGCGCACACAGCAGAACCAGACGATCAACAGCTCCAACATCGCTGCGTATCAGTCTTTGCAAGGGCAGACTCAGCGCTACCCGGTGACCAGCCACACGCTGACCATCAATCAGCCCATCATCAAGGCGGCGTCCTGGGTCCAGATGGAGCAGGCCAAGGTCTCTGTGGAGCAATCTCGCCTGTTGCTGGTGGCTGCCGAGCAAGACCTGATCTTGCGCTCCGCAACAGCCTATCTGAACATGATGGCGGCGCAAGATGGCGTCGAATTGGCCCGCTCCGAGCGTGAAGCCAGTGAGAAGCAAGCCCAACAAGCCAAGGTTCGTTATGACTCCGGCCTGGGGACGGTGACACAGTTCCATGAAACGCAAGGTCGTCTGGCGGTGAACCAGGCCCGTGAACTGGACGCCACGAACAAGCTGGACGATGCGCGTGGCGCGCTTCGTGAAATCGTGGGCTTTGATGTCACGAGCTTGCAGCCGTTTGCCGGTGACATCGAGCCATCCGTGCCGCAACCCATGCAGGTCGATCCCTGGGTCGCTGCCGCTTTGGAACAGAACCTGGCTTTGCAAGCGCGCTTGATGGCCAAGAACATCGCGTCCCTGGAAGTGCGTCGTCAACAGGCGGGTTACCTGCCCACCGTGAACTTCACGGCAAGCTACTCCAAGGAAGATTCCGGTGGCTCCTTGTTCCGCGACACCACGGGCAAGGACATGGGTAAGAGCAACATCAGCAACATGCAGTTTGGCGTGCGTTTGAACATGCCTCTGTTTGAAGGCGGCATGACGAACTCACTGGTGCGGGAAGCCGCGGCCAAGATGAGCAAGTCCGAGGAAGAGTACGAACAGGAACTGCGCAAGACCGAGCGTCAAGCCAGCGCTGCGGTGCGAGGTTTGCTCACCAGCGCGCAGACGATGACGGCTTTGCGTAAGTCACTGGTTGCTCAGGAAAGTGCGCTGGAGGCCAAGGAAGAGGGCATGCGCACAGGCCTGTATTCGATTGTTCAGGTGGTGGATGCACAGCGTCTGTACTACACCGCCAAGCGTGACTACCTGCAAGCGCGCTATGACTACCTGTTGAATCGTCTGAAGTTGAAGCAGGCCGTTGGCTCTTTGAGCCGTACGGATCTGGAAGATTTGGCTGCCTTGCTGAAGTAAAGCAACGCGCTCGCGCCCTGTGCACTTAACGCCGACAAAGCGATGGCTGATCCACCCAAGGTTCATCGCTGAGGTCGGCAAGAAAGAAGTTTATGGACAAGACCACTGACAAAGCATCCCTCGCAGCCGTTAACACGGCGCAGCGACTCCGGAAGTTCCTCGGGGTGCCCAACGTCAAGCGTCCGCGCAAAGCGCCGAAGCTCGTGCGAGAGCAAATGGTGTTTGAAGCCATGGAGCCTCGCGTGCTCTTGTCCGGCGAAAGTCTGGTGATCCCGCCAGCGCCGCCTCAGCAGCAGGTCTTGTCGATCAATCTGAACGACCAACTCGGTTTGGGCGTGGTGGGCGCGGGTGGGGCGCCAACCATTGATCTGACGGCACAGGCATCGGTCAATCTGGGACAAGTTGCCCGTTCGCAAGCCAACGAGGTGGTCTTCGTTGATTCGCGTGTGGCGGATTACCAGGCCTTGCTGGACCAAGCGCTGGCTGCTCGCGGTCTGGCTGATCCGGCTCGAGTCGATGTGGTGGTTCTGGACGCCGAAACCGATGGCGTTGCGCAAATCGCCAACTGGCTGGCGCAGTATCAGGATCAGCCATTGCGTGCCGTGCACTTGTTGACTCACGGTGCCGATGGTGAGATTCAACTGGGCGACACACTGCTCAACAACGAAAGTCTGGGTGCTTATGCAGAGACGTTGGCACGCTGGGCCAATGGCCTGACCGATGCTGCGGACGTACTGATTTACGGTTGTGACGTTGCTGCGGGGGCGACGGGTGAATCGTTTGTCGCGCGTCTGTCTGAATTGACGGGCGCTGACGTTGCCGCATCGTCGGACCGCACGGGCGCGTCGGATCTGGGTGGTGACTGGTTGCTGGAGCGCAGCACAGGTGTGATCGATGCGGTGGCGCTGCAAAGTGCTGCTTGGCACTCGGTTCTGTCGCTGGATGCGACCACGTTGAACCTCAATGCCACGCTGCGGACACAACTGCTGTCCGTGCTGGAAAAAGTGGACGCCGTGGGCGCAGCAGCCCTGGATCAGAGCATCCTCAATGCTGACCTGCCTGGCTTGGGCCTGAGTGTCAACGAGTTGATCGGCCTGGACAGCAACACCGCTGCGACGAAGACCATTGGTCTGTTTGGCTCGACCAGCCTGAAGAGCATTGCCAATACGTATTTTTCGGCGCAGGGTAACAGCTCGACGCTCAGCGGTTTGTCGTCTGCTTTGACAACTGCGCTGCAGGCGGCGATGCCGACGAACAATGGGCAGTCTTGGTCCGTCTTGCTCACGCCCAGCTTCAACCCCGCAGCCAGCGAAGTGGTCGCTGGCCTGCAGATCAAGCTGGATTTGAGCAACTGGACGCGTACGGGGCAAACCTTCCAGGACATCGCCAGCTTCACCGAAAGTGGGACGCTGACCAGCGTCGCCAATGTTCACATTGACGTGAATGTGGGGCTGACCGTGGCTGGCGTGGGATCGTCCACCGATGCGGCGACAGCATTGACCAACGCCACGTCCACCAACCTGACCAGCTGGTTCAGCGTCAATCAGTTTGATGTTGAGGCCAAGGTCACTGGTGGGGCGGCCTTTGTTGAGCAGGCCGGTTTGTCGGTGACCCTGGTGGACACCAACAACTCGGATCGCCTTGATCGCATCACGCTGGCAGACTTTGCCGATTTGTCCGGCTCCACAACGGCTGACAAGGCAGCCAGTGCACTGAGTATCACGACCATTGCCAGCTTGTCCGGCAACGACGGTACGCGTGTGCTGACGGGTTCTGTGGTGGCTGGTGTTCTGACTGCCAGTACGTTTGCCGACGTGTCGCTGAGCAGCACTGACCTGACGAACTTGCGTAGCGCGTTCTCGATCGGCGCGGGTGTTCTGAGCAAGGTCGATGCGCTGACTGATTTTGGCGTGACGTTGCCCATGGCCGATGTGTCTTTGAGCAGCCTCTTGTCGACCAGTGATGGCCGCTCATTCAGCGACGTGCTGTCGTTCCGCACGCCAAAGAACACGACGGTGCTGGACGACTACTTGGCCAGCACATCCACGCCCAAGGCATCCGGTCTGATCCAGTATCTGACGCAATACCTCACGGGTACGGGCGTGTACGACGGCCTGGAAGCCATGATGTCGGCGTCAGCGGTGGCGGCGTTCATGAACGTTGGCTTGACGGGGGCGTCAGGTAACTTTGCCCTGGATCTGAAGTTGCGATTTGCGCGTCAGTTCATGAGCCGGTTCACGTTTGATGACAAGCTGGCCGGACTGGGGATTGACTGGCTGCCCGGTGAAGGCGTTAAGCTGGAAGCAGACGTCGGTTTTGATTCCATCTGGACTGCGTCTTCCAATGCGAGCGTCGAGGTCAATACCCTGACCACGCAAGTGCACACCACCAGCAGCGAGCTGGATGCCGGCTTGGTCTTGGGCGTGCTGGAAGCGCGCGCAGTCGGAACGCTCACTTTCTCCACGGACGCCATCACCGTGAATGTGGCCAGCGGCAATGCGGTCACTGCGGGTGGGGTGACGGGCGCCGCCGTCTCATTGGGTGCAACCCCGACGATTTCGGCTGCGGCAGACTTTGATGTCACTGGTTCGATCGGCAGCACCAGTTTCACTGCGCTGGTCAATCGGACGACGACCGATGCCACCAGCAACGAGTTGGTGATCACGACGCATCCGACGGTGGATGCACTGACCACCACGGATACCACGCCCACCATCACCGGTACCGCAACCTTGTCGGCCGGTCAAAAGTTGGTTGTCAGCGTGGACGGCACCGAGTACACGGTGGTGAGCTATGACGGCACCACGTACACGACCGGCACCAATGCAACCTACGACCTGACCAAGCGTGCATGGTCGTTGACCATTGCAACGCCGATGCTCAAAAAGAGCTACACGGTAACCGCGCAGTTGCTGGTCCCGTACACGTCGACCACCAATGCGGTGGCCATTGATGTGTCGGCAGGTACGCAGACCCTGACAGGGACGGTGGCGAGTGCGCGAGACTTGACCATCAGTTTGTCGGGGCCATCCTCCAAGACTTACACCGAGTCGGACGCAGCCCTGACCTATGACGGGACAACCTGGACCTTGGTCATTCCGAAGAGTGCGGTGTCTGCGGGTTCTTATACCCAGACGGTGACGGCGCAAACGCCCACGGGGACAGCAGGGACGGCCACCTTGACGGTGGTGAACAAACTGCCCGCCAAGACCTATGACACCTCGCTGCCGACGGTCAATGCGCTGACCACGAACTTCTCGACCCCCATCCTGACGGGTAAGGCGACCTTGTCTCAAGGGCAGACCCTGACGGTCAAGGTCATGTCGGGTTCCTCGCAGGTGGGACAGACCTATCGCTTGGGTGATGGCTACCTGAACTACAACAGCGACACACACGAATGGACGCTCGCGTTGCCCACCACGTTGGCAGCCGGGACCTACTCGGTGGTGACCAGTCTGGTGATGGTGCCGCACGTGGCCATGTCTTACGGCGCGACCAACACCTCGTTGGATGTCGTGGATCCTGTGTCGTTCAGCGATGTGGAAGCGACGACCTTGGCGGTCTCGGTGTCGAGTGATTTCGATGTCCTGCGCAAGTTTGCGAACCTCGATTCGGCCAGTCTGTCGAACATGCTGACGGACTTGGGCACATATTTGCAGATGCTGCGTGACTCAGGTCAGTTTGATGCTGTCTTGCCCTATACAAACCTGACCCTGGGCAAGGCGCTGGATTTCAGTGCGGTGTTCAACCAGATCACAGATGCCCAGATGGTCAATGTGCTGGCGTCGGGCATCACGGCAAGCGACGTCATTTCGCCGGTGCTCACACAGAACGTCTCGTTTGATCTGCAGTTCACCCGCCCGGGCGATGCACGCACCTCCTTGGTGACTGTGACGATCCTGGCAAGCGAAACGACGTCGTTCACGCACATCTCGCAACTGGCCGAGTTGATCGACAAGAAGCTTGCCGCTGCGTATGGCGGCATGTTGGCTTACACCACGGGTGATGGCACGGTGCCGACCAGCGCCTCAGCCACCATCAACCAGACTGTGGAGGGGGGTGTCGCGCTCGGCGCCATCGGCAAGAGCGACGAAATCCAGACTGTGGTGCTGAACGCCAGCAGCGGCACGTTCACACTGACCCTCGACGGGCACACCAGCGGCCCGTTGTCTGTGACCGCCAGCACGGTGGAAGTTCAGCATGCACTGGAAAGCATGCTGGGTGTGGGCGTTGGCAATGTGGTGGTGACGGGAACCCCCAAGCACTACAGCATTGAATTCATCGGTGATTTGGCCGGGCAGGATATGTCGGCCCTGACAGTCGCGTTCCAGAACGCGACTGCTGGCGGCGCACTGGATGTGCTGGCCAGCGATCTGGAGTTGGCAGACGGCGTCGTCAAGGGTCGCTTGAACATCCTGGAGCACATCGCCGGGACGTTCTCCGCGTTGAAGGTGGCGCCATCCGCAGGGGTGTCGCTGCAGAGCATCGTCGCAGGCAGCACCAAGGGCACAGGTACCGACGCGGTCAAGACGGCCGCCGTGCAGCGCATCACTGTGGCATATGGCGTGGGCGGTACGTTCACGATCAGTGGCAAGAAAGCGGACGGGACGACCTCGTTCAAGACGGCCGCCATCAGCATGGATCTGACAGGTGCGTGGAGCACGCGCATTCAGAGTGCCATCAACACGGCATTGGGTCTCGATGCGACCACAGGCGTGACCGTGGCCGTGGTCAGCCCCTCTGTGTTGACCACCAACCAAGGCGTGCAGGCCTTTGACATCACGTTTGGTGGCACCAGCGTGAACGGTATTGCGTTTGACACGTTCAGCGCTTCGGTGACGACCACATCCACCGATGCCATCCTGAGCCGTCCTGGCGTGCAGGCCGGAACCTTTGTCTTGCGTGAGGCTGCGCCAGCTGTGGGCAGTCAGTTGACTGGCACCGCCGAAATTCAGCGTCTGGTTCTGAGCAATGTGACCTGGGGGACCGGCGGCTTCTCGTTTGGTTTCTCATCCAACGGCCAGAGCTACGAGAGTGATGCCATCTACCTGTACAGCGGTAGCGACCCGGCCACGAAGTCGGCCGTGGCATCGGACATCCGCAGTGCCCTGTTCAATTTGCTGCATCAGATGGATGCCAGCATCAACAACATCAATGACATCACGGTATCCGTGGCGGTCAATGATGCGACGTCGGCCACGTACGCCTTCGACATCGCCTTTGGTGGTTCGCTGGCCGGCCGCAACATGGCGCAGATCATCGTCAACCCGGTCGCACTGACGCCAGCGGGCAGCACCAGCGTGTCGTATGGCAACCTGACACTGGCTGGCTTCTCCAAGTCGGGACAGGACACGCAGCGCACCGCCGTTACAACATTCACCACGTTGAATGATTTGATGGCGCTGTTCCAGCAAGCGGTCAATGACAACTTGGCCGATGGCGTTTCGTTCTCGGTGGATCCGCGGTTTGACGCGGCCACCAGCAGTTTCCTGTTCGATCTGAAGTTCTCGCCCGATGCGACCGTGTCCTCGGTGGACTTGGTTGTGCCCGAGTCCGTAGGCGACATGTCCGGCTTGACCGCCGACGCGACGCTGGACCTGTCCACATCGGCTTACTTCGAGGCCACCGTCGGCATCGACTTCCGGCAACTGAATACGTTTGCGCTGCAAGCTGCTGGGATGGCTGAGGCTGTCATCACGGGAACGTTGGAAGTCACTGCGTCGCAAGTGAATGACATCAGCGACAACGCTCAGACCGCGACCACGCTGAGTCTGGTGATGGGGAATGAGTGGGACAGCGATAACCAGTACACCGTCACGATCCCGAAGACGGATTACTTGAATTTCTTTTTGGGAACCACTGGTACTCCCTACACCTACGACTCCCTTCTGACTGCGATTCAAGGCGCGCTGAACGGCACTGCTGCGAAGGGCGATTTGGCGGATCGTGGGTTTTCAACTGTTGGGCAAGCTGTCACGGCGTCTTGGAAGGTCACCAACAGCAAGCACTACCTTCAGTTCACCGTCCATGCATCGCTGAGCAGTGTCAGCATTGATGACACGGATGCTGATACCGGGACCAACGACGCGCGTGACAACCGCTTGGGCTTTGCTGCCCCCATGGTGTCCGCGCCAGCGCCCAAGCTGACGCTGCCGACCAATGGCCAGCTGTCGGCTGATGCGACGTTTGCCCTGCTGATCGACGACACCACGCCGATCGCTGTGATCGTGAGGCAGAGCGACACCACGAGCAACACCAGCGTGGCGGACTTGATTGCTGACATCAATGCAGCCTTCCAGTCCATTTCGGTTGCCGGGGATGCTTATCTGGGGAGCGCTGGTTTGGGGTTCTCCACCCTGGATCAGATCGTCAAGGTCTACCCTTCCAGCAACGGGCAACTGCAACTGTTGACGCTCACGCCCAAAGTGGGTGCGCTGGAAGTCCGTATTCCCAATGAATTGAACACGTCGTTCACGGAGCTGGGCTTCCAGAACGGGCAGAAGACCCGCACCAGTGGTGCGGAAGTGTTCCTGCAGAACGTGACCTTGGGTGGCGATTGGTCTGCCACGGTCCATGACCAGACTGCCGCTGCCGGTACGACCTTGTTGAATCCCGGCACCGTGGGTACCGGGATGCTGGACCTGACGTTCGACAAGTTGGGCACGGACTACCAAGGCAGCTACCGCTTTGAGTTGCGTAACGACCTTGCTGACACGACGTCGAGCAATGACGACAAGCGACTGAGCCTCAACAGCGATCTGTTCGACGCAGTGACATCACAGATGTCGCAGTTGGGCATGGGCGGCGCGGTGTCGACCAAGAGCGACCAGGTGGTTTCCGGAACGATCGTTCAGGACAACGGCCGACTGTTGCGCGACGTGGGCCTGACTGTGACCTTGGCTGGCTTGGGCGCTGGTGGTGCTGACTTGGTGTTGGACATCACCATCACCGCGGCGGCCACGGCGGATAACAACAGCATTCAGGATCTGGCTGACGACATCGACGCAGCGATCGCCAATGCCGTCAAGGATGCGGGTGTCACTGCCGTGCCGTACGCCGGTGCAACCGGCCACACCGCAACCAGCACAACGATTGCTGCCGGGGCGAGTGGGACCAACTATCAGGCCAAGTACGGCTACGTTGGCGTTTACACCTTCTTCGACGACAACAACACGGCAGAGGTGTCGTCGGACGACAGCACCTCATTGCTGTTGCAGTTCTTTGCCCCCACATCGTCTGCCACAACATCTGCCGTGCAGATCGATGTGACCGAGCGCCTTTTGGTGGCGAACACCATGACGCCGATCGTGTTCGCGCAGAACACCGGGACCGATTACGCAACGAAGACGGGCCCCACCGCCAGCCTGAGTTTCAGCAACCTGAGCCTGAATGTGCCATCCAGCCTGGCATCTCAGGCAGTGGTGACCAATGGCACGGTGGTGACGATCAGCGTCAACAACCTGGCCGCTGTGTTGGCCGGTGATGCTGCCACGACCGATCTGGCCATCGTGCCGACGGACGGCTTGGGCACCCTGACTCCCTTGGCCAAGATCAACTGGAACGATCTGGCCAGCCAGTTTGCAGGTTTGCCTGAGCTGTTCGGTAGCTTGGCCGGTCTGGGTCAATACGGTGAACTGGGCCGACTGCTGCCCCTGTTGGGCTCGTCTGTCTCGGATGTCTTTGGTCTGGCGGATCGCCTCGACGCCATCCAGGCAGCGTTGGCTGCCCTCGATGGTTCTGTGGTGGCGATCATCGGGTCAGCGGGCAATGCAACACAAGTGCAGGACTATGACCTGGCCAACGATGCGACGTTCTCGCTGTCGTTTGATGACGAAGCGGCTTACGACTTCACCTTGCCGAAGGGCAGCTCTTCGCGAGAAGGGTTGCTGGATGATCTCCAGCAAGTCCTGGACACGACCGATGTGCAGTCGGACAGTGCGTTGTCCAAGCTGGGCTACCGCAAGGTCGGCCAAGCCGTCACGGTGCAGATTAACCGCACGACTCAGCAGATTGAGTTCGTCACCCGTGCCGATGTGCAGACGATGAAGCTGTCGGCAGCGTCGACCAGCACATTTGTGACCGAGCTGGGCTTCTTGCCCAGTGTGACCGCCACACCTGAGTCAAGTCGCGTGAGCTTGGCCTCCCTGCAATCCGTGTTGTCGAACACCTTTGGCAGCAATGGTGTGTCCCTGAGCTACGACAGCACAGCGAATGCAGAAGCCCTGCGGTTCAAGGTTCCGTACTCGGTCACGATTGACCAGGATGTCGCCCTGAAGATTCTCTTCAACGACGAATTCAGCAAGCTGCTGAGTGCGGCCGATCAGGCCAAACTGTCTGAGTTGGTCGGGACGGTGACCGCCATCACCGACGGTGACATGAATGCGCCGTTGCGCTTGAGTGCGACGGTCACCTTCAACTTTGATTTCGGTCTCGATCTGGCTGAAAAGTTGAGTGACGGGACAACGGCTAACCCAGCGTTCGGCAAGATCTTCTTGTACGACCATCAAGCGGCTGGTGCTGCTGGCTTGGCGGATGACACGGGTACCTTCGCCACGATCTCGCTGACAGCCAGCGCGACGGGCATGAACTTCGATAACAACATCGGGGTCATGACCTTGCGTGTGCAGGATGGCTCGGCCAGCCTGGCGCTGTCCAACACCAGCCTGGTGCTGGACAAGGACTCGGATGGTGCGGTGGACCGCACTTATCTGAATACCTATGATGCCTTGTACGACACCGCGAATGCGACCGGGGCAACCCGTGAACAGATCAGCGCGTTGGAAGACTTCCGTCGCGACAACATCGACGTGGTCTTTGCGGGCACTGCCGTGGCAGATTTGCCCATGACCCTGGTCCTGTCGGACGACCTGGGTCAGTTGGCGATGGAGAACCTCAGCGGGTTCATCAATCCCATGCCGATTGGCACGATGGAGTTGGACTTCACGGATCTTGGCGGCAGTTTGCGCACCGCGACCGATCAAACCTTGCACGTCGAGGTGGCGACGCCAACCTACGACGCCAATACGCTGACGCTGACCTATGACGGCAACAGCATCAATCTGACGGTTGCAGCGAGAAACAGCACGGTGAGCACCGACATCGTGTCGGATGCGGAGATCAAGTCGGCTCTGTCCGAGGCCGTGGCCGTGTTGATCAAGGGGGCGACGAGTACATGGGGGACGACCGATTACGCCAGTATGGTCGGCGTCACGGGCAACCGTGCCTCTGGCTTTGATCTGACCTTGACAGGTGAGTTGGCCACGACCTACGCCAGTGCCGCCAAAACCTTGAGCATCGTCGTGACGGATGGGGCTGGTGTGCTGCGTGGCTCCTACTCGACGCCCACGAAGCCCAGTCCCACCTCGAACACCTTCACCAGCAGCGGTCCGTCGCTGTCCAATGGCGTCAACAAAACACAGTCGATCCAGTTGTCGACCGTCAATGGCGCGACGGTGGTGTCGTCCGCGTCCATCACCGTCGCCCAAAGCGACGCATCCAGTGGTTTGGTGAGTGATTCCCAAATCCAGCGTGCCTTGGCTGATTCGGCTTTGCAGTTGATCACAGGCTCTGCGCCCATCACGCAGACCATCAGCGGGATCAAGGTTTCTGCAACCGGTGAAACGGTTTATCTCAGCTACCGTGACGCCAAGCAGAACATCACTTTCACGGCCAGTACGGGCAATGACACGACGGCCCTGAAGGAGGCGTTCTCGCGGTTGCTGACCGGTGGTACCAGCGCAACCAGCCTGATCACGGTGACGGGGACCCGCGCCGATGGCTTCACGGTGACCCTCAGTGGTTCGCTGGCCAGCCAGTGCGCCGGAGAGATCCGTGTCAAGACCAACGATGGCATCGTGGTTCGCTACGCGCTGGTGACGGTCACGGGCAGCCGCGCCAATGGTTTTGACGTGGTCTTGTCCAACAGCGTTGCAGCCGCTTTGGGTTCGAACACCTTGCGCGCGACGGTCAAAGAGACCACGGCCAGCCTCACGGATACGGCTACGGGCACAAGCAGCGTGTCGGGTATCAACCTGACGACTGCCGCTCAGACATTGGTGTTCAGTTACGCAGGCAAAGACAGTCAGCGCATTGCGATCGGTGCCAGCGCCGATGCCGCTGGTGTGGTGTCGGATGCCGCGATCAAGTCGGCCATCCAGTCTGCCGTGTCCACCTTGCTGACGGGCAGTGCCAGCTACGCGTCCCTGGTGACTGTGACGGGTGACCGCGCGAGCGGGTTTGCCATCGCGCTGACAGGCGCCTTGCAGACGGGCTATACCGGTACGCTGACCGCACAGGTCGTCACTCAGACGGTTGGTGCGACGCAAGGCACCTACAACCGTGGTGCGCCTGCGGCGTTGTCGACGCAGGTCAAAGAAGCGTATCAGCCCGCGATCGCTGGGTCGGTGAACACCGGCACAGGTGACGGCACACCTGAAGGTGTGCCGCAAGACGTGGACAACGAGGGTGACCTCAGTACGGTCAATACCGATCCGTACAGCACCTCGACAGGTGGCAGCGGAGCGACCTCTGCCTCGAATGGCTCGTCCACGCCTGTGAACGCCACCAGCAGCACTGCGCCCGCTTCTCAGCCATCGGCTGCAGGTCAGGTGATCAGCTACATCCTGCCGAACCTCGGTCACTGGCAGGACACCATGCTGGATGTCTTGCAAAAGGCAGGGGGCCTCAGTGCAGATCCTAACGATCTGGAGTCCTTCCCTCTGATCTTCCTGCTGCGTGATCCAACGGTCCTGCTTGATTCTCTCGACTCGATTTTTGCGGGTCTGCAAACCGCCCTCGAAAATGTCGTCAAGGGCATCGGCAAGCTGCCCATCATCGGCGATCAGTTGGTCGATATGACCGGCGCCGGCGGTGCGCTGGATTTCGTCATTGATCTGCGTAGCAATGTGCTGGGCTCGCTCAAGTCGGCCCTGGAGTCCACCATCGACGTGTATGGCGGGCTCGATAACGCCATGCGCATGTGGTTGTTCGACGTGCTGACCACGGACACGAACGGCGACTGGATCATCGATGATGCCGACAAGGCCAACGCGGGCTACAACCAGTGGTTGAACTTCGTGCAGGACTACAACGGTGATGGCATCGCTTCGGCAGACGACATCGTTGTGGAGTACCTGATTGGTGAAAACCAAGACATGAGTCAGGTGCAACTGCCACCGGGTCTGAATTTGACGGCCTTTGAAGCAGGGCAGCGTGCGTTCTGGGTGACTTCGGGCACCAACGTGCAAATCGGTTCGCTGTCTGCCGTGACCGGCGCCAATACCGACGCCACGCACACGGCGACCCTGACCGTACAGCCTGTGGATTTCGGTGGTTACAGCCTAGGCTTCACACTGGGCTCAGGTGACGATGCACAGGTCTTCCAGACGGCACAAATCAGCCCGGATGCCACGGCGGAAGACATCCAAGACGCACTGCAAACGGTTTTGGATGCCATCAATGTGGCTTATCGTCAGGTCTATCCGACAGATTCCGTCGTGCTGGCAACGACCGTTTCTGTCACAGACGGAGACGATGCAGGCACCTTCAACATCGAGATTACCGGTGGTGAATTGGCCGGCAGTCTGTCGCTGACAGCGTCGCATTACACGACGGATGCCGGACAGTTGGTGCTGGACGCCAGCATGGAGTCGATCATTGACTCCACTCAGGCGCAAGTGGGTGATCCGATCGCGACGCTCAGCGGTTCGACCTTGACCATCGATCAGGCTGCCGAAGCTGGTGAGTACCAGTTGGGCTTCTCGTACACGGTGGATGGCAAGGACACTTTGTTCGAGACGGTGAGCATTTCTCATACCGCTTCGGCATGGGGAATCCAGAAGGCGCTGCAGTCGGCCTTGGATGAGGCCCGCGAGGCATTTGCGGATGACCGAGGCGTGGCGCTGAGCACTGTTGCGGACACCGTGACCGTCACAGGCGGTGCTGGAGGCGTTTTCTCGATCAGCTTCAGTGGCGGTACGCAACCAGGCTCCTTGACGCTGACACATACCGACTACACAGAGTTTGACCGTCAGGCATTCCTGGAAAGCGTTCTGGAGCAGACCACGGGGGTGCAGTTCCGGATGAGCCTGGGACTGAGCTACAGCGTCGATATCCCGACGATGAACTTTGACGTGGGTGTTGATGGACTGCCCTTGTATTTCACCGCTTCGGGCGGCTTGGGCATCGACATCAACTGGTCGACCTATCTGGGCTTTGGTGTTGATCTTCAGGACGGCTTCTTCCTGAACGTCAACATGCCTGATCACGCCGGTCTGGGTGCCGTGACGGTGCTGGATGAGCACGGGCATGCCGTGGGCGTGCAGGACAACGAAGAAGACGATGTCTTTTCCTACATGTTTGCCGTCGGCAAGAAGGACGTTGACCTCTTGCTGCAGGGGATGACCGGTGCTTTCTTTGAGCATCCAGACAAGATCAATTACTACGACGGTGTGATGACCGACGAGGTGGTCTTCTCGGTCGACGTTTACCTGAAGGGCTTCGACCGGGACGGCGACGGGGAAGAGGACACGCCCTTCTCGGCAGAAGGTCAGTTGCTGTTCCTGAACGCCAACCTCCACGACGATTGGAGTGGCTATGTTCAGGACAACACCGGCGCGTATTGGGGTGACATCAGCAAGAGTGCCGAGTCTCTTTGGGTCAAGGCCGAGCGTGTGCTGCGGACTTCTGCCGAATACGCCTCTGCGACGCTGAAGACCGAAGATCCTACCGAGGATGACAACGGCGATGCGCTGTATGGCTTCATCCTGCCGGATGACGCCATCACGCAGAACGGTCATGTCATCGATGATCCGCTCTACGATCTGGATTACAAGGCGCTGAACGATAGCTACAAGAGCGATCACAGCGGAAACGACCTCTTCTACATCGACTCGAGTGGCTATCTCCGTTATGCCAAGCCCTACACGGTTGGCAACGAGGCAAGTTCCGACAATCAGAAGTTCGCTGTGGGTGACCACGTCCAGCAACGCAAGCCCAACGGGCGTCCGCTGCCAAACAGCGTGATTCCATTGGGCGAAGACATGTTTGGTGGCGAGACCGGGATCACCGGTTCCCGCACCCATCTGTCCTTCGAAGCTGCGTTGGACATCGCGGACCCAGGCGCTGCCGGCGAAATGTTTGGTTTCAGCGGTGGCTCGGCCTCGATGGTCGAGGGCACCGTTGCGAACGGCCGACTGACATTTGCCAAGTTGGCGGGTGCCAGCCTGGCAGACATGATTGAGGTCAAGGCTCAGGTTCGCGCCCAAATCAACTTGGTGGCCGAGTTGGGCATTGGTCTGGACGGTAGCGGTTATTTGCCGTCCATCCATGGTGGCTTCCATCTGTACTGGGGCTGGGAAACCAGCAGCAAGGAGGGAGAAGATCCTCCTGACCAGTTCGAGATGTTCGATCCGCAATACGACAAGCTCTTCCCGACGGAAGCAGGCGAGAACTCGTCTGTGGCCAAGCCCAGCATCTGGTTGACCGACATCTCGCTGGATCTGGGAACGTGGGCGTCGAACTTCATGGTGCCTGTCGCCAAGAAGATTCAGCAGGTGATTGCGCCTGTTCAGCCTGTGATCGATGCGTTGACCGCAACCATCCCGGGCCTCGACAAGATCATGGGTCGCCCCTATTCCTTGTTGGATTTGGCCAGCGATCTCTCCAAGACGTTCGGTGGCGATGCACGTGTCGAATTCGTGATCGCTGTGGTGCGTCTGGTTGAAACCATCAGCAAGATCCCGACCGATGCGGCGAACCTGATCATTCCTGTCACGGACGTGCTGGTGTTGTCTGGCGTCCAGAACCGACAGTTCAACCTGTCGCCTGTGAAGGGTGTGATCAGCAGCATCAACTCGTCGAGTGGCAGTGCTGGCATCCCAGGCCAAACCACGGTGACCCTGTCTCAGGGGATGCAGAACCTGGGGGCTACGCTCAAGAAGCCTGGCAATGCGCTGAACTTCCCGATCTTCTCGGATCCGTTCCAGACAACGTTGAACTTGTTGTTGGGTCAGCCCGCCGATCTGGTGACCTTCACCCCGCCAAATCTGCAGGTATCGGTGGGCTTCCGGATGAGCTTCCCGGTGTTCCCGCCTCTCTATGTGGGCTTGGGTGGCGAGATCAAGGTTCAGGCCAATCTGACCTTGGGCTTCGATACCTTTGGCATCACCGAGTCGCTCAAGACAGGCGACTGGACGAACGTGCTCAATGGCTTCTATGTCAGTGACAACATCGTCAATGGCGTGGACGTGCCTGAAATCATCCTGACCACCAAGATCTACGTGTTCGCCGAACTGAACGGCGGCATCATCCGCGGTGGCGTGGAAGGGGGCATCAAGTTCGTCGGGACCCTGGACCTGTGCGATCCGAACAAGGACGGCAAGGTCCGTGCCTTCGAAATCGCGGCGGCAGTTCAAGACAATCCGTTGGATCTGGTCTCGGCCAACCTGCGCTTCTCGGCGACGGTGTCGGCTTATCTGGATGTGTTCGCCATCTTCTCGTACGTGCGTGTGTTCGAGTACACATTCATGGACGTGACCTTGTTCGAGTGGTCGTTCAACCCCTGCGACAAGAAGCCAGTGCTGGCCACCATGGACGGTTCTACGCTGGTGCTGAACACGGGCTCGACGGTGGGCGCCATCGATGGCAACCCAGCCATCACCTATCAGGCCAGCGATCGTCTGCGCCGTGACACCACCGATGGTGACGAAAAGTACACGCTCACCGGTTCCAGCAGCTCCATCCACATCTCGGCGATCCTGCCGAACGGTCAGACCTATACGCAAGACTTCTCGTCGGTCACGACCGTCCGTGGGTATGCCGGCAATGGCAACGATGTGTTGGACGCCTCGGCCTTGGACATCCCGGTGTACTTCGTGGCCGGCTCTGGCACGGATACGCTGATTGGCGGCTCGGGCAACGACGTGTTGGTGGGTTCGACCACCGGTACGGCCACCTTGCGTGGTAACGGTGGCAATGACAAGTTGATCGCGCGTGGCGGTACAACGGTCATGGCCGGTGCGGGCGGTAACGACACCTACCGTTTCTTGGGGAACTGGGGTCAGGCCACCCTCATCGATGGTTCGAGTACAGACCAGTTGGGCGAGAACACGCTCGACTTCTCTGCGCAGACGCAGTCCGTGCGCATTGACGATGCGTACAGCACGGCGATTCAGGGCACCAACAAGGTTGTCTGGAGTGCATCGACCTCGACCGACCTCATCAAGGGCGGTTCGGGTAGCGATATCCTGGACTTCTCCGGCCGCGAGAACAACCTCACCATGAGCGTGACCGGTAGCGACGCGGGCTGGGTCACGGGCTCTTCAACGGGCGACAGCACCGTGTCGGGCTTCAGCAAGTCCGCGGCGCAGACCAGCATCGGTAGCCGTGGCTTCTCGTTCCTGGGGTTCGAGAATGCTGTGGGTAGCCAAGGCAGTGATGTCTTCTACATCCGTGATGGAGCCTCGCTGACGGGTAGCCTGTATGGCGATACGTCGGTTGGTCTGCATCACGATGACACGACAGGCAATGAAAACGCCAACGCGCGCAACACCATCGACTTCTCCGACTACACGAACAGCGTGACGGTGAACGAAGAGGGCGCCAGTGCGTTCGGGACGGCTGGTGCCAAGAACATCACGGTCCGCGGCATGCACAACATCTTCGGTGGTGCTGCCGGCGACACGTTGATTGGCGATGGGCGTAACAACCTCATCGTTGGTAACGGTGGTGCGGACACCCTGGAAGGTCGTGCCATGCATGACCTTCTGATTGCCGACACGTTTGTCACCTGGACAAACGAGAACGCTGCGCCGAGCAACCCCGGCGTGGTGGACAACTACGTCCGTCTGGAAGCGATCGGCATGGCCGCAGGATTTGGTGGCGATGGTCGCCGCTGGATCTGGATGGGACAGACGCTCGAAAACCGTAGCCTGAGCACCGGTAGCCAAGTCCTCAAGGGCGGCTCCGGCAACGACATCGAGATGGGCGCCTTGGGCAGTGACGTCTTTAACGTGGGCGGCGCAGGCGAAGGCAACGACACGATCATGGCCGATTTGGGCCGCATCGTCGTCGACTATCAGACCCGCAGTGCGCTGTATGCGTACACCAAGGGCGCGGCAGGCGGTAACGACACCATCTACCTGGGCAGTGGCAACAACTTGGTCCTGGCGGGTTCCGGCAACGATACCGTCAACGGCCTCGACAAGTCCGACAGCATGAACATCATCCTGGCCGACAACGGCGAGGTGAAGTTCCGCTACAGCGCTCAGACAATTGACGGTGCGGCTGGCAAGCGTGCTTTTGACACCAGCCCCGATCTCACTCCGGCCAACAATCACATGTTGGAGTACGTGCAGACCACGCTGAACGAGAACGGCGCCCAAGGTGGCAAGGACTCGATCAACCTGGTCAGCGGTTCGGCTGTGGTGATGGGTGGTGCTGGCGACGACCAGATCACCTTCAGCGCAGTGGCCTCGACGGGTTCGAATGTGCGCTGGGTGGCGGGTGACCATGCCCGCCTCGATACCGACGAAAACGGTAGCGTCATCAGTTTCAAGACCACCGATGTGGCAGCGTCCACGGGTGGTGCGGATACCATCCGCATTGGCCAGACCAATGACAGCAACCTCCGCTATCTGGGCACGAACTACGTGCTGGGCGGCATGGGTGCTGACACGATTCTGGTGTCCGCTGCGTATGACGCTGCGACCGCGACAGCCACCTTCGGTTCGGCGAACAGCACCGACATCATCTTGGGTGACAACGGCAGCATCACTCGTCCGGCAGGGTCGCAATACCTGTCACAGGTGACCTCGACTCAAATCGATGGCACCTTGGGTGGTGCAGACGTGATTGCCACGGCCAACGGTGACAAGACCATCATTGGTGGTCAGGGTGCAGACAGCATCACCGTCAACACGGCAGACAACTTCACCACGACAACGGGCAACTACACCCGTTTGATCGCAGGCGACAACGCGCAGATCGACTACGACGCGCGAGGCCAGTTCATCGTCTTCCAGACGCTGGATACGATGGCATCCACCGGCGGTGCCGATGTGATTCGTGTGGGCAACGACCTCAGCACGGCAGGTCTGGGCTTCAATGTCATCTTCGGTGGCATGGCAGCTGACCAGATCTATGTGGCGGCTTCACGCGATGAGTCGGCACAAATTGACCGCCTGGGTCAGTCCATCAGTGAAGACATCATCCTGGGCGACAACGGACGCATCGAGCGCTCGGCCAGCACGGCGACGACCCCCAATCAATTGCTGCAGATCGTGTCGACTCAGACCGACAAGGGCGGCAATGATCGCATCCTGACGGCCAATGGTGGCAAGGTGCTCGTGGGTGGCTTCGGTGCGGATGTGATCCGTGCGCTCGACGGTGACAATCTGGTCATGGGTGACAGTGCCCAGATCGATTACGACACTGTGGCAAGCAACGGGGTGATCCGCTCTGCTCAGTCCATCGACATCGTGATCGGTGGCGATGACGTCATCACCCTGGCCGAAGGCTTCAAGCTGGTGTCGGGTGGCTATGGTGTCGATGCCATCACCATCAATGCTGACAACGTGGCGAGCGCAGGTTCGACCGTGACCAGCAGTGACGCGGTGGGTGCAGCGGTGTGGGGTGCTGCGGCACTCACCCGCGTGACCAGCGTAGTGGGTGTGGCGGCGGCGACCGATGCGGCCGCAGCGGCCCAATCCGGCAAGCGTGGTCGCACAGGCCGATTCGTGGCCGGTGACAACGTGCGCTTCGTCTTCGACGATCAAAGCGGTCTCATCGAGATGAGCGACACCGACCCGATCGCTGCCACCGGTGGCGCCGATGCGATCTTGCTGGGGGCCGATTCGGTGACAACGGCCACCGACCTGGGCCTGCAAGTGGTCATGGGCGGCATTGCGGGCGACACCATCACGGTGCGCGACATCACCAAGTCGGAAGACATTCTGGTGGGTGACAACGCGACCTTCCTGCGCGAAGCTCGCAACTACGCGCCGATCTCTTTGACCAGCACGATCACCGAAACAGGTGGTGCCGACGTCATCAACACGGGTCGTGGTGACAAGATCATCGTGGGCGGTTTTGGCGCCGACATCATCAATGCCCGTACCGTGGCAGCAAGCGGCACTGTCAACCGCAGTGTGGTCTTGGGTGATTCCGGCAAGCTGAGCTGGACCTCGGGTGCCTTGCAGCGCGTGGAAAGCACCGCATGGGGCTTTGGCGGCGATGACCGTGTGACCGTTGCCGATGGTGATGTCACCTTCATTGGTGGTTATGGCCGCGATACGCTGTCGGTTGATTCCTCGCAGTCTGCCTTCCGCCTGGCTGCCGGTGACAACGCTCTGTTCCAGTACAACGGCACCACCGACGTGTCACTGCAGGCAGAAAGCCTGTCTTCCGCCCAGACGCTGGACCAGGTGTCCAGCACGGGTGACGGCGACGAGTTGCGCATTGGTGCAGCCGGTGGGCTCACAGGCTCCATGGGTCAAGCCATCGTGCTGGGTGGCGTTGGGGCCGATACCCTGACTGTCACCGGTCAACAGGCAGACAGTCTGCTGATCGGCGATAACGGTCAGATCGACGTTGCGCAAGGCTCGCCTGCGAGCGGTGCGCAGCTGGCGATGAGCTGGTCGAATGGTCAAGCCACCAACGGGACCTCCTTCATCGACTCCGTGGTGACGCTGCTGCCTGAACTGGGTGCGGGGGACATCATCAATACTGTGTCTGGACGCCACGTTCTGGTGGGTGGTCAAGGCGCGGATACCTTGTCTGCTGGCCGCGGCGATGGCGTGGTGTTCGGCGATGGTGCGCGGCTGTCGTATGCGGCAGGCGTGCTGCGTCAGGCCACCAGCGTTGGTTTGGGCCAAGGCGGCAACGACACGATCAACCTGGGCTCGGGTAGCACAGCGGACGACGGTCACCGCATCGTGGTGGGCGGCGTTGGCGCCGACCAGATCACCATTTCGTCGGTGCAGGGCACGGACACGAGCGCACCTCGTGAGCGCCTGGTGTCGGGCGACAACGCCACCGTGGCGTTGGACGCATCGGGCCGCATGACGGCGTTCCAGACCCTGGATGCCGACGCGGCAACCGGTGGTGCGGACACGGTGATCGTGTCGGTAGCCGGCAGCGGCTCGGTCAGCGGCAACAGCACTGTCACGGCGGGTCTGACCGACCTGAACGTCGTGGCGGGTGGTGTGAGCGATGACACCCTGACCGTGAGTTCTGCTGGACGCTACATTGGTGTGGCCAGCGGTGACAACCTCGACTACCGTCGCAACGCTGGCGTCGCCATGTATGCCGGTGTGTTGCAACCTTATGTGGGTGGTGACGACATCATCAAGCTGGGGTCTGGCGAGCTGACCGTGTTTGGTGGCGCAGGTGCGGATCGCATCGAAGCCACCTCCGTGGCAGGCGATCGCGTGATCGGCTTCGGTGACACAGGCACCGTGAACTATGAAGACAATGGTTCGGGCTTGCTCAGCCAGATCAACACGACGGCTGATGAGGCTGGCGGCGCTGACGTGCTCAATGTGGGCTCGGGACGCATCTACCTGATGGGTGGTGCAGGTCGTGACACGCTGATTGCTTCCGGTGTGGACAACGACACCCGCGTGGTCTTGGGCGACACGGGCCAGGTCAACTTCAGTGCAGGTGAACCTGGCTTGATCCAGACCAGCCTGGACAACGCCGATGCAGCCAACTCCGCTGATTCGATCATGGTGCCGTCCGGTACAGCCGGCCGTAACTTCGTGATCGGTGGCGCTGGCGTGGACACCCTCATCAGCACGGTGGGATCGCAGGACCGCGTGCTGCCGGGTAGCGGCATGCTGGATGCGGCGACCGGCAAGATCGTGAGCGTCACGGTGCTGGGTGCCACGGGCGAATTTGGCTATCGCATCGGCACGGATGGCGGTCCGGTTGACTCGGCGTTGTATCCCGGCGCCTTGTACGGCAAGGTCGATTTGATCGAGCTGGTGGCGCGCGAAGGCGTCATCGACACGGGCGATGGCACTTACACCCTGACCGGCGAAGGCAATGTGCGTGACGGTGTGACACAGTCCGCCTCCGGTCGCATTGCGTACCCATCGTTGACCATTGGTTTGGCTACCTTCCCTGAAGGGGTGATCAATGGAGCGTATGGCAGTCTGACCATGAGCCGTGACGGTAGCTGGGTTTACACCGTTGCAGGTGCCTCGCTTGCATCCGCTCTGGATGCACAGATTCAGCATCTGCAGGCTTTGGCAACCGGTGAGGTTCGTCAAGAGGTGTTCTATGTCACGACCGATGACGGCAGCACCACCACGGTGAGCATCACGGTGCAAGGCAACCCGCTCAAGGTCTACGCCCACAACGGCGCAGCGACCGAGGCTGGTGGTGTGGCCAACGCCGTGGCGGGCAGCAATGCACAAGGCAGCGCAGCTGCCGGTGGCATGCTGGACAACGCTGTGGGGTCCACCAACTCCGGGGCAGCCATCGCTCGCGTCAGTTTGGTCAGCAGCACCTCGGTGTCGAGCTCCGGCGCGGCAGGTGCCTCCGTCCTGGGCCGCTATGGCGCCTTGACGGTCAATGCGGATGGCAGCTACGTGTACGTTGTGGACAACAGCTTGGCGGGTGTTGAAAACCTCGCTGCGGGCGAAGTCGCAGACGATACCTTTGACATCCAAGTGGTTCGTGACGGTGGTCGCACGGTGGTCACACAGTTGACCGTGCGCATCACTGGTGCGAATGACACGCCAGTCGTGTCCGTGGTGGACGTTGTTGGTGCGGTCACTGAAGATGCCGCTGCAACCGGCACACTCACAGATTCCGGCACCATCGATTTCACAGACGTGGATCTCTCCGATGTGCACAGCATCGGTCCGGTCACGTCGTCGTCGGGCGCTTTGGGGACGTTGTCGGCCATCGTGTCGACTGACGCCAGTGATGTGGATGGCACAGGTGGCGTGGTCACCTGGACCTACACCGTCGACAACGCCAAGGTCAAATACCTGGCTGCAGGCGAAACGCGTGTAGAGACATTCACGTTCAATGTGCTCGACGGCCATGGTGGCTCGGTGGCACGAACCGTGACCGTCACGATCACCGGTACCAACGATGAGCCGGTGGTCGCCAGCACCGACGTGACGGGTGGCGTCACCGAATTGGTGACACCTGCCGGGAATCTGTCCGACAGTGGCAGCATCGCCTTTGAAGATGTGGATCTGCGCGATACGCACAGCGTTGTCGTGACGCCTGAGGCTGGCGTGATTGGCACGCTGGTGGCGAGCGTCTCTGCGCAAGCCAGCGATGTCGATGGCAAGGGTGGGGTGATTTCCTGGACCTACACGGTTGCGGCCGATCAGGTGGAATACCTGGCAGCGGGTGAAACGCGCATCGAAACCTTCACTGTGACACTGAGCGATGGCCAGGGCGGCAGCATCGACCGGACGGTCACCGTGACCATCACCGGCACGGCTGATGCACCGGTGGTGGCCGTCAGTGACGTGACGGGTGGTGTGCTCGAAATGACGGCACCGTCTGGTCAACTCACAGACAGTGGCACGATCGCCTTCACTGATGTCGATCTGACCAATGGTCACAGCGTGACCGTGACATCGACGTCCACGTCACCTCTGGGGACGTTGACGCCGGTGGTGACGACCGACACAACCGGCTCGGGCACGGGCGGCTTGCTGACCTGGACGTACGCGGTGGACGCCGACAAGCTGGAATATCTGGCCAAGGACGAGACACGCACAGAGACCTTCACGGTGACGCTGACCGACAGCGACGGGACGACCGTGTATCGCACGATCACCGTGACGCTGACCGGCACGAACGACGAGCCTGTGGCCGTTGCTCAAACCGGCAACGCAGTGGAAGATGAGACCCTGACCGTGACAACGGGCGGTCTGCTGACAGGTGCCCAGGACGTGGACGTCGCAGACGTGCTGCACGTTGTGGGTGTGGCGTCGGGAACCTCTACGGCGCCGGTTGCTGGAACGCTGACGGCTACGGGTGTGTACGGCACGCTGGTCGTCAACGGCGATGGCAGCTACACCTACGACGTCAATACCGAAGCGGGTCAAGGCTTGGCTCAAGGTGAGACCGGTACCGAAGTCTTCTCTTACTTGGTGAGCGATGGCCAAGGCGGCTTCACCACCCAAACACTGACATTGACGGTCGAAGGCCGTAATGACGCCAGCACGGTGGTGGGGTCCACCACTGCTGCGGTCCAGGGTGATGTGGTGACTCCGGTCAGCGGCAAATTGACGGTGGTCGATCCGGACGGCAACGAGTCCTTGTTCAATGCAGGTACGGTCAACGGTCTGTATGGCAGCTTGACCGTGGACACGGCAGGTAACTGGACTTATGTCTTCAACCCTGCGTTGATCCCGGCGGGTCAGACTGCGGACGATGTCCTGCGTCTGAGTACAGTGGATGGCACGGTGCTGGTGATGACCGTCACCGTGACGGGCGCACACCCCATCGTGGTGGGCGGTGTGACGGGTGAGTTGCTGATCCTCGCGGACAACGGCGTGAGCCAGAGCGGTGGCACAACGGGCGGCAGCGCTGGTGCTGCGCCTGTGATGCCGCAGGGTACTGCGGGTGAAGAGGCCTCAGGCATGGCTGATCAGATCGGGGCGCTGGGCGCCTTCGGTGGAAGCACCCTGATTGAGAGCTCGGGCAACGCCATCACGGCACTGAACCCCAGCGGCTTTGGTGGCGCAGGCGTCAGCCTCATCACGGCATTCCGTATCGAGGTTGAAGGACAAGGGGAACGTCTGGGCTTGACCATGCCTCAAGAGATGTTCTTGAGTGAGACAGCCCAAGGTGCTCACCGTACGGAAGGCGATCTGCGCTTCATGCCGCAGATCCGCTCGGTGATCCTGTCCTTCCAGATCAACGGCAATGTTCAACCTGGCCGTTCGTCCATTGCGCTGGTCCCGGAATTTGCCTCGCAGTTTGATGCGAACGTGCCTGAGTCCCGGCCTGCCCAGACTCAGCCGATCGACTCCACCGGTCCTTCTTCATCCAACGAGGGGCAACCCGCAGCACCTCAGGCCAGAGCCGAAGACAAAGACTTCGATTTGGCGTGGATCGGTGCCCTGGGCGTTGGTGTCAGCACACAGCGTATCCAGTGGGATGCACCCATCGCTGACAATGGTTCTTCCAAGCGCCGCCGTGGTCGTACGACGTGCGTGCTGTGATCTCTTTTTAGGAGCAATTTCTCATGACAGACAAGACCCCTGCGCAAGCCACTGGCACCGCTCAACCTCAGCTGATCTGGGATGACAGCAACATCCAGACTCACTACGCCAATGTCTGCAATGTGATGGGGACACGTGAAGAAGTGGCCCTGCTGTTTGGTGCTCATCAAGC
This sequence comes from Aquabacterium sp., assembly GCF_049317225.1. Lineage (GTDB taxonomy): Bacteria > Pseudomonadota > Gammaproteobacteria > Burkholderiales > Burkholderiaceae_C > Aquabacterium. The sequence goes on along the minus strand of NZ_JBMOIR010000003.1, from coordinate 170,351 downwards.
CTGGCAGCAAGACCCCAAGGAAGTGCGCGTGGCCCTGTCCAACCGCATCGTCATGAACCCTTATGCCGCCAAGCGCTTGTTCACGCTGCTTGAAATCGCCATCAAGGAATATGAAACCCGTTACGGCGAACTGAAGCTGTAATTCACAGACGTACGCATGAACGCTGGCGAAGCTCTTTTGGTCTCGGATCCGTGGGGTGATGTCACCCGACTGGATGACACTGCTACCTACACAACGGCCTGGTTGAATCTCGCGATTCAGGGCCTTGGTGGCTCTGCCGCAGTGAGGGAATCCGTTCTGGTATTGGGGGCCGCCAATGTGGGCCCCTTCCATGCCAGAGCCCTGTGGCCAGAAGGGCAAGCCTGCTCTCCGGAGCTGTCTGCGGCGTGCGAACGTGTGTTGGCGGTGCGCTTGCCGATCGTGCAGCGCACACCTTCAGCCGGCGCGATTCAAGCATTGCCCATCATGGTGGGCAATGCCCTGATCGGTGTCGTGGGTGTGAGGTATGCCCAAGCGCAGGTTCCAGGCACATCGACAGACTGGTTGCGCTGGGGTTGTGGCTGGTTGGCGGCCCGGCATGCCTCATCGGATTCGGAAGACAGTGGGGCTTTGCGTGAGCGCCTCATGGTCGGTCTGGATTTGATGGCACTGGCATTGGGCGAATCCACGCTGGATGCCGCGTGCCAAGCTGTGGTGACCGAGGCCGCGCAGCGGCTGGGTGCCGATCGCGTGGCCCTTGGTTTCGTCAAAGGAAGCCGTGGCGTGCGAGTGGCAGCGCTGTCTCACACCGCCGACGTATCCCGACGTCAAGATTTGACGTTGGCCATCGAAGCAGCCATGACCGAGGCTGCAGATCAAGGTCGTCCCATTGCGTGGGTCGACGAACCGGATGAGACGGCCGCGCCAGACATCGTGCGGCGCGAGCACCAGCGGCTCACACGCGAGTTTGGTAACTGGCGCGTGCTGACCATCCCCTTTTCTGTGACCGTGGACGGTGAAGATGACCGTGAGCACGGTGTCTTCATGTTCGAGTGGTCTCCCGACCGTGATGCCTCCGAGCAGGAAGAGGCTCTGGCGGCGACCTTGCCCTCCATCGTGGGGCATGCCCTGATCATGAAGCGTCGACAGGATCGAACCTGGGCGAGCATGCTGGTGGACAGCATCAAGCGAGAGGCCAAGCATTTCGTGGGGCCACGGCACACCAAGCGCAAGCTGGCCGGACTGGCCTTGCTGGGGTTTCTGGCCTTTTGCGTGTTTGCCAAGGGTGACTTCCGCGTCAGCGGGGATGCTCGCCTGGAGGGGCGCGTCCGCCGCATGATCTCTGCTCCGTTTGATGGATTTGTGGCGTCAGCACAGGCGAGAGCAGGGCAAGTGGTCAAGCAAGGCCAATTGCTGGCCACGCTGGATGACCGCGAACTGCAGCTGGAGGCGTCTCGTTGGACCAGCCAACAATCGCAGTACACACAGCAAGCCAACGACGCCGAGGCGCAACGCAATCTGGCACAAATTCAGATTGCCAAAGCGCAAAGCGATCAGGCTTATGCGCAGCGACAGTTGTCTGAAAGCATGATGGACAAGGCGCGGGTCATTGCCCCCTTTGCCGGGTTGATTGTCAGTGGCGATTTGTCTCAACAGTTGGGTGGTGCCGTCAAAAAAGGGCAGCAACTCTTTGAAATTGCGCCGTTGGACGCCTGGCGCATCGTGCTCGAGGTGCCTGAATCCGACATCGGCCATGTCCGGGTGGGGCAACGCGGCAAGCTGGTTTTGACGGCGATGCCCGACAAGCCCCTGGATTTCGAGGTCACGCTGGTCACCGCTGTGGCGCACGCTGAACAGGGCAAGAACTTTTTCCGGGTGGAGGCCATGCCGCGCTCCAACCTGCCTGATCTGCGTCCTGGGATGCTGGGGCTTGGCAAGGTCACGGTCGGGGAGGCACGTCTGATCTGGATCTGGACGCGCAACTTGACCGACTGGATGAGGCTTCAGGCATGGTCCTGGCTGGGCGTGTGAGGCAGCACGCATGACGTCGGCGCTCTTCTCCTCGTCCTGGTACCGGGTCACAGACCTGAAACCACGCCTGCGCAACCAAGCCAGGCTGGTTCGCCACACCTACCGTGGACAACGTTGGCATGTGATGCAGGATTTGGCCAGTGGGCGTGTGATGCGGTTCAATCCGGCCGCATACCAGGTTCTGGCCTTGATGGATGGCGTGCGCACGCTGGATGACATCTGGCGTCAGGCTTGCCTGATCTTGGGCGACCAGGCACCCACGCAAGACGAAGTGCTCAGTCTGCTGGCGCAGTTGCACCAGGCCAATGTGCTGTTGACCGACAAGCAGCCGGATCTGGACGAGATCACGGAGCGAGGCGATCGGCTGCGCAAAGCCAAGTTGATGCAGTACTTGGCCAACCCACTGTCGGTCAAGCTGCCATTGTTCGATCCGGAGCCCATGATGAGTGCGCTGATGCGCTGGGTGCCGGGCGGGCTCTGGCCTTGGCTTTTGGCCTTGTGGGGCATGATCATTCTGGGGGGCATCGGGATGGCCGCCCTGCACTGGACGGAGCTCACCCACGATCTCACCTCTCGCGTCTTTACGAGCGACAACCTGCTGATCATGGCCTTGGTGTACCCGCTCGTGAAAGGGTTTCACGAGTTTGGGCATGCCTTGGCCATCAAGGCGGTAGGTGGTCGTTGTCGTGAAGTCGGCTTGATGTTTCTGGTGTTCATCCCCGTTCCCTACGTGGATGCGACGCAGTCAGTCATGCTGCCCAACAAGTGGCACCGATTCCTGATCGGTGGCGCAGGGATGCTGGCCGAGTTGGGCTTGGGTGCGATTGCGTTGTGGCTGTGGACACAGGCCAGCGGGGGCATCACTCAAGCGGTGCTTCATCAGGTGGTCATCCTGGCCGGGGTCACCACGGTGGTGTTCAACGCGAATCCATTGCTTCGGTTTGATGGCTACTACATGCTGTCTGATGCCTTGGAGATTCCCAATCTGGCGCAACGCGCCAACCTCTACGTCAGCTATCTGGCCAAGAAGTACCTCTTCCGCGTGGAGGCACGTCCACCTCTTCATCTGACGCCGCGCGAACCCGCCTGGTTGACCTTTTATGCCTTTGGTTCGGTCATTTACCGAACCATGGTCACCTTGTCGATCATCGTGCTCATCGCAGGCAAGTTCTTCGTATTTGGCGTCTTGCTGGCCATGTGGTCGGGCTACGGTCTCCTCATCAAGCCCTTGGTCAACTACGTCAAGTTTGTGCAGACCGATGCCAGCCTGGAGGGCGGACGCCAACGCGTGGTGATCGTGACCGCCGCCGCCGTCATGGCGGTGGCTGCGTTCATCGGATTTGTACCTGTCGCCAACTGGACCATGGCCGAAGGGATCATCTGGATGCCTGAGGAGTCTCGCGTTCGGGTGCCATCTACCTGTTTTGGCGCCAAGGTGTTGGCCAAACCGGGGCAGTTTGTTCAAGCTGGTCAACCACTGCTGTCCTGTGCCGAGCCTACGATCGAGGCACAAGTCGAGCAGGTGCAGGCCTCGGTGCGTGAGCAGGAGGCCCGGCTGGCTCTGGCGGAGACGACAGAGCGCGTCAATTTGCAAATTGCGCGGGCCGAGTTGACCTACCAGCTCCAGCGTCTCGCTGATCTGGAACAACGCCGCAACAACCTGGTGCTGCGGAGTTCACATGCCGGCCGGTTCGACATGGATGCGCCTGCAGATTTCGCTGGCAGCTATTACGACCGAGGCGCCGTGGTGGCCTATGTTCTGGATCCGTCTCGGTACACCTTGCTGACGGTGGTGCCTCAAGATCGTGTGGATCTGGTTCGGCAGCGCACAGAGAGTGTTGAAATCCGGTCTGTCGAAAGCTTGTGGCATGCCTTGCAGGCCCGGATCGTGCGCGAGGTGCCTGCGGCGAGCGCCGAATTGCCCAGCATGGCGTTGGCGCTGCAAGGGGGCGGCAAGATCGGTTTGAATCCGGACGCATCGTCCCGTCAGGAAACGCCTCAAGCTCTGGAGCCGCTCTTTCAGTTCGAGATGCAATTCTCGGGCGATGTGGCGCCGTCTTATCTGGGGGGGCGTGTGTATGTGCGTTTTGCGCACAAGCCAGAGCCGCTGGGAAGCCAGTGGTATCGCAGCCTGCGTCAGCAGTTCATGAAGCACTTCTCTGTGTGAGCACGAACATGTTTGCCCTGGCCCTGCGCTCCGACCCCTATCCACAGAAGCGAGACTGGCAGGATCTGTCTTGGCTTGACCGCGTGGGGGAGAGCTGGCGCATCCGGTCGACCAGCACGTGGCAGTTGCGCGCATCGCGTCGCCAGCAGGTCGTCGCATGGGTGGAGGAATGGGAGCCCTATTGGGCGGCGCTGTCGGAGACCGAGTTGGCGCAAGCGCGCACACAACTGCGCCGCGATCTGACACGCGCAGGCCTGAATGATGATCGCCTGGTCGCCAAAGCGTTTGGCCTGGTGCGGCTGATGTCTCGCCGCCTGCTGGGGATGGGGCATTTCTCGACCCAAATTGAGGGTGCGTTTGTGCTGCTGCATGGCAACGTGGCAGAGATGAACACGGGGGAGGGCAAGTCCCTCACGGCCACTTTGGCAGCGGCCACGGCTGCGCTGTCGGGCATGAAAGTGCATGTGGTCACCGTCAATGACTACCTGGCAGAGCGTGATGCAGCTCATTTCGGCCCCCTGTACGCGTCGTTGGGCCTGAGTTGCACACAGATAGGCGAGCAAACGCCGCCCTCAGACAAAGTCCGGCTGTACGCAGGCGACATCGTTTACTGCAATAACAAGACGCTGGTGTTCGACTACCTTCGAGACCGACTCACGCTCGGCGAACGGACCCAGCCCCTGCGCCTGGCCATGGATCTCATGACCGGACGAACCCGTCAGCCTCAGATGCAGGGTCTGCAGTTCGCCATCGTGGACGAGGCCGACAGCGTGTTTGTGGACGAGGCTCGTACGCCGCTGATCATTTCGGCAACGCGGCGCAGCGAAGAGGCAGAAGCCTTTTTCCGCGAAGCGATTGCCTTGGCCCGCAAGTTGGTGGAGGGCGAGGACTATGAGCTTGCGCCACGCGACCATCACGCAACACTGACTCGGGATGGCCGAGAGCGCCTCCAGCAGTTGACGCAGGACGAGCAGATGTCGCCCGTCTGGCAGAGCCCCTTGCGTGCGGAAGAAGCCGTGCTGCTTGCCCTTCAGGCCTTGCATGCTTTCGTGCCCGATGTGCATTACATCGTGCGCGAGGGCAAGGTCATGATCGTGGATGAGAACACGGGTCGGGTCATGCCGGATCGTTCGTGGGAACGAGGCCTGCAGCAACTCATCGAAGTCAAGGAAGGTGTCGAGCTGTCTGCCGAGAAGGAAACGATGGGGCGCATCAGCTACCAGATGTTCTTTCGCCGCTACCTCCGTCTGTCCGGGATGACCGGGACCTGCAAGGAAGTGTCCAAGGAGCTGGCTGAGGTCTACGGCTTGGGGGTGGTGAAGATCGCGCCTTATAAGCCGACGCTGAGACAGGCGCTGCCCGCGAAGCTGTATGCCACCAGCGGGCAGCGGTGGACTGCCGTGATGGAACGTATCCGCGTCATCGTGGCTGACGGGCGTCCCGTGCTGGTTGGCACGCGGTCGATCGCCGCCTCGGAAGAATTGAGTCGGTTGCTGACCCTGGCCGGTGTCAAGCACCAGGTCCTGAACGCCAAGCAGGACCAGGCAGAAGCGGAATTGGTGGCTGCAGCGGGTGAGGCCGGTTGCGTCACCATCGCCACCAACATGGCAGGGCGGGGTACCGACATCAAGCTGTCGGACGAGGTGTGCGCGCGCGGTGGTCTGCACGTGATCATCACCGAGGGGCATGATTCATCACGCATTGACCGTCAGTTGGCGGGACGCTGCGGTCGGATGGGGGATCCAGGCAGTTGGGAGGCGATGCTGTCCATGGATGACACCTTGGTGCAAGAAGCTTTCCCCATCATTCGAAGTCGTTTGCTGCGATGGCTGGTCAAGCCGGGCATGCAACGTGCAAGTCAGAAGATCGGCTTGACGTACTACAAGTGGGTGCAGCGTCGCGTTGAGCGGGCGCATGGCCTGGTCCGAAATCGGCTGTTGCGTTCGGATTTCAGTAGTCGTCAGGCTTTGTCGTTTACAGGAAAAATGGAATGAGTGTTTCTCGATTCAAGCAGGGACGTCGAGCAGGGCTGGTATCACTGGCTTGTGTGCTTTGGTTGGCCATGGGATCGGTGCAGGCCCAGCAGGCGCGCCCCAAACCCGCTGGAAACATCAGTTGCCTGATCCAGCCTTCTCAAGAAGTGAACGTGGGGACGCCGGTGGACGGCGTGCTGGAAACGGTCAATGTTGACCGCGGTGACATCGTCTCCCAAGGGCAACTGTTGGCCCGCCTCAATGCTGGCGTGGAGTCCGCCGCCGTGGACTTTCAATCGGCCAAGGCCGAGTTCGGTGCACGCAAGCACGCGCGCAATGCCGACCTGCAGCGCAAGCAACTGATCTCGACTCAGGAGTTCGACGAACTGGAGACCGAGTACAAGTTGTCTGAGCTGGAATTGCGTCAGCGACGTGAACAACTCAAGTTGCGGTCCATCGTCAGCCCAATCAGGGGGGTGGTTGTCGATGTTTATCGGCAACGTGGCGATTTGGTTCGCCAGGAAAAAATCTTTCGTGTGGTGCAATTGCAGCCGTTGCATGTTGAAACAGTGTTACCTGCCGCGCTGTTTGGCAAGTTAAGGGTCGATCAGGTGTATGACGTCTCACCAGAGTTGGGTGGTGGGCCGTTCAAGGCGAAAATTAGTCAGATCGACCGTGTAATTGACGCCGCAAGTGGTACGTTTCGCGTTAGGCTTCTGTTACAAAATCCACGGTTGGATATTCCGCCGGGGCAACGCTGCGCCATCAATTTCCCTCTCTGACCATGAAGAGCATTCATATGAACCAAACGCCTACCGTTGAAGCAGGTGTGTCGGCTCCCAAATTGAGCGTTGCCGTGGCCTTGGTGTTGGTGCCTTTGATGGCGCCTGCCGCGCCAACAGCGACGAACGGCAGCGAGACCGGGGTGGTGGTAGAGAGCCTGAATCGGTCAGATGCCGGTTCTGCTGCGGCCAAGCTCACAGGCAAGCCGAAGGCCGTGACGGCCAAGCCTCAGATCAAGTCGTCCATGCCCAAGCTGCAGACGTCGTTGTCTGGACTCAAGCTGTCGATGGCAGGCTTCAAGATTGAGGGCGATGTGCTGGTCTCCCAAGAGGGACTCAAGCAGGCCATGGCGCCTTGGGCGGATCGGGAGCTGGACTTCCCTGAGTTCGAGAAGGCTGTTCACGCGATTGCGGACTATCTCCGTAGCAACGGTCATCCGAACGTGAAGGTGCGCATTTCCCGCACAGCCATGCAGGAAGGGCAGATGGCCGTGGCGATTGAGGGCCTGACGCCGCGCTCCGAAGACTATGCGGCAGCCCCTGCCGTCACGCCGCGCATACAGGTCAAACAGTTCGTGGTCAAAGGCAATAGCGTGTTGACCGCTGCCGAAGTGCAGCAACTGGTGTCGCCGTGGGAAAACAAGGATCTGACGGTCGAGGAAATGCAGAAGCCTGCAGAGGCCATCGCAGCCATGATCCGTCAAAAGGGCTATCCGTTGGCCCAGGCTTTCTTGCCGCCGCAGCGAGTCGACGGTGGCACACTGGAAATTCAGGTCCAGGAGGGCGTGGTCGAGGCGGTGACCGTGCAAGGTGCCGGCAAGCGCATCAAGCCCGAAATCGTGACCGCCGTGGTGGCCAATGGCGCACCAGCAGGCAAGCCGCTCAAGGGCGAAGCGCTGGAGCAAAGCCTGTTGGTTGCCAACGAATATCCTGGCGTGCAAGTCAAGGCCCAGTTGGTTCCAGGCACTCAGCCCGGTACCACTGTGGTTCAAACACAAGTGGAAGAAGGCAAGCTGGTCACCGGCTCGGCCACGTTGGACAACTACGGCAACAAACACTCGGGTGATGTGCGCTTGAGCGTGGCCGCCGCGCTGAATAGCCCGAGCGGTCATGGTGAGACATGGTCCTTCAACGCCAGCGGCTCTGATGGTTCGTCCAGTGGGCGAATCGGCGTGCAAGCGCCAGTGGGCACGCGTGGCGCTCGTGTAGGTGCCTCGTATTCCGTGGCCAATGTGGACACCAAGGCCAGCGTGATTCCGGTCAACCTGGACGGCAGTGTCGAGGCGGGCTCCTTGTTTGGCAGCTATCCGATCTTCCGCAGCGCGACATCAAACCTGTTCGCAGTTGGTGCTTTTGACCAAAAGCGCATGCAGCACAACATCGAAGGCAGCAACTTCAGCGACCGCACGGTGCAGATGTTGACGCTGGGTCTGTCTGGTGACGGCTTGGCGCGACTGGGCAACTACAACTGGGGTGTCAGTCTGGCCGCGGGTAAGGCTGACTTGTCGGACAACCTGGGTAACGAGTTGCGCGACGCCGAAACCACTCGCACAGCAGGACATTTCAAGAAGGGCAACGCCAACGTCAATGGCACTGGCGTGATCCCGGCGTTCGGTCCAGCTTGGAGTGTCTACGCCTCGCTGTCAGGACAGTGGGCGAACAAGAACCTGGATAACGCTGAAAAGTTCCAGTTGGGCGGCCCCAATGGCGTCCGCGCCTATCCTGTGGGTGAGGGCTATGGCGACACTGGCTTGTTGGCGTCTTTGGAGCTGCGTCGCACGCTGGGCAGCTACCGCTGGGGGGACCTCTCGCTCTTCGGCTTCTGGGACTATGGCCGCGTGACCCAATACAAGCGGACCTGGAATGGTTGGACCACCACCGACCTGTCCAACCCCAACACGTATGACCTGCAGGGCTTCGGCTTTGGCCTGAATCTGATCAAGAAGGACGTTGGTTCCCTCAAGGTCATGTTCGCCCAAAAGCTGGGCGACAACCCCAATCCGACCATTACCGGCAAGGACAACGACGGTACCAACCGTTCTGCCCGTATCTGGATCATCGGCACTGTCAGCTTCTGACGAACGGCCCGTCACAAGGAACAATCATGGCTTACCTCGACACGCCGAAAATTCGCCTGCTGCCTTTCATCCTGGCAGCCACGTTCAGCCCTTCGTCTCTGGTGATTGCAGGTACTGTGGCCAACAGCGCTTTGCCCACAGGTGGGCAGATCGTGTCTGGAGCAGGTTCGATTTCCCAGACCGGGTCCGTCCTGAACATTCAGCAGCAGACCAGCAAACTGATCACCAATTGGGAGACGTTCAACATCGGCGCTGGCGCTGCGGTGAACTTCTTCCAGCCATCGGTTGATGCGATTGCGCTGAACCGGGTGCTGTCCGCGGATCCATCTCAGATTCTGGGGCGACTGCAGGCCAATGGCCAGGTGGTGCTGATCAACCCCATGGGGGTGGTGTTCGGGGCTGGTTCTCGTGTGGACGTGGGTGGTTTGGTCGCTGGTGCCATGCAGATGACCGACTCTGACTTCCTGTCGAGCAAGCTGCGATTCACGCAACCTAACGCCGCGGCCAAGGTCGAGAACTTCGGTACTTTGGTCAGCCGTGAGGGCGGCTATGTCGCGCTGCTGGGTGCCCAGGTGAACAACGCCGGCCAGATCGTGACGCCAAAGGGCAGCACGGTGTTGGCAGCAGGCGATCAGATCACCCTGAACATGGGTGTGACTGGCTTGGTGTCGGTCAATGTGGCTGCGGGCACTGACTCGGCGCGGGTGGACAACTCCGGCTTGATCATTGCAGACGGTGGCAACGTGATGTTGACGGCACAAAGCGCGTCACCCATGTTGGCCTCGGCCGTGAACCAGACAGGCACGGTGCGCGCCAACTCGCTGGCCCAGCGTAACGGTGAAATCTGGATCGAAGCCAAGGGCGGTCAAACCACGATCAGTGGGACCACCCAGGCGGCGGGGGCAAACGCCGGTGAGACTGGTGGTCGCATCGTGGCGACCGGCGACAAGGTCGTGCTGCAGTCGGGATCCAAGCTGGACGCCAGTGGCGTCGCGGGCGGTGGTCAAGTTCTGGTTGGTGGCGGCTGGCAGGGGAAAGACGCCAGCATCACCAATGCCCAGACGGTGACGCAAGAGGCTGGCAGCACCATTTCGGTGGACGCCACAGGCTCGGGTCATGGTGGCAAGGCCGTGCTGTGGTCTGAACAGGCCACGCAGATGGCTGGTGCCATCAGTGCGCGTGGTGCTGGTGCAGGCAAGGGCGGGCAGGTCGAAACCTCGTCCAAGGGAGCTTTGGGTCTGACCGGCGAGGTCAACATCGGCGCCGAAAGTGGTAAGGGCGGCAACTGGTTGCTCGACCCGACCGATTTGACGGTGACGGCGACCGGCACTGAGCCCAACTCGGTTTCCAACACGTCGATTCAGAATACGCTGAACACCGGCGGGACGACCGTGACCCTTCAGGCCACGAACAACATCACCGTCAACGCCGATATTTCGAAGACTGCGGGCGCGAAGTCCACCTTGGTGTTCGACACCCTGACGGGTGGTTCCGGGACTGGTTCGATTGTTGTTAACAAACAGATCTCGTCGATTGCCGGGGCTCTGGACATCAATTTCGGTGCGAGCTCATCGGATTCCGGTGGCACGGTGACCTTGAACAACACGCTCGCCACAAACGGGGGCGATGTCAACTTCTTCAAGGCCACGACCCTGGCTCACACCACGCCCATCTCGACCAAAATCACCGAATCGAGTGGTGCGCAGTCTGGGGACGTGATTTTCTGGCAAGACGTGAAGCTGGCCGCGCCAGAGTATTCCGTCACCATCAACACGCAAGGGCCACAAAACGGTGGCAACTTCACGGGCCGTGGCGGCAACATTGAGTTCAAAGGCAACATCACGTCGGCGGCCCCTTCGGCGACCTTGCCAGAGTACCCGCAGGCTCTGATCCTGAACACCACCGGTGCTGACACCGGTACGCCATCGATTGGCCCTGGCACCATTACGTTAGGCTCATCGGCCGCGAACTACATCGGTGGGACAGGTACTCAAGCTTTGCGCAGCCTGTCTCTGATCGGCCCGCAGGCGATTACGCTGAATGCCGCAACAGTCAACCTGTTCTCGACATCCGGTGACGTCATCACGGCTTCGTCACTGCTGGGTACACCTCAGTTGGTGTTGAATGCCGCCAATACAGTCATCAACGTCAAGGGTGGTACATACGGTAGCAATACCGGCTATGCGGACTACCAGCAAACCACGTTTGACATCACGAAGACGGCAGGGGCCAAAACCCTGACCATCAATGCGGACCGATCGATCAAGATCAAAAACCGATTGATTGATGGCTCCACAACATCCGGCACGCTGGATGTGGCGTTGAACTCCTTCCAGGCGGCCGGCGCCATCGGTGGCGCTGTGGTACTGGACACGGCAGCCATCCGCAGTAATGGCGGCAATATCAACATTGGGTCGCTGGCCACGGCCGCGACGGGTTTCGGTAGTGATCTGGAAGGGATCACCAACGGCGTTTACATCAAGAACGGTGAATTGACATCGGCCGGTGGTGACATCAGCATCTACGGCAGCGGCCCGCTGACCACCGATGCTGGGGCTGCGGTGCGCATTGTGGGGGCGCTGACCAACATCAATGCACAAGCGGGTGACCTCACGATCATGGGGGCCCAGTCGAAGTACGCGGCGGCAGGCACGAAGGATGCCGTCATCATCGGTGAGGGCGGCAATGCTCGCTCGACACTGCAGACCACCACCGGCAACATCTACATCACGGGTGATGCCAGCGGCGTGGGTTCGGACAGCTCCGTGACCGGTGGCACGCGCTACGACGGCGTGGTGGTGTCATCGCGCTCCTTGATCCAGTCCACCTCGGGCAACATCACCATCGTGGGTAAGGGTGGTGGTGGTGACAAGAGCTTCATCGATGAAAACCACGGTATCCGACTTGAGGACACCGCGACCAGCATCGTCTCCTCGTCGGGCAACATTTCGCTGTATGGCAGCAGTGGCGGCAAGACATCGGCCACGCAAGGCAGCAACAGTTTCGGCCTGTACGGTGTGGGCAACACCATGTACATCGGTTCTGGTGAGGGTGCTTACAACCCCTCGACGTTGCTGCTGACATCTGGTCCGACCGCGACCGGTGTCATCACACTGGCTGCTGATAGCATGAACTTTGTGAACACCTCGACGGCACGCCTGAAGGTGGCATCGGCTGGTGAGTTGCGCATTCACACTGAACACGCAAACACCAACATCGAGTTGGGCACTGCGGGTGGTGTGGCCGAGGCCAGCGATCCCGCTCAACTGAAGTTGTTCTTGGGAAGCAACTGGTTCAACGGTGGCTCGCTGGGTATCTTCCAGCCTGGCTTCTCTGACGTGGTGATCGGTCATGCTGCGTCTGCAACGTCAGCGTCCTCGATCAACGCGTTGCTTGGCTCGACCGGTTCGCTGACAGTGGCCGCTGCCACCACCATGCGTGATCACGCTGTGCTGGAAATGGACGGGGTCGGTGGTCGCGTGGCCTTGAACGCCGCCTTGACGGTGCAAGGCAACAGTGCTGGTGGAGCTGACACAGCTCGGACTTTGACCATCAACACCCAGGCTGGTGCGGTGGGTACAGGTACCTTGACGGTCAACAGCTTGCAGTTGCTGGGCAGTGGTGACAATGTTCTGACAGGTCCGAACCTGGTGAGCCATCTGGCTGCCAATTTGACAGACGACCTGATCTTCAAGAACGCTCAGGCTTTGGCTGTGGACACGGTGGGGGCACTGGATAAGGCCTCTGCTGGGTCTACCAACTGGTTGGGTGGTGCACAAGCCGCCACGGTGGGGATCACGACCACTGACGATACGGTGTCTTTGCTGACCACCACGGGTGATCTGACGCTGAAGCAGAACATTTCGGCCGGGACCACTTCGGGCGTGACCAGTTTGCTGGCGGACCAAGGTGCAGTCACCGAAGTGAACACGGCTCACGTGAGCTCCTCCAGCCTGTACGTGGGGGCCCGCGATACCTCCAAGCTGCGCAACGACAACGTTGTGAGCACCTTGGCCTCGAACGTGGTTCAAGGTAGTCTGGAGTTCCGCAATACGGTGTCGTTGAACATCGGTTCCGTGTCTGCTCTCGAGCCTGTGGTGCTGACAAGCGGCACTCAGACCAACACCCACACAGGCATCACCGTGCGCGACACGTTGGCCTTGTATCAGTCGGGTGGCGATCTCACCCAGACCCAGGACATCAGCGCTGACAAGCTGCAACTCACATCGGATGCGGGCAACATCGATCTTGGCCGCACCACCAATGATGTCAACACGATCGCTGCAACCCTGACCGGTGCGGGCAAGTGGTTGGCGTACAAGGACAAGGATGACCTCACGGTCGGAACCGTCAGCAGCACCTTGGGTGCTTCTGGCGCGACCTTGACCCTCAATGGCGTGACCACCAGCAATGGCAACGTGACCCTGGCGGCCTCGTCGAATGGTGCTGCCGCTTCGACGGACCTGACCGTTGCACAGTCCATCACTGCGGGCAGTGCGACTGTCGATCTGTACTCTGGTCAAGGTGCCATCAACGAGACCGGTACCGCCATCGTGAGTGCCGACAAGTTGCGACTGAATGCAGTCAATACCTCGTTGCTGAACAATGCCAATGCCGTGAGCCGCTTGGCCGCATCCATCACGGGTGCATCTCAAGGTCTGGACTTCACCAATGCCATCGCACTGAACATCGACAGCATTGGTGCAACCTATCCTTCGCTGGGTTCGACCCTCAACGGGGTGACCTTGGGTACGGTGGCTGCGCGCGGCAAGCTGTTCCTCGATACGCGAGGCGCGACCTCCGGGGAGCGTACGATCACGCAATCGGCCACGGCGCCGATCACCGCAGGCGACATGCTGCTGCTGTCTGACAGTAATGTCACCTTGACCGTTGCGAACAACGACGTGGCCAAGTTGGCAGCCAACACCGGTGGCCACAACCTGCGCTACGTGGACGCCAACAACGTTGCCATCGGTACGCTTGACCGCAATGCGGATGCCTCGGCGACCACTGCAGGCATCACGGCCGGCACGACCACGGGTGGTGCAACGGTGGCCTTGCAGTCCGTCGCAGGCGCGATCACGCAAGATGCGACGTCGCCTGTCACGACGCAATACTTGACCTTGCAAGCCGCCACGGGCGTCACCGTGGACAACACCACCAACGACGTGGCCGTGCTTGCCGGTCGAGTCTCTGGCGCCGGCCAGTTTGTCTACTCCGATAAAAATGCCCTGGAGGTGGGGGCCACGACCGATGTGTCAGGTGCAACGCTGTTGGGTGTTCAAACCAACAACGGTCAGATTCGTTTGTCCGCTTCGAAGGACGCAGCATCGACTTCGGGTGACCTGAACCTCACTCAGGACGTCATCGCCGGTGGTGCCTCCACCATGACCTTGGAAGCCCTGAAGGGCGCCATTACCGAGACCAGCAACGTTGACATCACCGCGAGCTATTTGCTGATCAACGCGTTCAACACGACGCGCTTGGAAAACACCGGCGCCTCGGGCAAGCATCTGATTGGTACCCTGGCAGCCAATATCACCGGTGATGCAGCCGACTTCAGTTTCCGCAACGATCAAGCGCTGACGATTGCTTCCGTCACGGGGCAAGACACCTCGGTGGCGACCGATGGTGTGGCCACCAAGGGTGGCAGCGTGCAGGTGGCCACGCTCACGGGTGATTTGACCGTGACGAAGAACGTGACCGCAGGTACCAACGGTTCTGTTGATTTGCGTGCCGGTGGCAGCAGCGACATCGCCATCAATGGTGCAACGATTGCATCGACCAACGGCGCAGCAAGCGGTAACGGTACCGTTCAGCTGGTCGCCGGACGCAACATCTCGACCAACACAGCGAACAGTTCGACCACCGCCTTGCCAGAGATCCGCACCGCGGGCGACGTCTTGTTGCAAGCCGTGGGCACAATCGGCGCAGACGGTCAGCGCATTGAGTTGCAAGATGTCGCAACGCTGGCCACTTTGGCAGGTGGCAACACATGGCTGCGTAAGCTCGATGGCACGGACAATGATCTGACCATCGGCTCGGTTGCAGCCCTGCACACAGGCGTTGCCTTTGGTGGCGTGGTTGCCAGCCGTGCAGGCTTGGTCACCACCGTTGGCAGCAACGGTGCCATCGCGTTGAACAATGCGGCAGGCAGCCTGACGGTACTCAGCGATGTCTCTGCAAATGGCACGGGTACCGTTGACTTGCGTACCGCTGGCACGGGTAATGCGATCGCCATCAATGGCGCCACCATCAGCTCCGGCTCTGGTCAGGTCCAGTTGATTGCCAGCGGCAACATCAGCACCAACTCGGCCAATGGCGTCAAAAATGAAATCGCCACCACCGGCAATGCGCTGTTGGTTTCTGGCGGCAGCATTGGCGCCGACGGCTATCGCATCGAAACGTCGGGTGTTTCGACGCTGGCAGCCGAATCGGTCGGGGCGCAGTGGCTCCGTCAGACCTTGGGTAGCCTCACCTTGGGCAGCGTGACCGCTTTGACGCCGGGGGATGACCTCATCGACGTGGCTGCTTTGAGCAAAAACGGCTTGGTGACGAAGAGCGGGGACGCATCCATCGCCTTGAATGTGGCGTCAGGTGACCTGACCGTGTTGAAGGACGTGGTTGCCAACGGCAACGGCAGCATTGATCTGCGTGTCAAGGATGGTGCCGTGGCGATCAACGGGGCCACTTTGAAGTCGGGCTCGGCTGGTGCAGGCAACGGCGGTATCCAGGTTTTGGCCAGTGGCGACATCACCACCACAACCGACAACGGAGACACCACCGAAATCGCTACAGCAGGCAACGTTCTGTTGGTATCAGGTGGCGCTGTCGGGGTCGATGGCAAGCGCATTGAAACAGCGGGCGTGAACACGCTCGCCGTGGAATCTGCTGGCGCACAGTGGCTGCGTCAGACGCAGGGGGCCTTGAAGGTGGGCGCCGTGTCGGCCTTGCTGTCCGGTGATGATGCGCTCGACGTCGCTGCCGTCAGCAAGGACGGGTTGGTAACCACAGCGGGCAATGCGCCCATCGCACTGTCCGTGACATCGGGCCACCTGACGGTGGCCAAGGATGTTGTGGCCAATGGCAACGGGACGGTGGACTTGCGTGCGAAGGCCGGCAAGGTCATTCTGGACGCCGCCTCCCTGAAGTCCGGTGCGACTGGCGCCGGCACTGGCACCATCCAGATCGTTGCAAGCGACAGCATCACCACCACGACCGATAACGGCTCCACGGCCGAAATCGCTACAGCAGGTAACGTGCTGCTGAATTCGGGGGGCACCATTGGCGCGGATGGCAAGCGCATCGAATTGGCCGGTGTGAGCACGCTGGCCGCTGAGTCGGCGGGGGCGCAGTGGCTGCGCCAAACCACTGGCAGCCTGACTTTGGGCAGCGTCACGGCGCTGACTCCAGCTGACAGCAGCGTCGATATTGCCGCGGTCAGCAAAGACGGGCTGGTGACGACGGCCAACAGCGCGGCGATTGCGTTGAATGTGTCGGCTGGTGATCTGACGGTTTCCAAGAATGTGGTCGCCAATGGCAATGGCAACATCGATTTGCGTGCCAAGGCTGGCAACGTGGCCATCAACGGCGCCACCCTCAAGTCCGGTAGCGCTGGCGCGGGTTCGGGCACGATTCAGGTGATCGCCAGCGGCAACATCTCGACGAACACCGCCAACGGCGCCACGGACGAGATCGCCACGACCGGCAATGCGCTTCTGGTGGCTGGTGGTGACATCGGTGCAGATGGTCAACGGATCGAGTCGGCTGGGGTCAATACCTTGGCTGCTCAATCTGGCGGGAGCCAATGGCTGCAGCAAACCACCGGTGCGTTGACCTTGGGGGCGGTGACAGCACTGACTCCGGGTGACAACACCGTGGACATGACGGCAGTCAGCAAAAACGGGCTGGTAGCCACCGCGACCGCACAGTCGATTGCCGTGCAAACGCTCAATGGCGGTTTGACAGTGAACAAGGCCGTTACGGCGACGGGCGGCAAGGTCACCTTGGGGGCCTCTGCTGGTGTGACGCAATCGACGTCGGCCGATGCTGCCATCACGGCAGATCAGTTGCGCGTGGTGGCAGGTAACGGTCATGCCTCACTGGAGAACGCCGCCAACGCTGTGAACACGCTGGCAGCAGCGGTCACGGGTGGGGACGTCACGTTTGTGAATAACCAGGCCTTGACCATCGGAACGGTGAACACCGGTACCGATGCAGGTCAGACACAAGGTGTCAAGACCAACACGGCCGGCAAGGCCATCACGATCCAGACCCGCACTGGCAACATCGCCTTGGCACAGCAGGTAACCACCACCGCTGACGCGGGATCGACCGATGTGGTGACCCTGTCTGCAGCCGGTGGCATCACCCAAACCACTGGCGTGTTGACAGCGTCTCAGGCTCGCTTGCTGACTTCGGCAGGGGGCGCGGCCTTGAGCAACAGCGCCAACACCGTTGGCAAACTGGCGGCGGGTGTCACCGGTGGCGGCTTGACCTTCGTGAACAGCGCAGCCTTGTCGCTGGGCGCGGTGACCACGCCGACCACCTTGCTGTCGGGCTCGACCACGGGTGTAACCGCCACGGCCGGCGTGGACGTGAGCACCGTGTCAGGTGACTTGTCTGTCGACGGTGCGCTGAATGCTGGTGGTGCAGTGGCTCTGAATGCTGCGGGTGCGCTGGTGCTGAACCAGTCCATCGTGACGACGTCCACTGCGACCCTGACAGCGGGAGACAGCCTGACGGTCAACAAGGACATCACGGCCTCCGGTGCAGATCTGACGGCAGGCACCGCTCTGACGCAGGGCAACGGCAACATCCATGTCGGCACAGGTACCTTGACCTTGGTCGCTCTGGATGGCGGCGTGAACCAAGCTGGCACAGGCACCATCACCGCAGGGCGTTTGGCCGTCGATGCCACGGCGTCGAGCAGCCTCATGAATGCCGGCAACACGGTAGGCGTGCTGGCAGCCCGTACTGTCAACAGTGGCAGCGCCTTCGCCTTCACCAACGCATCGGATCTGGTGATCGGTAGCGTCGCAGGGCTGGATGGCATCACATCTGCTGGCACGGTCGAAGTTCAGGTACCCGCTCACAGCATCACGGTGAACAAGCCGGTGTCTGGTGTGGGGACGGGCTTCAACGCCAATGCCGTGGTGCTGCGTGCCGGCGGCCGCTTCTACAACAACGTGGGTAGCGCTGCCGTATCGGCCAGCAACGGGCGTTGGTTGATCTACGACGACAACCCCTACCTGCTGAATCCCGAGATGAACGGCTTGGCCCGCGACTTCATCCTGGTGCGGACCCGTTACGACGATTACCCGCCCACGACCGTGGTTGAGCAGGGCAACGGTTACATCACAACGGCCGACTACATCCCGACCGAAGACGCCGCCATGATGGCGAAGTCGACGTCCGGAGTGTCCTTGGGATATGGCTTCCCATTGACGGGTTCCGTGATGACCACGTATCCGAGCCAGCCGAATGGCTACATCGCCATCGGTCAACCGTTCACACCGCCCACCACCTTTGCGCCGGTTCAGTTGTTCGCCGCCGGTGCTCAGGTGCCAGAGGAGCCCTTGCTGGTCCCGGTACTGGTGTCGGTCGAGCCAGGTCAGCACTTCCAGACTTCGCTGTCGTATGTCAGCGGCTTTGGTGAGGTGGTGGCCGTCACGCTGGCGGATGGTCAAGCCTTGCCTGTGTGGATGAACTTCGACAAGTCGACCTTGCGTCTGTTCGGTACCCCACCGAAGGGCGAGCCCCGTGACGTGGCCCTGCTGGTCCAGGTCAAGGAAGGTGAAAACGGCAAGACACGTCGTTTCAACCTGAAGGTTCAGGTCAGTAAGGCGGAGTGATGGTCCTCTGGCGTGGATTGTGGTTGTTTCTGTGCAGCGTTCCCGTTCTGGGAACCGCCGCACAGCTGCCGCCTGAACCCATGCCTTCGCAGTGGTCCGCAGAGCCACCCCGAGTCCGTGCGGTGCTGGAGCGTGCTTGGGCTGCAGAGAAGGGCAGCACGGGCTTGCGCAACGAAGCTTTGGCGGTTGCCCTGTATTGCGAGGCTGCCCGCTATGGCAGCGCGGAAGGCCATTACCGAAGCGGCTTGCTCAAGGCAAAAGGCCCTGAGGGTGTGCGCGACCCTGTGCAGGCCAAGTTCTTCCTGCTTCACGCGAGAGAATTGGGGCATGAACAGGCCGGTCAGATTTTGATGGCCAGTGGGTTGGCCGATGGTCGGCAAGCCATGCCAAATTGTCTGATGGACGACAAGGCATACGAGGCCAGTGTGGACTTTGCCGAGGCCAGCTATCGACAGCAACTCCCGCCTGTCAAACGCAAGGTGGCCGCGATGGTCGCGAAATTGGCGCCCGAATACGGGGTCGATCCCCGGCTGGCGCAGGCCATTGCCGGTGTCGAGTCCAACTTCGACAAGCAGGCTGTGTCTCCCAAGAATGCCATCGGTGTGATGCAGTTGATCCCAGAAACCGCCGCTCGGTTCAATGTGCGGGATCCGTTTGATGCGGAACAAAACATCCGTGGTGGACTGTCCTATTTGCGCTGGCTCACCAGTCATTTTGGTGGTGACCTCGTGCGGGTCGTGGCCGCGTACAACGCGGGTGAGGGGGCGGTACGCAAACACGGTGGCATCCCCCCATTTTTTGAGACCCGCGCCTATGTCTGGCGCGTGCTCAAGGACGCAGGCCTCAGACCTTGACTCAACTTATCCCCGTTTTCTGTGGATAAGTGTGTTGGCAAGATCGGGGCAAAGTGTGATGAATGAGGCATTCCCCTAGGGGTGAACTTAGCCTGCCTCAAAAATGAGCACGCATCACGAACCCGGTTTGGGTTGAGATACATCGTCTGCTTCACGGACGCATGCCTGGCAAATGCAGGCCTGGCCCTCCTGGCTCGGTGGCACGCGATCGAGCAGCGATGGAGGAAAGTGCACGGTGCGACACCAACACGGCTGCGACAGATCGCCACAGCTTGCCGGGGTACAGGCGTTCGGGCCACCGCAGATTGGACAGGCGTGGTTGGGTAGGGCTTGGGGTGATGAACTCAAAATCGGGCGGTGATGCTTAATGAGGTGCCCATTGAAGCACGCCCGCGACGGCAATCATGATCATGCCGGTCAGCACCACCAGCCAAAGCGAACCTCCTTTGGCTTTGCGCCGAGACTTGCGGCGAGTCTGGTGCGTCATCAGTCGAGAATCGTACGAATTGGTCGAATGGAACCCCGATGACTCGTCATACTTTTGCTGCCACCATTGCTGATCTTTGTTGTGCATGGCTGATCTCCCCAAAACTACCTGTACCGATCAGTTTGCGCTTTCTGTGACAAATTGTGTATCCCGGGCTTGCGGGTTATGTTCCCATCTGCTGCCAGGTCTAGGTGGTCCCTAGCTGCTTCTGCATGAATGGGATGAGGGCCTTTGCGACCCCCATCGGGTCATCGGCAAACGGAAAGTGGCCGCTTTGAGGCAAGGTCACGACCTCGGCACCGGGGAAAGTCTCCCGTTGTTGCTTGGCGTGCGCAACGGAGATGTAAGGGTCCGCTGCCCCCCAAATGACCAGCGCACGAAAGCCATGAGGTTTCAGCATGCGGCTGAGCAGTTCGCCTTTTTCCTGCAGATCGCTGGTTGCACGATACAAACGCAAAATTGCCCGGCGGGTGCCGGCGTCCATCTCGTCATACATGCGATTCAGAAATTCGTCAGGTAGCCCTCTTGGGTTGCCAATCCGCATGACCGCCTTGAACCCGATTCGATTGGTCAGCGCCATCTGTAACTCACCCAAAACCGGTGTGCGCCAGACGCGAGCCATGAAGTGCCATCGGTAATTCTTCAGCACACCAGTGTTGATCAAGGTGATGCTGCCGACGCTCAAGGGGTTCATCGCGGCCCACATCAGTCCCCATGGGCCACCAAAATCGTGCAGAACCAGATGCGCTTTCAGCACGCCCAGTTGGCGGAGCGCCTCACCCAGAAATGTTGCGCCGCCCTCGACCGAGTAGGGGTACTCGTCTGGCTTGTCGGCTTGCCCGAACCCCGGCATGTCCATCGCAATGACGCGTCCCAGCGGGGCCGTCTGCTCCATCAGATAGCGCCAATCGGCACATGAACCAGGGTTGCCATGCACAAACACCACGGCTTCTGTGGCTTTGAGGTCTGCGCCACCTTGTAAGACACGGGTTTGAATGCCGCATGCACTCAAGTGGCCCTGCCGCAAAGGCCAGCTGATCTGGGATGGAATGGGCATGTCGCAGTTCCGTTGTGACCACACGTTTAAAACGCGTCATCATGAAACGGCGTGCGGCAGTGGGCGGGGGAGGACTTGCCCGTGGTTGGCGCATCATCCCCCTTAGATGGGGCGTATCAGGCGGTGACGTTGTAGCCTTCGTCGGTAATCGCAACTGCAGCGTCTTCACGCGACAGCGTGGTGATCACGGTGACTTGCTTGCTGGGCAAGTCAATGGCGACGGTTGCGCCGGCATCTTGTGCTTGAATGGCCTGCGTCACTGCTTTGACGCAGTGTTGGCAGCTCATGCCATCAACGGTAAATTGAAAAGTGTTGGTGGTGCTCATGGCGGTTCCAAAGCCTCTGTTGGCGATAGGGTGTCGACCGCGTGCGCAAGTGCGGTCAATGGATACTCCGGGATGTATTGTGAAACGATTTGAGTTGGCGGCATGACGTCGAATGAGCAAACCTTGAAGCAAGACGTGGCATCAGACTCGATCGAGCTGTCTGTGCGTGGCATGACTTGTGCGGCATGTGTCGCACGCGTTGAGCGGGCGTTGAAAAAAGTGCCCGGCGTCAATGATGCGCAGGTCAATTTCGCCACGGAGGTCGCTACAGTCCGTCCTGCTGCTGATGATGCCAACGCCTCTGATGCTGAATCTCTGACTGAAGCACTCATCGCCGCTGTGGCCAAAGCCGGGTACGTCGCACATCACCAGGCATCCGATGCCCCCCTTGATGACGAGCCCGTGTCTTGGTGGTCCGTATGGGGGGCGGTATGCGTGGGGCTGGCGGCCAGCATTCCGCTGGTCGTGCCCATGTTTTTTGGGGCGCATCATTTTTGGCCGGCATGGGTTCAGTTCGTGCTGGCGACCCCCGTGCAATTTATTCTGGGTGCTCGCTTTTACAAAGCAGCATGGTCGGCCTTGAAGGATCGCAGCGGCAACATGGATCAGTTGGTTGCGCTGGGTACCACTGCGGCATGGGGTCTTTCTTGCTGGCTTTGGTGGTCCCAGTCAGGTCATGCGCATGGCGGGCATACTGAGCCGGATCTGTATTTCGAGTCTTCTGCCGTGGTCATCACGCTCGTGCTGCTGGGCAAGGCCTTGGAAGCCCGCGCCAAGCGTCAAACCACGACCGCGATTCGAGCTTTGCAGTCATTGCGTCCGGGGACCGTTCGTCGAGTGGGGCCTGATGGCGAGGTGGATGTGCTATTGCGCCAAGTGGTCGTGGGCGACGAACTCATCGTCAAGGCGGGCGAGCGGATTCCTGTGGATGGCACCTTGACGGCGGGAGCAAGCCATGTCGACGAGTCCATGCTGACGGGTGAACCCCTTCCGGTCAGCAAGTCGGTCGGCGACAAACTGACCGGCGGCAGTATGAACGTGGACGGACTGATCCGCCTGCGCGTGACCGCCGTTGGCGGGCAAACGATGCTGGCGCACATCATCCGCAGCGTGGTGGATGCTCAAGCCAGCAAGGCCCCGATTCAACGTGTGGTGGACAAGGTGTCTGCCGTGTTTGTGCCAACTGTCTTGCTTGTGGCCTTGTTGACTGGCGCAGGCTGGTGGGTGGCGGGTGAGTCGGTGGATGTCGCTCTGATGCGTGCCGTGGCTGTGCTGGTGATTGCCTGCCCCTGTGCGCTGGGGTTGGCGACACCGGCGGCGATCATGGCTGGGACCGGCGCGGCAGCTCGGCAGGGCATTCTGATCAAGGATCCGGAAGCGCTGGAGACCGCGCACCGAGTGCAGATCGTGGCATTTGACAAAACCGGGACATTGACTCGGGGTGCACCGCGAGTCTTGGCTTTCGAGGCCTGGGCAGATAGCGGTGCAGCATGGCCTCAGCCTTTGCATCTGGCGGCAGCTTTGCAGTCGGGGAGCGAGCATCCCCTGGCCAAGGCGGTCGTGGCGTATGCGCTCGAAAGCGGGCAGGGGCCTGCCGATGTGGTACGCGTCCAGAACCTGACCGTGGTGGCAGGCAAAGGCGTTGAGGGCGTTGTGGTTTGCTCGGACGCACAGCGTTGGGCGTTTGGCAGTGCGCGATGGGTCAGGGAGTTGGGGGCACAAAGCGACGACGTCTTGGCATTTGAGCGCAAGTGGTCTGAAGAACAAGGGGCAACCGTTTCCGTTCTGCTCCAACAGCAGCCGAGCAATGGTTGGTTGCCCGTGGCAGGGTTTGCCTTTGGTGATGACCTCAAGCGAGGCGCTGCAGATGCGGTGGCGCAGCTGCACCGAATGGGCGTTCAAACGGCGCTGATCTCCGGCGATGGGGCTCGATCGGTCCAGATGATGGCGGCCAGATTGGGTATTCAACATATTTGGGCGGAAGTTCTCCCCTCAGACAAAGCCCGTTGTGTCCAGCAACTGCGAGGTGCCGAATCGACCGCACCCAAGGTGGTGGCCATGGTGGGGGATGGCATCAACGATGCACCCGCACTGGCTGCCGCTGACATCGGGATGGCGATGGCCAATGCCGGGGGAGGGGCGGACGTTGCCATGCAGGCCGCGGGTGTCACCTTGATGCGTGGTGATCCGTTGCTGGTCCCGGCGGCCATCGATGTGTCTCGCAGAACGGCTGCCAAGATCCGTCAAAACCTTTTATGGGCCTTTGGTTACAACGTCATCGGGATTCCGCTGGCGGCATTTGGCGGCTTGAACCCGATGCTGGCCGGTGCCGCAATGGCCCTGAGTAGTGTCAGTGTTGTCACCAACGCTTTGCTGCTGTCTCGTTGGCGTCCGGCCCGAAGGGGGGCCGCGGAGGGTGTCTCGCCTATGTGACAAGGGCTTGCTCTGGCGAGTGATCCTTGATGCATGGCGTAAACTTCGGTTACCAACTGCCAGTAGCTCAGCTGGATAGAGCACCCGCCTTCTAAGCGGGCGGTCGGGGGTTCGACTCCCTCCTGGCAGGCCAGCGGCACTCAAACAACCACAGGGCTCGCCTTCTACATGTTTGGTTCCATCAAGCGTTTGATCGGTGCGGGCGCACAGTCCAATAAAGCTGCCCATGTTTTGGCCAATTGGGCCAAAGCTGAAGGACATGCTTTCAAGCACGTGAAGCATGCGGGTGGCAAAGGCTATGCGGTCGAATCCGCAGCAGGTTGGCGTGTGGAGTGGGGCACCTCCCAGCGCCCTTACATCGTTGGCAGTGAACTGCGCTTTCGCTGTGAAACTGGTGTGGAGTCCGATGTTCAGATGGTGTTGCTGACAAAGGTTCTGGCGCAGACGCTGGAATCGGATGTATTCAGCCGCTACACCAATGCCATGCAGACGCAGGTCGATACGTCCTTGCCAGACGAAATGCGCTGGCTAGCCATCCACCCCAAGGTCAGTGTGGCGGAATCAGCCACACTCAATCGTCGATTTACCTTGCTTTGCAATGCAGGTGAACTGGCCAAGAAATGGTTTGATGCTTCGTTGATTGAGGCGTTCGACCGAGCCGCCGACTGTTGGTGGAGTGATGCGTTGGTGCTGGTGATCACCCTGAATCGGGGGATGCTCACAGCACGGATGTCCGGACAGCCTTTGGAAGTTGCCCAGCTGAAATTGGTTGGAGAGTTGTTTTCATGCTTGGCCGACAGACTGCGTGCCGCAGCGTGAAATATGCAGCTTCATGCTAGAGTGAAAACTTAGGCCTTGTGATGCACCGATATGAATAAGATCAAGCGGGTATCGGCCGTAGTTCTTGCTGGAACCACATTCGCTCTGACGCCCGGGGCGTCTCACGGCTTGGGCTTCGGACGCCCGAGTAGCCATGCCATTCTGGGAGAGCCCCTGCGGGTCAAGGTCCCCCTGCGCCTTGAGTCTGGCGAAGACGTGGATGACAGCTGTGTCTGGGCTGAAGTGCTGTTCGGTGAGGACAAGCTGCCTGCCGCAGACGTTCTGGTCATTGTTCAATCGACCTCGGGTGGTGAGCGTGTTCTCAAGATCACCACCGGCCGGGTGGTGAACGAGCCTGTGGTGACGGTGACACTGACTGCCGGTTGCCAAGGCAAGATTTCTCGCAAGTTTGTAGCGTTTGCGGATCCTCCCGGCATGAGTTCGGTGGGGGGGGCTGATGCGCCAGAAGGCACGCAAGAGACTGGGCGAGATGCCGCGCCTGCTTCGGCTGTGGCGGTGCCAACGGCGCCAGTCGTCCGGCCAGTGCGCCCGAAGTCGCCCCCCAAAAAGACGGTCAAGCCCTCAACATCTGGGGCTGCTTCATCCGCGGCGACACCGGACATGCCGGATGCGGCCAGTGTGGCAGCCGCTGCTGCGTCGGTGCCGAATGCACCCGTCGAGTCACCTCTTGCCAAGGCGCGACGCTCGCTGGTTTTGAATCCTGCGCCCAAAGTACCCAAGGTCGAGTCCGGACGATTGGTGTTGGATCCGGTCGAGGCCGATGCGACCAACGTGCCGGGTTTGCGCATGGTGCCCGGCATGGATGCTCCCCCTAAGGAAGATGACAAGTCGCCAGACCTGCTGGCGCGGCGTGCTGCAGCCGCTGCGCTGTGGCAGGCCCTGAGTGCCTCCACGGAAGAGTTGGCGCGCAATCGCAAGCATCTGGAAGAGTTGGAGCAGCGCTTGGCTCAACTCCAAAAGGATGGAGACACGGCACGTGCCACCGTGGCAGCACTGGAGGCCCGTGTCAACAAGCCGGATGCCGGCGGTGAGCGCCTGTGGATACTCGGATTGGGTGCCCTCAGCTTGTTGACCATGGGTTTGGCGGGTTACATGTGGAACCAGTTGCGTCGTCGTCAACGCCTGGATGAGGCTTGGTGGCAACAGCAGGCTGCCTCTGTGCCCGCTGCGGGCCTGGAGCCTGCTGGCGAGCCAGCTTCATGTCAAGACGCTGTCATCGAGCCGCCCGCATTGGCCTCTGTAGTGGCGCCGCGCGCTGTCGAAAGGATGCAGCCCGCCGCAGAACCCGTTGCCCGAGAATCTGCGGCACCGGGGGTGGCAAGCCACGATGTGCGCTTGGTGGCAGCTGAGCCAGCACCTGCGACGCAGAAGCCCGTCTCTCCGGCTCCGTCAGTGGTGTCCAATGGCCGGGCGCCTCGCCGCTTTGAGCAAGAGTCGTTGCGTGCCGTGTCGGTAGAAGAGTTGATCGACCTTGAGCAGCAAGCAGAGTTCTTCATCGTATTGGGACAGGACGACGCAGCGGTTGACCTGCTGGAGTCGCATGTTCAAAGCGCAAGTGGGGCGAGTCCGCTTCCGTTCCTCAAGCTGCTGGAGATCTATCGCCGCCTTGGGCGCCGAGAGGATTACGAGCGCGTTCAGTCAGACTTCAATCAGCGCTTCAATGCCTATGCGCCAGCTTGGGAGACCGACCTCCAGCACGGCCACACGCTGGACGATTACCCAGGCGTCCTAGAGCGATTGCAGGCTTTGTGGGCGACGCCTGCGCAAGCCATGGAAGTGCTGGAGAAGTCGTTGACGCGACCTGAAAGCGGTGCCGACACGTTTGAGTTGCCGGCGTACCGCGAGTTGTTGTTCCTCTACGCCATTGCTCGGGATTTGTCTGAGCGTGATACCGAGTCGCGCAACCGCGTCGACCTGATTCTGCCTGTGATAAGGCAGGGTGGGGCGATGTTGTCAACGATCCCGCTGCCTGTTCCCGTGCCTCCGCAGGCAGACATGGAGCCGTTGATGGCAACGCGCCCGGTCAAGGCCATGCCAGAAGTCCAACCAAGTCTGAGCCTGGATCTTCAACTCGATGATCTGGAAATCATCGAACCGCGGAAAATGGGCTCTGTACCTGCGCCAGGCTCGATTGATTTCGAGCACATTGACCTGCCTGATGTGCAGGCTCCACCCAAGCCGTAAGGCTCAGAGGCCGTGATCGCTTCCCATAGGGGCCTGCGTGCCGGGGCCTGAGATGGCTTGCAGGATCATGGCGCGGGTCAAACGATCCGAAATCAGTTCGGCAAATGCCAACACAAACTGTCGCAGGTAGGCGCCGCGCTTGAAAGCGATGCGGGCCAGGTTGGCGCCAAACAGGTGACCGACTGGGCGCCAGATCAATTCGGCGCCTGGTGTGTTCATCGTGGGGTCGTCTTTCACCGCCATTTCGGCGACTAAGCCGATGCCTAGCCCCAGTCGGGTGTAGGTTTTGATCACGTCGGCGTCGATGGCTTCCAAGACGACATTCGGATGCATGCCGCGGTGGGCAAAGGCCATGTCAATGCGCTTGCGACCCGTGAACGATGGGTGGTATGAGATCAAGGGCTCCGCGGCCAGGTGTTCCAGCGTGATGCGCGGAACGCTGGCAAGCGGGTGCGTCGCAGGTATCACGGCCACGTGTTGCCACTCGTAGCACGGCAGGGTAACCAGGTCGGCAAAATCGCTGAGCGACTCAGTGGCCAGTCCAATGTCAGCGACCTCGTCCAAAACCATTTGAGCGACCTGTTCGGGCGTGCCCTGATGCAGGCTGACGGCCACCTTCGGGTACTTCTTGCGCAAGGCCGCAACCGGCTCAGGCAGAACGTAGCGTGCTTGGGTGTGGGTGGTGGCAATCGACAAGGTGCCGGCATCCTGCTTGGCATATTCGTCGCCAATGCGCTTGAGATTGCCCAACTCCCGAAGGATCACGTCAATCGATTTCAGAACCTGCTGACCGGGTTCGGTCACTCGCTTGAGGCGCTTGCCGTGGCGAACAAAAATGTCCACGCCTAACTCTTCTTCCAACTCCAGGATGGCCTTGGAAATGCCTGGCTGAGATGTGTGTAGCGCCTTGGCTGTCTCAGTCAGATTCAGGTTGCGGCGGGCCGCTTCGTGGACGAAGCGAAACTGATGCAGGTTCATGGCGGATGGTGGCTACCGAGACGAGCTCAGTTTGCGCGAGCGAGCGAAAGCGCTGAGGTGGCGAGTGCTTCGATGAGGATGTCGGTTTCTCCGACGGCGGGACTGAGGCGCCAAGCCACGCCGGGGTGAGCTTGCGCCAATTCGTCCATCAGTCGGGGCAAGTCCTTTCGAACATGTCCGCCAGCTCCAAGGAACAGAGGCACAACGGTCACCGACTGGCAGCCCTCCTGAGCGAGCTGAGCGCCGGCTTCCAGCAGGGTTGGCGTCATGAACTCCAGAAAAGCCAGTGCTACGCGTTGTTCGGGGGCTTGTGCTTTCAAGGTCCGGGCGGCGGCTTCAAATGGGCGAGACCAGGCGGGGTCGCGTGCGCCGTGTGCGAACAGCAAGATGCCGGTGTGGGTCATGGGATGCTCAGCGGTATCGGACCAGCCATGCAAATGCACTCATGGCCAGTAACAGGTAAAACAGACTGGGCGCAGCCGCCGCAAGCCAAGGCTGCCAATCGTGCAACAGTCCCAAATGGCTGGCAATGTGGTTGGCCAGAACAAAACTGATACCCAGCATGATGCCGCCAAAGATCTTCAGGCTCATGCCCCCACTTCGGGCATGGAGGTAGGCAAAGGGCAGCGCCAACGCGACCATCACCAGGCAAACCACCGGGTAGAAGACTTTTTTCCAGAATTCCGACTCGTAACGCTGAGCGGCCTGAGCATTGCTCGCCAAGTGCTGCGTGTAATGCCACAGCGCGTAAGCCGACATGGTGTCAGGGGGAAGAACGGACGCGGCAACCACCAGAGGGGTCAGGCCGCTCTCCCATGCCATCGTGTCAAGCTGAGACTCCGCCACGAAGGGCTCACCTCGCTGAACGGCTTCGTCGCTGATCCGGTCTGTTGCGGTCCAGCGTGTTTCTTTCACCTGTGTCAGGTGCCACACCGACCCGGTGTTGGGCGCATTCAATGGTTCGATTTGCGCCGCTTCGGCAGACACGCGACGCAGCAAACGCCCCGAGCTGTCGAACTCAAAAATTCTGATGTCTCCCAGCACTTTGTCGCTGGTGGCCGCGCCGACGTTGACCGTGATGGTGTGACGCCCCTCGGGCACCTGTCGTTGCTCACGCAGCCAGGTGCCCCCCGTCCCGAGACTCAGCCCTTGCTGTGAGCCAAAAAGCGACTTGTGCAGTGAGAGTTGGTGCTCTGTCCAGGGAAGCAGCCAGTTGCCGAGTGCCACGGTCATGCCTGCCGCCAGCAGGCCCAGCACGGCAAGCAGTCCAAGCGCGCGCTCAGGGCCAAGGCCGCCGGTCCGCAGGATGGTGAACTCTGAGGTCTGCGCCAAGCGGGCCAGGGCAATGATGGCGCCGATCAGCAGCGAGATTGGAAAGATGTCGTAGAAGTGCGCGCCTTGCATGTAGAGGCACGTCACCATGGCATCCAGGGTCGTGTAGCCCCCTTTGCCCAACTTGCGAACCTCTTCCACAAAATCGATGAAGAAAAAGAGTGCGGAGAAGGCCAGCGCCACCATGCCGACTTGTCGGATGACCGCGCGATAAATCAGTTTGCGCACGGTTCTCATGCGGTTCCCCCGTTTGGTGTCGCAAGTGTCGCAGCCGGTTTCACTGCGCGACCGGGCAGGGTGGCGCCGTCACGCCACCAGATGACCAGCAGGGCGCCGATCGTCAAGCCGCCGTGTAGCAGGCCTAAGCAAGCCAACCAGTGCAGTTTGCCTTTGGCCACCCAGGACTGACTCAGGCTCAGCAGGTTGAAGTACACCACGAAGACGAGCAAGGCGTAGACCAGGTTCCAGCTGCTGTTGCGGCGCGCGTTCCCGGACGCTAGGCTCAAACCGGCCAGCACCATGTTGAATGCAGCCCAGATCAAACCAAATCGCCAGACCAGCTCGGAAGTGGCTTGCTTGTCGCCAAGCATCAGTAACTCGGGGGTGGATAGCCCGCGCACATCGGTGGTTGTCAGGGTCGGGTCGGGTGCGTCCCCCACCAAGATCCTGGCAGATTCAAAGCGCGACAGGGTTTTGCTGCCGGTCTCCAGGTCGGTTTGCGTGCGCTCACCCTGACGCAGGATCAGATAACGCAACCCTTTTTCGTTGACGAGGTTGCCTTCCTTGGCCGTGATCACGGCCTCCTGCCTTTCAGCAGTCAACACCATGAACACATTGCGCCCGACCTGTTGTCCATCGCTGTGACTGTCGATGAAAAAGACGCGCTTGCCGTTGGCGGACGCCTGAAACTGACCCGGGGCCACTCGCGCCATGTCGGAGCGCTGTTCGAATCGGCGCTTGATGACTTCTGTTTGATTCTGAGCCCAAGGGCGCGCGACGAGGGTGGTGAATGCCAGCAGCGCAATCACTGGCCAAGCCATGCGCGCCAATGGGCCGATGAAGTCGAACTGGCGTGCGCCACTGGCCTGCCAGACGACCATCTCGCTGTCGCGCCACATGCGACTCAGCACGGTCACCACCGACACAAACAATGCCAATGCCAGCAGAACGGCCAGCTGACCAATCACGGTGTAGCTCAGGACCAGACCGACGTCCGTCGGGGCCAGTGCCCCCTTGGTCGCCTGGCTCAGGATGCGGATGAGCACCATGGTTACCACCACGGTCATCAGGACCACCAGCGTGCCGATAAAACTGCGCCAGAGTTCACGGCGCAAGGAGGAATCGAATAACATTGTCTGAATCTGTTTTAGTCGTCCATTATGGACTTTCACTGCATGGACTACCGCGCATCTGTGGCCCAAGGGCCCGCTCTTTCTCAGGTCAATGTCGACGCGCTTCTTTTGGTGCTCACGCCAGAGCAGAGTGTGACCGGCGATCCGGCTTTGGATTCTGTGATCAAAGATGTCGTGGGCGCAGGCGATCTTTCCTTGAAAGCCGGGCGTTCGCTTTATATCCATCGTCCGCTTGGTGCCAAGGCAGCTCGTGTGCTGTTGGTGGTCGCGGCGGATGAATCTGCCAAGTCCTTCAAAGCAGCTGTTCTCAAAGGTGTGGGTGCGGTGAAAGACCTCGGCGTGGCCCACATTGCCGTGGCGGCAGCGCCGGGCCTGAACATTTCTTCAGAACATGCACACTCGCTGGTGCTGGCCGTGGCCGAAGGCACATACGTGTTCCGAGAGACCAAGCCTTCTGCGCCCAAGCCTGTGGCCTTGAAGAAGGTCTCCCTGCTGTGCAGCACCGATGAGTTGAGTGCAGCCAAATCCGCGCTTGTCCGTGCCCGCGGTGTCGCCGAAGGGGTGTCGTTGGCGCGTGAGTTAGGGAATCTTCCTGGCAACTATTGCACGCCGACGCATCTGGCCAACGAGGCGCGCCAAATCGGCAAGACCTTCAAGCACGTCAAGGTCGAGGTGTTGGATCGTCCGGCCCTGGAAAAGCTCAAAATGGGCTCCTTCCTGTCCGTGACCAACGGGTCGGCACAGCCTCCCAAGTTCATCATTCTTCGCTACGAAGGCGCCTCGGCTGCGCAAGCGCCGGTCGTTTTGGTCGGCAAGGGCATCACCTTCGATACTGGCGGCATTTCGCTGAAGCCCGGTGCAGGAATGGATGAGATGAAATACGACATGGGTGGGGCCGCCAGTGTGTTGGGTACGTTCCGCGCCATTGCGGAATTGCAACCCAAGGTCAATGTGGTGGGGTTGATCCCGACCTGCGAGAACATGCCCAGCGGCACCGCGACCAAGCCCGGTGACGTGGTGACGAGCATGTCCGGTCAAACCATCGAAATTTTGAACACGGATGCCGAAGGTCGGTTGATCCTGTGTGATGCGCTGACTTATGCCGAGCGGTTCAAACCAGCGGTGGTGGTGGACATCGCCACATTGACGGGCGCCTGTGTGGTGGCCTTGGGTCACCAGCACAGTGGCCTGTTCTCGTCAGACGATGAACTGGCCCAGGCCTTGCTGCGTGCCGGTCAACAATCGCAGGACACCGCGTGGCGCATGCCCATGGACGATGAATATGGTGAAAGCCTTAAGAGCAATTTCGCCGATTTGGCCAACGTTGGCGGGCGAGATGGTGGGGCCATCACCGCTGCTGTATTCCTGAGTAAATTTGCGAAGGCCTATCGTTGGGCGCATCTGGACATCGCTGGTTCTGCCTGGAAGTCGGGGGCGGCAAAGGGGGGTACGGGGCGTCCTGTCGGGTTGCTGATGCAATTCATCCTGGGGCAAGCTGAGGCGGGTCAGGATGCCTTGAAGCCGCAAGTGGCCAAGGCAGTTGGCAAGGTGAAGGCGGCGCCTGCTCGCAAGGCCGCAGCGCGGCGCGCGGCTTGATTGACGTCCAGGGCCTGTCGTTGTGTTGGGTACGGTCGAGTTTCACTACGGCACGCGCGACAAGATCGGCTACGCCTGCCGCTTGTTGCGCAAAGCCTACCGGTCAGGTGCGTCGGTTGCCGTGACTGGCGCGTTGCCTGATCTCAAGGCGTTGGACCGGCAACTCTGGGTCTTTGATGACGTGGAGTTCTTGCCTCATGTTTTGGTCACCAGTGAGCAGGCGATGCCTGATCGGTTGCTGGAAACAGCCATCTGGTTGACCCAGGACCCGCGTCAAGCCCCCGGAGAGCGCCGTATCCTGATCAACATTGGTCAGAGCCTTCCCGAGGGGATGGACCGCTACCCACGGGTCTTTGATATTGTTTCCAGCGAAGAGCAAGATCGGCAGCTTGGTCGTCAGCGCTGGAAGGCTTATGCCGGGCAGGGCTGGCAAGTGAACCCCCACGAAATTCAGGAATGAACCAGTCTTCACAACCTCATCCTGCTCAGGTGCCACTCCTGACAGAGGTCATCGAAATTGATGCGCCGCAGGTAGCGCCCCCGCCGGGTGCGGATCTGTTGGATCCACCGCAGTTGATCGTGACCCGCGGTTTGCCCGAGGATCCCACGCCTGCCTGGACACCCATGTCCACTGTGATCTTGCCGGTTTTGGACTCGGTGGTGTCTGCCGACGAGATTTCGCCGGAGTCGGGTGAGTTGGTGTTGACGCAGGAACCTCAGCCCCTGTTGCAGGTGCCAACGGTCTCCGTTGAAGAGACAGTTGCGCAGCAGTCGGTTGACGAGGCGGAGGCTCCACAGACCGTAGAAGACTCTGTGAGTATGGGGGGCGTGGATGTCGACATCGACGAGGGGGCGCTGACGCAGCGTGTCATGGTTGACGTCCAGCGACGCATCGACAGCATGCTGGAGTTTCGTTTGCGCGAAGCCATGGCGCCCGTGATGGCGCGGCATACCGAGGCGCTGGTCCGCGATTTGCGTGATGAATTGGCCAGCACCATGCGTGATGTGGTCAGCCGTGCTGTGGCGCAGGAAGTCGCGAAACTTCGGCAGCGTTGACGCATTCTTTTTCGCACTGAACCTTGGCTTTGAACGCCATATCCAACCCAGGAGTTTTGTGATGGTTTCTTCTGTGAATATGCATCGGTTCGCATTGACTGTCGGTGCCGTGATGGCGAGCCTTGTGGCGTCAACCGGTGTGCAAGCACAAACCGTGGTCCGGATCGGGCATGTGGGGCCGGTCTCCGGTCCTCAAGCTCACTATGGGCGAGACAACGAAAACGGCGCGCGTATGGCGGTGGATGAGCTGAACGCTCAAGGTGTGGCCATCGGTGGCAAGAAGGTTCGTTTTGAGCTGGTTGCCGAAGACGATGCCGCTGATCCCAAGCAGGGCACCGCTGCGGCGCAAAAACTGTGCGATGCCAAGGTCAATGGCGTGGTCGGGCACCTGAATTCTGGTACGACCATTCCTGCAGCCAAGGTGTACAGCCAATGCGGGCTTCCCATGGTCAGCCCTTCGGCCACGAATCCCGAACTGACGCAACTGGGATACAAGAACGTCTATCGCGTTTTGGCCAATGACAATGCCTTGGGTTCCGGGTTGGCGCAGTATGCCGCCAGCACCCTCAAGCTCAAGAAAGTGGCCATCATTGACGACCGCACGGCTTACGGCAAGGGTGTTGCCGAGGTGTTCGCCAAAACAGCGAAGAGCTTGGGGCTCGAGGTGGTGAGTCAGCAATACACCAACGACAAAGCCGTTGATTTCATGGCCATCCTCACAGCCATCAAGAACAAGAAGCCGGACGGCATCTTTTTTGGCGGCATGGATCCACAAGCCGGACCCATGTTGCGACAAATGCAGCAACTGGGTCTGAGCAAGACGTATCTGTTCGGCGGCGATGGCATTTGCACGGACAAGCTGGTTGACCTGTCGAGTGGTGCGCGGACACTGTCAAATGTGATTTGCGCCGTGGGCGGTGCGTCGCTCGACAAGTTGCCCAACGGCAAGACTTGGCGCGCACGCTACGACGCAAAGTTTCCGAAGCAGTTCCAAGTTTATTCGCCTTACACCTATGACGCCACCATGGTGCTGGTGGATGCAATGAAGCGCGCCAACTCGGTTGATCCCAAGGTGTACGCCCCGAAGCTGGCGGACACCAGCTACCAAGGTGTGACTGCGAAGGTGATGTTCGAGCCTTCAGGGGATCTGAAGAATCCGGCCATGACGTTGTATGTCTACAAGGATGGCAAGAAAGTGACACTGAATTGAAGAAGTCCTCAAAAACTTGCTATAGTTGAGGGCTTCCACGGAGAGGTGGATGAGCGGTTTAAGTCGCACGCCTGGAAAGCGTGTGTAGGTTAATAGCCTACCGCGGGTTCGAATCCCGCCCTCTCCGCCAAGACATGAGCCCAAGTGATTGATTCACTTGGGCTTTTTTGTTTTTGGCTTGTGGTCAGCGTGACGCAATGAGCCAGCGACGATGAGGGCTTATCGCGAAGCTGTCATGTTGGCGCCAGATATTCCTGCCTGAGTTTGTTGCGGGAGATCTGATGTGGACTTGTTGGTACCGTACGCCAAGACTGACCTTGCGTGGGATGTGATTCGAGGGCGCAGTGTGGCGCTGGATGCGGCGATGCGCGCTTTGTTGATCATGATGGACGGCAAGCGACCTTTGCGAGACTTGTTACCCGCCATGAAAGCGCTGTCTCTGAAGGTCGAGGACGTCCATGCCTTGATGGAGCGTGGCTTTGTGCGCCCCTGTGTGACAGCGAATGCTCAGCAGCGCCGACTGTCGTCACGCATGGCGCTACCTGCGGCCGAACCGGACGACGAGTGTTTGCCATCGCCGGCCTCGGCAGCACCTGCCGTACCGCAGCAGAAGTCCCTGGCTGCCGCCAAGTTTTACGCTTTAGACCAGTTGGCGCGCATCTTGGGTCGTGCGGATGAGTCGCTTCGTCTGGCGTCCAGAGATGTGGTCGATCGGGGCTCGATGGACGCATGGCTGCTCCGATGTCGCCAAGAAATAGCAAACGTGGCTGGCTCTGAGCGGGCGGACCTGTTTGCAGCGCGGGTATTCGAAGAGTTGCCCAAGGCCTGACAGAATCGCTCCAACACGAGAGGAATGCAATGAAGTCAGTGTTGGCAATTCGGCATGTGGCCTTTGAAGATTTGGGTTCGTTTGAGACAGTCCTTCAGCATCATGGCTTTGATGTGACCTATGTGGACGCGTGTGTGGACGATTTGTCTGCCGTGGATGCTGTGGCGCCGGACCTGTTGGTGGTGTTGGGTGGCCCCATCGGCGTCTACGAAGAGGACATTTATCCGTTCCTCAGGCACGAAGTGGCTTTGCTGCAGGCTCGACTTGAACGGCAATTGCCAACCTTGGGGATCTGCTTGGGCGCGCAGTTGATCGCACGCGCAATGGGGGCTCGTGTGTACCCGGGGGCAGCCAAGGAAATTGGTTGGAAGCCGCTGCAACTCACGGACGCTGGACGCTGCTCTGCAGTGGCGCATCTGGACGGTGTGGCAACGTCCATGTTGCATTGGCATGGTGATACGTTTGACCTGCCAGAGGGGGCAACTTTGTTGGCGTCCACTGACCTGTGTGCGCATCAGATCTTCAGCCTGGGTGCACATGTGTTGGCGTTTCAGTGCCACCCAGAAGTCCTCGGTGACACGCTGGAGCGTTGGCTGGTGGGGCATGCTTGCGAGTTGGCGGCGAATTGCATCGATGTGCCTGAATTGCGAGCCGACGGGCAACTGTTCAGTCGGCAACTGGCGCAGCAGGGGAGCTTGTGTCTTACGCAATGGCTCGTTCAAACGGGCTTGGTGAAATAGAGCGGAGCCAATACAAAAGCAAAAGGCGCCCAGGGGCGCCTTTTGCTTTTGCTGAGGATATGCGCAGTGGACTGCGCGCAACCCGATCAGCGATTGCTTTCCTTCACGATCACCCAGTTGCCGCCCAGCTCCTTCCAGGTCAGTGTCTTGGCGGTCTTGTCCTGGAAGTTGCTCGACGTGTAGGTCTGGGTAAACGATGTGGTGACCTCGTCGCCTGTGGAGGTGACCTTGATGTTGTCCAGTTTCACGTCGATGGCGCCGGGCTTGCTCAGAGCCCGCATGCGCTCACCACGCCATTTTTCGGGCGTGGAGCGAGAAGGGGTGAAGCCTTCAGCGTAGAAGCTGAAATAGCGGGCGGGGTCCTTAGACATCCACGCTTCAGCCCAGGTGCGCAGGCGTTGCCCCACCGTGTCGGCAGCCTGGGTTTGTGTCGATGTCACAGGTTGGAGCGCAGGCGCTTCGGCTGGGGCCGCAATCGCGGGTCCTGCCAACTTGCGAGCGCGAGCGTCCAACTCTGCACGACTGGTGTTGGCTACATCAATGGCCACCACAGGGCAGCGTTGCGAGGCTTCGCTGGCAGACTGCCAGTCCTTCGCACCTTCCGGCACGTCACCCTTGGACGGAGACAGACCCAGCGCAGTCGTCAGATTGTGTCGCGATGCCTGTGTACGCGCGTAAGCGAGCATCAGATCGAACTCGGCATTGGCGTAAGCGCGCTTCGCTGTGTAAAGTTCGTTCTCGGCGTTCAGAAGGTCCAGCAGGCTACGCTGCCCGATGTCGAATTGCTGACGGTAAGCGTCGCGGGCTTTTTCGATGGCCAGAACGTTCCGGTCAAGCGCCTTCAGTTGCTCTTGCAGCTTGTGGATGTCGTTGTACGCAATGGCTGCGGTCTGGCGAACGTCCCGGCAAGTCTTGTCACGGAGATCGGCTGCTTGATTGATCTGGTCAGCATACTGCCGCACGCGCGCGCGATCAGAACCGCCGTTATACAGATTCCAATTCAGAACAATTTCGGCTGAGGTGTCGCGCTTCTGATCTTGCACGCCGTCGAAATTGCGACCAGTGCCGCTTCGGACACGCGCCTCGACCGTGGGCTGATATCGGCTCTCAGCACCCTTGGCTTGTGCCTCTGCGGCGCGAAGGTTTTCAACCGCAGCACTGATGCCGGCATGGTGGGCAAGTGCCTGGTTGATGGTGTCGGCATTGGTGGGCGCGATGTTGCGATCCAGACCGTTATCCAGTGGCATGCGTGCCGTCGGAGCCTCGCCCACGACGCGCAGGTAGCGTGCGCTGACGTCGTGCTGGTTGGCGATTTCAGTGGTCAGATTGGACTCTGCCAGTGCCAGGCGAGCGTTCGCCTGCTCGGAGTCCACGCCGCGACCGACTCCAGCCTTGAACTTGGTTTGCAGTTGATCAAAGGCGTATTTGTGCTGGACATAGTTGTCCTCAGCCAAGGCCACCAGTTTGCGGTAGCGCTGCACGTCGATGTAGGCGCGCGTGGCGTCCAGCGCAGTGTCTTCTGTGGCGCTCAGAAATTCGAAATAACGTGTCAGGCGTGCGTGGCTGAGACGCTCAACTTCCTTGCGGGTAGCCAAGCCATCCCACAGCATCTGGCTGGCACTCAAGGCCACGCCATTGCGCGACAGGCTTTGCGATTGGGGATTTCTGCTCGTGATGCGATCCTGGTCACGTCCCACGCTGGCCGACAGGTCGATGTTGGGCAGGTAGGCGCCGCGAGCGACGTCAATTTCGTTGGTGGCTGCACGGAGGGAATTCAGGCGCGCCGTCACGTCCGGGTTGCTGTCGAGAGCTTTCTGAACCGCTTCAGCCAGACCTGTCGGGGCGGTGCCTTGGGCTTGTGCGACCAGCGCTGCGCAAGCAAGAGCCAGAGTTGTTAGGCCGGTCTTGATCATCTTTTTGTTCATATGCCTCGTGGGTACAACCAAAGTGACTCAATGCGCCGGGTTTGACGCAGGACGACGTATTTTGTCACTAATCGTTTCAAGGACGCTTCCTTCGTGGTCATTGAGTCAAGGGGGTCAAGTTTTTGCCACAGCAGCCGATTGAAAGACGTGTTCCGTCTTTTCGACTTATTCCACGTCAAAGCTCTCGGTCGTCGTGCAGCATTTTGTGCTCGACCCGTTGCGGCGTGGGCAATGGTCATCTTGCTTATCGCGGGGCAGCTGGTCTCGGTCGCGCTGGCTTGGGACAGCGTGCGCATGCTCTCCCAAGCTCAGAAGCTGGGGGCGATGACGTTTGCGCGTGCGCAAGCCTTGAGTCAGGAAGTGCGAGAGTCGATGTCTGGCGATGAGTTGGAGCGACTCAAAGTGGTCAACACCTTTTTCAATCGCCAGATTCTCTATCGAGACGATCGCGAGATCTGGCAGGTACCGGATTACTGGGCGTCGCCACTTGAGACCCTGCAAAAGGGGGCGGGCGACTGCGAAGACTTCGCCATCGCCAAGTATTTTTCCTTGCTGGCAGCGGGTGTGCCCGGAGTGAAGATGCGACTGGTGTACGTTCGTGCACAACTGGGCGGTGGCGTCGTGGCACACATGGTGCTCGCTTACTATGCAGAGCCCAATGCCGAGCCATTGATTCTGGATAACCTGATCACCGACATTCGTCCTGCCTCGCGACGTCCTGACCTGACTCCCGTGTTCAGTTTCAACGCGGAAGGTTTGTGGCAGGGCGTGGGCGGGGCCAGTGCAGGGGATCCCTCGGCGCGCTTGTCTCGTTGGCGCGAAGTGTTGTTGAAAGCCCGTAATGAAGGCTGGTGGCCCTGACAGGCCGCGTGAGTGGAGTGTTTATGTCCTTGATACGTCAGATCTGGGTCTTGTTGCTGGTCACGCTGTTGTTGGCGTTCTTCGGCAGTTTTGCGGTCTGGATGGTTTCGTCTCGCTCTTATCTGGAGACGCAGTTGCGTTTGAAAAACGCAGACAACGCCCAATCGCTGGCCTTGACGCTGTCTCAGCAACACGGTGATCAGGTGGCAATGGAAATGGCGTTGACCGCCATGTTCGACACGGGCTTCTATCAACGCATCGCGCTGAAGGATGCAGCCGGTCGTCTGGTGGTCAGCCGCGAAGCTGATGCGCAGACTGTGCGTGAGCAAGCGCCGCAGTGGTTCATTCAGTTGATGCCTGTGGAGTCTTTGGCAGGTGTGGCGCAGGTCTCTGACGGATGGCGTGCATTGGGCTCGGTCGAGGTGGTGAGCCATTCGGCTTTTGCGCATGGTCAGTTGTGGCAGGGGGCGGTCAAAACCGCTGGCTTGCTGGCCTTGCTAGGGGGCGTGGCGGGGCTTGTCGCGACTTTTGGTGTACGAGGCATTCGTCGTCCTCTGGACGCCACCGTCAATCAAGCGCAGGCCCTGATGGAGCGTCGTTTCGTCACGGTCGCGGAGCCACGTGTGCCGGAGTTGGCGCGCTTGAGCCGGGCCATGAACGCCGTGGTTGTGCGCTTGAAGTCGACGTTTGATGAACAGTCATCCCAAGTTGAACAACTGCGTCAGCAGGCTCACTGTGACCCGCTCACAGGACTGTCTCACCGTCGCTACTTCATGACTCAGGTGGGGGCAGAGCTCAGCAAGGAGGAGGGCTCCGGCTCTGGCGTGCTTTATCTGATCCGGCTGATGGATTTGGCCGGAGTCAATCGCGTACTGGGGCATCGCACCACAGACGATTTGCTGCAACGGCTGGCCAAGGGCATTGTGGAGGTGTCCAGTGGCGTGACGGGCGCCGTACACGGACGGCTGAATGGCGGCGATTTTGCGGTGTGCCTGACCACCGACGATGTGCCTTTGCCTTCTGCCATGGATTACGCCGATGCTTTGCGTCAGGTGTTTGTGCAGCAAGCGGTCAATGCAGCTGTGGTCGTTGGCGGTGTTCAGTGGGTACGTGGGACGTCGCTTCAGCAGGTGTTGGCAACGGCTGACTCGGCGCTGGCGCAGGCAGAGTCGCGTGGCGCCTTCTCGGTGGAGGTTGCCGAGTTGCCGGATGGCGGAGCGGGCTCCGTGATGGGTGAAGATGCCTGGCGGGCGCGTTTGCAAGATTCGGTGGAGGCACGTCGCGCCAAGCTTGTGCAATATCCCGTGGTGGATCGGGCTTTGCTGTTGGTGCATCACGAATGCCCCATGCGCTTGCAGTTGGATGTGAATGGCGACTTTGAGCCCGCAGCCAATTGGCTGCCCATGGCGCTGCGCTCGGGCCTTATCTCTCAAATCGACGAGTTGGCTGTCACGATGGCCATTGAAGCAATCCGAGAGGATCAGCAACCGCGCGGCATCAACTTGTCTCCGGCTTCGTTGCTCGACAGCGGCTTCGTGCCACGCGTACGTGCCTTGCTGGCCAGTGCACCGGACGCGGCACACTTGCTGTGGCTGGAAGTCGCAGAGACAGCCGCTGTGGAACGGTTCGAATTGGTGCGCGAACTGTGCAAGCAACTTCGGCCGTTGGGCGCGCGCATTGGTCTGGAGCATGCCGGCGCCCGTCTGGCAAAGATCAATTTCCTCTTCGAAGCCGGGCTAGATTACGTGAAACTGGACCCTTCAGTGGTGCAGGGCGTGTCGCACGATCCGTCACGTGCAGCCTTCGTCTCAGCAACGGTCAGCATGCTGCATGGCTTGGGGCTGCAGGTTTACGCAGAGGGTGTGACTGAGACTGCTGACATCTTTGCGCTTCGCCAATGCGGTATTGATGGCATGACGGGGCCGGCCGTGCGTTTGACGGCCTGAGGCCTGTCAGCGCTCGCGCATGGCGTAAGCCTGCGCTTTGAGGACCGGCTTGAGCAGGTAAGAAAGGATGGTCTTCTTGCCTGTGAGGACGTCCACTTCGGCCGTCATGCCCGGGATGATGGGCATCTTCTCGCTGAAGTTGGTCTTCTTGGTGCGCACACGAACGACGTAATAGGTGTTGACACCCCGCTCGTCGGTCACGGTGTCAGGGCTGATGTTTTCGACGACGGCATCCAGACCGCCGTAAATCGAAAAATCATAGGCCGTGAATTTCACGGTGGCTGCCTGGCCGGGGTGGATGAACGCAATGTCCTTGGGTTGAACACGCGCTTCCAGGACCAGCGCATCGTCAAGGGGAACCACCTCGACGATGTCCTTGCCGGGTGTCACGACGCCACCCACCGTGTTGGCAAGCAGGCGCTGCACACGACCTCGGACGGGGGACTTCACCTGCGACTTGTCCACCTTGTCGGCCAGCGCGACAGCGCCTTCCGTCAAAGCGTTCAGGCGCGCCAGTACGTCCGACAATTCCTTGCGGGCATCGTTGCGGAATGACAGATCCGTTTCCTGAATCTTGCGGGTGGCTTCCATGATGGCTGCCTCCGCGCGAGCAGCCTGAGCCCCCGCTTGCTCCATGTCGCCGCGCGCGCGGCTCACATCTCGCTCCAGGCGCAGTATGTCCACTTCTGAAACGGCGCCACTGGTCAGCAGAGGTCGGGTCTTGGTCAGTTCTTGTTGAGCCAGATCCAGGCTGCGTGTGGCGGACGTGCGCCGCGCAGTGGCTTCGCTCAACTCCTGCCGACGTTGAGCCAGTTGTTGTTGACTGATGGAAACCAGCGCCTCCAGTTCTGACTTGCGTGAGTCATACAGCTGGCGTTCTTCATCGACGATGCGCTGGGCCTCGGGGTCGTCCGATGGCACAGACGGCGGGACGAAGGGGGTTCCTTCCGCCAAGGCCTTGAGTCGGGCCTGCTTGACGCGTAGTGAGAAGACCTGCGCCGCGCTTTCTCGCACACCTGAATTGGCGCGTGTTTCGTCGATTTTGAGCAGCAACTGGCCAGCCTCGACCACGTCGCCCTCTTTGACCAGAATCTGCGACACCACGCCACCGTCCAGAGACTGAATCACCTGCAGTTGGCGAGACGGGATGACCTTGGCCTCGCCTTTGGTCACCTCGTCGATTTCAGCGAGCGATGCCCAGATCAGCAAGAGGGCGGTGAGCAACACCGCGCTCCTGACGAGTGTTTGTGCGCGATAGGTCCCGGTGGTGGACATCACCGCATCGGCCTCTTGCTCGAAGTCGCGCATGCCGCCCAACGCTGCAGCTGTGGCATCGACTCGAGCACCCGTCAGCCTGTCCAGCAGCTTGTCGGTGACCGGGGCAATGCCTTCGCGGATGCGTTCCAGCAGCGTGATGACCTTGTGTCCGGCGTTCAGAATGGGTTTCATGTTGCGCACTCCTGGCCGACTCACGATGCGCGGGCAATGCGGCCCGCAGCCAGTGCCTGCATGATTTGCTCGCGCGGACCATCTGCCACGATCTTGCCTTGGTCCACCACGATCACGCGGTCGACGAAAGCCAGCATGGAAGTGCGGTGCGTGACCAGCACGACGGTTTTGCCTTGCGTGAAGGCTTGCATGCGCTGGGTGACTTGGGCCTCGGTGGAGAAGTCCATGGAACTGGTGGGCTCGTCCAGCAACAAAATGGGGGCGTTGTGCAAAACCGCGCGCGCAATGCCGACGCTTTGGCGTTGGCCGCCTGAGAGCAGTTCACCGCGTTCACCGACCTGCATGTCAAAGCCTTGAGGGTGGCGTTGGACAAAGTCCGTCAAGGCCGCTGTGTCGGCTGCGGCGACGACGGCGTCATCTTGTGCGTGGGGGTAGCCGAAGGTGATGTTGTCTCGCAAAGAACCGTAGAACAGCGTGACGTCCTGCGACACGCTGCCAATGTTGCGCCGCACGTCGGCGGGGTCGAGTTGGCGCATGTCGATGCCATCCAGCAAAACGGCACCATCGGCAGGCTGATACAGCCCCATGATCAGTTTCTGAAGCGTGCTTTTGCCCGACCCGACCTTGCCGATGAGGGCCACCTTCTCGCCAGGGGCGATCTTGAAGCTGACGTCATTCAGCGAGTTGTCCTCGCGATTGGGGTAGGCAAAGGAGACGTGTCGGAACTCGATTTCACCCTTGAACTCGCGGCGCTGAATGAAGCTGGAGCCTTCAGGCCGCTCCACAGGGCGACTCATGATGGCCTCGAGCGACTCCAGGGCTGTTCGAGCGCCCTGGTACTGCATCAGCAAACCCACAATCTGGCCGGCAGGGGCCAGCGCCCGCCCAGCCAGCATGGTCGAGGCGATCAAGCCCCCCATGGTCAATTGCTTTTCGCCGATCAGGTAGACGCCGATGAGGATGATGGCCACCGAGACCATTTGCTGCAGCGTGGCCGTGCTGTACATGGCCGCAGACGACAGCCCACGCATCTTGACGTTCAGC
This sequence comes from Aquabacterium sp., assembly GCF_049317225.1. GTDB lineage: Bacteria > Pseudomonadota > Gammaproteobacteria > Burkholderiales > Burkholderiaceae_C > Aquabacterium. Next base: position 126,987 of record NZ_JBMOIR010000003.1, on the reverse strand, counting down.
GAAGACAGAAACCGGTTGGCACGCTCCCAGCGCGCCTGAATCACGCCCTCGGCGCCTTGCGCCTTGATGGTTTCGATCCCCGTGAGGCTTTCAACCAGCGTGGCATTGCGTTGGGCGGAAGCCTGATAGGTGCTCTGCGACAACTCGTGGAGCCTGTGTTGCAGCACATAGGCCGACACGATCACGATGGCGAAGATGGTCAGCACCGGCAGAATGAGCCAAGGTGAAATCCATGCCATCACAAAAATGAACAGGATGGCAAACGGCAGGTCAATCAGCGCGGTGACCGTGCTAGACGCGATGAAGTCACGAACCTGCTCAAATCCACGCAGATTGGATGCGAACGAGCCGACGGACTGAGGTCGATGTTCCAGTCGCATGCCCAGCACACGCTCCATCAGCGTGGCCGAAATCTGAACGTCAATGCGCGCGCTGGCCTCGTCCACAAAGTGGCTTCGGAGCAGACGGATGAAAAAGTCCCCTCCCAGCACCAGCGTGATGCCCAGCGCCAGAACCCACAGTGTTTCGACCGCGTGGTTGGGGACCACCCGGTCGTAGACGTTCATGGAGAAGATGGGGAAGGCCAGCGCGAACAGGTTGATCAGCAGCGCCGCCCACATCACGTCTCGATACACGAAACGTTGCGCGAGGACGGGGCCCCAGAACCAGTGCCCCGACCGGGTGGTCCGAATTTCTGGCGTTCTGGCGTCGAAACGGAAACGAGGGCGGGCAAAGAGCACGACCCCGCTGAAACGCAGCGTCAAGCCCTCTGTGTCCAGCACGACTTCGCCTTGCCCGGTTTCTGGCATGAGAACACGCCATTGGGCATCGCTGGTGCGCCCAAGCAGCACACAAGCCCGGTTGCCGTGCAGGATCAGGATGGCGGGCAGGGTGACCGCATCAATCTGATCGAGCTTCAGGCGCTGCAGCTTGGTGCTCAGGCCTGCGCGCGCCGCAGCGCGCTCTGCGAGGGAAACGGTCAATGCACCACGCCCGACGGGCAGTCCGGCAGAGAGCGAAGCCCGTGATGCCGACAGGCCGTGGAGATGGCAAACCTCGACCAGGCAATCTAGCAAAGGGTCCGGGCTGATCAGGTCGTCGCGCAAGCGGGGCGCATCGCTGTTGGGCGGTGTGGGTGTCACAGGTGCTTGAGGTGCGTTCATGGCTGCGGACTGCTGTCAGCGGATATCGGCGCAGTGCACATCAAATTGACCCTTCTTGCGATCATCAAAGAAACGCTGCAGGGTCATGCGAACAGTGCGGAAGGCCAAGTCGTCCCACGGGATTTCATCCTCGCGGAAGAGGCGGGCTTCCATGGTTTCCGGGCCTGGATCGAATGTAGGGTCGAGCAAGCGCGCGCGGTAAAACAGATGGACCTGACCGGCTGCTACCACGTTGATGATGCTGTAGAGCCCCTGCATCTCAATGTTGGCACCGGCTTCCTCGTGGGTTTCGCGAGCGGCGCCTTCTTCGGTTGTTTCGCCCAGCTCCATGAAACCGGCCGGAAGCGTCCATAAGCCCTTGCGCGGCTCAATGTTGCGCTTGCACAGCAGGACTTGTTCGCCCCAGACGGGGACCGTGCCCACGACATTGAGCGGGTTGACATAGTGGATGTGCCCGCACGACGGGCAGACGGCCCGTTCACGGTTGTCATCGGCGGGCACCTTGTGCTCGACAGGGGTGCCACAGACCTGGCAGTGCTCGATTCGGCGTGAAAACAGCATCCCTGCAGTGTAGGGCAACCCGGCGGGGGCTTATCGTCGTGTTTTCAATCGCGTGACCCACGGCGCAAAGGCCTCTTGGACCTGTAGCGGGGCGCCATGGTGCCAAAACACGGAGCGTCGGATCCAGTCTGGTGCCGGTGCGTGTGTGATCTCGGCAAGACCAGGGTGACGTCGCCACTGCCGATCGATGCGCTGGTGCTGACGGGCGTGTCGTTGAATCCGCTGGTGCGTCAAAGGTTCGCGACGCACCTGGCGGTGTGAAAACAGCAGTTCAGCCAGCGGGCGGGCGCCCAGTCCTTTGATGGCGCGCCACGGGCCCTTGACAGCGCGCGATGGGGTGCTGCTGCGAGCCCACACCGCAGGTTGGCCGTTCACGCTCAAAATGACCTCTCGGACATGGCCTTGCGTTGTTCGGATGACCTCACACTCCTGCCGCCAGAGTCGGGTCGAGCCTTGGAACACCACTCGGACGGTAACCGTGCCATGTTCACGCAAGCGGGCAGTCAAGGAGCCGGGGGCGGTCAGCCAAGCCTTCAGGGATGGTCGCGTTGCCCCCGCCCGACTGACTCGCGAGGCATCCGGGCTTCGAACCTGACAGTGTCCGAATCCTGATGGGCGAGCGTGGTGCGACATGGCGAGTGCGGTCTGGCGGGGTAGCATCGGGGCTGGATCATAGCGGCCCGATGCGTCAGTTGTCCCTCATGTCAGTTTCACTCCTTTCTTCGTCTCGTGTGGCGGCTGATCTGCCTGATGGATGGATGCACGTCCCTCTTGGGCGCGGTGTCGGCGCGATCATGTCTGCGCGGCACGGAGGCATCAGTGAAGGCGGCTATGCCCATTGCAACTTGGGTGACCATGTCGGGGATCAGCCTCACGCAGTGGAGCGCAACCGTCAGGTGTTCGGCAGCGCCATCAAGGCGGAGCCTGTGTGGCTGACCCAGGTTCACGGCAATCGGGTGGTCAGGCTCAGTCATCGTGCAGGCCCTGCCAATGCGGTGGACTGGATCGACGTCTCTCAGACCGATGGGCAACCGCAGGCTGACGGCGCGTTGACCACCGAGCCTGGGCTTGCCTGTACGGTCATGGTTGCAGATTGCTTGCCGATTCTGTTGGCGGCGCCTGGCAAGAAGGGTGTCGCTGCGCTTCATGCAGGGTGGCGAGGTTTGGCCGGGGCGGGGGCGATGGGGGGCGTGGGCATCGTGCACAACGGCGTGCGCACGCTGTGCGAAGCGACCGGGTGTGATCCCGCTGCCTTACGCGCCTGGCTGGGCCCTTGCATTGGGCCTCGCCAGTTCGAGGTCGGAGCCGATGTGCTGGCGGGATTTGGTGCCGACCCGGCGTCTCCCAAAGCGCATCGTCGCTTTCTTAAAGCTCAGGACGCAGCCGACGGCCCACGCTGGATGGCCGACTTGCCCGGGCTGGCTCAGGACGTGTTGCACCAAGTTGGTGTGCTGGACATTGGGGGCGGGCGCTGGTGTACGGCCAGTGATGCCTCAAGGTTCTTTTCGTTCAGGCGCGACCGGGTCACAGGCAGGCAGGCTGCCAGCATCTGCCTGCGCTGAGGCGGTTTGCTCGGCCGCCTGTCTGGCTTTGCGGCGTGCCGGCGTGCTGAGGAGATACATCACCAGTGCGACAGGCGCCACGCCGTAGAACAGCAAGGTGATGATCGCACCGAGGATGGTGCCTTGCGGGTTGGTGGCCTCAGCCATGGCCATCATGACGGCCACGTACATCCAGGCGATAGCGACGATCCACATTCGTTTCGGGGGCTAATAGGGGAAAACGCTAGGTATTCTCTCCGGCGCTTGGCATTGCCGTTGCTAGCTCAGAGTCAGAATACAGAAACATTCAGGGTTCATGATTGGAACCGAACAATCACGGAGAAACGAGGAGAGTTATGGCGGTAACACCACGGTCGCGGTCTGTTCGTGCGACCTCAACAGAAGCGAAGATAGCCGGCACCACTGCATCGAAGCCGGCAGGCACGTCTCCCAAAGCCAGCGTTGCCAAGCGCTCTCCTGCGCGCAAGAAGGCGCCTGTGACCCAGCCGGCGCCAGAGGCGGTTGATACCCAAGCCAAGGCAGCGCCGCAAGAGGCGTCGGCCGAGCGTCAAAGTGCGAGCAGTGCCTCAGCACACGCATCGGCATTCGAGCAAATGATGTCGTCGTTTCAGTTGCCTGGCTTCGATCAGTCGAAGTGGACGGCACCCTGGGCGGAACATTGGAGCAAGCTGCAAGGTGGGCTGCCTGGCATGAAGGAGTTGCCCGGCTTCAATGCGGATTTGTTGGCCCCCATGAAGCAGGCCATGGATTCGCTGGGGCAAAGCATGCAAGCCAGCTTGTCCTCCATGGCCGGCTTGAGCGTGCCGAGCGAGCAGCTTCAGACCATTCAGCAAGAGTATCTGCAACAAGCGACCGAGCTTTGGAATGCCGCTTTGCAGCATCCCGACCAGATCAAGGCGTCTGATCGACGTTTTGCGGCGCCGGAGTGGAACAGTCAGCCAGGCAGCGCCTTCATGGCTTCGATGTACCTGCTGAACTCCCGTACGCTGCAAAAACTGGCCGATCAACTGCAGGGCGACGAGAAGGCGCGACAGCGCGTGCGTTTCGCCGTTCAGCAGTGGGCCGACGCTGCGTCTCCCAGCAACTTCCTGGCATTCAATCCAGAGGCGATCAAGAAGGCCGTGGAGACCAAGGGAGAAAGCTTGCAGCAGGGCTTGCAGCACTTGTTGCATGACATCCGCCAAGGACACATGTCTCAGACGGATGAGTCGGTGTTTGAGGTGGGCAAGAACGTGGCGACCACCGAAGGCGCGGTGGTGTTCGAAAATCCATTCTTCCAGTTGATCGAATACACGCCGCTCACAGCGAAGGTGCACGAAACGCCCTTCCTGTTTGTGCCGCCTTGCATCAACAAGTACTACATCCTGGACTTGCAGCCCGATAACTCGCTGGTGCGTTACTTGCTGGAGCAGGGGCATCGCGTGTTCATGGTCAGTTGGGTGAACGCGGACGAGTCTCTCGCGAAGGCGACTTGGGATGACTACATTGAGTCTGGCGTCATCAAAGCGATCGACACCACGCGCGACATCACCGGGGCCGATCAGATCAACGCACTGGGTTTCTGTGTGGGGGGCACCTTGCTGGCTTCTGCACTGGCGACCTTGGCTGCCAAGGGGCGCAAGCCTGTCGCCAGCCTGACCTTGCTCACCACATTCCTGGATTTCGGTGATACCGGCATCATGGACGTGTTTGTGGACGAGGCCATGGTGCGTCTGCGTGAAATGACCCTGGGCCCCAACAGCCCACAAGGTGGTGGCTTGATGAAGGGTTCGGAGTTGGCTGCCACCTTCTCGTTCTTGCGTGCCAACGATCTGGTCTGGAACTACGTGGTGGGCAATTACCTCAAAGGGGAGATGCCCCCCCCGTTTGACCTGCTTTATTGGAACAGTGACAGCACCAATCTGCCAGGCCCCATGTACACGTGGTACCTGCGTAACACCTATCTTGAAAACAATTTGTGCAAGCCTGGTGCGGTGACGGTGTGTGGTGAGCCGCTGGATCTGTCCTTGCTGGACATGCCGGTCTTTGTGTACGGCTCTCGTGAAGATCACATCGTGCCCTGGCAGTCTGCCTACGCTTCCACGCAACTGTTGAGTGGCCCGGTGACCTTTGTGCTGGGGGCCTCGGGCCACATCGCAGGTGTGATCAACCCACCCGCCAAGAAAAAGCGCAGTCACTGGGTAACAGGTTCGTCTGTTCGCCAACTGCCGACCACAGCGGATGCCTGGATGGCATCTGCATCCGAGCAGGCGGGGAGTTGGTGGCCCGTGTGGTCCGACTGGCTGAGTGAGCACGCTGGTGGCACGGTTAATGCACCGCGTCAGGCTGGCAGTAAGAACCATCCCGCCATTGAGTCTGCGCCCGGACGTTACGTGTTGCGCAAGGCCTGATTTTTCTCCAATAACGTCAATTGCTTGAAGGAGCACAGACATGACCGACATCGTCATCGTGGCCGCAGCGCGAACCGCTGTGGGCAAATTCGGCGGTTCACTGGCCAAGACCCCGGCCAGCGAGCTTGGTGCCGTGGTGATCAAGGATCTGCTGCGTCGCACCGGTGTATCCGGCGACCAGATCAGTGAAGTGATCTTGGGTCAGGTGCTTCAGGCTGGCTGCGGGCAAAACCCGGCTCGTCAGGCGGTCATCAAGGCGGGTTTGCCGCACGGTGTGCCCGCCATGACGATCAACAAAGTGTGCGGCTCGGGTTTGAAGGCCGTGATGCTGGCTGCGCAGGCCATCCGTGACGGCGACGCCGAGATCGTGATTGCTGGTGGCCAGGAAAACATGAGCATGTCGCCGCATGTGGTGCCGAACTCGCGTGACGGCATGCGCATGGGCAACTGGCAAATGGTCGATACCATGATCAACGATGGTCTGTGGGACGTCTACAACCAGTACCACATGGGCATCACCGCCGAGAACGTGGCCAAGCAATACGGCATCACGCGCGAAGAGCAGGATGCGCTGGCATTGGCGTCACAGCAGAAGGCCGCCGCGGCACAGGACGCGGGACGTTTCAAGGATGAGATCGTGCCCGTGCTGATTCCCCAGCGCAAGGGTGACCCGCTGGTGTTTGATGCCGACGAGTACCTGAACCGCAAGACTTCTGCCGAAGCGTTGGCTGGCTTGCGTCCCGCGTTTGACAAGGCGGGCAGTGTGACCGCCGGCAATGCGTCCGGGATCAATGACGGCGCGGCAGCCGTGATGGTGATGAGCGCAGCCAAGGCTAAGGAATTGGGCCTGACGCCCATGGGTCGCATCGCGTCGTATGCGAATGCCGGTCTGGATCCCGCCTACATGGGCATGGGGCCGGTGCCTGCATCACGCCGCGCCCTGGAGCGCGCCGGTTGGACGCCAGACCAACTGGATCTGCTGGAAATCAATGAAGCCTTCGCATCCCAGGCCTGTGCGGTGCACAAGGAGATGGGCTGGGATACCAGCAAGGTCAATGTGAACGGCGGTGCGATCGCCATTGGTCACCCCATTGGCGCGTCGGGCTGCCGCGTGCTCGTGTCTTTGTTGCATGAAATGTCCCGCCGTGATGCCAAGAAGGGCATTGCGTCGCTGTGCATCGGTGGTGGGATGGGCGTCGCCCTGACCATTGAGCGTTGATTGAGTTACTCAGTTCATAAATTCATCCCCAAGAGGAGTCAAACATGAGTCAAAAAGTAGCGTACGTGACCGGTGGCATGGGTGGCATCGGGACATCGATTTGCCAGCGTCTGCACAAGGATGGCTACAAGGTCATTGCAGGTTGCGGCCCAAGCCGTGATCACGCCAAGTGGCTCGACGAGCAGAAGGCGCTGGGCTACACCTTCTACGCTTCGGTGGGGAACGTTGCGGACTGGGATTCGACGGTCGAGGCGTTCCGCAAGACCAAGGAAGAGCACGGCCCCGTCGACATTCTGGTCAACAACGCAGGCATCACGCGGGATGGCATGTTCCGCAAAATGACCAAGGCAGATTGGGACGCCGTGATGGACACCAATCTGAACAGCCTGTTCAACGTCACCAAGCAGGTGATTGACGACATGGTGGACCGTGGTTGGGGCCGCATCGTCAACATCAGCTCGGTGAATGGCGAAAAGGGACAGTTTGGTCAGACCAACTACTCTGCCGCCAAGGCAGGCATGCACGGCTTCACGATGGCCTTGGCGCAAGAAGTGGCCAGCAAAGGTGTGACCGTGAACACGGTGTCGCCGGGCTACATCGGTACGGAAATGGTGCGAGCCATTCGTCCCGATGTGCTGGACAAGATCGTTGCAACCATTCCGGTGAAGCGCCTGGGTGCACCGGAGGAAATCGCCTCCATGGTGTCATGGGTGGCCAGCGATGAGGCCGGTTTTGCCACCGGTGCGGACTTCTCCGTCAATGGTGGTCTGCACATGGGTTAAGTCGCCTGGTCTGTTCACATGGGATGCCCCATGTGATTCGCCAGCATCCCGCCCCACCGTCAAGGTGTTGGCGGGATTTTTCATGGCTTCAAGCGGCCGCCTCTTGTTCGATGACCAGGCGATCCAAGGCTGCGCACACTTCGGCAAAGCGACCTGTGATGACGGTTCTGCGAACGTCGCTGGGATCGGAACTGATGCGAACGGCATTGCCTGGCGTCCGCCTAGCATCGTTGGGGCGCAAGGCAATCACGTTGTGGGTGGTTGTGGCCGCATGAGGGGGAACCGTCCAGGGTGTGATGGGGCGAGGGCGAACGGGCTGCGGTTCTTTCGGTGCGTTGCCGGACTGGGCCTGTTGTGCCGCCGGAGCCAGCATGGGCGTGTTTGCCCGCTTGGTTTGACGGAGGAAAAATGCACGAGCCAGATGGTGAATCATGGTGAACTCCTGATGACAGCAATGAAGTTCGGCAGGATTCCAGCAACACGTCTCCCTGCGGGATTGCGCCATCAGATGTGATGGCGCGAATGCCCGCCACCCGCAAGGTGACGACGAAAAGGGATCAGATCAGCGGCTGGTTGCGGATCAGTCCTACGGCCAGGCCTTCCAGTTCAAAGTCTGGGGAGTCTGGCGTGACCACAATGGGTTGGAAGTCTGGGTTTTCGGGCAGCAACTCAATGCCTTGAGCTGTGCGTTGAAAGCGTTTGACGGTGACCTCGTCACCGATGCGGGCGACAACGATTTGCCCATTGCGAGCCTCGCGTGAGCGTGCAACAGCCAGCAAATCGCCGTCCAAAATTCCGATGTCCTTCATGCTCATGCCGCGCACGCGCAGCAGATAGTCAGGGCGCTTGGCGAACAAACTGGGCTCGACGGCGTAGGTTTGCTCGACATGTTCTTGCGCCAGGATGGGTTGGCCCGCGGCCACACGCCCCACCAGAGGCAGCACCAGTTGCTCTAGTCCTGGCAAGGCCAAGCTGAAGGACAAAGACCCGTTGCTGCTCTTGGCGCTGGCTGTTTGCTTGCGGTTTTCGTTGACGGAGCGGAGGGTGTCGGCCTTCAGTCGGATACCGCGGGATGTGCCGCCCACCAGTTCGATGACACCCTTGCGAGCGAGGGCTTGCAGGTGCTCTTCTGCCGCGTTGGCAGACCGAAAACCCAACTCTGCCGCAATTTCAGCGCGAGTTGGCGGCGAGCCAGTGCGAGCAATGGCGCGCTGGATCAACTCGAAAATCTGTTGCTGGCGCGGCGTCAGTTTGGGTTTATCGTTCGTCATCGCGTATGGCCTGTGAGGGCTGTAGGTGAAGCGTCAGAATCGATGCTTGCTGTCATTTTATACAGGACTGTTTGTTTGTCCAGTATTTTTGCGAAGGTGTGGTGTGAGCGCTCAGCGTGTGGTTATTTTGGGTACGGGGGGCACCATCGCAGGCACGGGGGATGACCCGGGGCGTGTGTGGTCTTACCGTGCTGCGCAGTTGTCGGTCGAGCAATTGGTGACCGCGGTGCCAGCGTTGTCCGCTGTCCCTCTGGAAACCATGCAGGTTGCCCAGGTTGACAGCAAGGACATGTCGTGGGCGGTGTGGCGAGCCTTGGGGCATGCGCTGGCGGCTCAGCTGAGCCGGGCTGATGTGGCCGGCGTGGTGGTCACGCATGGAACGGACACGTTGGAGGAAACCGCTTGGCTGCTGAACGCCTTGCATGACGGCTGCAAGCCGGTTGTGTTGACGGCAGCGATGCGGCCGGCCACAGCGCCAGACGCAGACGGGCCGCGCAACTTGCTCGATGCGGTGCATGCGGTGCAAGCGTTGTCAGCACGTCAGGCTGGCGGGGTGTTTGTGGTCATGCAGTCCGTGGCATGGTCTGCGCAACATGTGCGCAAGGCGCACAGTCATGCGCTGGATGCCTTCGACGGCGGTGGTGTATTGCCAGTTGGGCGAGCGGACTCGCAAGGTGTGTGGGACTGGTCTTTGCAAGACGTGTCGACCTGTGCAGGGCTGGGTTGGCAATGGCTTGATATGGCGCCGCCTCGTGTCGAGATCGTCACGAGTCATGTCGACGCTGACGGGTGGGCGGTCGATGCTTTGGTCGCGCATTCGCAAGTCAGCGCGCAACGGCCTTTGCGTGGATTGATCGTGGCATCGACCGGGCACGGCACCATTCATGAAGGCATGACGGCCGCGTTGGTTCGCGCAGCGTCAGCGGGGATCTTGGTTTGGCGAAGCTCGAAGGTGGCTCGAGGGGGTGTCATGTCCAGAGAAGGCGACCGTTGGGTTGGTGTGCCTGGGCTGACGGCCTCGCAGGCCCGCGTGGCAATGATCTTGCATTTACTGGGGGCCTGCGTTACGGAATAAATGTCGGGAGGTCAGCTCGACGATTGACGGTGGTGTCCAGCTCGTCGGTCGGCTTGCCGCCCGCCAGAGCATCGCGATATTGCGTGGCTGTGCTCTGGAACGAACGCTATCTTGTCGTTCAATTGTGAAACCGTGATGACAGTGTGCCTGCCTCATCGTCCGCCAGTGACGTCCAGAATGGCGCCAGCGGTGTAGCTGGCAGCATCTGACAGCAGCCACACGATCGCTTGCGCGACTTCGTCCGGCTGAGCGGCACGCCCCATGGGCAAGGTGGGCGCCAGACGTGTTGCACGATCTGGTTCACCTCCGGTGGCGTGAATGCCTGTGTCGGTGATGCCCGGGCGCACGGCGCAAACTCGAATCCCATCTGCCGCGACCTCTTTGGCCAGCCCTTGCGTCAACACGTCCATGGCGCCTTTGCTGGCTGCGTAATCCACGTACATGGCGGGTGCGCCACTGCGCACGGCGCTGCTGGATACGTTGACAATGACGCCACCGTGTCCACCATGGCGCCACGACAAGCGGCGAATGGCTTCTTTGGCGCACAGCATGGGTCCGACGACATTGACCGCCATCATGCGTTGCAGGCGGGCGGCAGACATGTCTTCCAGTCTGGCGGTTCGATCAATGATCCCTGCGTTGTTGACCAGTCCCGTCAAGGGTGGGAGTGATCGATCGGCCTCCTCAAAGAGGCGGAGCACATCGGCTTCTTCGGCCAGGTCGCCTTGCGCGATGACGGCTTGCGGCGCACCAAGCCGCAGGCATTCGGCCGCAACGGCCAAAGCAAGGTCCGCATGGGCAGCGTAGTGAATCAGCAGCGAGTGACCTTGTCGAGCCAGTAATCTGGCGCATGCCGCGCCAATGCCTTGGCTGGCACCTGTGATCAGCGTAACGGGTTTCATGGTTTGACTTTACATTGCCTTAACCTAGGCGTTGCGCTCTGGCAATCGAGACGGTGGACACTACAAGCATGACGACAATCAGCATGAAGAAATGGTTCTCTGGCTGGCGCCTGGCAGCCGGTGTGATGATTCTGGTGGCCGCGGGCTGGGGTGTGAAGGCGGTTTTGTTTCCACCCAAGGCGGCCCCCCAAGTCATCACGGCCAAGGTCGAGCAGACGGACATGGAGGACACCGTTCTGGCAACGGGCACCATTGAGGCGAGCAAGGAAGTCAGCGTGGGGGCTCAGGTCTCCGGGCAGATCAAGCGTCTGCATGTGGATCTGGGTGACCACGTCAAGGTGGGCCAACTGATCGCGGAGATTGATTCGACCACCCAGCAGAATGCTTTGCGCAACGCTGAGGCCCAGGTCGCACTTTTGCAGGCGCAGTTGCAGGCCAAGAAGGCCTTGCTGAAGCAAGCCGAGTTGAGTTTCAAGCGCAAGCAAGAGCTGTTCAAGCAGGACGCCGGTTCTCGTGCGGACCTGGAGGATGCCGAGGCCAGTCTGTCGACCACCAAGGCCGAAATCGCTGCGCTGGAGGCTCAGATTCGTCAGGCCAATATTTCGGTGGATACAGCCAAGGTGAACCTGGGGTACACGCGCATCGTGGCGCCCATTGATGGCGTGGTGACCGGGGTGCTGGCCGAAGAGGGGCGCACGGTGAATGCTGCGCAGTCGGCACCAACGATCATCAAGCTGTCGAAGGTGGATCAGGTTCGCATCAAGGCGCAGATTTCCGAAGCTGATGTCGTGCGTGTGAAGCCGGGCTTGCCGGTTTACTTCACGATTTTGGGTGAACCACAGAACCGCTATGACGCCAAACTGAGTGCGATTGAGCCGGTGCCAGAGTCGGAGCAGGTCGATACCACCACCAAGACGACCACGACGACCAGCTCTTCCACTACCACCGCGATTTATTACAACGGCCTGTTCGACGTACCCAATCCGGAGGGGAAGTTGCGCGTGGCCATGACCGCGCAAGTGTTCATCGTCTTGGCCAAGGCAGACAAGGCCTTGGTGATCCCGGCGACCGCCTTGGGTGCGAGGGATCGCAAGACCAAACAGTACACGGTGCGGGTCTTGACCACAGAGGCCAATGGCGAGAAGAAGATCGAGCCTCGTCAAGTGCGTGTCGGGTTGAACAATCGCGTGCAGGCTCAGGTTCTGGAAGGCTTGAAGGCGGGCGAAGAAGTCGTGGTGGGCGAGGCGGCTGGCAAGTCGGGTGACGGCAGTGGCGCACGTCCTCCACGCATGTTCTGATGCCATGAGTGATCATTTGTCATCTGTTGTTGCGCCCGCCTTGTTGGAGGTCTCGAACCTCTGGCGGGAGTTCCCCTCAGGCGAGGGGAGTGTGGCGGTGCTCAAGGGCATCAACCTGCGCATTCAGTCTGGCGAGATGGTGGCCATCATGGGGGCCTCGGGGTCCGGGAAGTCCACGTTGATGAACATTCTCGGCTGCCTGGATCGGCCGACGCGCGGTGTTTACAAGGTCAACGGTCAAGAGACTGGACAACTGGGGCCCGATGAGTTGGCCCGCTTGCGCCGAGAGCACTTTGGCTTCATCTTTCAGCGGTATCACCTGCTGGGTGATTTGACGGCGAAAGGCAATGTCGAGATACCGGCCATTTACGCCGGGCACAGCAAGTCGGAGCGTGATGCGCGAGCAGCTGCCTTGCTGGACCGGCTGGGGTTGGGCGAGCGCACGGAACATCGGCCCGGGCAGTTGTCCGGTGGTCAGCAGCAGCGTGTGAGCATTGCGCGGGCCCTGATGAACGGCGGAGACGTCATCTTGGCGGACGAACCTACAGGGGCACTGGACAGTGCCAGCGGGGCGGAGGTGATGCGGATCCTGCAGGAACTGCATGCCGAGGGGCACACCGTCATCATCGTGACGCACGATGCCAAGGTGGCACAGCATGCGCAGCGCATCATCGAGGTGTCCGATGGGCAGATCCTCAGTGATCGAACCAATCCGGATGCCAAACCGAGTGCAGACCTGCGTGCGACCCAGCCAGAGGAGCCTCATCCTTGGCGTGCGCATTGGGATCGATTCTCTGAGGCCTTCACCATGGCGTTGCGCGCCATGGCGGGGCATCGCCTGCGGACCTTGCTGACGATGCTGGGCATCATCATCGGCATTGCGTCGGTGGTGTCGATGGTGGCCTTGGGCGAGGGGTCACGTCAGCGTGTCTTGAAAGACATCTCTGCCATGGGGACCAACACGATTGACGTGTTCTCAGGCAAAAACTTTGGGGATCGTCAGGCATCCAAGATTCGCACCTTGGTGCCGGCAGATGCAGAGGCTTTGGCGCAATTGGGCTATGTCGACAGCGTGACGCCCACTGTCAACACCAGTGTCACGCTGCGACGTGGCAATGTGGAAGCCACCGCCAACGTGACGGGTGTGGGCGATCAGTTTTTCCGGGTCAAGGGCTACACCATGGCGCAAGGCCAGGAGTTCGATGCCGAGGGTGTTCGGCGGCAGTCTCAGGAAGCCGTGATTGACCCTGCGACCCGCAAAGCACTGTTTGCCGAATGGGAGAACCCGGTCGGTCAGGTGATTTTTCTGGGCAGCGTGCCGGTGCGGGTCATTGGCGTGACGGCGCCCCAGGAAAGTGGCTTCCTGATGTCGGACAACCTGAGCGTGTGGGTGCCCTACACGACGGCCATGCGCCGCTTGTTGGGGCAGTCTCATGTGCGCAGCATCACGGTGCGTGTGAGCGACAGTGCTCCGTCGGTGGCGGCCGAAGAAGGCATCACCAAGCTGTTGACCCAGCGGCATGGCACGCAGGACTTTTTCCTGCGCAACAGCGACAGCATCCGTCAAACGATTGAGAGCACCACGCAAACGATGACTTTGCTGATTTCGTCGATCGCGGTGATCTCGCTGATCGTGGGTGGCATTGGCGTGATGAACATCATGCTGGTGTCGGTCACCGAGCGTACGCAGGAAATTGGCGTGCGGATGGCGGTGGGGGCGCGGCAGAGCGACATCTTGCGGCAGTTCTTGATCGAGGCCGTTTTGGTGTGCCTGATTGGGGGCGTGCTCGGGATCGGCCTGGCATTGGGCATTGGGGTGCTCTTTGCCAAGATCGGTGGGTCGTTCCAGATGGTGTATTCGGTGAGTTCGATCGTGGCGGCCTTTGGTGTGTCGTCGCTGATCGGGGTGGTGTTTGGGTTCCTGCCTGCTCGCAATGCGGCGCGTCTGGACCCGGTTGAGGCCTTGTCGAGGCAATGATGCAGATGCAAAACAAGGGCTTGCGCCAAGCGACTTTGTCTGTGGTGGTGCTGGCGGCCTGGATGCTGGGGGCGTGTGCAGGACCCACGGCATATCAGCGGCCATCGGTGACGATGCCAGTTGCGTGGCAGCAAGATGCGATGAAGCACGACGCCGATGCGCGTGCCAAGCAAGACTTGTCGCCATGGTGGCAGCGCATGGGCGATCCGGTGCTGGTGCAACTGATTGATGAAGCACTGGCGCGCAACAACAATCTGGCGCAAGCGGCGATCAAGGTGCAGCGCGCACAGTCGCTGGCCGGTCAGGCCGCCAGCGATCAATTGCCGTCCGTGAAGGTGCAGGGCTCGTCCACGGCTTCTCGCCCCTTGGACGGCGGCAGCACGACGCGCGTGAGTGCTGCCACGGCGTCGGTCAGTTGGGAGCTGGATCTGTGGGGGCGCTTGAGCGCAGCCCGCAGTGCGGCTGAGTGGGAGGCGCAGGCGACCGAGGAAGATCGGCGTGCTGTGGCGCAGTCCTTGGTTGCCTCCGTGGCCAAGCAGTATTGGCAGGTTGCCTATCTGAACCAGCGCATTGAGGCCAGCCAGCAGAGCATCGATTACGCGCGTCAAACGCTGAAGCTGGTGCAGGCGCAATACGACGCTGGAGGCACCTCCGGGCTGGAATTGGCGCAGGCGACACAATCTCTGGCAGCGCAGCAGGCCGCCCATACGCAGTGGGTCCAGCAGCGCGTTGAGGCCCGCAACGCTTTGGCGATCTTGTTTGATGCGCCACCGGGCGCGACACAGAAGGAATCTCCCAGGCTGACTGAAGGGGCTTTGCCTGCGGTGTCGTCCGATTTGCCTGCATCCCTGATGACCCGGCGGCCTGACTTGCGGGCCGCTGAGTTGCGTCTCCAGAAGACGGGGGCGGTGGTGGATGCCACGCGTCGCAGTTATTACCCCACCTTGACCTTGACCGGCAGTGCAGGCGGCACCAGCGAGGCATTGAGCAAGGTGCTGCAAGACCCGGTTGGGACTTTGGGGGCCGGGCTGGTCTTGCCCTTTGTGCAGTGGCGTGACATGGACAAGGCGGTAGCCATCAGCCAGGCCGATCAGGACGTGGCGATCAGAGGTTTCCGCCAGAGTTGGTATCAGGCCTTGGCCGAGGTCGAAAACGCACTGTCTGCGCGTGTGCAGTACGAGGTCCAGGGCGAAAGCCTGACGCAAGCGCTTGATGCTGCCAGGAAGGCTGAGCGTTTGGCGGCGGTTCGCTACCGAGCTGGGTCGGTGCCCTTGAAGACTTGGCTGGATGCGCAAGAGACGCGCAGGCAGGCCGAGCTGAACTTGGCTGCAAACCGACTCAACCGACTCAATGCTTTGGCCACGCTGTATTTGAATCTGGGTGGGGACACGGTCGTACATGAGTGAGGTACGGCAAAGTCCCTTTGCCGTACTGGATTTGTGACGATCGGTATGCTGTGACGCATGATTGCCGTTCACCATCTTGAGACATCGCGTTCGCAGCGCGTCCTTTGGCTGCTGGAAGAGTTGGGGCTGCCTTATGAGATCAAGCTTTACAAGCGTGATTCGCGCACGCGGCTGGCGCCTCCGGAGTTGAAGGCCATTCACCCCTTGGGGAAGTCGCCGGTGATCACCGATGGCGACTTGGTCGTGGCGGAGTCTGGTGCCATCCTTGAATACTTGGGTGAGCGGTATGCCGCTCAGGCGTCCGGTGACGCTGCGAACCTGATGACTCAGGTGGGCACACCGGAACACCTGCAGCTTCGCTACTGGATGCACTACGCTGAAGGGTCACTGATGAACTGGCTGGTGATGAAGCTGGTGTTCATGACCATCCCGACTCAGCCCATGCCGTTTTTTGTGCGCCCGATTGCGAAAGCGCTGTGTGGCCAGGTGCAAGCCAAGCTGATTGATCCCAACGTGTCAGCAGCGGCCGCATTCATCGAAGACCATTTGTCCAAGCACACATGGTTTGCGGGTGAGCGCTTGACGCTGGCGGACTTCCAGATGAGTTTTGCCGTGTCGGCCTTGTTGTCGCGCGCGTCGGTGGCGCAGTCATGCCCACACTTGGCGGCTTATGCCAAGCGGATGGAGGCACGCCCTGCCTATCAGCGCGCATTGACCAAAGGTGGCCCGGTGATCATGTCCGCTTGAAAGAAGCGGGCAGGGCTCAAGCACCGTTGAGCGATGGGAGCAACTGACGCCAGACGCGGTGCCCTGTTTCGTCAAAAGATGCGACCGTCTCTCTGAACGCGCGTCGCTCTTGCGTATCGACCAGCGGCTCAGGAAGCAAGGGGTCGAACACGAGTTGGCGGATGGCTTCGTTGCCCAGGAGATAGCACTCGCGGGCCGCGACATCCGGTTCGAGTTTGTCCGACCGTGCCAGCCAGTCTTCCAGCTTTTTGCGGGTCTGGATGTAGCCCTGCGTCAAAGCGGAGGACTGCCAGAGTTGGCGCGCACGCTGGTCAAGCTCGGAGGGGAGGTCGCTGGCGGCGAACACGGGGGCATCGGCTTCCAACCCGAGCCGATGCAAGCGCTCGCGTGTTTCTGCAGCGTGTCCGACCAAGTTGTCGGGGCGAACGTACAGGGCACTGTCGAGTGCCTTGAAGCCCAGCAGCGCCAGGGCGCGTTCACGTTGGCGCAGTGCGGTGCGATCGCTGCGGCCCAGGTTGCCGGTACTGACCATGATCCACTGGCCGCTCCAGGGCACCACACGCTCTTCGGCCTGACGCCATTGCTCAACTTGTTCGGCCAGATCTGCGGCGCGGGAGCCGAGTTCGTAGCTGCCCCGGCCAGCGGATTGCACGAGACCTGACGCAGCCAGGCGAACCAGCGTGACCCGCACACTGTTTTCCCGGATACCGAAGAGGGCAGCAGAGGTGACCGCATCCGCGGCGGTGAGCGAGGCGCCATCTGCTGCACGCAGCAGATTGAGGATCAGGTGCTTGGGTGAGGGCGACATGGCATGGCGTCGAATGAACTGCGTCGCATCATACGACTGCCGATTCGGTTCTTGGCGCAGAACCCCTGGCAGCAATCAGTGTGGTTGACGACTTAGTTCACGCGCGGGTGCGCCGAGCCACCATTGCTACACTGATTTCTGTCAGTGTTTGTGCGGATAACTGGTCTGCAGCCGGATACACCTCGTCCTCTTCTCGTTGTGCGTGCGCAATGTAGCGGTGCGCAAAGGTGGCCAACTCATCAGGGGGGGCATGGCCCTGACCGGCGGCAATGGCACGTAGCCAGGGCGTGACGGCCTGCCAGAGGTGCCCCAGCGAGTGATGTTCGGCTTCCAGGCTGTCAATGGCCTGAGTCAGCCGGTTTTGGCCCAACGCGCGCAGGGCAGGAAAGAGGTTCAGGTCTTCATCTTCATGATGCAGCGGCGCGGCCATCTCGAAATAGCGCAAGATGGACTGTGCAGCCTCTTGTGCTTGCGCATCCACATGATGCTCGCCAGAGGTGGGATGCGCCAACCCGTCCAAGTGCGCGCGGAGCTTGAGTGTCAGGGTGGCGAAGCGGCGAACCTTGTCGTGACAGGCGCGCAATAACTCCAGCGGATCGTCGATGCTGGGGGCAACGGGCTGCAAAATCGGTTTCATGGCGTATTGATAGCACAATGAAGCTGAGGGGGCGGGTCAGCCCCAGATTGATCTAAAGCAATCTGGCCGTGGCAGCGTGGTGACGCTGGAAGCTCAGTGCGTCACCCGTGTCACATGGCCTCGGTGCGTCGCACCAACCAATCCAGCGCATCGCCACTGACCAGCGGGGACAGACGGCGTCGCACTTCGGCGTGGTAGGTGTTCAGCCAGGCGATTTCATCGTCGCACAGCAAGCTGCGATCAATGCAGCGGGTGTCAATCGGACACAGGCTCAGGGTCTCAAACGCCAGGTACTGGCCGTATTCCGGGGTGCCAGGGGCTGCATCTGCCACGGCTGGCGGCACAGGCACATTCAAGACCAGGTTTTCAATGCGGATGCCCCATTGCCCCGGGCGATACAAACCCGGCTCAATCGATGTGATCATGCCGGGCTGCATGGCCATGTCCTGTGTCGGAATGGCTTTGGAAATCGACTGTGGGCCCTCGTGCACATTCAAGAAGTAGCCCACGCCATGGCCGGTGCCATGCCCAAAGTCCAACCCTTCGGCCCACAGCGGGGCCCTCGCAATGGCATCCAGCATGGGGGCCAGCGTGCCTTGCGGAAAGCGCGTGCGAGACAAGGCCAGGGTGCCCTTGAGCACCAAGGTGAAATCTCGCTTCTGCGCAGCGGTGGGGGTGCCAATGGCCCAGACGCGGGTGATGTCGGTGGTGCCGCCCAGGTATTGCCCGCCCGAATCAATCAGCAGCAAGCCTTCCGCCGTCAGGCCCTCGGGCGTGCTGAGCACGGCAAAGGTCGCTTCGGTTGCGCGGTAGTGGGGCAAAGCGCCGTTGGCATTGAAGCCGGCAATGGTCGGAAAACTCAGCGAGACATAACCGGGCTGCTTGGCTCGTTCTGCCGTCATCCGCTCGTCGAGCGTGAGTTCGCTGACGTAGGTCGTGCCCAGAGCTTGTTCCAGCCAGGCATAGAAGGCGCACATCGCAGCGCCATCGCGTTCCATGGCTTCGCGGGTGCAAGCCGCTTCAGCATCGGTCTTGCGTGATTTGAGCAGCGTGCTGGGGTTGATGCTTTCGACCACCTTGACACCCGCCGGCACCGCCGCGCGCAGGCCCCACGTCACCCGCTTGGGATCCATCAGCATCACGGCGTCGGCCGGCAGCCCATTCAGTGCCGCCGTCGCGGCGTCATAGGGGCGCAGCACCACGCCGTCGGCCTGCAAGCGGGCTGCCAGTGCATTGCTGATCTTGTCTTCACCCACAAACAATTCCAGCTGTGTCAGGCTGACCAGTGCGTGCCCCAGGAAGACGGGGTTGTAATCCACATCCGCGCCGCGCAAGTTCAGCAACCAGGCCAGATCGTCCAAGGTGGCAATCCAGTGATGTGTCGCCCCCTTGGCCTGCATGAGCGCACGTACCTCGGCCAGCTTCGTCGCACGCGGTGTGGTGCTGAAAGGTGCTTCGTGCTCAAACACCGCACCGGCGGGCAGCGCGGGGCGGGGCGACCAAGGGCCATCCAGCACATCGGTTTCGGTGTGCATGCTCCAGCCCGCTGCGGCCAGCGCGGCTTGCAATTGCTGCGCCTGTGCCAGCCCCAGCACCGCGCCATCGACAGCCAAGGCGGCAGGCGAGGGCGCATGTGTCAAAGTCGACAACCATGCCACGTAAGCCGGCACAGCTGGCCCTTCCAGTTTGACCAGATCAATGCCGGACCCGGCGAGCTCGGCTTCCGCTTGTTCCCAGTAGCGGCTGTCGGTGAACAGCGCAGCTTTCTCTGCAGACACGAGCAGCGTGCCAGACGACCCGGTGAAGCCACTCAGCCACTGGCGGCCCTGCCAGCGATCTGGCAGGTATTCTGAAAGATGGGGGTCGCTGCTGGGCACCAGCACAGCCTGCCACCCCTGTCCGGCCATGTGCGTGCGCAGCGCCTGAAGGCGGGCTGCAATATCCGGGTGGGTTGGGGGCAGGGTGTCAACAGTCATGGTCACAGCGAAGGGCGAGGGGGGCGCAGGCGCAAAAAAGGGGCTGAACGCCCCAATGTTGCCACGAGCCTGCTGCGCCATGCGTCACCGTGGACTTGCGACCACGGCGCGTCCGGCGCCCAGCCGTGCCCGTCAGTCTTGCGGATTCACCCGCACCACGCGGGCGTTCGGCTCCAGCGCGTGCGGATCGGGGAACACCCGTGCGTGGCGTTGGGAGGTGAAGTAAGCCCATGCCCAGTCCATCATCACCACCGTGCGATTGCGGAAACCGATCAGGAAGTACACGTGCACAAACAGCCAGAACAACCATGCCGCAAAGCCGCTGAAGCGAACGCGCTTCTTGGTGAACGGGATGTCGATCATGGCCACGGCCGCACGCTTGCCAATGGTCGCCATCGAACCGTAATCGAAGTAGCGGAAGGCCTGTGCGTCCAGACCTTTGAGGCGTCGCATGATGTTGAAGGCGGCTTTGCGCCCCATCTGCTTGGCACCCGGGCTGACACCAGGTACCGGCGTGGGATTTTCCGGATCCAGATAGCTCTTGGCCGAGGCCAAGTCGCCCACCACATAGATGTTGGGGTGGCCGGGAATGGTCAGGTCCGGTTGCACCACCACGCGGCCAGCGCGATCAAGCTCACATCCGGTGCTCTTGGCCAGCGCCTTGCCCAGCGGTGATGCGGCGACACCTGCTGCCCAGATCACCGTGCGGGTGGGCAGGAAATGTGAAACCACCTTGCTGGTGCCATCGGCCTGATTTTCCATCAGGTCGTAATTGATCCCAAACGCATTGATGTTGGTGACCTTGGCGCCAGGCAGCACCTCCGCACCCAGCATCTCCAGCTGCTCTTGAGCGCGGTGAGACAGGTCCTCGGTGAAGGTGCCCAAAACGCGTGGTGCGCCTTCCAGCAAAATCACGCGCGCCATCCGCGAGTCAATCCGACGGAACTCTGCGCTCAAAGTGTGCTGCGCAATCTCGGCCATCGTGCCGGCCATCTCCACCCCGGTGGGGCCTGCGCCCACCACCGCAAAGGTCAGCCACGGTTCGCGCTTGACAGGGTCGGTCTCGCGCTCGGCCTGCTCGAAAGCGGTCAGCACGCGACGGCGAATGGTGAACGCATCACCCAAGGTCTTTAGGCCCGGCGCGTACTTGGCCCAGTCGTCCCGCCCGAAATAGCTGTGCGTGGCGCCAGCCGCCAGGATCAGGTGATCGAAGTGAATGTGCTCGCCACCATCCAGCACCACACAGTCCGATGCGCAGTCAATCGACGTGACCTCACCCATCAACACGGTCAGGTTGCCTTGCGCAATCTGCTTGCGCAGGATGTGGCGGATCGGGCCCGCAATCGCGGGCGCGGGCAGCCCCGCCGTGGCCACCTGGTACAGCAAGGGCTGGAACAGGTGGTGGTTGGTGCGGTCAATCACCACGATTTCGACGTCAGCCTGTGCCAAAGCCTTGGCGGCCTCCAGCCCACCAAAACCACAGCCGATGATCACGACACGGGGCTTACCTTGACGAGGCGCGACAGGTTGGGCGGCAGATGGCGTCTTGGACTTTGAAAACAGCATGCTCGTCGAACGGGTAGGTGGGCAGAGCCCGAGAAAAGTCAGCGTTTATACCAAGGTCTTGAAGCATTTTTCGAGCCTGCACAAACTTTGTGCGTCCCCGGATCAAGGGATAAACGGACTTCATTTGCCGGTTTCCTGATGAAAATTGCTGTCTTCCGCTTCGAAGTGCCCATTCGTGTGGCTGCGCTGCGCGGGGCGAATGCCGGTAGGCACGGAAATTGGATGACAAGGCCGTTACCATGCTCACTTGCGCGCGCAGGTGCGCGCAAGAAGCCGCGAACTGTCTCCATGAATTCCCTGTCCACCGTCTCTGTACCCGAACAGGCCCTTGCCGTGGCCTTGCTGCAATTCAACCCCATCGTGGGTGACTTGCAAGGTAATGCCCGCACAATCATCGACATGGCAAGACGGGCTTATGCCAGCGGCGCGCGACTGGTGGTGACGCCCGAGATGGCGCTGTGCGGGTATCCGCCGGAAGACCTGCTGCTTCGCCCCGCCTTCATGGCCGCCTGCGATGACGCCACCCAGCACATTGCCCAAGGCCTGTCAGATCTCCCTGACCTGCACTTGGTCCTGGGGCACCCCATGACGGCTGGTGACGACGTGCGGACACGTTCGTGGTCCGTGCCACGTCGGCTGAATGCCGCCACGCTCATTCGTGGTGGCCAGTTGGTGGCCAGTTACGCCAAGCGCGAGTTGCCGAACTACCAGGTCTTTGACGAGCGCCGCTATTTCATCAGCGGACGAGAGGCCGGTCTTGGCCCCGTGGTGGTCGATGTGTTGGGCTGGCGCGTCGCCCTGCTGGTCTGCGAAGACGCCTGGTTTGATGAGCCTGCGCAGTCCGCCGTGGCACAGGGCGCTCAGGCGCTGGTGGTGCTCAACGCCTCCCCCTTCCATGCCGGCAAGCGTGTCGAACGCGAGGCGCGCATGGGCGATTGCGCGCGCCAACTGGGTTTGCCGCTGGTTTACGCCCACATGACGGGCGGGCAGGATGAGGTCGTGTTCGACGGCGCCTCCTTTGCCGTCAACGCGCAAGGGCAGGTTTGCGCCCGTGCCCCAAGCTTTGAAGTGGCTTCGCTGGCCGTGACGTTGCAGCCCCATGGCGAGGTGAGCGGCGATCTGGCCGCCCCCCTGTCCACCGACGCTGAAATCTGGGCCGCCTTGGTGTGTGGCGTGCGGGATTACGTGGGCAAAAATGGTTTCCCCGGCGCCATCATCGGGCTGTCGGGTGGCATTGACTCAGCATTGGTGCTGGCCATCGCGGTCGATGCCTTGGGTGCCGACAAGGTGCGCACCGTCATGATGCCGTCGCCGTACACCGCCGACATCTCGTGGATCGACGCCAAGGACATGGCTGACCGTCTGGGGGTGCGTCATGACGAAATCGCCATCGCTCCCGAGTTCGAAGCTTTCAAGGCTTCTCTGGCGCCGTTGTTTGTCGGGCGACAGGAAGACACCACCGAAGAAAACATCCAGGCCCGCATCCGTGGCACCTTGCTGATGGCCTTGTCCAACAAGACCGGGGCCATCGTGCTGACCACGGGCAACAAGAGCGAAATGGCGACCGGCTACTGCACCCTCTATGGCGACATGGCCGGGGGCTTTGCCGTCATCAAGGACTTGGTCAAGACCACGGTGTACCGCCTGTCGCGTTGGCGCAATGCGCAGGCTGCAGCGCTGGGGCAGGTCGAGCCCATACCCGATCGCATCATCACGCGTCCCCCTTCCGCCGAACTGCGTCCCGATCAGAAAGACCAGGACAGCCTGCCGGAGTACGACGTGCTCGATGCCATCCTCGAGCGCTACATGGAGCATGACCAGTCCATCGACGAAATCGTGGCGGCCGGTTACCCCCAGGCCGATGTCGACAAGGTCACCCGCCTGCTGAAGATCAACGAATACAAGCGCCGTCAGGCGCCGGTGGGCATCCGCATCACCCACCGTTCGTTTGGTCGTGACTGGCGCTATCCCATCACGTCCCGATTCCGTGCCTGATCCGGCACACCTGACGCTCGGACATGACACCTTTGCTGCGCAGACGTGCTTAAATATCAGTCTTGCACTGCAACAACAGTGCTGTGACACCACAAAGTAATTCCCTGACCTTATCCGGAGTTCCCCGCCATGACCATGAAACAGATCACCGCAGTCATCAAGCCATTCAAGCTCGAAGAGGTGCGTGAGGCACTGGCAGAAGTGGGTGTGACGGGCTTGACCGTGACCGAAGTCAAGGGTTTTGGTCGTCAGAAGGGCCACACCGAGCTGTATCGCGGTGCAGAGTACGTGGTTGACTTCCTGCCTAAGGTCAAGATCGAAGTCGTGGTCAAGGCTGACGACGTCGAGCGCTGCATCGACGCCATCGTCAACGCTGCCAAGACCGGCAAGATCGGTGACGGCAAGATCTTTGTGACGCCGGTGGAGCAAGTGGTGCGCATTCGCACCGGCGAGACCGACGAAGCCGCCGTCTGATTTTTCAGATTTCCGGCGAAACGCCGCCAGGGCCTGGTTCCAGGTCGGGCGGCGTTTGTGCTTTCAGACGGGCTTGTTCGGCCGCCAGGCTGTCGAGCAGGGCAGGGATGTCACTGTTCACTTGCAGCAACTCTTGCACATCGGGCCACAGGAAGCCCCCATCACGGCAATCGTTGATGAAGCGCAGCAGGTTGTCGTAATACCCAGCCACGTTCAGCAGACCCACGGCCTTGCGGTGGTAGCCCAGCTGGCGCCAGGTCCAGACCTCGAAGATTTCTTCCATCGTGCCGATGCCGCCAGGCAGGGCGATGAACATGTCCGACTGCATGGCCATGCGGTGCTTGCGCTCATGCATGCTGTCCACAACCTGCAGGTCGGTGACGCCGCCGTGCCCCAGCTCTTTCTGGATCAGCCGCTCAGGAATCACGCCGATCACCTCGGCACCGGCCGCCAGTGCGGCGTCGGCCACCGCGCCCATCAGGCCTGTGCTGCCACCGCCGTACACCAGTCGCCAGCCGCGCAGACCAATCTGACGTCCGACCTCGCGGGCCGCAGCCAGGTGAGCCTCGTCGTGCCCGTTGCGGGAGCCACAGTAAACACAGAGAGACAGGGTCATGCGGGCACCTGTTTGCGGTTGTCGATGATGCGTGTGCCGCAGATCAGGTCATGCAGAAACTGCCCTTGAGGCAGCAAGCGTGTCAACGCGGCATAGATGACGATCCACGCGAGCATGACGCCATATAGCAGTCCGGAATTGTGCATGCCAGTCAGCTGCTCGGCGGCCCAAGCGGTGACCCAAGCGGGCATGAACCACAGCCAGCTCAGCATGAAGCGCCCCAAGGCCTGGCGTGGCGAGATGGGTTGACCGTTGGCAGCCAGCACGCGCAGTTGCCAGGTCTTGAGTGCCAGGGTCTGGCCGCCGTGCGTCCACATCCAGATGAAGTAAAGCGCCAAAGCCAGAAACTGCACGGCCATCATGCCTTCGCGTCCGTGCAGCCCATGTTGCTGGTTCACGCTGATGCTGTACACCGCGCCAACCACCATCACCAAGCCAAACAGCAGGACGCCTTCATACAAAAAAGCGGCCATGCGGCGTAGCACGGCTGGTGCAGGACCTTGTGCACGTTCGGCGCAAGTGTTCGCGCCGAGGCCGCCTTGCTCGGGAATTTTGAGAAGTGACATGGAAGATCAGGGAAGGGAGCGTGTCGCCTGGCTGGCACTCGTGTTGGCGGCTTTGGGGGGCATCTCAGGCTGCGAGGGGGATGAACCAACTGCCGCGGCAGTTTGGCGAGGCAACAATGTTACCGGGTTGACCAGTGCTTTGTCGGCGCTGATCTTGGGGCGCCCCGTCTGTTGATGTGCGGGCGGCATCGGGGGCTGGGTCAGCAGCATGGTGGTGGCACCAGGGCCCGCCTGCACGGTCGCCGGTGCGACGACCTTGGGCGCAATCACGGCAGCACTGCTGCCATGCGGTGCCGCATTGACCTTGCGACCACCGTCTGCCGTGATAGGCAAACGCTTGGCGCTGAAAGCTTGCTTGGCCTCTCGTGGGCCAGCCACGTTATCGGGCAGATACACCGGATGCGCTTGGCGGTGAGCCTGCCGGGTCAGCTCTTGGCGTGCCTCTGCTGGCAGGGCGCGATAGGCTTCCCATTTGCGCTGGCGCTCTTCCGGCGACAACTGTCGGGCTTGCTGGAATCGCAGGCGTGCTTCCCCGCGCTTTTGAGCCGACAAGTTGGACCAACTGGTCATGCGATCGCGCATGCGCGCCTGTTCCGTCGGTTTCAGCGAGTCATAGCGATTGGCGACGTTGACCCATTTTTGTCGAACCACATCGTCCATGGATGCCCAGTGACTTGCCAGTGGGGCCAGCACTTGACGGTGATGTGGGGGCAATTCCAACCATTCGGGCGCGTCTGTTGCAGGCGCCGCAGTAGCGGGCGTCGGCGTGTGCCCGGGTGACTTTTGTGCGTAGGCGAATCCCGTGGTCAAAGCAACAAACAACGCAAAACCTGCCATCAAGCGGGCATCTATCGGTCCGGGCCAGGTGCATTGAGTCATGGGTTCGTGGTCGCTCCTAAGTCGCGCATCAAGGTGTGGAGGACGCCGGTGCGGTTTCCGTGGTCTTGAGGTCGCCGTCCGCTTCAGGCGGCATGTCCTCAACAGCACGAACGGTTGGACCAGTGTCGCCCTTCAGATAGGCTTCGAATCCAGGGTCCGAGTAGGCGTCAGGTGGAAGTTCGTCTGTCAGCAGAGCCATGTCGACATCCGTGGTGGCTTCGACTTGCTCCTGCTTTTGGTAGTGGTTCACGCCCCACAGTCCACCCAACAGGGCCAAAATGGGGAGCACCGTCGCCAAACGCCAGCCCCAACCCAATGGGCCGTCGTCCATTTTTCGACCATGGGATGGCGAGCGAGCCTGAGCAGCTTCACGCCATGCGGGGATGCCTGCAGAGGGGCCGGTAAACGATCCGCCTGCACCGGCAAGAGTCAGTTCGGGTTGCATGACGGGCACCGAGACATGTGCTGCCTCGGTGCCCGCGCTCAGGCGGCCGGCCAGCGCAACGCGAATCGCCTGCTCACGCGCGACGCGCAAGCGCTCGGAAATGTCATGCGGAAGGCTCTGCGCACCTGCATCCAGGCGCGCGCTCAAACGCATCGCGAAACGAGCCTCAATGGCCTCGCGCTGTGCATCAGTCAACGGTGATGGAGTGGTGCGGTTTTTCACAATGTGACGCCTTTGGATTGAAGTGCCTTGGCCAATGCCTGTACAGCACGCGAGCAATGGGTTTTCACACTCCCTTCGGAGCATCCCATCGCGGCGGCCGTTTCGGCGACGTCCAGTTCCTCCCAGTAACGCAGCAGGAAGGCTTCTCGTTGACGTGCGGGCAGCTTTTCGATTTCCTTTTCAATCAGTTGCAACATTTCTGTGCGACTGGCGCCATCGTCAGCACCTTCTGTGCCAGCTTCGTCTGACCTCAGGACGGACAGGAGGTCAAAGTCCCCATCTTCGTCCTCGGCAGAGGATTCAAGTTCCCCGATGTTTGTAAAGACGGCCTTACGGACCTTTTGCCGCCGAAACCAGTCCAGTGTGGCGTTGGACAGGATCCGCTGAAACAGCATGGGCCACTCGTTGGGTGGCCTGTCCGCGTAGCTTTGGACCAGTCGAATCATCGCGTCCTGCACGATGTCCAAGGCTGCGTCCTCATCCCGCACGGCAAAGACCGTGCGTTTGAATGCACGGCGCTCAACGCTGATCAGGAAGGCGTTGAGGTCCTGTTCGGTGGATGGTTTGGCGGGCGCGTTCAAGGCTAAAAGCTACTGCGATTTGCGGAGCGAATTATGCACGCCGCGTTTGATTCGGCGCCAGAAACAAGCTGAATTGTTGAATTGATGCCAAGGGGTGCGATAATGTCAGCTTTTGCGTCATCTCGATCTGGTCTGAATCTGTCCGCCCAACCGGCGTCAGTGGCAGGCCGCGCACGCTCCAAATCCGCCTCACAAGGGCGAGCACGCTGGCCATCCGTGGTCGCAGTGCTGTCGGGTTGAACACTGTGTTCAGCACGATGTAGAGGGGCACCGATCGTTTTTCGTTAGAGAAATTCGGAAAGGTTTCATTCATCATGGATACGACTAACGCCCACGGCGGCGACATCCTCAACGGTTCTGAGATTCTGGTCCGCTGCCTGCAGGCCGAGAACACCAAGTACATCTGGGGTTACCCAGGCGGCGCAGTGCTGTACATCTACGACGCGCTGTACAAACAAGATTCCATCGAGCACGTGCTCGTGCGCCACGAACAGGCTGCCGTTCACGCTGCTGACGGTTACGCACGTGCCACAGGCGAAGTCGGTGTGGCGCTCGTGACCTCCGGTCCAGGCGTGACCAACGCGATCACCGGTATCGCCACCGCCTACATGGACTCCATCCCGATGGTGATCATCACCGGTCAGGTGCCCACGGCCGCCATCGGTCTGGACGCCTTCCAGGAATGTGACACCGTCGGTATCACCCGTCCCATCGTTAAGCACAACTTCCTGGTCAAGGACGTGGCCGATCTGGCCGAGACCATGAAGAAGGCCTTCCACATCGCCCGCACCGGCCGTCCAGGCCCTGTCGTGGTCGACATACCGAAGGACGTGTCGCTCAAGACCACCGCTTTCCACTACCCCGAGTCGGTGGAAATGCGTTCGTACAACCCCGTGCGCAAGGGCCACGGCGGTCAGATCCGCAAGGCAGTTCAGTTGATGCTGACGGCCAAGCGCCCCTACATTTACACCGGCGGCGGTGTGATCCTGGGCGAGGCCTCCAAGGAACTGCGTGAACTGGTCAGCATGCTGGGCTACCCCAGCACCAGCACCCTGATGGGCCTGGGTGCCATCCCTGCTTCGGACAAGACCTTCCTGGGCATGCTGGGCATGCACGGTACGTACGAAGCCAACATGACCATGCAGAATGCTGACGTGGTCATCGCCATCGGTGCTCGCTTCGACGACCGCGTGATCGGCAATCCTAAGCACTTTGCTCAAGTCGAGCGCAAGATCATCCACATCGACATCGACCCCTCGTCGATCTCGAAGCGCGTCAAGGTCGACATCCCCATCGTGGGCGATGTGAAGGACGTGCTGCTGGAAATGATTGCTCAGATCAAGGAAACCAACCAGCGCGTCGAGCCCAAGGCTCTGGAAAGCTGGTGGAGCCAGATCAACGAGTGGAAGAAGCGCGAGTGCCTGAAGTTCAAGACTTCGACCGAGGTGATCAAGCCTCAGGCCGTGATCGAGAAGCTGGCCGAGCTGACCAAGGGCACCGACTACTACATCACGTCGGACGTCGGTCAGCACCAGATGTTCGCCGCGCAGTACAGCAAGTTCGAAGAGCCTCGTCGCTGGATCAACTCCGGCGGTCTGGGCACCATGGGCGTGGGTCTGCCTTACGCCATGGGCATCAAGCTGGCCAAGCCTGAGTCGGACGTCTTCTGTATCACGGGCGAAGGCTCGATCCAGATGTGTATTCAGGAACTGTCGACCTGCAAGCAGTACAACACGCCTGTGAAGGTCCTGGCTCTGAACAACCGCTACCTGGGCATGGTGCGTCAGTGGCAACAGCTGGAATACTCCGGCCGTTACTCGCACAGCTACATGGACGCGCTGCCTGACTTCGTCAAGCTGGCCGAGGCTTATGGCCACGTGGGTCTGCTGATCGAGCGTCCGGAAGACGTCGAAGGCGCCCTGCGCGAAGCCATCAAGCTGAAGGATCGCACCGTGTTCCTGGACATCCGCACCGACCCCACTGAAAACGTGTGGCCGATGGTCAAGGCCGGCAAGGGCATCTCCGAGATGCTGCTGGGTTCCGAGGAACTGTGATCGTCAGACACTGAGCCAGACCCGGCATGGGTGACGCAGATGCAGGCAGACACTTGCCGGTGTCTGTCGGGCCTCTGTGAAGCCCTTGCCGGACCAACAAGACAACGCATTCATCGCACTACGCGGCCACGGCACTGCGGTTACCGCCGCAGTGGCTCAAGAGCCCGAAAGGACGATCAACATGAAACACATCATTGCCCTCCTGGTTGAGAACGAAGCCGGCGCCCTGTCGCGCGTGGTGGGTCTGTTCTCTGCCCGTGGCTACAACATTGAGAGCCTGACCGTGGCCGTGACCGAAGATCCTTCGCTGTCGCGCATGACCATCGTCACGCATGGCTCGGATGACGTGATCGAACAGATCACCAAGCACCTGAACCGACTGATCGAAGTCGTCAAGGTGGTCGACCTTTCCGAAGGCCCCTACACCGAGCGTGAGCTGATGCTCATCAAGGTTCGTGCGGTGGGCAAGGAGCGCGAAGAAATGAAGCGCATGGCCGACATCTTCCGTGGTCGCATCATCGACGTGACCGACAAGACTTACACCATCGAATTGACGGGTGACGCACACAAGCTGGATGCCTTCATTGAAGCCATCGACCGTGCCGCCATCCTCGAAACCGTGCGCACCGGGACCAGCGGGATCGGGCGCGGCGAGCGCATTCTGCGCGTCTGACTCTCCGCAGTCTCCCCAACCCCGCTATCTCATTGAACAACCTGCCTGATTTTTTCGGGCATTCAACAGCTACCGACGGAGCTACAAACATGAAGGTCTATTACGA
Organism: Aquabacterium sp.; assembly: GCF_049317225.1. Lineage (GTDB taxonomy): Bacteria > Pseudomonadota > Gammaproteobacteria > Burkholderiales > Burkholderiaceae_C > Aquabacterium. The sequence continues at coordinate 97,035 of NZ_JBMOIR010000003.1, read as the reverse complement.
CAAGGACGCCGATCTGAGCCTGATCAAGGGCAAGAACGTCACCATCGTGGGTTACGGTTCGCAAGGCCACGCTCACGCCCAAAACCTGCGTGACTCGGGCGTCAACGTGACGGTCGGTCTGCGCAAGGGTGGTGCATCGTGGTCCAAGGCTGAAGGCGCTGGCCTGAAGGTCGCTGAAGTCGACGAAGCCGTGAAGGCCGCCGACGTCGTCATGATCCTGTTGCCTGACGAAAACATCCCTGAGGTGTACAACAACAACGTCGCCCCCAACATCAAGAAGGGTGCCACGCTGGCTTTCGCTCACGGCTTCAACGTGCATTACAACCAAGTCGTGCCTCGCGCTGACCTGGACGTGATCATGGTTGCCCCCAAGGGCCCTGGCCACACCGTGCGTTCCGAGTACCTGAAGGGTGGCGGCGTGCCTTCCCTGATCGCTGTGTACCAAGACGTGTCCGGCAAGGCCAAGGACATCGCTCTGTCCTACGCTGCGGCCAACGGCGGCACCAAGGGTGGCGTGATCGAAACCAACTTCCGTGAAGAAACCGAAACCGACCTGTTCGGCGAGCAAGCCGTTCTGTGCGGTGGCGCGGTTGAACTGGTGAAGATGGGCTTCGAAACCCTGACCGAAGCTGGTTACGCTCCTGAAATGGCCTACTTCGAGTGCCTGCACGAGCTGAAGCTGATCGTCGACCTGATGTACGAAGGCGGCATCGCCAACATGAACTACTCGATCTCGAACAACGCCGAATACGGCGAGTACGTGACGGGCGTGGAAGTGATCAACGAGAAGTCGCGCGAAGCCATGCGCAACGCTCTGAAGCGCATCCAGACAGGCGAATACGCCAAGATGTTCATCCTGGAAGGCCGCACCAACTACCCAAGCATGACCGCTCGTCGTCGCCTGACCGCCGATCACCCGATCGAAAAGGTCGGTGCCGAACTGCGCGCCATGATGCCTTGGATCGCCAAGAACAAGCTGGTCGACCAGTCCAAGAACTGATCCGGGAGCCGGCATCCGCCGGTTTCTGCTCAGACAAAAAAGCCGCCGAGGTGCAAGCCCGGCGGCTTTTTTCATGGTGCCGAGGCGGCGGTCATGGCGCAGGCTGCGGGATGTCTTGCCAGCCACCGCCGATGGCTTTGTAGAGCATGACGGTGCTCAGGGCTCGCGCGGTTTGGGCCTGCACGAGTTCGTCTTCACGCTGCAGGGACGACAGGCGGGCTTCCAGCACGGGTGCGAGCAAACCACGCCCTTCGGCAAACAGACGCTGCGCGTGTCGGGCGCCATCATCGGAGGCCTTCCAGGCGCTGGTGAGCAGTGTGGCGCGTTCGTCCAGTGCGCGGCGTGCGGCGTAGGCGTTCTCGACATCTTCGAGCGCGGTCAGGACCGTTTGTTCGTACTGAATGCCTGCGCCCTCAAGGCGGGCGTCGGCCTGACGGATGTTGGCCCGAATGCGGCCGCCTTCAAACAGCGGCACCTGGACGCCCGCGCCCCATGAGGTGAAGCGGCCGCTGGTTGTGGCCAGGTCGCCGAGTTCGACGCGACCATCATTGGCCAGAAAACCCAGGTAGAAGCGGGGCAAGAGGTCGGCCTTGGCGCTGCCGAGTCGGGCGGCCAATGCGCGCACTTGATTGGCGCTGCCTCGCACGTCGGGGCGGCGCTCGAGCACGTCAGACGGCAAGACCGTGGGCAGCTTGGCCGGGATCACGGTGGCATCGGCCGGGGCTTGCGCGGTGGGGGCGGGCAGGGCGGTCAAAGCCTCGGGTGCTTGACCTGTGAGCACGGCCAAGCGACGCAGGCGTGCGCTGAGCAAGGTGTCCAGTGGGGCCTGCATGGCGGCCAGGGCGTCAACTTGGCTGCGTGCCCGGTCCACGTCATAGCGAGTGGCCTGGCCAGCATCAAAGCGGCCTTGGGCGTAGCGCTGCAGCTGGCGCGCGGTGTCCAGGCTTTGGCGGAGCAGGCGTTGCCGGTGCTCGATGCTGCGTGCTTCGATGTAGTTGTTGGCAATTTCACCGGCCACCATCAACTGGGCGCCGTGTTGTTTTTCTTCGTAGGCCAGTGCGGCTTGGCGAGCGGCGTCGGCATCGCTGCGGCGCGCACCAAAGACATCAATCTCCCATGCTGCGGCCACACCAAAGGTGCTGACATTGGCGCTGGGTGCGTCATCGATCTTGGCAGGGATGGCGGGCAGGGTCACGCCTGGCAACACAGGCGTGGCGGCCATGCCGGGGCCACGCAATTCATCAGGCTTGATTCGTCCCGTGGCGCCAAAGCCTTTGAGTGTGGGGTACAGCGCGGATTCGGCCTGTGTGATGACGGCACGGGCTTCCTTCACCCGGGCCAGCGCCATGCGAACTTCGGTGCTTTGCGACAGGCCTCGTTCGATGAGGCGCTGCAAGGTGGGGTCTGCCACCCCCAGCCACCACTGTGCGATGTCGGCGTTCACGGTGGTGCTGGGCACCTGCGTGAAGGTTTGTGGCGTGTCCGGCGCTTTGGGCATGTCCACCGCGATGGTGGCGCATCCACTCAAGGCCAAGCACGCACACAGTGCAGTCAGTGAAAGGCGAGGTGCAAGGGTGGCTGGTTGTGTCATCTCACAGAGCGGGCGCTTGCGGGTGGCGCTTGTTGGCATTGGCCAGCAATTGGGCAAATGCCGCAGACGCCAGGCGGGTGCGCGTACTTTCGTTGGGGTTGGTCAGGATCACCGGCACCTGGGCGCCCAGCACGATGCCGGCGATGTCGGCATGTGCGAGGTGTGCCATCTGCTTGATCAGCATGTTGGCGGCTTCCAGGTTGGGCACCATCAGGATGTTGGCGCGTCCGGCGACGTGTGAATTGGGGTACTTGCGGGCCGCGACCTCGGGGCGGATGGCCGCATCGAAGGTCATGGGGCCATCAACCAGCGCACCAGTGATGTGCTCGCGCTCGTACATCTTGCACAGCACAGCGGCATCGGCCGACGAGGCCAGATTGCTGTTGAACTCTTCTGCAGCCGAGAGGATGGCGACCGATGGGTTGTCGAAGTGCAGCAGGTTGGCCAGATCGATGGCGTTTTGAACGATGTCGCGCTTGTCTTCCAGAGAGGGGCTGACGTTGACTTCGGCGTCGGTGATCATCAGCGGGTGCTCGCAGGTGGGCACGTCCACCACATAGGCGTGCGACATGCGGCGGGCCGTGCGCAGGCCGCCTGCGTGGCGCAGCACCAGGTGCAGCAGGATGTGCACGGGGATGGCACCTTGCATGATGGCGCCCACTTCTTTGGCGCGCGCCATTTCCACGGCCACGTGTGCAGCCTTGACGGCGGTGGGCGCGTCGCGCCATTCGCAGCCAGCCAGGTCAATTTGTGCCTCGTCGGCCAGCTTGCCAATGTGGGCGCGTGGGCCGATGACGATGGGCTTGATGAGACCGGCGCGGGCGCACTCCATCATGGCGACGAGGTTCTCGGCCGTGTCGGGATTGACCACGGCGGTGCGTACGGGCTCGTCACCTTCGATGCGCGACACCAGCCGTTCAAAACGCTCGTGACGCATCAGGCCCAACTCGGGCAGCGCGGCCTGTGGGCGGCTGACCTTGGTGGTGGGGGCCATGATTTCAGCTTCACCCAGAATGACCGGTTTGCCGTGCTGGTTGCTGCACACGCAGTCCAGCAGCACCATGTTCTTGGGGCGCTTTTCCTTGACGGTGAGCGTCACGGTGATGATGTCGCCCAGGTACACGGGGCGCACAAAGCGCAGGGTCTGGCCAACGTAGATGGTGCCGGGGCCGGGCAGCTGGGTCCCCAAAATCGTCGAGATCAAGGTGCCGCCCCACATGCCGTGGCCGATCACTTTCTGGAACGGCGTCTCGGCGGCGTAGGCGTCATCAAGGTGAGCGGGGTTCACATCGCCACTGAGGATGGCAAAGGCGTCGATGTCGTCCTTGGTCAGCGTGCGTGTCAACGAAGCAGTGTCTCCCACTTGCAGTTCGTCGTAGGTCCGGTTCTCCAGCAGCGTATGAGGGTTCGGGCTCAGGTTCATGCTTGTTTAATCGTTCTGTAGGTCGGTTCAAGTCGCCAGACGGGTGTGTTGGGCGCGCTCGAAAGGCAACCGAAGAGTTTCGCGTGAACCTGTGACAGGACGACCACCGGGTTGCGGGGAGAATAAACCCAGGTGTCGCATTGGCATCCCACCGATTCCGGCGGGTGGGCGTGAACACACAAGCATGGCTGGCAAAGGCTGGCGCATCAGTTCATCCTTGTTTGGCCAGCATCGACCGAAAACGATGCAAGGCCAGTGCCAGAAACAGTGCGCCGGCAGCCGCCACAGCCAACAATTGCGGCCACACGATGTCGAGGCCTGCGCCCCGATACAACACGGCTTGGGTGAGCTTGACAAACTGGGTCGTTGGCGAAATCTGCACGATGTCCTGGATGGCCAGTGGCATGCTTTCCACCGGCGTGGCAGCCCCCGACAGCAGGTACAGCACGACGTAGACCGGCGCAGCCAGAAGGCCAAATTGCGGCATGCTCGCTGCCGTGGTCGCCAACAAGATGCCCAATGAGGTCACGGCAAACAGGTACAGCGCAGCACCAGCAGCAAACAGCCAGATGGAGCCAGCCAGCGGCACCTGTAACCATTGGTGGATCACCAGCCACAAGGCCAGGAGTGATGCCAGCAGGATCACACCCCCATTGGCCAGGATCTTGCCCATGGCGATTTCGCTGGGGCGCACGGGCATGACCAGCAAGTGCTCGATGGTGCCGTGCTCACGCTCACGAATCACGGCTGCGCCCACCAGGATGATGGACAACACCGTCACGTTGGTGACGATGAGCATGATGGACGTGAACCAGTGAGACTGGTTGTTGGGATTGAAGAGCAGGTGAATGACCGCCTGTGTGGGCAGCATGGATTCCAGCCCGCGTTGATGGAAGAAATCCAGCAGCTCTTTCAGGAAGATCTCGTTGAGGTAGAGCACGCCCAGCCCGGCCTGGGTCATGGCCGTGGCGTCCACGCGCACCTGGATGGCGGGTGCGCGGCCGGCCAGCACATCGGCCTCGAAGTTGGCGGGGATGTCGATCACGAAGATCAGGTCGCCACGGTCCAGCGCGGGGCCGGCCTCTTCATGGGTCACGTCCACCGGGGCTTTGAAGTAGGGGGCGCGGATGGCATCTCGCAGTCGGAAGGAGAGGGCAGAGCGGTCACTGTCAATGATGCCCACCGAGGCATTGGCCACCTCGGCCTTCACGCCCTTGGCGGTGGTGTAAATGGCCACCGTGAAGGCAAACACGATCAAGGCCATCAGGGGCACATCGCCCAGCAGGCTGCGAAACTCTTTGACGGTCAGGCGGGTGACGTTGCGAATCCAGGTCCACATGGTTCAGTCCTCCTGCTTGCGAACGGCCAGTCGCGCCAGCACCAGGTAACTTAGCCCGAACCCGATCAGAGCGGCGTACATGGGCAAGAAGCTGCCTACGCCCAGACCCTTGGTGAACGCGCCCAAACTGATCAGCTGGAACCACGACGCAGGAAAGCCCAGGCCCACCCACTCAGCCCCGCCGGTCAGTGTGGAGACCGGGTAGAGCAAACCGGAGAAGTTCACGGATGGAATCAGGCAGATGATGGCCGAGGCGAACGATGCTGCGACCTGCGACTGCAGGAAGGCTGAAATCAGCAGTCCCAGTGCGGTGGTGGCAAAGACAAAGCACAGTGCACCCAGGCTCAGGCCGACGAAGCTTCCCTTCAGCGGAACTTGCAGCAGCGTGACCGACAGCAACACCAGCGTCAGGTAGCTCACCATGGCCAGCCCGATGTAGGGCAGTTGCTTGCCCACCAGAAACTCGCCAATGCTGGCCGGTGAGGCGTACAAGTTGATGATGGAGCCCATCTCCTTCTCACGCACCACCCCTAGCGCGGTCAGCATGGCGGGGATGATGATGAGACACAGCATGACCAGGCCTGGGGTCGAGGCGTAGATGCTGCGGAACTCCTGGTTGTAGGTGAAGCGGGGCTCCATCTTGGCGGGGAGTGTCAGCTGCGTTGCACCCGGTGTTTCTCGCATCAGGCGTGCCGTGTGTTCCAGCAGAATGCCGCGCGCATAGCCCCGTACGTTTTCGGCGGTGAAGGGCTGAGCCCCATCAAGGTACAGGCCGATGTCGGGATGGCGTCCGGCCTGCAGGTCCCGACCAAAGTTGGGCGGAATCTCGATGACGAGTGACACATCGTGCTCTTGCAATCTCCGGTTGATGTCCTCGGTGCCCAGCAGCGGACGTTTTTCAATGAAGTAACGAGAGCCGGCAAAGTGTTCGATCAGCCGGCGGCTGTCATGGGTCTGGTCGCGGTCGAGTACGGCAAATCCGATCCGCTCGATGTCGAACGAGATGCTCCACGCAGCTGTCAGCAGCAAGATGATGGGCCCCATGATGGCAAAGGCCAGACGGATGCGATCACGCTTGAGTTCCATGGCCTCACGCCGGGCAAAGGCCCACATCCGCGCAAACCAGGTGCTCAGTCGGTCGCTGACATCCGGGTGCGCGGCAGGTGCTGCGGCTTCGGGGGCGGGCGCCGGGCTGGCATCGGCTTGCACCTTGGCTGCCTGATGCGCGGTCTCGACCGTGTCGTCTGCTGCTTCCAGGTAAGAAATGAAGGCGGCTTCCAGCGTGTCGGCGTGTTGGTGGCTGCGCAGATCGTCTGGCGATCCCACGGCCAGCACGCGACCTCTGTGCATCAGGGAGATGCGGTCGCAACGCTCGGCCTCGTTCATGAAGTGCGTGGACACGAAAATGGTGACCTGCTCCTCACGAGACAGCTTGATCAGGTAGCGCCAGAACATGTCCCGCGCGGCCGGGTCGACGCCAGAGGTTGGTTCGTCAAGGATCAGCACCTCCGGCCGATGCAGGCAGGCTGCCGCCAGTTGGAGGCGCTGTCGCATGCCCAGGGACATCGACATGGGGCGCGCGGACGCATGGTCAGCCAACTCGAAACGGGTCAGGCTGGTGCGCACGGCCTCCATCGCAGCGTTGCCTTCCAGCTGATACAGCTGGGCGTGCAGCATCAGGTTCTGCTCGACCGACAGTTCTTCGTAGAGCGAGAACGACTGCGACATGTAGCCGACCCGCATGCGTGTGCGCAGGTCCTTGGCATCAATCGGTTGACCCAGCAGGCGCGCTTCCCCCTCGCTGATGTCCAGCAAGCCGGTGAGCATCTTCATCGTGGTGGTCTTGCCGCAGCCGTTTGAGCCGAGGAAGCCGAAGATTTCGCCGCGTTCGATGCGGAAGTTCACGTCCTGCACCGCCACGAAGTCGCCGAAGCGACGGGTCAGTCGTGAGGCCTCGATGGCATGGGGGCCGGTGGCTGGTGGCCGGGGCGGGATGATGAGGGGCTCACCGCTGCCGCGTTGATCCGGGGGGAGCAGGTCAATGTAGGCCGCTTCCAGCGTATGGGATGGGGTGCGCTCCAGTACCTGGCTGGTGTGATCAAACACCAGAATGTGCCCATCGTTCATGGCCACAAGGTATTCGAAGCGTTCGGCCTCTTCCATGTACGCGGTCGCCACGATCACGGTCATCGTGGGGCGCTCGCGGCGCAGGCTTTCAACCAGCGACCAGAATTGCCGGCGCGACAGCGGGTCCACGCCGGTGGTGGGTTCGTCGAGGATCAGAAGGTCCGGGTCGTGAACAAGTGAGCAGCACAAGCCGAGCTTTTGCTTCATGCCGCCCGACAGCTTGCCGGCCGGCCGGTCACGGAACGGTGTCAGGCCTGTGGCATCCATCAGGCGCTGGGTGCGGCTGGCACGCTCGGCCTCGCTGTGTCCGAACAGTCGGGCAAAGAAGTCGATGTTTTCTTCCACCGACAACGTGGGGTAGAGGTTGCGGCCCAGGCCTTGCGGCATGAAGGCCACACGGGGGGCCAACTGGGCACGGTCTTTGGCGTGGGCCACGTCCAGACCCAGTACTGAAATCTGGCCTGCTTGCAGGCGCTTGACCCCGGCAATGAGCGACAGCATGGTTGACTTGCCGACGCCGTCCGGGCCGACCAGCCCAATGGTGCGGCCCGCCGGCAAGGTCAACTGAACGTCTTGCAGGGCAACGGTGTCGCCATATCGGTGCGAGACGCCGGTCAGCACCACCGCAGCGGATGCGGTGGCCGAGGCGTCAGCTTGGTGTTCGCGCATGCTCAATGGGCAGAACGTTGCTCAAGGGTGGGCAGTTTGACGGCCAGGCGTTCCGGCCAAGCCACGCCTGGCTCGACGCGCACAAAACCATTGCCGGTCAAGCCCGCCTTCACGTAAGGTGAAAACTGCTTGGCCACTTCGGCTGGGACCTGAAGCTTGACGCGGTACACCAGCTTGTCGCGCTCGACACTGGTTTCGACGTACTTGGGGGTGAACTGCGCTTCAGCCGCAACGAACGAGATGCGCGCCGGGAAGGTGTAGCCGGGCAAGGCGTCGAGCACGATGCGCGCTTCGTCGCCCACCTTCAGCTTGCCGATGACCGCCGTGGGCAGGAACACCGTCATGTGCACATCTGACGTGTTGAGCAGCGTGGCCACGCGCCCGCCGGAGGGCAGCACCGAGCCAGGCTCCACCACGCGGTATTCCACGCGGCCGCTGACCGGCGCACGTAAGCTCATGTCGGCAATGACCGCATTCAGTCGCTGGATCTGAGCTTCGGCCTCGGCCTTGGCGGCTGTCGCCTCACCAATGGCGGCGGTGGCAGCCATCACTCCGGCTTTTTCGCCGTCTCGCTGGGCAGCGCGACGCTCGACCTCGGCGCCAGACACCAGGGCATCCTTGCGCAAACGTTCGGTGTGATCCAGTTCCAGTTGTGCCAGCTTGGCCTGCACCTTGCGCACATCGGTTTCGGCATGTGCGCGTGCCATGGCCTGCGTGGCACGCTGGCGTGCGGCTTCCACGGCGGCACGTTGCGCCAGCATTTCGGCGGTGTCTTGCTGGGCGATCAGATCACCGGCCTTGACCTCATCGCCTTCACGAACGGGCAACTCGGTGATGCGGCCGGGGTACTTTGCGGCCACCTCAATGCGTTCCACTTCCAGCCGACCGTTGCTGCCCAGCAAGCCCGCAGGCAAGCGATCACGCTGGCCCTGATACCACCAGGCACCCGCTGCCGTGGCAATGGCTGTGAGGGCCAAGGCCCAACCGATGGCTTTCTTGTTCATTGTCCGGACTCCAGAGCCGCTGCGCGCAACTGGTTGCGCAGCGATGGCTTGATGAATTTCAGAATGGTTTCGACCCGCTCTTCATGCGACTGAGGCGGCAGACGCCGGTCCAGCACCGTTTCTGCGAGTCGAAAGTTGATGAGCTGGTGAATGAGGTGAAACGACAGCAGGCGTGTGTCGATGTCATCGGGGCCTCGCCCGGTGATGCGCGCCACCACGTCGTTCAGCGTGGTCTGCACCGGGTTCAGCACACGTGTGAACAGGCCTTCAAACGCATCACCGTGCTCGGTCTGAATGCGAAGGAAGAACTGGATCCAGGTGGCCGGGATGTCGTTGCTCAGCAAGATGCGGGCTTGCGAGTCGATGAACGTCAGCACCAGTTCGATCAATGCCTCGCGCTCGGTCGTTGCTGCAGCACCGGTGACCAGGGCGCTCAATGGCTGAGAGTGAACGGACTGGATGAAAGCGCCCAAATGGTTGGCAGCCTCCACATACAAGTCGTCTTTCGACCCAAAGTAATAGGGGATGGAGCCCAGGTTCATACCGGCCGCTTGCGCCACCATGCGGGTGGTGGTGGCGTCATAGCCATGCTTGCCGAACAGGTCCAGCGCTACTTTCAGCATGCGCTCACGCGCCAGGGCTCCCTTCGGGGAAACCTCGTGCAAGTCACCCGGGGTCGGGTGCTGAGCGTGAGCGATGGCGCGTGTGGCCGGCATGCGATGTGTGGGCAGTTGATGCCTCACAGCATCGCATGTTGTGGAAAGTTAATCAACTGTATAAATTGATGCGCCTCAACGAATCTGCAGTCGTTGCGCGCTGCACTCAAGGAATGCGGACGTACTCGCCGGGGGCATCAGGCAATGCCACTTTCTTGCCAGGCAATCCCATGCGCGGTGGGGCCATCAAGCCACTGGATTGCTGGGCGAGCCAGTTTTCCCAAGCCGGCCACCATGAGCCTTCCTGATGCGGCACCTTGGCTGTCCAGGCTTCCGGCGACATGTAACGCTCGCCTGCGGCACGGTGCTGCAGTTGGAAGTGACGCTTGGGGTGTCCGGGTTCGCTCAGAATGCCGGCGTTGTGACCACCACTGGTGAGCACAAAGGTCAGATCCAGCGGCAGCAAATGCAATTTGTAGACCGACTTCCAGGGCGCCACGTGGTCGCTGGAGGTACCTACGGCGAAGCAGGGCACCTGAATGTCGGTGAACCAGATGGGCTGGCCGTCGACCTCGTAGCGGCCGCCTGCCAGATCGTTGCGCAAGAAGAGTTTGTGCAGGTATTCCGAGTGCATGCGATAGGGCATCCGGGTGGTGTCGGCGTTCCAGGCCATCAGGTCGTTGGGCAGGTCGCGTTCGCCCAGCATGTAGTACTTCAGTGCGCGCGACCAGATCAGGTCGTTCGAGTGCAGCAACTGGAAGGCGCCTGCCATCTGGCTGCCCTTCAGGTAACCTTGCTCGGCCATCATGGCTTCCAGCAGGTTGATTTCTGCCTCGTTGATGAACAGCAGCAACTCTCCCGCTTCGGTGAAATCGCCTTGTGCCGCAAACAAGGACATGGAGGCGAGACGGTCATCGCCATCGCGTCCCATCGTGGCGGCTGCAATTTGCAGGAGGGTGCCCCCCAGGCAGTAGCCCACGGCATGCACCTTGTGCTTGGGCACGATGCGCCTCACCACATCCAGGGCTGCCATCACGCCATCTTGCCGATAGGTTTCCATCGACTTGTCGCGGTCGGCCTCGGAGGGGTTTTTCCAGGAAATCATGAACACCGTGTGCCCGCGGTCCACCAGGTACTTCACCATCGAGTTGTTGGGCGACAAGTCGAGGATGTAGTACTTCATGATCCACGCCGGCACGAACAAAACCGGCTCGGCATGCACCTTCTCGGTTGTTGGCGTGTATTGAATCAGTTCGATAAGGTCGTTCTGAAACACCACCTTGCCTGGCGTGATCGCCACCGTCTCGCCCACCTTGAAAGCCTCGACCCCAGCGGGCGGCACGCCACGCGTTTCGCGCTGCATGTCATCCAGCCAGTTCATCCAGCCCCGCACCAGGTTCATGCCCCCTTCTTGCAGGGTGGCCTGGATCACTTCCGGGTTTGTGAACGGCAGGTTGGAGGGCGCCATCACATCCAGCCATTGGCGTGCGGCAAACGACGCCACGTCAGAGTGACGCTTGTTCAGGCCCGGCACCTCGTGCGTGGCACGCTCCCAGGCCCGCTCAGTCAGTTGAAACGCCTGCGCATAGACATTGAAGGGCCACTGGCGCCAGGCCGGCGCCGCAAAACGGCGGTCGTCGTGGCAATGGTCATCGCAGCCGCCCGGTTTGAGCAGGCGCGTGGCCGCATCTTTCACATCATCGGCCGTCTCTTTAACCACTTCCAGTTGCTTGCCGGGTGAGGCACAGAAGTGGGCCAGCCAGTCCAGATAGACCAAACTGGCCTGAATCGGCGAGATGCCATTGACCGCTTGCCCGATCTGTCCGTGCACATGGCGATCCAGTGCGCGGGTCACTTCTTTCCAGGTTTCTTGTTGCATGGTGGTGAGAGACGTCTCTGTCATGTCAGATTCCTTGAAGCAATGGGCAGGCCTTGACCACAGTCAAATGCTAAGTCACGGATGCGACAGCTAGATGACCTGCCTCATGAATCGCGCATCTGGGCCGAACGACGCCAGCTTCTTGCGCATGGCGTGGTCCATGTCTTCGGGCGCAACCATGGCAAAACCATGGCGTTGCCAGTACGGTACTGAACCCTGTACGGCAATCAGCGTGATGTCGCTCAGCCCACTCCGTATGGTGTACTGATGTGCTGCATTAAACAACTGCACCGCCACCCCTTGCCCCTTCCATGCAGGCAGCACCGCCATGTCGTGCATGTACAGGGTGGTGGGGCGTGCTGGGGGCATCCAGTCGTCGGCATGCAGTGCTGGGTAGTGACCGGGTGACACGGGCAGCGACACCAGGTAGGCCATCGGCAGGTCGCCCGCGTCGCAGGCCACCCAGCAAGAGCCGGGTGACTGACGCAATTTCGAGGCAAACGCAGCCTCGGGCTCATGAAAATCGCGGCTGTAGCACTGGTGCTGGATCTCACAGACTCGGCCCAGGTCTGTGGTGCGCATAGGGCGCAAGGTCAAAGAAGGCGAGGTCGGGCGGGGGAACATCAGATGCAGGGACTGTTGCAAGTTGTCGCATTGTCCGCCGGACTTCCTGCAAAATGCCTGAACACAGAGGGCATAACGTGCCCAGATACGCCAAAGCAGGAACATGATCACTTACCAACGCTCTCAAGCTCGCACGGTCGCAGTCATCGCGGCAGGTGTTGCCGTCCTTGGCGGACTGGCCTACTGGTTCATGTCTTCGGGTTCGTCCGACCAGCGGGAAGGGGTCGTGTTGTCATCCGCGTCTTCGCCCATGGACAACATGGTGCAAACCGGCTTTGGGGCCAATGGACCGGCGCTCAATCTGCATCCACCCATCACCAGCGATGGCCGTCCGTCCGATGTCCAGCCTGATGACTGGCTGGCGCTGAAAAACGCCCTGTCCAAAATCGGCATGCCCGAAAACGCGGCCGGTAATCTGGTTGCACTCAACCGTTATCAAAAGGGATTTGAGTCGTGGCAGGCGCTGGATGAAGAGAAAGAAGCCGGCCGCCGCAAGCAAATGGCGGCCATGCTGCTGGCCGATCTGCCAGACCGGGTGGCCAACGGCGAGTTCTCCTTGATTGAATCCATGCTGATGGGCGCCTCGCTGATTGCCGATGTTGAGCACGACGAAGCGCGTCGCAACCAGCAACTGGAAACCTGGCAAGGCAAGGTGACGTCGGTGGTGCCCGTGCCGCAAGACGAAGCCCAGACCAAGTCCCAAGGGCGCGAGACCGAATACAAGCGACGTCAGGCCGAGGCATTCTCTCAGTGGCAAAACCAGACCGATGCGTCAGCGCGCACGCCCGCCAAGCTGGAGCAGGCCATGGAAGAGGTGCGCCGTGCTTACAACGCACAGGCTTTCTGAGCACTGAGGTGACGTGACTGAGGCAGTACCCCCGGTGGGCATCGACCCCCACCTTGACCTGTTCATTGATGCGCTCTGGCTGGAAGACGGCCTGAGCCGCAACACGCTGGCAGCGTACCGACGTGACCTGCAAGGGCTGGCGACGTGGCTGGCGCTGCAGAAGCGGGGACGCACCTTGGTGCAGGCCAATGAGGTGGACCTGCTGGAATATGCGCTGGCCCGCCATGGCGACTCCAAGCCCACATCGGCCGGCCGGCGCCTGAGCTGCTTCCGGCGCTTTTACCGTTGGGCCGTGCGCGAGGGGCTCACGAGCCACGACCCCACCGTGCGCATGGACGCCCCCAAGCAACGCGTGCGCGTTCCTGGCACCCTGACCGAAGCGCAGGTTGAAGCCTTGCTGGCCGCACCTGATCCCGACGAGCCACTGGGCCTGCGTGACCGCGCCATGCTCGAAGTGCTCTATGCCAGCGGCTTACGGGTGAGCGAGCTGGTCGAGCTCAAGTCCGTGCATGTGGGCTTGAATGAGGGTGTGTTGCGTGTCACCGGCAAAGGCAGCAAAGAGCGTTTGGTGCCTTTTGGCGACGAAGCCGGCGCCTGGCTGCAACGCTACATCGAGCAAGCGCGCGGTGGCATCCTGGGCGGGCAGGTGAGCGACGCCTTGTTTGTCACCGGACGCGGCGGCCCCATGACCCGCCAGATGTTCTGGAAGCTCATCAAGAAGTACGCCCTTATGGCAGGCATCACCCAGCCCTTGTCACCGCACACGCTGCGGCATGCCTTCGCCACCCATCTGCTCAACCATGGGGCTGACTTGCGTGTGGTGCAGATGCTGCTGGGGCATGCCGATATTTCCACCACGCAGGTCTACACCCATGTGGCGCGTGAACGCCTGCGGCAGTTGCACGGCAAGCATCACCCGCGTGGGTGAGGTCAGTCCACGCCCAGCAAAAAGGCCAGTTCGTCTTCGGTGAAGCCAGCGGCCTTGCGCGCCGCTTCATTGAAGGGCGGACGCAGGCGGGGTGCCTCGTACTGTTTCACCAAACTTGGGTAGATCTGCGTGGCGTTCAGGCCGCGCTCCTGACACAGGTGGTGAAACCAGTGGTTGCCAATGCGGACATGGCCCACCTCGTCGCGCAAGATCACGTTCAGGATCTCGACGGCACGCAAGTCCCCAGCTCGGGTCAGCTTGTCCTGTATCAGTGGTGTGGCGTCCAGCCCGCGCGCTTCCAGGGTGCGGGGCACCAAGGCCATGCGCGCCAAAATGTCGTCCCGGGTCTTGTCACACATGGTCCACAGGCCGTCATGCGCCTCAAAGTCGCCATAGCGCCAGCCAATGCTGTTGAGATGCTCGTGCAGCAGGTTGAAGTGCAAAGCCTCTTCACCGGCCACTTGCAGCCAGTCGCGGTAAAACTCGGCCGGCATGCCGGCAAAGCGCCATACCGCGTCTAGCGCCAGGTTGATGGCGTTGAACTCGATGTGGCAAATGGCGTGCAGCAGCGCCGCGCGGCCTTCCAGCGTGAAGGGCGTACGCGAGGGCACCTGCTTGGCCGGCACCAGCAAAGGGCAGGCAGGGCGTCCCGGCATGGCGGCCTGTTGTTCGGGTGTGAGTGTGAGCGCTTCCTGCCGTTCGGCGTCGGTGATGAAGGCGCCGGGTGAGGCTTCGACGGCCTGCTGCAAAGCAAGCGACAACGCTGCTTTGACGGCAGGATCGGGTTCAAGCAGGATGCGCAGGGCCTGATGACGACAATTCATGCGCGGGATTGTGCCGTGGCGCGTGCCACCGGCCTCTGACGCAGATCGAGTTTCGTGCTCAGTCTGCCCAAGTGACCCAGCCCATGTGGGCGGTGACCAGAATCAGGATGCCGAACGCAATGCGGTACCAGGCAAACGGCATGAAGTTGTGACTCGACACGTAGCGAATCAGCCAGCGCACGCAAATCCAAGCCGACACAAAGGCAAACACCAAGCCGGTCAGGAACAGGGGCAGGTCGGCCAGAGACAGTAGGGCGCGCTCTTTGTACAGGCTGTAGGCGCCTGCGCCGATCAGGGTGGGAATGCCCAGGAAGAAGCTGAAATCGGTGGCCGCCTTGCGCGACAGGCCCAGCAGCATGCCGCCAATGATGGTCGAGCCCGAGCGACTGGTGCCGGGCACCAGCGCAAAGCACTGGATCAGACCGACCTTGAGGGCATCGAGCGCGCTCATGTCGTCTACCGTTTCCACGCGCTGCATGGGCTTGCGGGCCGCCATGCGCTCGGCCGCGATGATGATGAAGCCACCCAGAATGAAGGTGGTGGCGACCACCGTGGGGGTGAACAGATGCGCCTTCACCGCCTTGCCAAACAGCAGGCCCAGGATCACGGCGGGGATGAAGCCGATGATCACATTCAAGGCAAAACGCTGGGCCTTGGGGTCAGAGCCCAACCCCACCACGGTGTCCTTGATTCGTTGCAGGTACACCAGCACCACGGCAAAGATGGCCCCCGTCTGGATGGCAATTTCGAATACCTTGGCCTTTTCGGCGCCAGCGGTGCCGCCAAAGCCCATCAAGGCATCGGCCAGGATCAGGTGGCCGGTACTGGAAATGGGCAAGAACTCGGTCAGGCCCTCGACGATGCCCATCAGGGCAGCTTTGACAAACAGCACGATATCCACGGCACGCATCCTCATAGCTTGCACCGGCCAACAGGCCCTGGCGCCCGCGCATCTTAGGTCACGCCCGATGACGATTCGCCCTGCTGACCCAGGGGGTAGGGGGGCGTGTCTACACTTCGCCACATGTCTGATGCCCCCGTTTTCACACCCTCGCAAGCCGCCTGGCGACCTGCTGCCACGCAGTGGGTGAACCGCCTTGCACACCTGAGCACCCAGTTGGATGCCGAGCATCAGGTGCCCCTGGGCACGCCCTGGGGGGGTGACCCGGTGCCCCAACCACGCTGGGTGGCCGTGAACCACGCCCTGGCGGCCGACATGGGCTGGCCCGAGGGCTGGCACCAAGGGCAGGGCGACGATGCGGCGCTGCACGTGCTCAGCGGCAACGCCGTGTGGCCCGGCATGGCGCCACTGGCCACGGTGTACAGCGGGCACCAGTTCGGCATGTGGGCGGGCCAGTTGGGTGATGGCCGGGCCTTGTTGCTGGGCGAGCTCAGCACCCCGGTCGGGCCACTGGAAGTGCAACTCAAAGGCGCCGGTGCCACGCCTTATTCCCGCCGGGCCGATGGGCGGGCCGTGCTGCGCTCATCCATTCGCGAATACCTGTGCAGCGAGGCCATGCACGGTCTGGGCATTCCTACCACCCGTGCGCTGGCGCTGACGGCCTCGCCGCTGGCCGTGCGCCGCGAAACCTTTGAAACCGCGGCTGTGGTTACCCGGGTGGCGCCCAGTTTCATCCGCTTTGGGCATTTCGAGCACTTTGCGCACAGTCGCCGTCCGCGACACCACGAGGTGCTGGCCGCTTTGGTGGATGCCGTCATTGCCCACCATTACCCCCACTTGGCCGAGGCGCCCAATCGCGCGCTGGCGCTGCTCGACGAAGTCGTGCGCCGCACCGCCACGCTGATGGCCCAGTGGCAAAGCGTGGGTTTCTGCCATGGGGTGATGAACACCGACAACATGTCCATCCTGGGCCTGACGATCGACTACGGCCCCTTCGGGTTCATGGATGCGTTTGACCCCGACCACATCTGCAACCACTCCGACGAACACGGCCGTTACTCCTGGAACAACCAGCCCCAGATCGGCTACTGGAACCTGCGCGCGCTCGCCGAGGCCTTGCTGCCCCTGATCCCCGGGGCGGATGAAGACACCGGTCCCGTCATGGCTGTGCTGCAAGGCTACGAAGAACGCTTCCCTGCCGAGATGCTGGCTCGCTGGCGGGCCAAGGTCGGCCTGACCACCGAGCGCCCTGAAGACGAACGCCTGGTGCTTGACCTCCTGCAACTGATGGCGCGTGGGCACCTGGACTTCACCATCACCTTCCGTCGCCTGTGTGGGTTCCGGACCGACCTGCCCGTGACCGACCCGGCTAACGCCTCGGTGCGCGACCTGTTTCTGGACCGCGAAGCCTTTGACGCCTGGGCCCAGCGCTACCAGGCTCGCTTGCAAGCAGAAGGCAGTGTGGACGCCGAACGCACGCCGCGCATGCAGCGCATCAACCCCGTGTACGTGCTGCGGAACCACATGGCTGAAGCCGCGATCCAAAAGGCTCGCATGGGCGACGACAGTGAGGTACAACGCCTGCATCGGCTCCTGCAGCATCCGTTTGACGAGCAGGCAGGCTGTGAAGCCGATGCCGACTTTCCGCCCGACTGGGCTTCATCCATTGAGGTGTCCTGTTCATCATGAGCGACTACCAAGTCAAGAAGACGGACGAAGAATGGCGCGCCCAGCTTGCGCCCATGGACTACGAAGTCACCCGCCACGCCGCCACCGAGCGCGCGTTCACGGGGCGCTACTGGGATCACTTCGAGCCCGGCACCTACCAGTGTGTGTGCTGCGGTGTGAAGCTGTTTGATTCAGGCACCAAGTTTGATGCCGGCTGTGGCTGGCCCAGTTACTGGCAACCGGCCGAAGAAGGTGTGATCGAACGGGTGATGGACCACTCGCACGGCATGATCCGCGTGGAGGTACGCTGCCAGAACTGTGGCGCCCATCTGGGGCACGTGTTCGACGATGGCCCCCAGCCTACGGGGGAGCGCTACTGCATCAACTCGGCCGCGCTAGACTTCAAGGCATGAAGATCTTTTTTGACCTGCTGCCGATCATCCTGTTCTTTACCGGCTTCAAATGGGCCGATGGCCACAAAGAACAGGCCGCGCAGTGGATGACCCAATACCTTGGGTTTGCCGTCTCAGGCGGCGCCGTGGGCGTGAAAGAAGCCCCCGTTCTGCTTGCCACCGTCATCGTGGTGGTCGCGACGATGGCCCAAATCCTCATCCTCAAAGCCCTGCGCAAACCTGTCGACAAAATGCTGTGGGCCGGCTTGGCTGTGGTGGTGGTGCTGGGCGGGCTGACGCTGTGGTTTCACGATGAAACCTTCATCAAGTGGAAGCCCACCGTCATTTACTGGCTGATGTCCGGCGGCTTCCTGGTGAGCGAAATCGTGCTCAACAAGAAAATGCTCAAGCAGATGATGGGCGGTGAAATCCACGCCCCCGAGGGCGTATGGCGCCAGTTGGGCTGGGCCTGGGTCTTTTTCTTTGCCGGCATGGGTGTGCTCAACCTGTGGGTGGCCTACACTTTCCCCACCGAAACTTGGGTCAGCTTCAAGATGTGGGGCAGCCTGGGTTTGACGCTGGCTTTCACTGTGGCGCAGGGCCTCTACCTCAGTCGCCACATGGTGCAGGAATAAACCTTTTCGCATGTCCACCGTTACCGCTTCGCAAATTGAGGAGGTACTGCGTACCGCCTTGCAACCCGAGTCGCTCGAAGTCATCGACGACACGGCCGACCACAAAGGCCACCCCGGTACAGGGGGGGCTGACAGCGGCACCCACTTCACCGTGAAGGTGCGCGCACGTTGTTTTACCGGTCAGACACATGTGCAGCGACATCGCCTTGTGTATGATGCCCTGCGCGATTTGATTCCCCAGGGCGTTCATGCGCTGGTCATCAAAGCCGAGCCTGTCTGATTCCTTTACCTCAAGCATCTGCTCAACATGAAGACCTCTCGTATCGCCAAGGCTGCAGTTCTGGCTGCTTCGCTCACGCTGGCTGCTCCGCTGGTGTTCGCGCAAAACATCGCCATCGTCAACGGCAAGGCCGTGCCCAAGGCGCGTGTCGACGCCATGGTCGACCAGATCCTGAAGAACCAGCAGCCCGGCCAGCCTCCTCAAACTCGCACGCCTGAGTTGGAGCAAAAGGTCAAGGATGAAATCGTGATGCGCGAAATCTTCATCCAGGAAGCCGAGCGTCGTGGCCTGCAAGGCAGCGCTGATTACAAGGCTCAGATGGAATTTGCACGTCAATCGATCCTGATCCGCGCCCTGTTCCAGGACTTCGAGAAGAAGAACACCGTTTCTGATGCTGAAGCCCGCGCCGAATACGACAAGATCAAGGCCGCCAACGGCGACAAGGAATACCGTGCTCGCCACATCCTGGTTGAGAACGAAGCCGATGCCAAGGCCATCCTGGCTCAACTGAAGGCTGGCGCCAAGTTTGAAGAACTGGCTCAGAAGAACTCCAAGGATCCTGGCTCTGCCGAAAACGGTGGCGATCTGGACTGGGCTAACCCCGGCAACTACGTGCCGGAGTTCTCTCAAGCTCTGATCAAGCTGCAAAAGGGTCAAACCACCGACGTGCCCGTGAAGTCGCAATTCGGCTGGCACATCATCAAATTGGAAGACGTGCGTGACACGCAGTTCCCAGCTTTTGACGAAGTCAAGGGCCAGATCGTTCAGCGTCAACTGCAAGCCAAGATGATCAAGTTCCGTGAAGACCTGAAGACCAAGGCCAAGACGGACTACAAGTTCAGCAACTGATCTTGGTTTGTTGACCATAAAAAAGCCGCCTTCGGGCGGCTTTTTGTTTGGGGGCTGAGTGTGTCAGCCCCAGCAGGAAGGCATCAGGCTTTTTTGCGGAAGACCAGATCCCACACGCCGTGGCCCAGTTTCAGACCACGGTTTTCAAACTTGGTCAACGGGCGGTAGGCGGGCTTCTCGGCGTAGCCTTCTGCAGTGTTGACCAGGCCGGGTTCGGCCGACAGCACTTCCAGCATTTGCACCGCATAGGGTTCCCAGTCGGTGGCCAGATGGATGTAGCCGCCGGGAGCCAGATGGGCCAGCAGTTTGCTCACAAACGCGGGTTGAACCAAGCGGCGCTTGTTATGGCGCTTCTTGTGCCAAGGATCGGGGAAGAAAATGTGCACGCCGGCCAGCGAGTTGGCCGGGATCATGTTTTCCAGCACTTCCACCGCGTCATGGCGCACCAGACGCAGGTTGGTCAGGCCCATTTCGCCAATGTGCTTGAGCAGGGCGCCCACGCCGGGTTCGTGTACTTCGCAGCCAATGAAATCGGTGTCAGGCAGCGTCTGGGCGATCTTGGCCGTGGCGTCGCCCATGCCAAAGCCGATTTCCAGCACCACGGGCGACTGGCGGCCAAACGTGGCGGCCAGGTCCATTTGCTCGCCCGTATAGGGCAGCAGAAAGCGAGGGCCCAGGTCGGCCAGCGCACGCGCCTGGCCTTCGGTGGTGCGGCCAGCGCGCATCACATAGCTCTTGATGGTGCGGGCGTGGGGCGGCAGGTGGTCAAGGCTGACGGGCTGCTTGTCGTCAGACGGCGGATTTTGTGTGTCTTGGCTGGACATGCTCGAAACGGCGAAAGCCGCAATACGGTGATCAGAGGTCAAGGGCGAGAGTGTGCCTCAACCTGAGGCCGAGACGCCAATACAACGCTCTTCAAGCAGGTGGTTCTGAGCACTAATGCTTGCCGCTACAATGGCAAGCATTGCGGGTGTCGTTCAATGGTAGGACTCTTGCTTCCCAAGCAAATAACGTGGGTTCGATTCCCATCACCCGCTCCAGCATGAGCAAAGGCCGTCAGGAAACTGACGGCCTTTTTTGTTCTCAGCAGCTTGGCGAGGGGTAGGTCCACTGGTTCGAGAACGGATCAAAGCGGGGTTGAACCTGCACCCGAATCTTGCAACCGTTTTCGTACTCGACCACACAACTGCCGTTGACGCAGTTGGAGCGGCAGCGCAACTCTCGCGTGCGGGGGCGGCAGTCACCCGTGTTGGCGGTGCGGGCGGGCTGCTTGACCACGCCGTTGATGCCTGTCCATTTGATCTCGCAGGTGTCGTCGGTGCTGGTGTTGCGGGCGCATTGCTCAAGGGCATCTTGAGCTGCGCCTTCTGCCGTGTCGTTGACGCTGGCCCGCACCCAGGTTTGGCTGGTGGCCACGGCCACATAGCCCAACTGGTCCACCGAGCCCGCAATCTTGCACTTGGCCCCCTTGTTGGCATTGCACTGCTTCAAGGCCAGGGATTCAGCCTGCTTCTTCGTGGCCTGCTGCACAGCTACGCCCCACGCACCGTTTGGCGAGGTGGCCAGTGACATCCAGTCAGCATACGAAGGGGCAGACAGCACCAAACAGCCCAGGGCTGCCATCCAGGCGGCAATGCGTTTCATGTGGGGGCCTTTCAGTGCGATTACTTGTTGCGGCGGGTGTAAACGTCGCAGTTGGGCGAGATCTCGCAGGCATCCATCAGGCTTTTGACGGCGGAGCGGTAGGTTTCAAGCTCGACCTCGGCCAGTTGAACGGACGAGAAGGTCTTGTCGCTGCCGTCGATGCGGGTGGACGAGAAGTACTTGGCCGGGAAGGTGGCGCTGCCACGCGGAATGATGCCCGCCAGTGCATAAGCCGCGTAGCCACCGTTTGTGTAGTTGTGGATGTTGGAGTGAACGAAGATCTGGTACTGGTTCGCCGGGTACTTGGCGATGTACTTGTCAGTCACGAGATCGGAAATCACATTGGCGCACTTTTCAATGTTGTCGTTCTTGTAGGTGCAGAACACATTGAATTCGCCAGCCGAAGCGGCCATGTGCAGGCCCAGAGTACAGAGTGCCGCAGCGAGGTATTTTTTGTTGATCATGGCAAACGTGGTCGATTGGAAGATGGTGCGCTCACCTTGTGGGCGAACACCCGATTTGTATCGGACATCGACACCGATTGTTAAGCACCCATGCGGCGGACTGATCAGTTTTTGACCACGCGCAGGTTGTAAGCCAGGAAAACATCGTCCCGAACCCACCCTAGCGATTCGTAGAGCGACTGCGCAGCCTGGTTGGTGCGCGCCGTGGTGAGGTCCATGCGTGCCTTGCCGTCGGTCTTGGCCTGCTCTGCTGCGGCCAGCAACAGGGCCCGTCCCACGCCTGACTTGCGCGCCGAAGGCAGCACAAACAGGTCGTACAACACGTAAATGGGCAGAGCCAACACCGAGCAGAAGCTGGGGTAGAGCTGACAGAAGCCCACCAACTCGCCTGACGGCGACTCAGCCACCAAGATCACAGACTCGCTGCGGCGCAGCCGGTCGGTGATGAATTGCAATGCCAAGTCGAAGTCGGGCGCTTGCTCGTAGAACTGGCGATAGAGGTCGAACAGCTTGGCGATGGCAGGGATGTCGGCTGCTCGGGCTGCCCGTGTGAATGTGTTCATCAAAGTGGATGCTGTGCTGGGTGTGCCCGGGGTGTTTGGCAGGTTAGGCGCTTAGCGTGTGCGGTGCGTCGGCATTTGCATGTGTGGCTTGTGCTTTAGGTGCCACGTCCAGCACGCTGGCCAGTTGTGCTTTTACCTCTGCGATGGCGTAAGCGGATTTGGCAGGGAAGGTGATGAGTGGTAGCCCAATGACGTCACACACTTTGCTGAGCATTTCATCTCTGGTTTGGGCGCGCTTGCTGCCGTGAGACTTGTCATTGAGTTCGATGGCGCACACCACCGACAAGTCGCTTGATTTGCAGACGACGTAATCGAAGTGTTTGTAGGCAATCTTGTTGAGCGCCCCCTGCCTGGCAGACTTGCTCAAGCCTGACTTGACCAGCGCAACGTCTGCCACGCGCACTTTGCCAAACACTCGGAAATCGCTGCCGATCGCTTGATCAATTACCCCGAGGAAAGACCGCTCGGCTGGGCTAAAGAGCTGCTTGGCAGGTTGATAGGGGTAGCCAATGGAGCCAGATTGACGCGAATCTGCTCCTTTGAGAACTACGGCAAGAATGACTGCAATAGCGATGACGGCGAGGATGATTACCAAGGGAGACATGGGATTCCTTGTAAATGTGCGCAACGTGCTAGTTGTGCGCTACCGAGGTGTTATTCACACCTCAATTCGCGATATTGCTTTCGGAGGTTAAACAGCCTGATTTGCGTGGACTTTAACTGGGCCGGGTCTTTAGCGGCACGCTCCGCTTGTTCAGCCCAAGGCAGTTCGTGGTCCAGTTCTCTGCACTGTCTCTGCGCGTCGCCTGATAGTTGCATGCGACGGCCGAACTTGTCTAACTGCTGAGCACTCATGCCCGTTACTGGCCGAATTGCGTCGGCGACTTGCTCACGTGTTTGCTCATGCCTGACGTCTGTGCCGACCAGTTCTCGGCCCGTTGATTTGTTAAGGCCACGGGTTGGCGTGATGTCAACCTTTGTCGCTCCGAGACATGGGGAATCAGAGTAATAGACCCTCTTGATATCTTCGCATTTGTAGACCGTGCGACTCGGAGGCGGTAAACCGCCTGCAAGTGCTCGGTACGTTACGAAGATGAACCCCAAGGTTGCAATTGATATTCGCATCGGTTCAGGTTTTCGTTGTGCCGAACGCTCAGGTTAACCGGCGCCGGAGGGTACCAACACTAGCCATGAAAATGACGAAGCCATGGCCAGTGTTGGTGTCCGCGTTGAACCGACAGTTAGCCTGGTGTTATTACTTTACTTTTATTAAAACGCAATCTAGTAGAGTTTTGTAATGGTTGACGCAATTGCAATTGGCGCTTGATGCAACCTGTGCTAGAAGCGCGGTGCAAACCCGTTCTCCTATCCCATTTTTGTTTGCATCTTCAATTCTGGGGGCGGCATCGATAACGGATTGAAGGATCGATTTTAGCCATTTTCCTTTGAAAAATCTAAGGCTTTGCCCATTCTCAATACTTGAAA
Organism: Aquabacterium sp.; assembly: GCF_049317225.1. Lineage (GTDB taxonomy): Bacteria > Pseudomonadota > Gammaproteobacteria > Burkholderiales > Burkholderiaceae_C > Aquabacterium. Next base: position 73,243 of record NZ_JBMOIR010000003.1, on the reverse strand, counting down.
TTACGCGCATCCGCACGGATTGATAGTATTTTTCAAATTCATCTGCTTGCATTATCAACGCTTGCGCCACCCGGTTCTTGCACTTCAATAATTTGTCTGCGTCGGGCTCTTTTGCTAGGTCTGGATTGATGCAGGAAATACGATCAAAAGTGTAGCCTGTATTCTTCTTTTTTTGTTGACTTATTAAGCATAGCGTTATCCAGTCGACCCAGTGGGTTGCAACATTTTTAATCCATGATTTGGCGTCGCCAAGTAGTTCGTTTGCTTGAGGAATGGTTATGAGACAGGCCTCAGTTAAAGCCTTCAGCAGATTGCCAAAACCAAAAAGAACGCCCTCAACGTCGTACGTCGGGGTGTAAATTAGATGAGGCGATCTGAGCTTGACGCCTAAAAAGTCATCCGCATCTTTGTCGGCGAAGAAAATGCTTACCAGCTTTTTTCCCCAAGCATCTGCATATAATCGTCCTTGGCTCCTAAACTCCTTGAAGTGTTGAAGGACTGCTTGCTTTCCACCCGTTCCATTATTCACTTCTTTTATCGCGAATACTCTGAATTGATTTTGATTTAGTCCGCATGTGCTGAGAATGCGTTCAGCAAAAGTGCGATCCAATCCGCCTTCAACAAAAGCAAAAACCTGGGCTGATGAGATTTGCATGGCGCGAATGGCGCCATTTCTTGAATGCGTCAACCTGCTCATTTTATATTTTAAAAATATTTCCATCAGGAATGTTTGCCATGATCTCAGGTGAGTGAGATGCGGCAATCAATTGGCATGATGGATTTAGCGCGATTATTGTTTCTGCCAGTGTGTGCTGCCAGTCAATGTGCATTGAAAGCTCAGGCTCATCGATAATTATTGAGTTTTCTCCAATTGTCATTGCTTGAAGCAATATCGCAACCAGATGCTTTTCGCCTGATGAGAGTAATGCGGGTGAAATGGAGGCCCCGTCTTCCAGTCTTACGGAGAGGCCGTCTTCATTGGTTTGCAGCTTCTTTCCTCTTGAGAATAAATTGTTGATGGTTTCTGAAAATCTTTGAATCGGGGCCATTGAGTGCTCGATTCGCTCTTCAACGTTGTTGATGTTGTCAACGACCTTTCTCAGGCTCTCATCACCCTCATATCTAGCTATGAATTTCTTAATGGGGCCGAGCGAGGCCGCATCTGATTGCGATTGTCGACCGAGAAATTTTTTAACTCGCTCGTATGCTTGATGGGGGTTAAGAATTGGACCGGAAATCGTCTCTGTTGTGATCGCGAGGCTGTGATATAACGCAGCGCGTAGGCCTTCCTCTTGAACCCTCTTTACCTCTTTAAGCACTTGTGCGTAGTAGGTAAGCCATCGCTTGTTTACCAAGTCCGCGAATGACTCATTGAGCCTGTCTTCATTGTTCGCACGGGATTCGATTGGACGCCTTCCCGCATCAAAGGAATACAGGCGAGTCGTAGGCAGGTAGGCGTGCTTCCAGCCGGACGGAAGTTGTGCCTTTGAACGTTTTGTGCCCGTAATCTTCCATTCTGCCGATCCGCTTCTCATGTGTATGAGGCGGGCTTTCTCAAATGATGGAATATTTGACTCTTCAATTGCCAGCATCATCTGATGCGTGATATCTAGCGAACCCTTTTTGGATTTTCTGTCCCAAATATGGGTTAGAATTTTCCCCTCGTTTATAGAGTATATGTCCACCTCTGCGCGCTCTACGGCAAGTGGAATCATGGCCTCACCATCAAGAGACATGGCCGATTGAAGTATTTTTAGCAGCGTTGTTTTGCCACAGCCATTCTCGCCAAAAAATATATTAACGCTTCGATCTAGTGAAAATTCAATCGAATCTGTACGACCAAGTAAGCCGTCAATCTTGAATCTAACTATATGTGCCATATTTTCTTTTGTGCGTAGGTTGTGTCTATGTAAGGCTAATGCCCAGGTTAACCGGCGCCGGAGCGCGAAGCGCGGAGGGTACCAACACTGGCCATGAAAATGGCGAAGCCATGGCCAGTGTTGAGGTCCGCGTTGAGCCGACAGTTAGGATGATGACAAATGGCACTGCATTTCAAATCACTCATGGCTTGTTGTGTTCAGCAAGCGAAGTAATAATTTTCCCCAGCCATGGAATTTGTTTTGCAATTGATAATAGCAATTGCGGAATGCCGCCTGCGCTCAGCTTTGTGTGTATCTTGTACTTGAGTCTTTGAGTGAATTTTGGCTGTTTTGTCTTGTTGATGTTTTCCTCAATAAGCAGAAAGGTGCGTAGGTCCTTTATTAATTTTGCGGCTGAAATTTTATTGGCTGATCTATATTTTCTTATTTTTAAATCCTCGCCCTCGTAGCCCAGCGCGCGGCAGGAAATTTCACCGTTGTATTCAAGTTCATAGATTAGCCTGCACCCCCACTGGTGCTCGACATTTAATTGACCGCGCTCGCCTCTGTAAAAGTTGATTGGATTCTCGGTGAAGGCTATGACAAGTTGGGACTTCTTTGGGTTGTCGTAATCTAATGAGTGGTGCACGATGTTCGATTCAAGTAGCTTTTTAATTGGTTCAAAGTTTTTGCAGCGATCGTAAAAATAGACCTTGAACTGATTCCACTCTTGAATGCGCTGTATATGCTCTTTGTCCATGTGGCAGTATGATGTTGTTGTGGCTTAACGAACTAGTTAACTGGCGTCGGAGTCCCGCAGGGGCGCAGGGCACCAACAGCGGCCAATAAAATGCCGAAGGCATGGCCGCTGTTGGCGTCCACGTTGAACGCCCAGTTAGGATTTGGTAACGCCTGGCGGGCCACGTTTAATAAACTCATCCAACTCCCTCAAAATCTCTTCTACGGATTGAGTTTGCTCCTTTGACTTCGGAGTGTTGGCAATCGTTGGCGCGGCTTTAATAATTGCCTCTTCTTCCTCGACCTCCTCCCTTGTGACCGGGATTTGGAAGTGCTTAAGCGCCTCCGATAGTTTTGTGTATAGCAAAATCTTTCGTCGCCGACTCACTCGCTCTGAAAACTCTTGTTTTAGGTGGTCGTTGATATATGCGATGTCTTCAAAAACAGCGCCATAATCCGCATCTCGTGAAACAATGACCAGTTCCGCCTCGTGCCGAAGTGCGCACTCGATCATCCATTCCCAGTTCAGTGCATCTCCAATCGATGTGTCATTTTTCTTTCTCGGAGGACATCCATGCAGGAATCGTCTAAATGCTCGTCGCCGAATGATGTGCCTAAAAGGGTCATTTCGTGTGAGTATAAGATTTGTTTCAGCGTGAAATAGTCTTTGGCACGCTTGATAGACCGGGTCATGCTTCACGGGATCTGCTAAGACCTTGCGAAGTTTTGCCTTCAGGCTTTTTACTCGATCTGTTGCCGCTTTGAGGTTCCCCTGCATGGCTTTAACTGCCTTTGCGTCTGAGAATAGCCCAGGGCGAGGGATGTGCGTTGGAGGCTTGAGTTCCTGCATGCCCTCAATAATTGCGGACTGTCGATTTCTTTTGTATTCCATTTCTAGCTGATAGTGAACAATCAGCTTGTCGGATACTTTTTCAAGATGCTCAAGAAGCGCTAGGCCGGCCTCAGTTCTGGCGCGATAGAAGTCCAACCAGATGTTGGTATCGACGAAAAGTAGTTTTTGGATTGCCATTTCGCTGCTCTTGAAAAGCCTAACGCCCTGGTTAACCGGCGCCGGAGCACGAAGTGCGGAGGGTACCGACATGGGCCATGAAAATGCCGAAGGCATGGCCCATGTTGGCGTCCGCGTTGAACCCCCAGTTAGGCAACTTGTTGGAAGTCGATAAGGTGGGTTTCAATGCTTGCTCCCGATAGCGAGGAGGAGAATGGAAAGTTCGTTGGGTGGGAATCTCTGTTCGTATTGACCGAAGCTTCCGTAAACAACGACTTTGCTTGGCATTATGTTGATGATCGTGTTGTTGCCGTTGAAGCCCTTCACTCGCACTTCCATGGCAGGGGCATATGTCACGTAGCTGGGTAACCAGCCAGAACGACGGTCATCAAACCACGCTTTGAGGCCTCGCATTTGGTCGTCTGTGAGGTTTTTCGTACGCTCATTGAGGGTACCTGCATTTAGCGCAACGATTGCCTCGCTAGCCTGTGGAACATCTAGCGTGCAAGCAGACAGCATTGATGCAAGTGCTAGTAGTAATGCGCGGATGGTGGCATTCATGGAGTTGCCTAACGCTCAAGGTAAGCGGCGCCGGAGCCCGATAGGGCGGAGGGTACCAATACTGGCCATGAAAATGGCGAAGCCATGGCCAGTATTGGCGTCGGCTTGACCGCCCAGTTAGGCGCTGGATTTTGGGCTCGTGCTCTATTCATGTTGTTGGCTTTTGTGCTTCCGTTGATGTGCGCTTCTCGTCGTGACTTAGTTGATGCACTCTTCAGTAGGGGGTTCTCCGCCAATGTACTTGGATCGGGCGGTGCATGTGTCATGCACATGTACAACCAATGCGGATATTCCCAACAGAAATATGGCTACGCCCATAAGTGCGAATCGGTCTTCTTTGTCGACTTGTCGCTCGATCAAGAAGTTACGGACAAGGGCGATGTTGGCGACACATAAGAGTGAGAAAAAGTACTCCCAGTACATCTCGTCAACTTGCCCTGGAACCAGCAATGCAAGAAGTTGGTAGGAGATGACGCCTGCAGCAAAAGGTAGGAACAAGCGACCTAGATATTGAAGCCAGAACATGCGCGTGAACTTGGAGGGCCTAACTTTGTTTTAGGCGTCAAAAATGTCGCGTTACATTGACGCCTAATCTGGCGTGTAACACGACAACGCTGCGCAGACCGCCGCAGCAAGTGCTTGAACTTGCTCGCATTTTTCCCATGCCCCTGTGTTTATTTGCAGCCTTAACACCGGCCGCTTATTGCGACACAGCTTACAACTGCAACAAGGTGTTGGAAACCCCTCAGTCACCAATGTCCGAAAACCCAATTCGGCATGGTTGCGCGCGCGCAGCAGTACCCATTGCGGCGTGGTTGCCGCAATCAGTCCAGTGCGTCAATGAGTAGGGTTAAGCGGCGGATACTTCGCCGCGCGGCACGTCTTTCAACGCCGCAATCAAGGCGGGCAGGGACGTTTCCAGGGCGTTGACCAGGCCCAGGTATTCCGACACGGCGCCTCGGCGCAGGGCCGATTGCAGGGCCTCTGCCAGGTTGGCAATATGGGTCGCGCCAATATTTCTGGCCGCGCCTTTCAGCGAATGGGCCATCAGGGCCGCTTCGTCAATCTTCTGGTGGCGAATGGCGTTTTTGATCTGCTCGGCCGCGTCTTCGTGCGTTTCAATGAACAGCGAGATCACGCGCAGGTAGGTGGGCAGCTTGTTGCGCACGCGTTGCAGCGCAGTGGTGGCATCCAGCCCGTCAATCTTGGCCAGGCGGCTTTCTGCGGTGTCGGCTTCGTTCTCTGCGGTGTTGCTGTCGCTGTTACCCGGGCCGTTGACGTGCAGTTTGGGCAGCCAGCGGTCAATGGTGGCGTACAGGGTGTCGGGGTCCACAGGCTTGGCCACGTGGTCCACCATGCCAGCATCCAGACAGGCTTTGCGGTCTTCGGCAAAGGCATTGGCGGTCATCGCCAAAATGGGCACGTCTTCGCGGCCAGGAATTTGTTTGATCAGCGCGGTGGCGTCCAGCCCGTCCATATGGGGCATCTGCACGTCCATCAGGACCAGATCGTAGGTGTTTTGCGTAGCCAGCTCAACGGCTTGCAAACCGTCTGAGGCAATGTCCACGATCAGGCCCACGTCTTCCAGCAGGGCCAGGGCCACTTCCTGGTTCACGGGGTTGTCTTCAGCCAGCAAAAGGTGGCGACCGCGCAGGCGGTCGTAAGCCACAGGGGCATCGGCAACAGGGGCGGGCGTGGTAGCGAGCGTGGGCACGGTTTGAATGGCGTCAAAAAGCGTGGAGGCCGTGACGGGCTTTTCAATCGATTGGGTAATGCCGGCGGCTTCCAGTTCTGCCATGGGGCATTCGCGGCCATAGGCGGTGACCAGGACCAGGGCAGGGGGCTGAGGCAGGGCCATGCCTTGAATGCGCCGGGCGGTTTCCAGGCCATCCATGTCTGGCATCTTCCAGTCAATCAGGGCCAGATCAAACGGGGTGCCTGCTGCATGTTCGCGTTCGATCAGCGTCAGCGCTTCGTGGCCCGAGGCCGCGGCACTGAACTCGTAATGCATCATCGACAGCATTTCGCACAGCCCTTCGCGGGCGTCGGCCAAGTCGTCCACCACCAGCACCTTGCGCGGGGTTTGCGGCATCAAGGTCGAGGCGGGCTTGTACGCTTCCAGCGGTTGTGCAAAAGGCACCTCCAGCCAGAAGGTACTGCCTTTACCGGGCGTGCTTTCTACGCCCACGCCGCCATGCATCAACTCGGCCAGCCGCTTTGAAATGGCCAGGCCCAGGCCCGTGCCTCCATAGTTGCGGGTGGTTGAAATGTCGGCCTGTTCAAATGGGCGGAAGATGCGGGCCTGCTGCTCGGGCGTCATGCCAATGCCGGTGTCGCTCACTTCAAAGCGCACCACGGTTTGCCCGCTGTCGGTGGGTTTGAGCAGCTTGGCCCGCAGAGTGATGTACCCCGACTCGGTGAACTTGACGGCGTTGGTGGCGTAGTTCAGCAGGATCTGGCCCAGGCGCATGCGGTCGCCGCGCACCATTTGCGGCAGCGAAGGGTCGATGCGGGTGACGATTTCCAGGTCTTTGGCCACGGCACGCTCGCCAATCAGCACATGGATGCTGCGGAACACGCTGTCGAGGTCAAAGTCCACCTCTTCCAGGGTGAGCTTGCCGGACTCGATCTTCGAGAAGTCCAGAATGTCGTTGATGACGCACAGCAGGTGTTGTGCGGCGGCGCTGACCTTGTCGAGCTGCTCAAACTGGCGGGGCAGCACGGCATCACGGCGCAGCAGGTGGGTCAGGCCCACGATGGCGTTCATGGGCGTGCGGATTTCGTGCGACATGTTCGCCAGGAACAGGCTCTTGGCGCGGTTGGCGGCCTCGGCAGCGTCTTTGGCGTGGTGCAGCTCAACGGTGCGGTCATCCACCAGTTGTTCCAGGTGGTTGCGGTGTTGTTCCAGCTCGTTGGCTTGGCGGCGGCGCTGCTGATCGGTGGTGGCCAGGTCGGCCGCCATCTGGTTGAAGGACTCGATCACCTCGCGCAGCTCAGGGCTGCCTTCAGTGGCCACGCGAACATCCAGTTGCCCTTGGCCCAGCTTGCGTGCACCGTCGCGCAGGCGGTTCAGGGGCGACAGGCTGTTTTTCAACACCAGCCAGATGCCCACCATGTCGAGCACCATGGCCAGCAGCAGCACGCCCAGGTGTTCTTTGAGGTTGCGCCAAGCCCGCTCTGCATAGGGCAGGGGGGTCATGGTGAGGTGCAGCGTGCCGTACGAGCGCCCCCCCACCATGATGGGGACACCGCCCACCTGCTCTCTGAAATCCAGCGAGCGCAAGAACCAGTCGGGAATGTCGGTCGAGTCGTCGGGGTCAGCGCTCGATATCCGGGCGCCGCTCTTGTCCACCAGTTCGACCTTGGCGATCAGATAGCGGGTGACGTAGTGGTTGAAGATTTGTTGCAAGGTGGCGTAGTCGCCCACGACCACGGTTTCCACAATGCTGGCTGGCAGGGTTTCCAGCTCGTTGGCCAGTTCTTGCTGCAGGTCGGCTTGCAGTTCGCGTGCTTCGTTGCGCGTCACCAGAATGGTCATCACCAAGCTGGCAATCAGCAGGGCCGCACTGGCGGCAATCAGCAGCCGCCCGATGAAAGGCGTTTTGCTCCAGAGCCCGTGTTGGGTGCTCATCAGCTTTGCCCTTCTTTCACTTCAGTTCTGGCACCACCGTGTTCTTGTAGAACTCGATGTAGTTGCGGTAGTCGCTTTGACTGGACGCGTTGAAGCCATAGGGCGGGGCTTGACCAATCGTTTTGGCGGTTTCTTCCAGGATGGCTCTGCCTTCGGCTTCGCTTTCCATGCCGTCAATGGCATTTTTGACGGCGCTCACCACCGGCTTGGGTACCCGGGGATGCACGGCAATGGGCAGGTTGTTGTACGCCGCCGATTCCCAAATCACCCGATATTGAAAGCCTTCGCGCGCGGCAAAGGCTTTCATCAGCGAACCATTGACCGCAGCAGCCGCCACCCGACCCGTTTTGAGCTGGGCCATGGTGCCTTCTTGGTTGCCGCCAAAGTCAGGGATGACCTTCACGCCTTGTCGCAACAGTGCATCCATCGGGACCGCGTAACCCACAAAGGCAACGGGGGAGGGGAAGCCCACATCGCGCCCATCCAGATCTTTCAATGACTTGATGGGCGAGTTGGGCAGCGTGACGATCTGGCCTTTGATGGCTTCTTCCCGGGGTTTCAGGATGACCTGATAGCCCGCATTGGCATAACGGGGCAGGAAAAAGTTGTTGGAGTAGACGAAGTCGTAATCGCCGCGCGAGATGGATTCAATCGACTCGGTGGCCGAGCGCGCCAGCTTGAGTTGCAGGTCAATGCCGGTCTTGCGCTTGACGTAGTCGAGGATGGGGTTCCAGTAATTGGCCGTCAGCACCGCGCTGCGTTGCGACAACACCCCGAACGAATAGGTTTGAGCGTGTGTCGCTGTGCTGCTCAATAGGGCCAGCCCCAGCGCCAGGACACCACGAACGCCCCATGTCCGATGGCTCAGCAGTGAGCAAGAGCGAGCTGTGGACGGATATGACATCTTGGAGCGCAGGGTGTTCATTCAATTAGTAAGTGAGTGTACGGGCTCGGGTTGGTCCTAGCCCCGGATCGGGCAATCTGACGTGATGCAGATCACAAATAGCGCCACATTGTTGGGTTTATGCGGCGTGCGCCCTCAAATCTATAATCACAGGTTACGCCCGGCGAGCCTGGGCAGCCCTTCAAGCCCTTGGCCGCATCCGATAACGAGAAAGCCCCTATGAAAGCCGCAGACATCCGCAAGACCTTCCTGGAGTTTTTCCAGTCCAAGGGACACGCCATCGTGGCGTCCAGCCCTGTGGTGCCTGGTGACGATCCGACCCTGCTGTTCACCAATGCAGGCATGAACCAGTTCAAGGATGTGTTCCTCGGTTTCGACAAGCGTCCTTACACCCGTGCCACCACGGCGCAAAAGTGCATCCGCGCTGGCGGCAAGCACAACGACCTGGACAACGTCGGCTACACCGCACGTCACCACACCTTCTTCGAGATGCTGGGCAACTTCTCGTTTGGTGACTACTTCAAGCACGACGCCATCACCTTCGCCTGGGAGTTGCTGACCGAGCACTTCAAGCTACCCAAGGACAAGTTGTGGGTCACCGTCTATCACGAGGACGACGAGGCTTACGACATCTGGAACAAGACCGTGGGCGTGCCCGCCGAGCGCATCGTGCGCATTGGCGACAACAAGGGCGCGCGCTACATGTCCGACAACTTCTGGATGATGGGCGACACCGGTCCTTGCGGCCCTTGCACCGAAATCTTCTTCGACCACGGTGAAGACGTGGCCGGCGGCCCTCCCGGCAGCCCCGATGAAGACGGCGACCGCTACATCGAAATCTGGAACAACGTCTTCATGCAGTTCAACCGCACGGAAGACGGCGTGATGCACCCGCTGCCCAAGCCCTCGGTGGACACCGGCATGGGCCTGGAGCGTATTGCCGCCGTGCTGCAGCACGTGCATTCCAACTATGAGATCGACACCTTTGTCGCCCTGATCGACGCGGCCAAGAAGGCCGTGGACGAAGCCGGCGCCGGTGACTGCGATCGCAGCAGCCCCTCGCTGAAGGTGATCGCTGACCACATCCGCGCGTGCTCGTTCACCGTGGCCGATGGCGTCATCCCCAGCAACGAAGGCCGTGGCTACGTGCTGCGCCGCATCACCCGTCGTGGCATCCGCCACGGCTACAAGCTGGGTGCACGCACCCCGTTCTTCCACAAACTGGTTGCCACCCTGGCCGCCGAGATGGGCGACGCCTATCCCGAACTGCGTGCCAACGAAAAGCGCATCACCGACGTGCTGAAGACCGAAGAAGAGCGCTTCTTCCAGACCATCGCCAACGGCATGGAAATTCTGGAAGGCGCCCTGGCATCGGGTGCCAAGCAGGTTGACGGCGAAACCGCCTTCAAGCTGCACGACACCTACGGCTTTCCTGTGGATTTGACCGCTGACGTGTGCCGCGAGCGCGACGTGACGGTGGACCAGGCCGGCTTTGACGCCGCCATGGCCCGCCAGCGCGAGCAAGCCCGTGCCGCCGGCAAGTTCAAGATGGCCGCTGGTCTGGAATACACCGGCACCGCCACCACCTTCCACGGCTACGAGCACCTGAGCGTCGATGGCGCCAAGGTCACCGCCGTGTACGTGGATGGTGCCGCCGTCGAGCAAGCCAATGCCGGTGACGACGCCGTCATCGTGCTGGACAACACCCCGTTCTACGCCGAGTCCGGTGGCCAATGCGGTGATGCCGGTGAACTGCGCAACAACACCAGCCGCTTCTTGGTGGAAGACACCCAGAAGATCCAGGCCGACGTGTTTGGTCACCACGGCCGTGTGGTCGAAGGCTCGATCAAGGTGGGCGACACCGTGGCCGCCAAGGTCAACGGCGACCTGCGCGGCAAGACCGTGCGCAACCACAGCGCCACCCACTTGATGCACAAGGCCCTGCGCGAAGTGCTGGGCGACCACGTGCAGCAAAAGGGCTCGCAAGTCACGGCTGACCGCACCCGTTTCGACTTTGCCCACAACGCCCCGATGACCGACGAGGAAATCCGCGAAGTGGAAGAGCTGGTCAACGCCGAGATCCTGGCCAACGCCGATGCGCAAGCCCAAGTCATGGCACTGGAAGACGCGCAGAAGTCGGGCGCCATGATGCTGTTCGGTGAGAAGTACGGCGAAACCGTGCGTGTGCAGACCATCGGTTCCTCCAAGGAACTGTGCGGTGGCACCCACGTCAAGCGCACCGGCGACATCGGTCTGTTCAAGATCGTGGCCGAAGGCGGTGTGGCCGCTGGCGTGCGCCGTGTCGAAGCCATCACCGGCTCTGCCGCCTTGGCTTACACCCAGAACCTGGAAACCACGCTCAATGGCGTGGCCGCCCTGATCAAGTCCACCACGCAAGAGGTGCCGGCCCGTGTGGCTGCCGCCATGGACCAGATCCGTGCGCTGGAAAAGGAAATCGCCGCCCTCAAGGGCAAGCTGGCCTCCAGCCAGGGCGACGAGCTGATGGCCAAGGCCGTGGACGTGAACGGCATCAAGGTGCTGGCTGCCACGCTGGAAGGCGCGGACGCCAAGACCCTGCGCGAGACCATGGACAAGCTGAAGGACAAGCTCAAGACCGCCGCCATCGTGCTGGCTGCCGTGGACGGTGGCAAGGTGCAACTGGCTGCGGGCGTGACCGCCGACAGCACAGGCAAGGTCAAGGCCGGCGAGTTGGTGAACTTTGTGGCCCAGCAAGTGGGTGGCAAGGGCGGCGGCAAGCCCGACATGGCCATGGCTGGCGGTACCGATGCATCGGGACTGCCTGCTGCGTTGGCCAGCGTTCAGGCGTGGGTTGCCGAACGCGTCTGATGCCGGCGCTTCGCCGCTGACAGCCGCTTCAGGCAGTTCAAAGGGCTCCGCAAGGAGCCCTTTTTCTTTGTCTCGGTGTTTTCACTAGGGGTGCCGTGTCGTACAGGAAACCCTGCTGTCACCCGTCATCCTGTTGACGGACAATGGCTATTTCTAACATGTGTCTATTCGGATCAAACGAACGAGGACGACATCCATGGCTTTCCAAAGCGACAAACAGCATCCCATCGTGCCCCGCGAAAAGCTGGACTTCGGGCTGAACGACAGCATTCCCAAGTACTGGTTCGGTGGCGATCCATTCCGTACCCGTTTTTTTGATGCCATGTCGCTGATCTTCCCGCCCGGCGAGAAGTTCTTCATGGTCACCGTGCGCGACTTCCGCGATCAGGTCACTGACCCCAAGCTGCTGCAAGACATCAAGGACTTCAACCGTCAGGAAGCCCAGCACAGCATGGTGCACAACCAGTACAACGACCTGCTGCGCAAGCAAGGCATGCCCGTTGACGAACTGATTGCCTGGCTCGACAACCTGCTGTTTGCCAAATACCGCAGCCGTTTCAGCCGCCAGTACACCCTGGCCATCACCGGCGCGCTGGAGCACCTCACCGCCCTGGGCGCGCACGCCATGTTTGACGAGCGAGACATCCTGGGGGACGCCCATCCCAATGTGCGCGCCATGTATGCGTGGCACGCGATTGAAGAGGTCGAGCACAAGGGCGTGGCTTACGACGTGATGGTGGACTACGCCAAGGTGGACTACTTCCGCCGTGTTGCCGCCCTGGTGCACGCCACCTTCATGTTCCCCTGGGTCATCTTCAAGTTCGCCAACCGCATGCTCAAGGCTGATGGCTTCAGCTTCTGGCAACGCGTCAAGCTCAACGTGAAGGGTCTGCACTGGGTGCTCAAGCCGGGCGGTTTCCTGGCCCCCACGCACAAGCACTACATCAAGTACTACAAGCCCGGCTATCACCCCTGGCAGGAAGCCGATCAGCCTGGCTATGAAGAGTGGCTGGCCGGCTTCAACCGTCGTCAAGACCCCGTGGAAGCCAGCGAGAGCATCCGCTCTGCACTGCTCGCGCACTGACCGTGACAGGCGGCCCGTTAATCGGGCTGGAACTGGTTAGACTTCGACACACCTTACGCAAGGTGTGTCGTTTTTTTATGCGCCTTCCACTGCCACCGCCATCCGTCCTCGAAGCCATGGGCATCAAGCCCATTCCGATGTTCATGCTCTCAGCCTGGATCAAGGCTGCGACGCGTTGCGGCTTCAATGTTCAGCCCCTGTTCAAAGAGGCTGGCATCAAGATCGACCTCATCCGTCTGGAAGAGGCGAGGGTGTCTCCTTTGCAGCTCATCTCGCTGCTGGAGCAGTGCGTGGCCTTGTCGCCCGACAAGTATTTCCCGGTCATGCTGGGCGACACGTTTGCCTTTGAATCACTGCCCGAGATTGAAACCCTGCTGACCACCAGTCCCACCTTGCGCGATGCGCTCAAGGCAGCCGAGTTGGCCAGACTGGTGGTGCTGCCATGGCTGACGCTGGATGTCCGAGACGAGACCGAGCAGGTGCAGGTGGCGCTGGGCTTTGACATCCCCTTGCCGCAGTTGGCTGGCTATGCCTTGCCCTTGCATCTGGTCATCCATGCGGCCATGGCCTGCATCCGCAAGTTCGGGCGCACCTTGCAGGGCTCGGACGATGGCTTCTTGGGGGTGATGCTCAAGTCGCCCCGCTCTGACCGATCTGCCCAGATTGAGGCCTTTTTTGGCGTGCCCGTGACCTTTGGTGCGGAGGTGGATGCCTTGGTCTTTGAGCGCCGCTTGCTGGACACCCCGCTCGAAGGCGCTTTCCCAGCCTTGCACGAGCAAGCGCACTATCTGGCCGAGCAGCGATTGGGGCGTGAGGCCAAACGCCAGGGCGTCTCGGCCGAAATTGAGGCCCTGATCAGCCGCGATCCGGGGCTGTTGGCCTTGGGTGTGGAAGACATGGCCGAGCGCCTGAACTTGCATCCCCGTACCTTGCAACGCCGCCTGAAGGACGAAGACGACAGCTACCTGGGCGTGCTGGCCCGCATGCGTCACAAGCTGGCATGTCAGTGGCTGAGGCAGGGGACGCTGTCGATTGATGACATCAGCATCAAACTTGGCTTTTCGGACCGCCGTGCGTTCACCGCCGCTTTCAAGAGATGGGAAGGCGTGACACCCAGTGTATGGCGGGACACCAAGGCGTGAGTGTGAACCCTATTCGGGTTTACGTGCAATGAATGTTGTGCAATGGACCCCCACCAAACGGGGTGAAGTGTCGCCGTTTCGTCCTCCGTGGCACAGCGGATTCCTTGCTTGTGGGGGTGTCAGGGAATAGATTAATCGGTGACGAAAGTTGTGGAATTTGTCACGACTTGTCGAGTAGTCACTTGATTTGTTTTGATCATGCACCGTTTTGAGCTCAGTTCGCCTATCCCCGTTCCTGCACTTGGAAGTTGGCGCCAGGCTGCCATGGTCTGTGGGTTCACCATCGACCCCGTTCTCCGCGAAGTGGGCATTACGCCCGCTGAGCCGAACGTGCCTGTCAAAGTCAAACCCACCAGCCTGCTCAAAGCCTTCAAGCTCTGCGTTGAGCGCGCCAATGGTCACCACTTTCCGTTTGCCTTGGGCGAAAAGTTCGTGTTCGAGCAGTACGGCGAGTTTGAAGCCTTCATCTCGTCATGCACCACGATCCGCGAGATTCTGGAATTGGCTGGGTGGGTGCGCGAACTGCTCGCTCCCTGGATGACGCTGCACCTCGACGAGTTTGGGGCTGAAGCTCACCTGCGCGTCGTGATGAATGTGTCCGACGAAGAGGCCGCTCAAATGGGGCATGTGCGTGAAGTGGTGTTGGCCGCGATTCACACCGTGATGTGCCGTGCCACACGCGGGGCGCGCTGGCTGCTGTCGGTGCGCATGGCGATGCCTGAACCTGCGCACCATCAACGCTTCGCTGAGCATTTCGGCGTGCCGGTGTTTTTCAACGAAGGCGCTGATGCCTTGGTGATGGATCGTCGCTGGCTGGACATGCCGCTGTCGAGCGCCATGCCCGATGCGCAAACTGAAGCCCGTCAGCGCATTGAGCGCCGACTGAACCTCGAATCCACGCATCGCAGCATCGTGGACGATGTGCGCTGGGCACTGGAGCGTCGTCCCGAGTTGCTGCGAGAAGGCCTGGAGGCCACGGCCCATGCCATGCGCCTGCATCCACGCACCCTGCAGCGTCGCTTGCAGGCTGAAGGCGTGAAGTACGTCGACATTCAGTCGGAAGCCAAATGCAGCCGTGCGCAGGTTATGCTGCGCCGTCGTGCCATCAGCATGGAGTCCATCTCTGACGAGCTGGGCTTTTCGGATCGTCGAGCGTTCACGTTTGCCTTCAAGCGCTGGACTGGCATGTCCCCCAGTGCTTACCGGCACAAGATTGGTGGCGTGTTGCGCTAAGGCGCAGCCATGCTGACGGGCGATGCAGGGACTGCGGAGCCTGCTAGAGTCCCGTTCATGTCAGAACGCTCCGAACTCCAAGGCAAGCATATTGTGCTGGGCCTGACAGGCGGCATCGCCTGCTACAAATCTGCTGAATTTGTGCGCCTGCTCACCAAGGCGGGCGCCACCGTGCAGGTCGTCATGACAGAGGCCGCTGAGGCCTTCATCACGCCGGTGACCATGCAGGCCTTGTCGGGCCGCCCCGTGGTGACCAGTCAGTGGGATGCGCGTGAGCCCAACAACATGGCGCACATCAACCTCAGCCGTGAGGCCGATGCCATCGTGCTGGCCCCCGCCAGTGCCAACTTCATTGCTCGACTGGTGCAGGGCAGGGCCGACGAGTTGCTGAGTCTGATGTGCTTGGCTCGCCCGCGTGAAACCTGCCCCCTGTTGGTGGCCCCCGCGATGAATCGGGAGATGTGGTCGCACCCGGCCACCCAGCGTAACGTTGCACAGTTGGCGCAGGACGGTGCCCTGATTCTGGGGCCGGGTTGTGGTGACCAGGCTTGCGGCGAAGTGGGTGACGGCCGCATGCTGGAGCCAGAAGAGTTGCTGGCTGACCTGATTGCCTTCTTCCAGCCCAAGGTGCTGCGTGGTCATCGTTTGCTGATCACCGCTGGCCCGACTTTCGAGCCGATTGACCCGGTGCGCGGTATCACCAACCACTCCAGCGGCAAGATGGGTTTTGCGTTGGCCCGTGCCGCGCGAGAAGCCGGTGCCGATGTGACTCTGGTGGCCGGCCCGGTGCATTTGCCTACCCCGCGTGGCGTGCAGCGCCGTAACGTGACCACCGCGCAGCAGATGTATGACGCGGTGCTGCCCTTGGCGACCGAACACGATGTGTTCATCGCCACCGCCGCCGTGGCGGACTGGCGCCCGGCCACCTCGGCCGAGCACAAGATCAAGAAAGAGGGTAAGAAGACCGTGCCCTCGTTCGAGCTGACCGAGAATCCTGACATCCTGGCCGCCGTCGCCGCCTTGCCTGCGCCACCTTATTGCGTGGGCTTTGCTGCCGAAAGCGAGCACTTGCTTGAGCACGCTCGTGCCAAGTTGGCCCGCAAAAAGATCCCGCTGATCGTCGGGAATCTGGGGCCTGCGACCTTCGGGCGTGACGACAACGCGCTGTTGCTGGTGGATGCCAGCAACCATCAGGCGCTGCCGCCTGACGGCAGTCGCGCCGACAAATTGACCTTGGCCCGTAGCCTCATGCAGGAACTGGCCCGGCGGCTTCATGACCGGTCTGCTTGACCCCTGCGTCCTGCTCTGAGCAGGGGTGGGTGCGATTTCGCTATGGCTGCCATAGCGAATATTGCTTTGCCTGACATGGGGCGCATGTTCTTAAATGACTCCTGAATCTTCCAATTTCTGGACAGGAGACGAACATGACCAACGAAGCCAAGTGTCCTTTCGCAGGTGCCAGCAAGCCAGCTACGCATACGGTTCGTGGCAACCGTGATTGGTGGCCCAATCAGCTCAACCTGGCCATCTTGCATCAGCACTCGCCGCGGTCGAACCCGATGGGTGAGGACTTCGACTATTCCGAAGCGTTCAAGAAGCTCGACCTGGATGCCGTGGTCGCCGATCTCAAGTCCCTCATGACCGCTTCGCAGGACTGGTGGCCAGCCGACTACGGCCATTACGGCCCGCTGTTCATTCGCATGGCCTGGCACGCTGCGGGCACCTATCGCATTCACGATGGCCGAGGGGGCGCTGGCACGGGCGCTCAGCGCTTTGCACCCCTCAACAGCTGGCCAGACAACGGCAACCTCGACAAGGCCCGCCGCCTTCTGTGGCCCATCAAGCAAAAGTATGGCCGCAACCTGTCATGGGCCGACCTCTTCATCCTGACCGGTAATGTCGCCCTTGAGTCCATGGGTTTCAAGACCTTTGGCTTTGCAGGTGGCCGCGCGGACATTTGGGAGCCCGAGACCGACATCGACTGGGGCCCCGAAGCCAAGTGGCTGGCGAGCAGCAAGGAGGCCAACAGCCGCTACTCAGGCGATCGCGAGTTGGCTAACCCCTTGGCAGCTGTGCAGATGGGCCTGATCTATGTGAACCCCGAAGGCCCGGACGGCAACCCCGACCCCATCGCCTCAGGGCGGGACGTGCGCGAAACCTTCGCCCGCATGGCCATGAACGACGAGGAGACCGTGGCCTTGGTCGCAGGAGGCCATACCTTTGGCAAGGCACATGGCGCGGGAGATCCGGCCTTGGTGGGACCGGAGCCCGAGGCCGCGCCCGTGGAAGCCATGGGCCTGGGTTGGATCAACCAGTTGGGTTCGGGCAAGGGCGTGCACACCACCACCAGCGGCATTGAAGGCGCCTGGAAGCCCAACCCCACCACTTGGGACAATGGCTATTTCGACATGCTGTTTGGCTACGAATGGGCGTTGACCAAGAGCCCGGCCGGCGCACACCAGTGGGTCGCGCAGAACGTCAAGCCCGAACACATGATTCCCGACGCACATGACCCGTCGAAGAAGCATGCGCCCATGATGACCACTGCCGACTTGTCGCTGCGCTTTGACCCGGCCTACGAGAAGATTTCGCGGCATTTCCATCAGAACCCGCAAGCCTTTGCCGATGCGTTTGCGCGGGCCTGGTTCAAGTTGACGCACCGTGACATGGGCCCTCGTGCGCGTTACCTTGGCAAGCTGGTGCCGGAGGAAACGTTGATCTGGCAAGACCCGATTCCTGCCGTCGATCACAAGTTGGTGGATGCGACCGACGTGGCTTCCCTCAAGGCTGAGGTGCTGGCATCGGGCTTGAGCACACAGGCTTTGGTGGCTACGGCCTGGGCATCGGCCTCAACCTTCCGTGGCAGTGACAAGCGAGGGGGCGCCAATGGGGCGCGCATTCGCCTGGCGCCGCAAAGGGACTGGGAGGCCAACCAGCCGGCCCAGTTGACCACGGTGCTGAGCAAGCTCGAAATCATTCAGCAGGCCTTCAATGCCAAGGCTACCAATGGCAAAAAGCTGTCGCTGGCAGACCTGATCGTGCTGGCGGGCAACGCCGCCATCGAGGGGGCTGCCCGCCAGGCAGGCCACGACGTGGTGGTGCCCTTCACGCCGGGTCGCATGGATGCGAGCCAAGATCAAACCGATGTGGCCTCGTTCGCCGTGCTGGAGCCGCGCGCCGATGGTTTCCGTAATTTTGCGAAAGCCGGCTACGAGGGCGTGGCTGCAGAGATGCTGGTCGACAAGGCGCAGTTGCTGACCTTGAGCGCGCCCGAGATGACCGTGCTGATCGGTGGCTTGCGGGCCCTGGATGCGAATGTAGGCGGCACTCGGCATGGCGTGCTCACGGGGCGTCCGGGTACTTTGAGCAACGACTTCTTCGTCAACGTGCTGGACATGCGCACCACCTGGCAGCGTTCAGCGGCCCATCCCCATGTGTTGGAGGGGCGTGACCGCCAGTCTGGGCAGCTCAAGTGGACGGCCACCGTCGTTGACTTGGTGTTTGGCTCGAACTCGCAATTGCGATCGCTGGCCGAGGTCTATGCCTCTGCGGATGCCGAAGGCCGGTTCGTGAGCGACTTCGTGGCGGCCTGGACCAAGGTCATGAACCTTGACCGCTTCGACATTCGGTAAAGTGTGCACCGTGCGCCTGCTTCGGCAGGCGCCTGTGCTCATTGAGGAAACCGGATGTTCAGACGCATTGAAGCTCGAATCGTCAACCCTTTGCTGGGTGACAAGATTGATCGCCCCTCCTACGCCACCGACGGCGCAGCAGCCATGGACCTGCGGGCCTGCCTGGAGGCGCCCGTGACGCTTCAGCCCAGTGAGCGACTGCTCATCAAAACCGGTGTGGCCATCAACATGATGGACCCCGGACTGGTGGCCATCGTTGCATCACGGTCGGGCTTGTCGCTCAAGCATGGCATCCGTGTCGCGCAAGGCATTGGCGTCATCGACGCCGATTACCACGGAGAAATCGGCGTCATCCTCATGAATGACAGCGCCACGCCCTACGACATTCAGCCGGGCGAACGCATTGCGCAGTTGATGTTCCAGCCTGTGATCCAGGTGGATTTGCAGTATGTTGACACCTTCTCCACGGCCACGGCGCGCGGAGAAGGGGGCTTTGGCTCCACAGGTCGCGTCTGAGACCCGTCTACCTCTGCGCTGGGGTCAGTGCAGGGTTTCGCCCGGTGCGGGCGTGGGGGCAAAACTGAAGGGCGAGGTCGACACGGAGCCGTGTTCGATCTCTTCTTCGGTAGCCGGGCGAACGTCGCACACCTTCAGGTTCAGGCGAATGGCGATGCCGGCGAGTGGATGGTTGCCGTCGAGCACCACGTGGCTGTCGTACACCTCGGTGACGGTGTAGAGCGCGTCTTTGGCCAGATCAGGGGTTGTTGCACCTTCCGGCGGACCTTCAAACTGCATGCCTTCGTAGACCTGCTCAGGGAAGATCTCGCGCTTTTCAAAGAACACGAGGTCGGCGTGGTAGTCGCCAAACGCTTGCTCGGGCTCCAGGTGCAGATGGGCTTCAAAGCCTGTGGTCTGACCGATCAGGGCTTGTTCAACCTTGGGCAGCAGGTCATCGCCACCCAACAGAAATTCCATCGGATCGGCCAATTCGTCAATCAACTGGCCTTGCGCGTCTTCAAGACGCCAGACAAGGCTCACAACGCAGGGAGAGGAAATGATCATGGGCGAGATCATCTCACGAGGCGACCTACGTTGTGGCGTGCATCGGAGATCCTTGAGACGGATCAGGTGATGAATGGCCTGCTTCAGCGCACAATCCGAGCATGAAAAAAGCTCGCACCACTGACAAGCCCTCTACCAAGGTTTCTGCCACCGAAACGGCCCAGGCCCCTCAGGTCGCCGGCCCGCTGGCGATTGACGAGGCCACGCCCCTGCTCGGCGGGATCTCGCCCGAGACCTTCATGCGCAAATACTGGCAGAAGAAGCCCTTGCTGATTCGCCAGGCTGTGCCAGGCGCGGTGCCGCCCATTGACCGCGCCAAGCTGTTTGCTTTGGCCGGCGAGGAGGAAGTCGAGTCTCGTCTGATCGTGCGTGACATGCCGGGTGATGCCCCCAAGGCGCGCAGCAAGGCCACCAAGGGTGCCAAGCCGTCGCCGGGCTGGAAACTCGCGCATGGCCCTTTTACGCGCCGTAGTCTGCCCGCGATGACGCAATCGGGCTGGACTTTGCTGGTGCAGGGGCTGGATTTGCATGTGCCCGCTGCGCATGACCTGATGCAGCAGTTTCGCTTCGTGCCAGACGCCCGACTGGACGACTTGATGATTTCCTACGCTACCGACGGCGGTGGCGTGGGCCCGCACTACGATTCTTACGACGTGTTCCTGTTGCAGGTACATGGCAAGCGCCGTTGGCGCATTGGTCGCCTGAAGGATTCGACCTTGCAGGAAGACGTGCCGCTGAAGATTTTGACGAACTTCGAGCCCGAGCACGAGTACGTGCTGGAGCCGGGTGACATGCTGTATCTGCCGCCCAAGTGGGCGCACGATGGCATCGCCGAGGGCGAGTGCATGACCTGTTCGATCGGCTTCCGCGTGCCGGAAGCGACTGAGTTGGCGCGCGAGGTGCTGGTGCGTTGGGTGGAAGAGATCGAATGCGACGACAAGGTGCGTCTGTATCAGGATCCCAAACAACCTGCGACGGCCCATCCTGGACGCATTCCGGACGCCTTGCAGAAGTTCACGGCAGAAGCCATCGAGCGTCTGCTCAAGGACCCGGATGGCCTGAAGTCAGCGTTGGGCGAGATCCTCACCGAGCCGAAGCCGCGCGTGTGGTTCCACTCCGGTGCGCCGTTGCAGGCGGGCGTGGGGGTTCGCCTCGATGCGCGTACCCGCATGGTGTACGACGATGATCGGGTGTTTGCCAACGGTGAGTCGTGGCGTGCTGCGGGCAAGGATGCTCGCCATTTGCGTCAACTGGCCGACAAGCGTTTCCTGGATGCTCGGACGGTGTCTCAGGTCAGTGATGACCTGCGTGATCTGTTGGACCAGTGGTCGCAAGACGGTTGGCTGCATCCGTTGACCGCTTGATGGAAGTCAGTCATGAGTGAAGCGTCGTCCACACCAGGTGAGCCGCGCAATGTGACCGAGTTGTCCGGGCGCATTACCAGCTGGCGCGATTTCGCTGACCGGGTCAGTGCAGTCATGGCCATGGCTGCGGTCGAGCCGGTCAGCATCACCATGACAGACACCAATTTTGTGCACTGGCCCTTGGGGCAGCGCAGCGTCATGGAAGCCTTTCAGCAGTGGGCTGTGAATGGTTCCAGCGTGGTGAAGTGCCGTTTACTGGCGGGAACCTATGAAGAGTTTGCGCGAAGTCATCCTCGTTGGCTGATGTGGCGTGCAAACTGGTCACATCGGGTCATTTGTCAGGAAGCTCCGGAGGAGTTGGCTTCACAAATTCGCCCTATGTTGCTGCTTCACGGTCGTTTGGGATTGCGTTTGGTGGAAGAGCATCTGGGGACAGGCGTCTGGACCCGCGATCCCGGTGTCTTGTCGGACTGGCTGTCTGACTGTGATGCTATTTCGCAACGATCGCATGACGGTATGCCTCCGACGACACTCGGTTTATAGGGATTAGCCCGAGGCATCGTATAATCATTGTCTGAATATGGCGCTCAGCTCATTGAGGGCTTGGCACATAGTTTCAATATCACCGGTTTTATTGACACTCCTTTTGAGGATACAAGCATGAAAAAGTCGCTCCTGCTGGCTTCCCTGATCGCTGCCATGGCCCTGGCTGCTTGCGGTAAGAAAGAAGCCGCTCCTGAAGCCGCTTCCGCTGCTTCCGAAGTCGCTTCCGCTGCTTCTGACGCCGCTTCCGCTGCTTCTGACGCCGCTCCTGCTGCTTCTGAAGCCGCTTCCGCTGCTTCTGACGCTGCTTCCGCTGCTTCGAACTAATCTTTAGTTCGCACGGAATCAAAAGCCGCTCTTCGGGGCGGCTTTTTTTCGTCTCTGCTTGGCGCGAGATATTCTGTAACCGAGTTATTACAGGTTTCCCGTGAAGTAAAAAAGCCCGATCGCTATTCGCGGATCGGGCTTTTTGTTTCCCCTTGAATAAGGGGGGGCTGAATTAATTCAGTTCGTCTTGCAATTGACGGGCAATGCGCTTGGCTGCGGCAGAGGTGGTTTGCTCGCCGCCGCTGGTCAGCACGCTGATCAGGCTGGTGCGGTTGCCTTGGGCTTGCACGCGCACCTGATAGCGTTGCAGGTTTTCTGCTGCCTTTTCGCTGCTGAACATGCGAGCGAAGAAGCCGGGCTTGGCGGCGGCAGGATCGTTGTCCGACAGTCGCACGTCGAAGGTGCCTTGCTTGCGGTCGCGGTTTTCAACCGTGAAGCCGCTGCGGTCCAGAGCCAGGCCCACACGGCGCCATGCTGTATCGGCGTCAACATCCAATGTCAGGGCATTGCCGGCGGCGTTCAGTTGAACAGCCTGACGGGCGGGGGCTGCTGCCACCTCGGGGGCCTTCTCTTGCTTGACCGCTGCGGCCGCTTCCTTGGTGGCGCCCAACTTCAGCATCAGGCGAGACAGCATTTCAGCTTCCAGTCCTGGGTCGGAGGGGCGGGCGCGCCAGGTGGTGCGTTCTTTGCGGTTGTCCTCGTACTCTTCAGACATGCCGCGGTGGCTGATGTAGATCTCGGTGCCGTTGGCGGTGCGCTCGATGCGAGTGCGATACATGTCGCGCTCGCCGGTGTCGTAGAGCATGTCAAAGACGCGACCCAGCGACTGGCGAATGATGCCATCTTGAGGAACCTTGGCCTTGTTTTCGGACCAGTTGGTTTCCATGATGCCGACGTCAGCCTTGTCCACTGTCAGCTCAAAGCCCACGTCTTGCCAGAAGGCGCGGACTTGAGGCCACACTTGCTCGGGCGTCTGATTGACGCTCAGCCAACGGTTTTGGCCCTGACGTTCCAGCTTGACACCGCCTTGCGTGGTCGATGCCACGGCAGGGTTGGCAGCGGTATCAGCTTGCTTGGCGCCAGCGCGCTGCAGGCTGGATGCGCTAATGGTCGATGCTTGCACCTGACCGTAGCGGATCTGGCCGGGCAATTGGCTCAGATCGGGCGGGACGTCCAGTTTGACGGACTGAGTGCCCGTCGTGCGGTAATCCACCTTTTCGCCAACCAGCGTGTCGCTGATCGACGAGCAACCGGATGTGAGCAGGACGCAGGCCAGCGCGGCGCCGGCAACGATAGTGGTCTGGTGACGAGGTGTGATCGGCATGGAAAAGTGCTTCTGATCCCGACACCAGTGGGGTCGGGCCAAGGGTCAGGATCGGAGAGGTTTACAGAACCCCGGAATCGCGCAGGGCGCCTTCCACCAGAGTCTGAGACGCGGGTGTGAGTTCCGTGAGAGGCAGGCGCAGTGTGCCGCCAATTTTGCCCATGCGTGCCAGCGCCCACTTCACGGGAATTGGGTTGGGCTCGCAGAACAGTTGCTTGTGCAGTGGCAGCAGTTGCATGTGCAGGTCGATGGCGCGCTTGGCGTCTTGCGCCATGGCGGCTTTGCACAGCTCGGCCATGCCGCGAGGTGCGACGTTGGCGGTGACGCTGATGTTGCCGTGACCGCCCATCATCATCAGATGAACGGCAGTGGGGTCATCACCCGAGAAGATGCTGAAACCCTTGGGCGCTTGCTTGATCAGCCAGGCTGCACGGTCGAGGTTGCCGGTGGCTTCCTTGATGCCGATGACGCCGGGCAACAGAGCCAGGCGCAGCGCAGTTTCAGGCGTCATGTCGGCAACGGTGCGGCCGGGCACGTTGTACAGCACCACGGGGATATCGACGGCTTCGACAATCGCCTTGAAGTGCTGGTAGATGCCTTCTTGGGTTGGCTTGTTGTAGTACGGCACGACCTGCAGGGTGCAGTCTGCGCCGACCTTCTTGGCGAACTTGCTCAGCTCGATGGCTTCGGCCGTGGAATTGGCGCCTGCACCAGCCATGACGGGCACGCGGCCGGCAGCTTGCTCCACCGCGACACGGATGATTTCGCAGTGCTCTTCCACCGACACGGTGGGGGACTCACCCGTCGTGCCCACCACGCCGATGCAATTGGTGCCTTCGGCGATGTGCCAGTCGATCAGTTTGCGCAGATTGTCGTAATCGACGCTGCCGTCTTCATGGAGGGGGGTGACCAGTGCAACGATGCTGCCAAAAATGGGTTTCATGGTGATTCCTTCAATCCGACGATTCTACTGGGGCGCGAGGGCAATCTGACGCACTCGTGACGCGCTCGGTGGCTCGCCGGTTTGATTCAACGTTTCAGGCGCGATCAGGATGACAGAGATGCACGCAAATGCGGCGTTTGACTGGGACGTCACATGCAATTCCAGAGACGGCCGGCCAGGTCCACGATAAAGCCCGGCTGAAGGTAAAGCGCAAAGACGCCGCCAAGAGCAATGGCTGCGGCGAGGTAGGCCAGTCGCTTGGGCCAGGGGCTGGGCTTGCGCATGCTCAAGCTGTGACAAGACGCGATGCGGGTTGCCGGTTTTCCCGAATGGGAAGGTTCAGCATGCTGGCGACAACGCCCAGCGCAATCGCAATCCACCAAACGACGTTGTAACTGCCGGAGAGGTCATACAGTCGCCCAGCCAGCCACACGCCCATGAATGAACCGATTTGGTGGGAGAAAAAGACGATGGCGCCCAGCATGGTCAGATGTTGTACGCCGTGCATTTGAGCGACGACGGCGTTGGTGGGTGGGACGGTGGACAGCCACAGCGCGCCCATGACTGCCGCAAAGATGCCGACGGACAGTGGGCTGATGGGGGTGAGGATGAACAGCGTCATCACCACGGCGCGACTCAGGTAGATCGTCGACAGGATGCGAGTTTTGCGCAGGCGCTGCCCCAAGGCACCTGCTGCATAGGTGCCAATCACGTTGAAGAGACCGATCAGGGCCAAGGCCGTTGTAGCCACTTCGGGCGAGAGCTTTTGATCGGCCAGATAGCTGGGCAGGTGGACCCCGATGAATGCGACCTGAAAGCCGCACACGAAATAGCCAGCAGTCAGCAGAAGGTAGTCACGATGGCTGAAGGCTTCGCGCAGCGCCTGTGCGGCCGATTGAGCAGGCGTGTCAGTGGGATGCGCGTGACGCGGGGGGCTTTGGCGACTTGGCTCGCGCAGGCCCCATGCAAATGGCGCAATCAGCAACGCCGATGCGGCCAGCGCGAGCAAGGCGGAGGACCAGTCCAGTCGGTGTAGCAGTGTGCTGGCCAGAGGCACCATCAAGAATTGACCGAAGGAGCCTGCCGCAGCGGTGATGCCCATGGCCCATGAGCGTTGCGATGCATCGATGTTGCGACCAATCACGCCATAGATGACAGCGTAGGTGGTGCAGGCCTGGCCCAGACCGATGGTGACCCCGGTTGCGAGCAGGAAGGGCAGATGCTGGTCAAAAAGTGCCATGCCCGCCAGGCCCAGCGCGTACAAGAGGGCGCCGGGCACCAGCACACGGAACGCGCCGCTGCGGTCGGCCCACCATCCGATGAAGGGGCCGCTTGCACCCCAGACGAGGTTTTGCAAGGCCAGGGCCAGTGAGTAGTCTTCCCGCGTCCAGCCATGAGCCATGGTGATGGGTTGCAGCCACAAGCCAAAAGCGTGGCGAATGCCCATGGACAGGGTGACGATGAGTGCGCCGCACAGCAGCATTTGCCGCATGGGCAGTCGACCGGGAGAGGATGTCATGAAGATGGCAGGGCGGGCAGGGGGCCTCAAACCTGCATGTTCATGATATCGGTGTACGCCTGAACGAGTTTGTTGCGCACCTGAACAGCCGACTGGAAGCCGAGTTGGGCTTTTTGCATGGCGACCATCGTCTCTTCCAAGCTGACGGTCGGGTTGCCAAACTGTACTTCGCGCTGCAAGGCCGTGGCGGCTTCCTGGGATTTGCTGATTGAGCCCAAAGCGCCTGTGAGGGCGTTTTGAAAACTGGGCTTGTCAACGGCGCCAGTGGAGCCTGCGGCTTCGGCTCGGGTCTTGGCCTCGACGCGCCGTGCGACGTCGGCCATGCCAGCCTTGGCGGCTGCCTGCGCGAAATCAAAGGGCTTAAGTTTGAGGTCCATGATGCCGTTAAGTCCGACGTGGGTGTGGTGCCAATCACCACGATTTGGACTCTAGAGCGTTCAGGCATTGTTCAATGCACGGAAGAAGTCGGCATTTCCGGGGCTGTTCGCAGCATTTTTGTCTGCCTTCTTCTCAATAATGGGGCCGTCATAGCGGTAATGCGGCGTCGTATGGTTACGGTGCGCAGCCTCTTGTATCGGCCACCATGGAAGTTACTGTCGCTCAACCTCAATCTGTTGCAAATGCCTCCGCCGGGCAAGTGGTGGACGCCACCACGTCTCAGCCGGGGTTCGCGCAACGTGTGATGGCTCTCCCCATGCAGCGCAAACTGATGCTGGCGGGTGGGATCGCAGCCATCGTGGCGATTTTTGCGGCCATGCTGATCTGGGGGCGCGAGGGTGATTACCGCGTGCTCTATACCAACTTGTCTGACAAGGACGGCGGGGCCATCCTGGCGCAGCTGCAGCAAATGCAGGTGCCTTACAAGCATGCAGACGGTGGTGCGGCCATTCTGGTGCCTGCCGACAAGGTGCATGACGTTCGACTGAAGTTGGCCTCTGCCGGTTTGCCCAAGGGCTCGGTGGTGGGGTTCGAGTTGATGGAGAACCAGAAGTTCGGCACCACGCAGTTTCAGGAGCGTTTGAACTTCCAGCGCGGTTTGGAAGGCGAGTTGATTCGCTCGATCCAGGCGCTCGCCAGTGTGCAGAGCGCCCGCGTGCATTTGGCGCTGCCTAACCAGAATGGTTTTTTCCGTGAGCAACAGAAGGCCTCGGCCTCGGTGGTCCTGACCCTGTACCCAGGGCGTACGCTGGATCGGGCTCAGATTGCCGGGATCGTGCATCTGGTGTCGTCGAGCGTGCCTGAAATGTCACCCAAGGCCGTGAGCATCGTGGATCAGACTGGCACGCTGTTGTCCGGCCCTCAGGAGGGTGTGGATCAGACGGGGCTGGACGCGCAGCAACTTCAGTATGTGCGCCAGATCGAGGCGAACTATACGCAGCGCATCAAGGACATCCTGGAGCCCGTGGTGGGCAAGGACAACTTGCGCGCCCAGGTGACGGCTGAGCTGGACTTCTCGCAAGTGGAGTCGACGGCCGAGGAGTACAAGCCCAATCAAGGTCAATCGACCACGGCCACTGTGCGCAGTCAGCAAACCAGCGAGCAGGTGGGGCAGGGTACGGCTCAACCATCTGGTGTGCCTGGTGCCACGTCCAATCAGCCTCCGGTGCCAGCGACGGCACCGGTCAATGGCGCTTCGCAGCCCTTGCAGGCTGCGCAGGGCGGTGCAAATGGCGGAAACAGTCGCCGCGAAGCGCTGACCAATTACGAGGTGGACAAGACAGTGCGGGTGACTCGCAGTGCAACGGGCTCCATCAAGCGCTTGAATGCCGCGGTCGTGCTGAACCACCGCACTGTGACGGATGCCAAGGGCAAGACGACGACCCAGGCCATTCCTCAGGAAGAATTGGACAAGTTGACGGCTTTGGTGCGCGAGGCGATTGGTGTGGATGACCGTCGCGGTGATTCGATCAAGGTGGTGAATACGCCATTCCAGGTTGTCAAGGAAGAAGAAGTCGACACGCCAATGTGGAAGTCGCCTGAAACGCAGGACATGATTCGGACGCTGGCTGTTCCGGCTGCGCTGACTCTGGCTGCGTTGATCGTGGTTTTCGGTGCCATCCGGCCCGCCATTCATGCAGCACGTCCGGTGCAGCCTTCCGAGACCGAGGTAGCCAAACTGAATGCCGTGGTGGATGATGCGAATGAACTGCCCGCATTGGAGGCCACGCTGGTGGATGGTCACGTAGTGGGACCGGATGGTCACCCATTGCCTGCACTTGAGGCGCCGGGGACCGATCCACGACTGGATGCTGCCCGCCGACTGGCCAAGGAGAATCCGCTGGCAATGGCCACGGTGCTGCGCGGTTGGATCACTAACTGATCAAGGACTCAAGTCATGGACGAAAAAGGCCTCGAAGACGCCGCCATCCTGCTGATGTCCCTGGGCGAGGAAGAAGCCGCCGAGGTGTTCAAGCACCTCGAGCCTAAGGAAGTGCAGGGCTTGGGCGAGACGATTGCCAAGCTCAAGACGGTGACCAAGGACCGTATCAGCAGTGTGCTGGATCGGTTCACGGAAGAGTCGACCGAGATGGGCATGCTGGTGCCCGATACTGACGAGTACATCAAGACAGTGCTGCGCAAGGCCTTGGGTGATGACAAGGCCAATTTGCTGATTGACCGGATCATCCAGGGTAGTGACACCACGGGCATTGAAAGCCTGAAGTGGATGGACCCCGGTTCGGTGGCTGAACTGTTGCGCAACGAGCACCCGCAGATCGTGGCCGCCATCTTGGTGCATCTGGATCCCGATCAGGCCTCGTCGGTGTTGAAGTCGTTCCCCGAACGTCATCGCAACGAGGTGATGGTGCGGATTGCGACGCTGGACGGTATCCAGCCTGCGGCACTGAAGGACCTGAACGAGGTGCTGTCGCGTGTGTTGGCAGGTGGTCAGCAGTTGCGCAAGTCGTCGCTGGGCGGTGTCAAGCCTGCGGCCGAGATCATCAACCTCATGGGCTCGAGCCTGGAAACGTCGATCCTGGATTACATCCGCGAGGCCGATGGCGATCTGGCGCAGAAGATCATGGACAACATGTTCGTGTTCGACGATCTGATCAAGTTGGACGACAAGGGCTTCCAGGCCCTGCTCAAGGAAGTTCAGACCGAATCGCTCATCATCGCGCTCAAGGGCGGTTCGCCGGAGATTCGCGAGAAGGTGTTCAAGAACATGTCCAGCCGCGCCGCCGAAACCTTGCGCGAGGACCTGGAGTCTCGCGGTCCGGTCAAGTTGTCCGAAGTGGAAGGCGAGCAGAAGGAACTGCTGAAGATTGTGCGCCGTCTGGCCGACGAAGGTCAGATCGTGTTGAGCAGCGGAGGCGACGATGCCTACGTCTAAGCCTAAGTCGCCGCTGGGTTCTCAGGGCGGGTCGGGAGCGCCGACTGGTACGCCCTCTGCCCCCAGCTCATACGCCAGATTCATCCCTCGGGAGGAACTGGGGAGCTTTTCTGCATGGAATCCTGCTGCATTTGAGGCGCCCAAAGCCCCCGCCCAGCCGGATCTCGTGGGTGGTGTGCGCAAGCCGACCTTGGCTGAACGGGCCGCTGCCGAAGTGCGGCCGCCCATGCGTTCATCGACCGCGCATCATGCTGCGCAGGCCATGGGGGCCAAGGTGTCTCAGCAAGAGCCAGCCGCACCGCCCAAGCCTGCTGTCCGCCGACCGATCGTAGGCGGTGTGCCAGGACAGGCCGAAGCCGAAGCGGCCGCAGCCGAAGCTGCTGCGCGTGCGGCCGCTGAGCCACCACCGCCACCGCCGCCCAATGTGGATGAGTTGGTGGCTGAGGCGCGCAACACCGGCTATCAGGATGGCTACCGCAACGGTTTGGCCGCATTGGAGTCTTACAAGCAGACTCAGGCTGCGCAGTTAGCCGCTCACATGAGCGAACAGGTTGCTGCTTTGGCCAACGAGTTCCAACTGCGGCTGGAATCGTTGGAGCAGCAATTGGCCGGGCGCATTGCAGGCGTGGCGCTGGAGTTGGCGCGACAGGTGGTTCGCAGTGAGTTGCTGCAGCGTCCGGAATTGGTGGTGGACGTGGCCGAGCAGGCATTGAGTGCCTTGCTGACATCCGCGCGTCAAATCGTTTTGCGCCTTCACCCAGATGACCACGCCATGGTGCAGGCGCAACTCACGGAGTTGTTGGCCGCACGTGGTGCGCGTGTGGTGGGGGATCCCTCCATCACCCGGGGTGGCTGCGTGGTGGAGTCGGATATTGCCGTGGTGGATGCGTCCATCGAGGCCAGTTGGGAGCGTGCGGCTGCCGCCATGGGCCATGACGCACCTTGGAACGGTGGTCATGAGGCTCATGGCTCGACGGCTGTGGTGCGTGATCCCGCTGAGTTGCAAGAAGATGATTGGCCGGAGGGTGGTGTATGACAGCCTCTGCGCGTGATCGTCAAGATGTCGGCATGGATCGTTGGGCGAGGTTTCTCGACGATCTGGATGTTTGCGCAGGCACGCCGTTGCCTCTGGAAAATCACGGCAAGCTGGTGCGTGTGGCGGGCTTGGTTCTTGAGGCTGCCGGTTTGCGCCTGCCGGTCGGCGCGGTGTGTGAAATTCATTCGGAAGCCCGTCTGGAAGCCACCCCCGTTTTGGCTGAAGTGGTCGGGTTTGCCGGTGACCGTGCGTATTTGATGCCAACCGCTGAAGTGCATGGTCTGGCCAGCGGCGCGCGTGTGGTGCCGCGATCCATTCCCATCAATCCTCCGGTGTTGGGGCGTCCGAATCACCCTTGGCGTCGCAGCGAGGACAGAACTCGACATTTGCCCATTGGCGGCGGACTGCTGGGACGTGTCATTGACGCGCAAGGTGTTCCCATGGACCGAAAAGGCGCCTTGCAGCATGTGCGCAGTGTGCCGTTGGCCCGTCGTCCGATCAACGCGATGGAGCGCGACCCGGTACGCCAACCGCTGGACACGGGCGTGCGCGCCATCAATTCCATGCTGACCGTGGGGCGTGGACAGCGGATTGGTCTGTTTGCGGGCTCCGGCGTGGGCAAAAGCGTGCTGTTGGGCATGATGGCGCGTTACACGCAGGCCGATGTGATTGTGGTGGGCCTGATCGGCGAACGGGGCCGCGAAGTCAAGGAGTTCATCGAGGACATCCTGGGCGAAGAAGGGCTGGCGAGGTCCGTCGTTGTGGCGGCACCAGCGGATGCGCCGCCTTTGACGCGTATGCAGGGTGCCAACTACGCCACCGCCATTGCCGAATATTTCCGCGACCAAGGCCTGCATGTGCTGCTGCTGATGGATTCGCTGACCCGCTACGCCATGGCGCAGCGTGAAATCGCGCTGGCGATTGGTGAGCCCCCTGCAACCAAAGGTTATCCGCCCTCGTGCTTTGCCAAGTTGCCCCAACTGGTGGAGCGCAGCGGCAACGGGTTGAACGGACACGGCTCGATCACGGCCTTCTACACGGTGCTGTCCGAGGGAGATGACCAGCAGGATCCGATTGCGGATGCGGCCCGCGCCATTCTGGATGGTCACATCGTGCTGTCACGAGAACTTGCGGAATCCGGACATTTCCCAGCAATAGACATCGAACGCAGTGCTTCTCGAGTGATGCACAACGTCGCGGAGCCTCAACATATCGATGATGCGCGGCGCTTCCGTCAGTTGTGGTCGAAGTACAGCAAAGCCAAGGATCTGATTCAGCTGGGGGCCTATGTTCCCGGCCACGATTACGACCTTGACATGGCAGTCAAATCCCACCAGGCGATGGTGCATTTGTTACAGCAAGGCATGCATACGCCGGCCCCTATGGAAGAAAGCGTTAACGCGTTGCATCATATTGTGGCGAGTTGATAAAAGGACGAGACGAGCATGAGTGCAAACCAAGCTTTGTTGATGGTGTTGGAGTCGGCTGAAAAAGAGCGTGACGAAGCCATGGCGCAGCTTGAAGCGCGCCGAAAGGCTTGTGACGCGGCGCGTCAGCAGGCGCAGTCCCTCACCGATTGGCGCAAGGAATACCAGCAGCGCTGGCAAAACCAGTTCCGCCAGTCCGGTGGCATGGAAATCGTGCGCTGCTACAACGACTTCATGCAGCGCCTGGCTGATGCCGTGACCGAACAAGACAACCGATTGGCGCAAGCCGAGCAAATGCTTGAGCGCAGCCGTCTGGAGTTGATCGAGCGCGAACGCAAGGTGGCCGCGGTGTCCAAGTTGATCGACAAGCGTGTCCTGGAAGCTCAGGCGCGCGTGAATCGTCAGGATCAAAAGGCCATGGATGAGATGGCCTCGCGGGCTGCTCGTGTGTCGACGGCGTTGTCCGGCAGCGTCAATCCGCTGGCGGGTTCGGTCATCTAAGGAGCAGGGACCATGAGCACGTCGGTGAAAAATGCGAATGCACAAGCCCTGAGTGGCAATGTGTCGTCGACCAGCAGTGAGTTGATGGCACGCCTGAGTGCGCAAGCCCGTGCGGCGGAGGGCCTTGGGGCACAAAAGGATTTTTCCGGCTGGATGGTCCAGCACGGCCAAGACATGGCCGCCAAACCTGATGCCAAGCCGGCTCAGACCGCGGCACCAGCCAAAGCAGCAGGGACTCAGCCTGAACAGACGGCTGCCGAGCGTGGTTTGACCAATGCTCGCTTGAGTGAGCAGGCCATGGCGCGTGCGCGTCAGCAGGCACTGGCCGCGCAGCGCCAAGCCGAGCAAGCCCGTTTGAATGAGGCTTCGGCAGGGGCGCGCAAGGACAAGGCTGCTGCACCGACCGCAAAGTCTGAGGGTGAGAAGCCGGCAGAGGCTGAAGCCAAGGTCGAAGACAAAGAGAGGCAGCCTGCTGATGCGGCGCCGACCGCTTTGACAGCCGATGCAAAACAAGTGGCCACGCCCCAGGATGCAGCCCCCTCGGATAAGTCCGGCATGATGGCTTTGCTGGCCAGCCTGAACCATGCGGGTGCCAAGGCAGGTCAGCCCGGTGGCGATGCGTTGTCTGACGCAAGCGAGGCCGTACAAAAGCGAGACCTGCTCCAAGGCGGCGACACCACTCTGGTCCAAAGTGATCGCTTGGGTGCTGGCGCCAACGGCGCGCATGGACTGGATCCGCAGTTGTGGCAAGGCGTTCAGTCCACGGCCGCTCTGCAAGTGGATGCGATGTTGTCGCAAGCTGGCGCGGTGAGCGAACGTAAAGCGGATGTGGATGCGCTGTCCGGCTTGATGGCAAATGGTGGCATGCGCGCTCCCACGCCGGGTTTGGGTACGGCTGAAGCTGCCGCATCCGGTGTCCGGCACGAATCCGCGACCTTGGGTGTGCCCTTTGGCAGCGCCGATTTTGCACAAGCGCTGGCGGAAAAAGTCAGCATGTGGGTCAGTTCGGCGCGAGCCGATGGCCCGATGACGGCTGAATTGCACCTCAACCCGGCAGAAATGGGCCCCATCAACGTGAAAATTTCACTAGATGGTGATTCCGCCCAAGTGGATTTCGCTGCAGCAGCGGTAGAAACCAGACAGGCTATCGAAGCCAGTATGTCGATGTTGTCCTCGTCACTGAGCGACGTGGGCCTGACCTTGACCGGTGGTGACGTGTCTGCGCAGACCTCGCAGCAGTCGTTTGCCCAGCAGTGGGGCCAGTCCGAGTCGGGGGGGCGTTCGGGCAATGCGCAGACCTCAGGTTCGCGTGATCTGCCCGAATCGGATGAGGGTCTGTCCATGCGTCAAGTGGCTGCGCCGCGGCCAGGGCGCGTGGGTGGTTTGGATCTCTACGCTTGAGCGTCGGGTGACAGCAACGAAGAATCGAACGGATTTACTACTGCTTATCGGTTCTTCAGTTTGACGCTGACTTCGAATAATCCACCTATGGGCCAGTCTTAAGTACTTGGTTGGTTCATAAAACCCAGGAGATACACGAATGTCAGCACCTGCAGCCGCGCCGGCTGAAGGCGAAGCCCCCAAGAAGGGCCCCAAAAAACTGGTCATCATCGGTGCCGTGGTGGCGTTGCTGCTCGTGCTCGGTGGTGGTGGCGCCTTCTATATGATGAAAAAGAAGGCGGCTGATGCCGCTGCCGCAGAAGGCGGTGACGCCGAGGGCGGTGATGCCCATCATGAAGCGCCCGCCAAATCGGCCAAGAAGCCTTCTGGGGATAAGCACGCTGGCCCGCCAACATTTGTGCCGCTTGATCCGTTCATTGTCAATCTGACGGATCGTGACTCTGAGCGCTACGCGCAGGTGGGCATCACCTTGCAGGTGGATGACCCTCACATGGGCGACGAAATGAAGGCGTACATGCCAGCCATCCGCAATGCCGTGTTGCTGGTGCTGTCTCACAAGTCTTCTGCGGACCTGTTGAGCGCGGAGGGCAAGGAGAAGCTTGCTCACGAGATTCGTCGTGATGCAGCCCGCGCCATGGGCTACGAAATCTACGACCCCGATGAAGAGGCAGAAGATCCTGAAGCGGAAACATCTTCCAAGAAGAAAAAGAAGAAGCGTCCAGCGGAGTCTTACAACCCGATCGTTCAGGTTCACTATTCCAACTTCATCATCCAGTGATCGCTTGCTGACCAACCCTAACCCGGCTCAGAGAAGTCACCGGCCATGAACCAGCAAATCCTTTCTCAAGACGAAGTCGATGCCCTCTTGCAGGGCATCACCGGCGAAAGCCAGAAGCTGGAGCAGGAAGAGGCGCCAAAGGAAGGCGTTCGTGACTACAACCTGGCTCAGCAGGAGCGGATCGTTCGTGGGCGCATGCCGACCATGGAGATCATCAATGAACGCTTTGCCCGCAACATCCGGGTGGGGTTGTTCAACTTCATTCGCAAATCGCCTGAAGTGTCTGTGGGTGGGATCAAGGTACAGAAATACAGTGCCTTCCTGCGCGAAATCGTGGTGCCCACCAACTTCAACATCATGGCGGTGCGGCCTCTGCGCGGGTCTGGTCTGATCGTTTGTGAGCCGTCGCTGGTGTTTTCGGTGATTGATGCCTTGTTTGGCGGCGCCGGCAAGTTCCATACGCGGATTGAAGGGCGTGATTTCTCGGCCACCGAGCAACGCATCATCCACCGCCTGGTCGACGTCATCACACAGGAATACAAGCGGTCGTGGCACGGTATTTATCCGGTCGAGCTGGATTACCAGCGCTCGGAAATGCAGCCACAGTTTGCCAACGTGGCCACCCCCAGCGAGATCGTGGTGTGCTGTTCGTTCACGCTGGAAATTGGTGACACCAGCGGCACCATCCACATTTGCATCCCTTACGCGACCCTGGAGCCCATTCGGGACATTCTTTTCTCGTCCATCCAGGGTGATTCGGCCGAACCTGACCGTCGTTGGGTCAAGTTGCTCACGCAGCAGATCCAGGCCGCTGAGGTGGAACTGGTGGCGGAACTGGCCCACGCACCCGCGACCGTGGAGCAGTTGCTGGCGCTCAAACCAGGTGACTTCATTGAGCTCGATCTCGAGCAGGTGATCCAGGCCAAGGTCGATGGTGTGCCGGTATTTGATTGTTACTACGGCACATCCAACGGCAAGTACTCGCTTCGTGTTGACAAGATCCTGACCAATACCGGCAGCAGCTGGCTTGGAGAACAAAATGTCTGATCCCGCAGAATTCCCCCCGTCCGGCGACGCTGAACAGGATGCCATGGCCGCTGAATGGGAGGCTGCGCTGGCACAACAGTCCAGCACGTCCTCGGCATCATCCGGCGGCAGTTCGGCCGCCAGTGAGGTGTCAGACCCTGCGCCTCAGATGACGCCCGCGGCGTTTGCCAACTTTTCGCCGACACCCGCAGCGGCGGCAGGCAACGACATCAACATGATCCTGGACATTCCCGTCCAGTTGACGGTGGAGTTGGGTCGCACGCGCATTCCGATCAAGAACATCCTGCAACTGGCGCAAGGCTCTGTGGTGGAGCTGGATGCCTTGGCGGGTGAGCCCATGGATGTGCTCGTCAACGGTTTCTTGATCGCGCAAGGCGAAGTGGTGGTGGTCAACGACAAATTTGGTATCCGTTTGACTGATATCGTGACGCCTTCGGAGCGCATGCGTCGTCTCAGCCGTGGTGGCTGACCGCTGCGCCCGCAGGCAGAGGCTTCTCAGATGGCATCCAGTGGCTTGATGGTGTTG
Source organism: Aquabacterium sp. (assembly GCF_049317225.1). Lineage (GTDB taxonomy): Bacteria > Pseudomonadota > Gammaproteobacteria > Burkholderiales > Burkholderiaceae_C > Aquabacterium. The sequence goes on along the minus strand of NZ_JBMOIR010000003.1, from coordinate 37,474 downwards.
TGGTTTGTGGTCATCGTGGCGCTGATTCCGGTGTCACTGTGGCTGCTCAAGCGTTCAGGGCTGGCCGCTGGTGCGCTCGGTGGTGCCGCGCAGATCATCAAGCCAGTGGGGCAACTCAATATCGGCCCCGGCCAACGCATCGTGACGGTGGAAGTGGGCTCGGGGGACGAGCGCACGTGGTTGGTACTGGGTGTGACCGGTCAAAGCATTCAGACCCTGCACACCATGCCTGCGCAGACCTTGCCAGAGGGGGCTTCGGTGCCCGACAGTTCGCACCCGGCCTTTGCTGCGCTGTTGCGTCGGACGACGTCGCAGGCTCAAGGCAAGGAGAGCGTGTGATGCGTTCAGGCATGAAAAAAGGGTTGCTGGCTTTGACCTTGTCGGGCATGGCCGGCTGGGCCATGGCGCAAGGTGCGCCCACCGGTTCGGCCACCTTGCCGCTGCTGATCGGGCAGGGCGTGGGGGGCAACAGCTACTCGGTGCCCATCCAGACCCTGCTTTTCTTCACGGCACTGAGCTTTCTGCCCGCGCTGTTGCTGATGATGACCGGCTTCACCCGCATCGTGATCGTGTTGAGCCTGATGCGACAGGCCATTGGTGCGCAGGCCGCGCCGCCCAATCAGGTCATCATCGGCTTGTCGCTGTTCCTGACGCTGTTCGTCATGGGCCCGACGCTGGACAAGGTCTACAAGGACGCGTACGAGCCCTTTGCCGCCAACCAGATCAGTTTCAATGAGGCACTGGAGAAGGGCCAGGGCCCCATGCGTGCCTTCATGCTGAAGCAAACCCGTCAGTCTGACCTGGGCTTGTTCACCCGCTTGGCCCGCCTGGAGGGGGAGGTTAAGCCCGAAACCGTGCCGCTTCGCGTGCTGGTGCCGGCTTTTGTCACCAGCGAATTGAAGTCGGCGTTTCAGATCGGTTTCCTGATCTTCATCCCGTTTCTGGTCATCGACATGATCGTGGCCAGCGTGCTGATGAGCCTGGGGATGATGATGCTGTCGCCCGTGATGGTGGCCTTACCGTTCAAGTTGATGCTGTTCGTGCTCGCTGATGGCTGGAACCTGTTGCTGGGCTCTCTGGCAGCCAGCTTCGTGCAGTAAGGAGGCACCATGGATCCGCAACAGGTATTGACCATCAGTCGTGACGGCTTGCTGACCCTGCTGGTCGTGTGTGGCCCCATTGTGTTGGTGGTGCTGGCCGTGGGCCTGGTGGTGTCCATCTTCCAGGCCGCGACGCAGATTCACGAAGCGACCTTGTCGTTTGTGCCCAAGTTGCTGGCAGCGTTTGCGACCCTGGCAGTGGCTGGCCCATGGATGCTGTCCACGCTGGTGGATTACATCCGTTCGGTGTTGGAGTCGATTCCGACGGTGGTGGGCTGACACGTGGTGTCGTTCACCGAAGCCCAGGTGCTGGCGTGGATCACGCCCTTGCTGTGGCCCTTCTTCCGGGTGCTGGGTTTGTTCACGTCTGCGCCCGTGTTGTCGCAAAAGAGCATTCCTCGGCGCGTGCGCCTGAGCCTGGCACTGTTGATCGTGCTGTGTGCCCAGCCCAGCCTGCCTGAGATGCCACCCATCGCTGTCAATTCGCCGCAGGCGTTGATGGTCATTGCGCAGCAGGTGCTCATCGGGCTGACCATGGGGTTTGCCGCGCGCGTGGTGTTTGCGGCCATCGAGTTTGCGGGCGAACTGATTGGCCTACAAATGGGCCTGAACTTCGCGAGCTTTTTCGACCCCATGAGTGGGGGCACGGCCACGGCGGTCAGCCGCTTCTACGGCACGGTGGCCGCCTGGCTGTTTGTGGTGGTGAACGGCCACCTGTTGCTGACGGGGGCGGTGTTGCACAGCTTCACCGCATTTCCGGTGTCTCCGGAGCCGTTGGCCTTTTTGCACACCGTGCAGCCGCAGGTGTGGGGCGCCGAGGTTTTCAAATTGGGCCTGTGGGTGGCCTTGCCCGTGGTGTCCATGCTGATGCTGGTCAACATGGTGATGGGACTGATTGCGCGTGTGGCGCCGCAGATGAACATCTTCTCCATCGGTTTCCCGGTGACCTTGGGCGTGGGCTTGACGGGGCTTTGGCTGACGCTGCCCATGATGCAAGCGCCGCTGACCATGGCCATCGAACGCATGATGGCGCTTTTCGAGTGAATTTGGCGCTATCTTGGCGGCCATGAAATTGCCAGCACGTCATTCATCTTTTCGCACGGCCCGTTTGCGCCGCACTGCCAGTGATCTGACCCGTCGCCAGGCTGTGGCAGGGCTGCTGGGGACCGGGTTGGGCGCGGTGCTGCCGACGGGCGCGGCCGACGCCAAAACGACGGCGCAGGAGAAAACGCCCGGAGCGCCGCTCTGGAAACCGGATCACACGGTCATCGTGATCCTGGAGAACCTGTCAGCCTATGACGCCACCGCTGCGCAGCGCAAGACCGGCGATGCACCGGTGTACAGCCCGCAGTCTGATTGGCGATTTTTGAACCAGTTGGCCAAGCAAGGGATGCGTTTCACCAATGCCCACTTTGCCCGCACTCCCTACGGATCGGCCCTGCCAACGCGGTCCAGCCAACCGAATTACCTCTTTTTGTTCAGCGCTCATCACCAAGGCGTGCTGCCGCCTTGGTTCGAAGACCTGAAGTCCCCCTACCAGGGTGATGCCTTGTGTGACCGTGATGGTCGGCCCTTGCCTGAGCGTCGGCAAACCAAGGTGGGCGTGGCCAACAACAATGTGCCGCTGGAATGGCTGCCATTGACGTCGCCCAATCTGGGGGCGGCCCTCTTGAAGAGCGGCGGTACCTTTTTGAGCTTTTGTGAGTCCTTGCCCTACCCAAGCTGGAATTGCGGCACCGATTCTCGGCAGGTGCCGTGCTCGGCCAGCCATGCGCCCACGGACTTTTATCGACGCAAGCACAACCCGACCATCAACTGGACGGACCAGCTTGCGCCGACGAGTGAGCGCGGCTTGAAGGGGGATCTGCCCCATAACGTGTTGCCCATTTCTGTGAATCTGGGGTTCGAGGCAACCCGTGATCCGGTCTTGAAACAGTCCTTTCGCGGCTTTGCGCAGGATGCGAGCGGCAAGTCGTTGCCATTCAGTCAACTGCCCACGGTGTCCATCGTGGTGCCCAACGAGCAAAACGACGCTCACAGCAACAGCGCCAAAGTGGCCGACGACTGGCTCCAAACCCACATCGGCCCGTATGCCGATTGGGCGATGAGACACAACAGTCTGCTCATCATCACCTTTGACGAAGATGGCAGCACGGACGCGTCCCAAGGCAACCCCTACATCACCGGCACCCACCGCATCCCGACGATTTTCGTGGGGGCGGGCGTCAAGCAAGGTGAGTCGTCACAACGGATTGACCATTTGAGCGTGCTGTCGACCGTGCTGTGGCTGAACGGGGCGCTGGACACGTTCAAGGCCGACTTCAAGCAGTTTCATGGGGTGACAGCCGGGGCAGGTTCGGAGGCTGAGAAGGAGTGGTTGGCCCTTGAACCAATCACAGATGTTTTTCACCGACCTGTTGTGAAGCAAAAATAATCGGCCTTCGTTCGTAGAATCGGCGCCCATGTCTTCCAAGCAACCTGCCAAACCTTCCAGCCAGCCCAGCTCGACCTACGGCGAGGGCTCGATCCGTGTTCTCAAGGGACTGGAGCCTGTCAAGCAGCGCCCGGGCATGTACACCCGGACCGATAACCCCCTGCACATCATTCAGGAGGTGATCGACAACGCGGCGGACGAAGCGCTGGCCGGATTCGGCAAGCGGATTGCCTTGACCTTGCACACCGATGGCTCCATCAGTGTGGAAGACGATGGCCGCGGCATTCCCTTCGGCTTGCACCCCGAAGAGGGCGTGAGCGTGGTCGAGATCGTGTTCACCCGCCTGCACGCCGGGGGCAAGTTCGACAAGGGCTCGGGCGGCGCTTACAGCTTCTCGGGCGGCCTGCACGGGGTGGGGGTGAGCGTGACCAATGCGCTGTCCACCCGCTTGCAGGTGACGGTGTGCCGCGACAAGCAAGTGGCCACCCTGGCGTTTTCCGGGGGCGATGTGATCGAACCCGTGGCGGTTCGACCCGCTGCTTCGGGTGACCGCAAGAACGGCACCTCGGTGCGTGTGTGGCCGGACGCCAAGTATTTTGAAAGCGCCGACTTGCCCAAGGGTGAGTTGGTGCACATGCTGCGCAGCAAGGCCGTGCTGATGCCAGGCGTGACCATCACGCTGACGCATGAAAAATCGGGCGAGACGCAGACCTGGCTCTACAAGGCGGGTTTGCGTGATTACCTGGGCCAGACGCTGAGCAGCGAGCCGCTGATCCCCATGTTCGAAGGCGAGCAGTACGCCAAGGGCAGCGAGGACGAAAACTTCGCCGAAGGGGAGGGCGCCGCCTGGTGCGTGGCCTTCACCGAAGAAGGCGCGCCCATGCGCGAAAGCTACGTCAACCTGATCCCGACGGTGGCCGGGGGCACGCACGAGGCGGGCCTGAAGGATGGCCTGTTCAACGCCGTCAAGGGCTTCATCGAGATGCACTCCTTGCTCCCCAAGGGGGTCAAGCTCATGCCGGATGACGTCTTTGGTCGAGCGAGCTTTGTCTTGAGTGCCAAGGTGCTGGATCCGCAGTTCCAGGGACAGACCAAAGAGCGGCTCAACAGCCGTGATGCCTTGCGACTGGTGAGCACCTACGTCAAGCCAGCCATGGAGTTGTGGCTCAACCAGCACGTCGAATACGGCAAGAGGCTGGCTGAGTTGGTGATCAAGCAGGCACAGGCGCGCCAGCGGGCTGGCCAGAAGGTCGAAAAGAAGAAGAGCTCTGGTGTGGCTGTGCTGCCGGGCAAACTCACCGACTGCGAAAGCCGCGACATTGCCTTCAACGAAGTCTTTCTGGTGGAAGGGGACTCGGCAGGCGGCAGTGCCAAGATGGGCCGAGACAAGGAAACGCAGGCGATCCTGCCCCTGCGTGGCAAGGTGCTGAATGCGTGGGAGGTCGAGCGCGACCTGCTTTTCAAGAACAACGAAATCCATGACATTTCGGTGGCGATTGGCGTGGACCCCCACGGACCGAACGACTCACCCGATCTGTCGGGGCTGCGTTACGGCAAGATCTGCATCCTCTCTGATGCGGACGTCGATGGCTCGCACATCCAGGTGCTGCTGTTGACGCTGTTCTTCCGGCACTTCCCCAAGCTGATCGAGGCGGGCAACATCTACATTGCGCGCCCGCCACTGTTCCGGGTGGATGCGCCCGCCCGTGGCAAGAAGCCCGCTGCCAAGCTCTATGCCCTGGACGAAGGCGAACTCAATGCCATCTTGGACAAGCTGCGCAAGGAAGGCTGCCGCGAGGGATCCTGGACCATCAGCCGCTTCAAGGGTCTGGGCGAAATGAATGCCGAGCAGTTGTGGGAAACCACACTGAATCCGGATACGCGCCGTCTGCTGCCCGTGGCCTACGGGGAGCCAGGCTTTGCGTCGACCGAGGGCTCTTTCAACAAGCTGATGGGCAAGGGCGAAGCAGCTTCTCGCCGCGAGCTGATGGAGCTGTACGGCAACGACGTCGAGATCGACGTGTGAGCATGACCTGGTTCATGCACCTGGCTGGCTCTGAGTTGCGCGAGGTGTGTTGCGAGCCCGGTCTGGTACGGCTGGTGTTTTCGGCGGCATGGGTGCAGCCAGAGCGGCCTGTCTTGGGGCAGGGGAATCCGCATGCATTTCATCGTGGGGTGACATGGCGTTTGTACAAGGCCTGTATCCAAGGGGATGTCGCGGCCATGCGAGGGCGTCTGACTGAAGGGGCGTTGACGTGTGCCGGGCGTTTGGTGCGTGCCGTGTCCTTGCCTTCAAGTCACTTTGACGGTGTGACGCTGACCTTGGTGAGCGCCCAAGGTTTGCGCTTGGACATCCAGGCGCTGACCTTGCACGTGCAGGTTGAGCCAGGGGCCACATGCTTCGAATCCATGGCATGTTGACTCCCGCCGCTGATCGTCAAAGTGTGTCGAGCTTCAGCAGGATGGCTCGGGCTTGGGTCTCGACTGCCTCTCGTTCAGACACGGTCATACGGTCCAGGTTTTTGTAGACCATGCTCAAGCGCGGATTGCTGCGCAGCTGTGTCGCGTGCCGCATGTGAAAGTCCCAGTACAGCGCATTGAAGGGGCACGCTTGGGGGCCGATGCGGTCTTGCCGGCGATAGGTGCAGTGTTCGCAGTGGTCGCTCATGCGGTGGACATAGCTGGCACTGCCCACGTAAGGCTTGGTGGCCAGCAAGCCGCCATCGGCAAACTGACTCATGCCGAGCGTGTTGGGGACTTCGACCCACTCGAACGCATCGGCATACACGCCCAGATACCAGCGATGCACCGCTTGGGGCGCCAGTCCGGCCAGCAAGGCGAAATTCCCGATCACCATCAGGCGCTGGATGTGGTGGGCGTATGCACTGTTCAACGATTGTCGAATCGCGATGCGGGCGCAAGCCATGCCCGTGTCACCGGTCCAGAACCAGTCGGGTAGGGGACGATCATGCTGCAAGGCATTGCGTTCGGCATAGCCCGGCATGTGCGCCCAATACACCCCTCGGACATATTCGCGCCAGCCCAGAATCTGCCGGATGAACCCCTCCACCGACGACAGCGGTGCGTGCCCATCGGTCCACGCTTGTTCCGCCCGACGCACCACCTCACGTGGGTTCAACATCTTGGTGTTCAGCGCGAATGACAGCAGGGAATGAAACAAGCGCTGGTGCGTTTGACTCATCGCATCCTGATAGGTGCCAAACCACGGCAAGGCGTGCGTGATAAAGCTGTCCAGGTGCTGCAGTGCCTCGGCGCGATGGACTGGCCAGCGCAATTGGTGGGCTTCGGGCTCGCCAAAGGTCTGGATGCCGGCCGCTTCAATCTCTTGCCACAAGGTGCGGTGGTCGTGTAAGCCACGCCAATCGGCCGGCGCCTGAGGGGTGCCGCGCCAGGCATGTCGGTTGTCGCTGTCAAAGTTCCAGCGCTCGCCCTCGGGTTGTCCATCGGGCCTCATCAGCACCTGGTGCTGACGGCGCATGTGCCGGTAAAAATGCTCCATCAGCCATTGCCGTCGTTCGCCAAAGAGCGATGTCACAGCACGCCGATTGCTGAAAAAGTGCTCCGAGTCCACGCATGTCACGGTCAGGCCGTGTGCCTGCTGTCGATGCGCCCATTCGCTCAACTGCTGGTCCAGGCGGTATTCGTCGGGGGACTGGTAAGCAACGGACGACGCCTGGTAGTGCCTGATCAAGGCATCCAGGTTGTCGGTCAGCGATTGGCGATTGGATGGATCACCAATGCGCACGTACCTGACGCGGTGACCGCTTTCCTTCAGCACTGTCGCAAAAGCACGCATGGCCGCAAAGATGGCCAGTACCTTTTGCGCATGGTGCAACACGTAGTCGGTCTCTTGACGGATTTCCATCAAGACGTAGACCACGTCGGGTTGAACATCGTTGAACCAGCTGTGTTGCGGGTTCAGTTGGTCTCCCAGAATCAGGCGCAGTGTCAGGCTCATGGCGTTTCGAGGATATGCCAGAGTGCGTTGGCTTGCAGAGCCACTACACTTCCGACCACATTCAGGATGTCATTTCTCTGTTCATGACGACGCAGCAATCGATCGACTTCAATCCACCGCGAGAGGATTCTGGTGAATCTTTGACCTTGGCGCATTACGCTGAGCGTGCCTACCTTGAGTACGCCCTCAGCGTGGTGAAGGGCCGTGCCCTGCCAGACGTTTGTGACGGGCAGAAGCCCGTGCAGCGTCGCATCCTGTACGCGATGGACCGCATGGGGCTTGGGTTTTCGGGCAACACGGGTGCCAAACCGGTCAAAAGTGCCCGGGTGGTCGGGGATGTGCTGGGTCGCTATCACCCCCATGGTGACAGCGCTGCCTACGAAGCCATGGTGCGCATGGCGCAGGACTTTTCGCTGCGCTATCCCCTGATCGACGGACAGGGTAATTTCGGTTCGCGCGACGGCGACGGTGCCGCTGCCATGCGGTACACCGAAGCCCGTCTGGCGCCCATCGCCCGCCTGCTGCTCGACGAAATCGACATGGGTACGGTGGACTTCATGCCGAACTACGACGGCTCGACCGAAGAGCCCAAGCAGTTGCCGGCCCGGTTACCGTTCGTACTGCTCAACGGTGCCAGCGGCATTGCCGTGGGCCTGGCCACGGAAGTTCCGAGTCACAACCTGCGTGAAGTGGCCACGGCAGCCGTGGCCTTGATCAAGAACGACAAGCTGCCAGATACCGAACTGTTCGAGATCGTGCAGGGCCCGGACTTCCCGGGCGGGGGTCAGATCATTTCCAGCCCGCAGGACATTGCCGACGCGTACCGAACTGGTCGCGGTAGCCTCAAGGTGCGCGCACGCTGGAAGATCGAGGACTTGGCGCGTGGACAGTGGCAACTGGTGGTGACCGAGTTGCCGCCGGGCACCAGCTCGCAAAAGGTGCTCGAAGAGATTGAAGAGCTGACCAACCCCAAGATCAAGACCGGCAAGAAGGCCCTGACGGCGGAGCAAACGCAGCTCAAAGCCACGGTGTTGTCGGTGCTGGATGCCGTGCGCGACGAATCCAGCAAAGATGCTGCCGTGCGTCTGGTGTTCGAACCCAAGAGCCGAACGGTCGAACAGCAAGAGCTGATCACCACCTTGTTGGCGCACACGAGCCTGGAGAGTTCGTCGTCGATCAACATGACCATGATCGGTGTGGATGGCAAGCCTGTTCAAAAGGGCTTGCGTCAGGTGCTGACCGAGTGGATTGGTTTCCGTCTGGAGACGGTGATCCGGCGCACGCAGCATCGCCTGAACAAGGTGCTCGACCGCATCCATATTCTGGAAGGCCGTCAGACCGTTCTGCTGAACATTGACGAGGTCATCGCCATCATCCGCAACAGTGACGAGCCCAAGGCCGCACTGATCGCGCGGTTCAATTTGAGCGATCGCCAGGCGGAAGACATCCTGGAAATCCGTCTGCGCCAATTGGCGCGGCTGGAAGCCATCAAGATCGAGCAGGAACTGTCCGATTTGCGGGGTGAGCAAGCCAAGCTGGAAGACATCCTGAACAACCCCGGCGTGCTCAAGCGTACAGTGGTCAAGGAAATCGAGGCGGATGCCAAGCAATATGGCGACGAGCGTCGCACCTTGATCCAAGCCGAAAAGCGTGCCGTGGCCGAAGTGAAGGTGATCGACGAGCCCGTGACCGTGGTCATCAGCCAGAAGGGCTGGGTGCGTGCACGCACCGGCCATGGGCATGACCCGGCAAGCTTTGCGTTCAAGGCTGGCGACGGGCTGTATGGCACCTTCGAGTGCCGCACGGTGGATCCGTTGATCGTGTTTGGCACGAATGGCCGGGTGTACAGCGTGGCGGTGAGCGCCTTGCCGGGCGCGCGTGGCGATGGGCAACCCATCACCACCATGATCGAGCTCGAATCGGGGACGCAACCTCACCACTATCTGGCCGGCAATGCCGAGCAGACCATTTTGTTGGCCAACAGCGGTGGCTTCGGCCTGCTGGCTAAGCTGGGCGATCTGATCACCCGTCAGAAGGGCGGCAAGGGTTTCCTGACGCTGGACGAGGGCGACACCGTCCTGCCTCCGGTGGTGGTCAAGCCGGAGCACACGCAAGTGGCCTGTTTGTGTGAAGACGGGCGCATGCTGGTGTTCGGGCTGGATGAGCTCAAGCTGCAATCCAACGGTGGCCGCGGCCTGACGCTGATGGACGTGGACGCCAAAAACGCCCCGCTGATTTCCGTGGCGTCGTGCCTGAATGGCGTGCGGGTCATCGGCACCACCCGTGGCGCCAAGCCCAAGGAAGACGACGTGCGCAACTCAGCGTATGCCGCGCACGTGGGCAAGCGCGCTCGCAAGGGCAAAGCGGTGGACGCGTTCCAGAAGGTCTTCCGCGTCCAGGCCCTGAGCTGAACGACGACGGTTACTGGAAGATCACGGCCAGCGCCTTGAACTGGTCGTGTTCTTCTGGTCCGGTGATGCTATCGAGCGTCTGGTTCGTGGATTGCACCTTGAAGCCTGCCTTTTGCAGAGTGGCCAGCAATGCTTCTGGTGTTTGATGAGCCAGGGGCGCGATGTTGGTCAACGGTGCGTGCAAAACCGCTTGGCTGGCTCGGCGAGCTGGATGGCCGCCGCCTTCGTCTTCTTCCTTGATGAAGAACGATGCCGCCAGGATGACGACGAACACCCCAACGATGGCCAGTGCAGCGGGTTTGCTCAAGTAACGCTTGAAGGCCGCGAAATTGGCGGTCACGTGAGCGGCTGCGCCAGCGACCATGGCCCAGCCCAACCATTCGTGCACTTCCTTGTTGAGGCCGGTGTCCGCGTGGAAGAACATCAGGATGCCGGTGCAGCCCATCAAGATAAAAGAGCCGATGGTGAGTGGGGTGGCCCATTCGCGAGAGATTTGCATGATGTGGTCTCTTCTTGGTTGTGAATCGTGACAGTCTGCCAAGTAACTGTTGCTGCAGTGTTGAGCATCCGTTGACAAATGTGGGCACTTTTGACGGGCGTCAACCTATCCGGTGATCTAACCGTCTGGGGCGGTTGGGGTAATGGGTTGACCTTTGCGGAAGTTGTGTGAGCCGTGCATTTCGGACATCAAGCAGGAAAACGCTGAGGTAGCAGGGGCGTGCAGAACACTAGCCTTGGGGGCGGTGTTATCAGCCTTGCTCATGGAGTTGAAAGACATGCCGTCCCTCGCCGGAAAGACCCTTTTTATCACTGGTGCCAGCCGAGGCATTGGCAAAGCCATCGCACTACGCGCAGCCAGGGATGGTGCCAACATTGTGGTGGCGGCCAAAACCGCTGAGCCTGATCCAAGGTTGCCCGGCACGATCCATACCGCCGCAGCGGAAATTGAGGCTGCTGGCGGTCGCGCCTTGCCGCTGGTGCTGGATGTGCGAGACGAAACGCGCGTGCAGGAGGTCGTGAAGGCTGCGGCTGAGCACTTCGGCGGCATTGACATCCTGATCAACAACGCCAGTGCCATCAACCTGAGTCGCATGACCGACACCCCGGCCAAGCGTTACGACTTGATGTTTGACATCAATGTGCGTGGCACGTTCATGTGCTCGCAGGCTTGTATGCCTTACTTGGAGCGTGCACCCAACCCGCATATCCTGGTGCTGTCGCCCCCCATCAACCTGCAGCCCAAATGGTTTGCGAGCCATGCGGCGTACACCACGTCCAAGTACGCCATGAGCATGCTGGCATTCGGCATGGCCGCAGAATTGAAGGCCAAGGGCGTCGCGGTGAATGCGCTGTGGCCCCGGACCCTGATAGCCACATCGGCGCTCAACATCGCCGGATCACAGTTGGGGACGATGGGTCGCACCCCCGAGATCATGGCCGATGCGGCCTACGAAATCCTGACCCAGGACAGCCGAAGTCACACGGGGAACTTTCATGTGGATGAAGACGTCCTGCGTGCAGCAGGCGTCACCGACTTTGATCCCTATCTGGTCACCCCCGGGAGTCAGCCGATGCTCGATCTGTATATCGAGGAATGATACGGTTCGTCACATATTGAACGATTGGTTCACCGTGATGAGGGGGTTACAGAAAGGCATGTGATTGGTACAAACCCGGTCATCTCAACAAAATGCCGGGAGTACCTCATGCGCCAGTCGCGCTCATTCATGTTCACGTTACTTGGCGTGTTGTGCGCCTCGACGGCTCACGCTGAAACTTCATTCAGTTGGGGGCTCAGCGCTGAGGAACACACAACCTCGACCTGGAACTACCTGCATGCGGACGCCCCCTACGATGTGTTCACAACGGGTGGTGTTCGCACGCTGACATCTGGAGTGGTGTCCGCCTCTGTGAATGCTTGGGGCGATCCGGTCACGGGGTTCTTCAAGTCCATCACCGAGGTGCACATGAGTGGCGATACGCCCGTCAACATTGCCGATTCGTATGTGGCAATGAATGTGTCGGATGTGATTCGCGTCAATGGGGCATCCCCGACCACGACGGTGTCCTTCACGCTGGACTACGACGCGACGCTGTCTGGCTTGGGCATGACGCCATTTCCTCGTTACAACGAGGTCAGTCATTTCATGCAGGCGTGGTCCGATCGGTCCGTCGTGTTGACATACGAAACGGAAAACCCATCGTATGACCCCTCAGCAACCTGTATAGATTGGGGCTCGGATGGAATCTACTGCCCACCAGAGACAGAGAAGATGTTGACGGTCAGAGAAGCCGCGGGGAAAGGCTTTTTCAGGGAGTGGGCGCTGGGCGGTCCAGATGGCGTGTACAGCAATGGTGACGCGGAGAACCGGAATTACTCAGGGCAGGTGACCTTGACCGCGGTGGTTCCGACGAATGTGAACATTCGGGTAGACCTCAATTTTTACAATGGGTTGACCTGCTTCCACTTGGCCAACTGCAATTTGGTGAATGACTCCAGTCACTCCGACTACGTCGGGCTTGATCTGGAGGATGGCTTTACCTTCAATTCAGCGCATGGTTACCAGTACATGGGCAAGGTTGCAGCCGTTCCGGAGCCATCGACCCTCACACTGATGGGGATGGGGTTGTTGACGGTGTTCGCGATGCATCGTCGACGCAAAATGTGAGTCTTAGAGGCGAACCACGGTCACGGAGCACGCAGCCTCAGCGACCACCTGAGCACTCACGCTGCCAAAGTAACGTCGCATGGCTGAGTGCCCGCGCGCGCCCATCACAATGTGTTGGACGTGGTTCTTCTCGGCAAATTCCAGGATGGCTGAAGCGGTGTCGCTGGATTCGAGCACATGGAAGGTCAGATTGTGCTCACCCAGATTCATGCGTTGTTGCAGAGGTTGCGCCCACTGTTTGATGGACACCAGGTGTTGAACGTGGCGCGCATTGCCGCCCTCCAGCGCGTACGGGTCACTGTCGAGTTGGTTGGGCTTCATCACGCAGACGCATGCCAAGCGGGCGTGTGGCTGGAGCGTCAGAATCCGCTGCACGGTCTCCAGCAGCTTTTCATCCAGGGCGGGTGGACTGATCTTGACCCCGATGGCCACCATGATGATCTGCGCCTCGCCATCTGCGCCGGCGGCTGAATCGCCACTTTTGTGCTCCGGCGCCCGTGTCTGGAGCCACCGCTTCAAGGTACTGAACGTGCCTTGTTGGCCCGTTCGGCGTGAACGCTCCGTCAACACGAGTTGTTCGCGCTGGCGAAGGTCGGTCACCAAATCCTGCGCGTGCTGGTAACGGTAAGAGGGGTTGGGCTCAAGGCAGCGCAAGATCACTTCCTGCAGCCAAAGCGGGAGGTGTGGCTGGAGATCCCGTGGGGGCCTGGGGGCGATATACAAGCGCTGCCGCAAGCCCGCAACGCTGTGGGGCTGCCCGAACGGACGGACACCCGTTGAAAGGTGATACAGCATGACGCCCAAAGAAAACAGGTCGCTGCGAGGGTCGCTTCGGACGAACTGGACTTGTTCGGGTGAGATGTAGGGACCTGTGCCCATCGGAAGCGAGAACTCTTCTTCCAGCAGGTCCGGCAGACGCTGGTGGTGGCACAAGCCGAAGTCCACCATGACGGCCTCGCCGCTTGGGCGGAACATGATGTTGCTGGGCTTGACGTCGAGGTGCACCACACCTTGCCGGTGCAAGTCGTGCAGGGCCAGGGCAACTTGTAGTCCGATTTCGGCCACATGTTCCGCAGGAAGGGGTGCCAGGTCGAGCATGGCGCGCAGCGATGCGCCCTCAATGCGCTCCATCACGATGTAGGGCAGCGGGTCGAAGTCTCCCTTGGCCACGAAAGCGGGCACATGCGGGCCGGTCAGCAGAGGCAAGACCATCTGCTCCACCTCAAAACCGACGATGGTGGCCGGATCATCGCTGCCCTCGATGCGAGGTACCTTCATGACCAGCGGCACAGGCGATGCCTGATCCACCTTGGCGACCTGCCATAGCGACGCCATGCCGCTCTGGTGCAACAACCCCAGAAGGCGGAAACCGTCGATTTCCATCCCTTCGCGCAGATGGCGATTGCGATCTGCGAATGCATCAACCATGACCAGACCTCCTGTCTGGCAGTCTAGCCAGACTTCAGGGGGATTGATGGCTTACGTGTGAATGGTTTGGGAGTCGGAGTCGAGCTTGAACACTTGCACCGAGGCTGAAACCACCTTGGCTCGCTGCGCGAGTGACATCGAGGCGGCAGCGATTTGCTCGACGGCCGCAGCGTTTTGCTGCGTGATGCCATCAAGATGCGCGACGGCCTGGTTGACTTGCGAGATGCCCTGCAATTGCTCGGAAATGCCGTGGCTGATGCCGGACACCAACTCACCAACTTCGGCAACGGCCGCCAGAGCTTCCTGCATGGTGCTTTGAACCACATGTGTCAGGTCACTGCCGGCGTGTACCTTGTCGGCCGAATCCGTGATCAGCGACTTGACTTCTTTGGCCGCAGTCGCCGTTCGTTGTGCCAGCGCACGGACCTCTGCAGCGACCACGGCAAATCCACGCCCTTGTTCGCCTGCGCGTGCAGCCTCCACAGCCGCATTCAGGGCCAGGATATTGGTTTGGAAGGCGATGCTGTCAATGACTTGAATGATGTCGTTGATGCGGTTGGATGACTCTTCAATGCGGTGCATGGTGTCGGTCAGCTTGTTTACCACTTGTCCACTGCGTTCGGTGATGGAGGTGGTTTGGCTGGCCAGATCTGCCGCTTGCTGCACGGTTGCCGCCCCGTTGCGGGCCGTCCCGGTGATTTGCTCCATGGATGCTGCTGTTTCCTCAAGGCTGCCTGCCTGCGCTTCTGTTCGGCTTGACAGGCTCTGGTTGCCTTGGGCGATCTCGCTGGTGGCGGTCAGCATCTCATCGACTTCATTGCGGGCGTCTCGTACGATGGCAAACAGGTTGACCTTGAGTTGGTTGAGCGCGCGGGTCAGTTGACCAATCACGTCTCGACGACTGGAATGAACACTGGCCGTCAGATCCCCAGCGGCCAGAATGTTGGCAGCCTTCAGTAGTTCGCGCAGAGGTTTGATGGCGATGTGGTTGAACACCTGTCGGATGAGGCATCCCGTTGCGACCCACGCGGCGATGGCGGCGATCCATAGCCAGCCGGAAACGTCCCCGATGTGCCCTGTCATCCATGCGCCAAGCAGGAAGCCTGTGATGCCAATGAACATGGAAACCATGGTCAGTTCGCCGGACAGGTCCAGATACAAGGCACTCCGAATGCGCCCGGAAAAGGAGCTGGAGCGGATGTTGCCGCTGTGAAGGCGGTGTATCAGGCGGCCATCTGCGGCTTCCGCTTGCATGGTCTGATAGAGGGTCTCGGCGGCACGCACCTCTTCCTGTTCGGGCTTGGTGCGTACCGACATGTAGCCGGTGGGCTTGCCGTTCTCGACCAACGGCGTCACGTTGGCTTTGACCCAGTAGTACCGGCCATCTGCGCGCCGGTTCTTGACCAATCCCGACCAAGGGTGCCCCGCCTGGATGGTTTCCCACATATCCCGAAATGCCTCCGCGGGCATGTCTGGGTGGCGGATGAGGTTGTGTGGTTGCCCCAGTAACTCTTCCCGGCGATAGCCACTGACGTGGATGAAGGCCGGATTGCAGTAGGTGATGGTGCCCGCCAGATCCGTGGTGGACACCAGTGACTCTCCATCAGGGAATGGATAGGCTTGATCAATGACGGGCGTGTTCAGTCGCATGGGGTGCTCTGCTGAAGTGGCTCGGCCATGACGAGTGATACAGCGTACTCGTGGCGCTGGGGTGTGAATGAACGTTAATCGTTTTTCACGCTTGTGCTATCGGTGCTTGCTCTAAAAACTAAAGCAAAACGAGAATGTTCGGTTCACTGGATAATCGGAAACCTGAATAACCCAGATTTGCTTTCCCAAGGAGACGTGTGGCAGCGCCCACCAGTCGCGACGTGCTGCCCGTGAAGTGCATGACTCCAGAACAAGAAGCGGTTTTGCGCTCAGTCCGCAAGCTCATGGACTTCTGGCAAATTACGCCAGAAGAGTTATCGACTGAATCCCCCTTATCGGTGCCTGTGGCCGAGCCTGTGGGCTTGCCGCCGAAATATCGGCATCCTGTCACGGGTGAAGCCTGGGATGGGACGGGCAGCCAGCCTCAGTGGTTGCGTGAGGCGCTGACCAAGGGGGGGTATCTGGTCGAGGAATTGTTGGTGACGCACCAGAATGGGTAAGCATCAACTGTGACGCCCATGCATATGCCGAGCGCCCATTGAAAAAGCCTGCGTGATGCAGGCTTTGTGTGGTCGTGGTCCCTCCGACAGGAATCGAACCTGTATTTGCCGCTTAGGAGGCGGCCGTTCTATCCATTGAACTACGGAGAGACTGAATCGACGAGCGGCATTATGCCTTGAGCATGCCCTTGGTTTCGATGAAGCCAATCACGTCTTGCAGGCCCGCTTGCGTCTTGAGGTTGGTCATCACGAAGGGGCGTGTGGGGCGCATGCGCTTGGTGTCGGCTTCCATGATCTCGAGGTTGGCGCCCACGTGTGGCGCCAGGTCCGTTTTGTTGATGACGAACAGATCGCTCTTGGTGATGCCGGGGCCACCTTTGCGCGGGATTTTTTCGCCAGCAGCCACGTCGATCACATAGATGGTGAGGTCGGACAGCTCGGGGCTGAACGTGGCGGCGAGGTTGTCTCCACCGGACTCAATGAACACAATGTCGGCATCGGGGTACTTTGCCAGCATGCGGTCCACGGCTTCCAGGTTGATGGAGGCGTCTTCGCGGATGGCTGTGTGAGGGCAGCCACCTGTTTCCACACCCATGATGCGGTCGGGGTCCAGGGCGCCTGCCACCGTCAACAGGCGCTGGTCTTCCTTGGTGTAGATGTCGTTGGTGATGACGACCAGGTCGTACTGTTCGCGCATGGTCTTGCACAGCATTTCGAGCAGGGTGGTCTTGCCGGAACCCACGGGGCCGCCCACGCCAACGCGCAGGGGGGGGAGTTTTTTGGTGCGGCCGGGGATGTGATGCAAAGCGCTCATGATCGGAAAAGTCGGGAGTATTGGTGTTCGTGCTGGCTGCTCAGGATGGCCAGCATGGGCGTGAAGGCCTGGCGCTGGCTGTCATGCAGCGCCAGGGCGTGGTCGATGGCCTCCGGGATGACATCCACCACGGCTTGAAGAATGCGTTGGCCAGCACTTTGGCCTAAGGGAACGGCCTTGATGGCAGCTTGGGCCATGTTTTCAGCCCAGCCAAAGGCAAAGCTCAACATCGCCTCGCGCACCAGGGCTTGCAGGGCGACAGCATCTTGGCTGGCGCTGCCGGCGGGCAAGCACTGCGCCACGGCCAGGGCGAAGGCCACGGACCAGTTCGGGGCCGGAGTCAGTGCGGCGCATTGGGCCAGCCGCGGGTCTTGTGCGAGGGCGTGCAGGTCGCCGCTGCGGTTGCGCAGCCATTCGCACAACGATCGGCCCATTTGCTCGCTTTGCAGGCGCAACTCACTGGTTTCGCGGGTCAGTGTGACCCATTCATTGAGTTCTTGAATGCGCGCTAGGTCGCTGCGTACCCAGGCAGCGATGGCTTTGGCCACCACGGCCAGATCAGATCGGGCGAGGCTCAGCCGGATCTGGTCGATGAACCATTGCGCGGCCTGCAACTCGTTGCTCACCAGACCGGCATCCACCGCAGCCTCCAGGCCTTCGGAATAGCTGAAGCCGCCCACGGGCAAAGCGGGTGAGGCAAGCCACATCAGTTGCAGTCGGGTGGCGGGCGGCAGCGGCGCGGCGCGCGCCGGGATGACACGGCTCATGAATAGGCGCTTCAGTGATCGTGATGGTCGTGACCACAGCCGGGGCCGTGAACGTGTGGGGCAGGGGCTGACTTGATGGCAATGCCGATGGGCTTGCCACGGTTGGTGGCGGCCGGGGTGTGCTCGTGCCCAGGGTTGCAGCCTGGACCATGCGCGTGGCCATGCCCGTGTCCGCTGGCGTAGGCGCCGCCTTCGGGCTCGAACGAGTCCTCGATGGCTTCAACCGTCATGTGCATGGCGCGCAGCATGTCGGCGAGCACATGGTCGGGTTCGATTTTCAGATGGTCGGGCTGCAGTTCTATCTGCACGTGGCGGTTGCCCAGGTGGTAAGCCGCGCGGGTGAGATCGAATGGACTGCCGTGCTCGCTGCAGGGGGTGATTCGCAGCACGGGTTGGGCGGCGGCCAACACGCGGATCATGGTGCCGTCTTCAGCGACCAGCACGTCGCCACCGCGCACGACGGTGCCACGTGGCAGGAAGATGCCCAACTGACGACCTTGACTGTCGATGGCATCAAAGCGGCTTTTCTGGCGGACGTCCCAGTCCAGCTCCACGGTGGCAGCGCGCTTGAGGAGGACAGAGGCCAAGCCCTGTCCTTGAGGGAGAAGTTTGTTGACGGTCAGCATCACGAATCAGTGCAATCCACCGTGAGGTGTGAAGCACAAAGTGTACCGACCGTGGCTCGATCAAGCTGCTGTCAGGCGAAATACCGAGACGGACTCCAGCAGTTTGTCTGCTTGTTGTTCCAGACCGGCGGCTGCCGCGGTGCTTTGCGACATCAGGGAGAGGTTTTCTTGCGTGGTCGCATCGAGCTGGTGTACGGTCTGGCGAACCTGGCTGATCGCATGGGCGTGCTGGCCGCAAGACGCTGACAGCCCCTGGATCAGCGACGCCACTTCTTCAATCGTGCCTTGCAGGCCTTGGATGGTGGTGCTGGTGTGGCTGACTTGGTCTGCACCGGCCGAAACGCGTTCGACGTTGTCGGTGATCAGTTGCTTGATTTCGCGAGCGGCGTTGGCGGAGCGCTGGGCTAGTGACCGCACCTCGGAGGCCACGACCGCAAAGCCGCGCCCTTGCTCGCCTGCTCGGGCGGCTTCGACCGCGGCGTTGAGCGCCAGGATGTTGGTCTGGAAGGCGATGCCGTCGATGACGCCGATGATGTCGGCGACTCGGTGGCTGGCGGTGCGGATGCCTTGCATGGTCTGGTTGACTTGGGTCATCGAGCCTTGGCCGTGCTGCGCGGCCTCGCGTGCAAGGGTGGCGAGCTCGCTGGCACGACGGGTGTGTTCGAGGTTCAGGTGGATGTCGCGCTCGATTTGTTCCAGCACGTCGCGAGATTGGGCGAGGTCTTCTGCATGGCGTTGCGCGCTATGGGTGACATGGGTGGCGCCCGTGGCCACATCACGGGAGGTGCGGGCCACTTGTTCGGACTGATCGCGAACGTCGCTGGTCAACTGCACCAGGCTGTCGCGCATCCGCTTCATGGACTGCAGCATGCGTCCCAGTTCGTCTTGGGCAGGTTCGGCGTGGACGTGCAGCGCCAGTTGACCTTCGGCGATGGCCTCGCTGACCTTCATGGCGGCCAGTGCAGGGCGGCTGACCGATCGGGCGATCAGCCAGGCCCAGGCAGCACCCGCCACCAATGTCACCAGGGTGAGGATGCTGATCAGCCATTCGCTGGTGGCAATCGAGGTGTCGTAATCGCTTTGCGCTCGGCGCGTGGCGGTGTTCACGAGGCCTTGCAGGGCCTCATTGTCGCGGGTCACTGCAGCGGCGGAGGGCACGAGGGCAGACTGTTCGCGTTCGGTGGCTTGCAGGGTCTGGCCGGTTTCAACCAGGTCGAGTACACCGTTGCGGGTCTGAACGTAGGTCTGATGATTTTTTTGCAGCGAGGCAGCCGTGCGGCGGACGTCTGGCTGGGCGTGTTGCGTCAATTTGGTCAGTTGCTGCGTGATGGCCTCATCAGCCTTGAGCAACTCTGGCTTGAAGCGATCGGTCACTTCCGGCATGCCTGCCGAGCGAATGATGGCCTGGCTCTTGATCAGGTCTTGCTGGAGCAGGGCGTTGATTTGCAGCCCTTGCTGCCGGGCATCCAATTCGGCCAGAAACACGTCGTGCAGTGAGCGGGTGCGCTCCAGACCCATGAGGCCCAGTAAGGCGACGATGCACACCAAGGTCAAGATCAGGCCGAAGCCGATGGCCAGACGGGTGCCAACTTTCCAGTTGCGGAGTCGGTTGAAGTGGTTCACGTGATTCCTGAAGCGGGGTGTCTGAACAGCTTGTCAGGCAGCCTCCCCTGTGGCCCTGACAAGCGTGCCGGCACGACGCGGCGGCGCTAGTGTCGCCACCTTATCGAGCGTTCAACGCTCAGCTTGAGGCCCAAAAAGGAATCTTGGTGAAAATATCTGAATTTGGTCCAGATCAAACAGATGACATCAATTTGTCATCTGTTTGACATCTTTTGATGACAGTTCCTCAAAACAGGAAATATCGCTGCGCCAGAGGCAAGGACACGGCAGGCTCGCAGGTCAGCAGCAGGCCATCGGCACGGACCTGATAGGTTTGGGCATCGATTTCCATCACGGGCATGTAGTGGTTGTGCACCATGTCGGCCTTTTTGACCGTACGGCATCCCTTGACCGCCACCACTTGCTTCTTGAGTCCGTAGTGCGACGGCATACCTGCAGCGATGGCGGACTGGCTCATGAAAGTGAGTGATGTGCGGGCCACGGCGCCCCCAAACGACCCAAACATGGGGCGGTAGTGCACAGGCTGGGGGGTAGGGATGGACGCATTGGGGTCGCCCATGGCCGCCGCGGCAATGAAGCCACCTTTGAGGATGAGACTGGGCTTGACGCCAAAGAAGGCGGGGCGCCACAGGACAAAATCTGCCCATTTGCCTTCTTCGATGCTGCCAACCTCGTGTGACACGCCATGCGCCAAGGCCGGATTGATGGTGTATTTCGCCACGTAACGCTTGATGCGGGCGTTGTCGTGGCGGTCGGTGTCACCCGGCAGCTTGCCGCGTTGGGCTTTCATCTTGTGGGCGGTCTGCCAGCAGCGCAAGACCACCTCGCCCACGCGGCCCATGGCCTGTGAGTCGGAGCTGAACATGCTGATGGCACCCAGGTCATGCAGGATGTCTTCGGCGGCGATGGTTTCGCGGCGAATACGGCTTTCGGCAAAGGCCAAGTCTTCGGCGATCGACGCGTCGAGGTGGTGACACACCATGAGCATGTCAAGGTGCTCGTCGATGGTGTTGACCGTGAAGGGGCGGGTCGGGTTGGTGGACGAGGGGAGCACGTTGGGCTCGCCGACCACCTTCATGATGTCTGGCGCGTGCCCACCGCCCGCACCCTCGGTGTGGAAGCTGTGGATGGTGCGGCCCTTGAAGGCGGCCACGGTATCTTCCACAAAGCCCGATTCGTTCAGCGTGTCGGTGTGGATCGCCACCTGGACGTCGGTCTCTTCGGCCACGCTCAGGCAGTTGTCGATGGCGGCAGGCGTGGTACCCCAGTCCTCATGCAACTTCATGCCGATCACGCCGGCGTCGACCTGTTGGCGCAGCGCCTCGGGCTGACTGGCGTTACCCTTGCCCAGGAACCCTAGGTTCATCGGGAAGGCTTCAGCCGCCTTCAACATCATGGCGATGTTGTCGGGGCCTGGTGTGCAGGTGGTGGCGAAAGTGCCCGTGGCGGGGCCGGTGCCGCCACCGATCATGGTGGTCACGCCACTGTTGAGCGCCTCATCTATCTGCTGAGGGCAGATGAAGTGAATGTGTGTGTCGATGCCACCTGCGGTGACGATCATGCCTTCAGCGGCAATGATCTCGGTGCCGGGGCCAATGACGATGTCCACCCCCGGTTGAACGTCCGGGTTGCCGGCCTTGCCGATTTTGACGATGCGGCCCGCCTTGATGCCGATGTCGGCTTTGACGATGCCCCAGTGGTCAAGGATGAGGGCGTTGGTGAGCACGCAGTCGGCGGCTTCCATGGCGCCCGGGCCATTGGGGATCTGGCTCTGGCCCATGCCATCGCGGATGGTTTTGCCGCCGCCAAACTTCACTTCTTCGCCGTAGCCCCCGGCGCGGAGGGTGTAGTCGTGTTCAACCTCCAAAACGAGGTTGGTGTCGGCCAGTCGCAGGCGATCCCCGGTGGTGGGGCCGAACATTTCGGCATAGGCGCGACGGTTAATGCTTGCCATCTTGTGGGGTCCTTTGCGAATCAGAGTTGGCCTTGCACCAAGCCACGGAAGCCGTAGACGGTACGACCGCCGGCGTAGTCGACCAGTTCGACGGTGCGTTGTTGGCCAGGCTCAAAGCGCACGGCGGTCCCCGAGGCAATGTTCAGACGCATGCCGCGGGCGGCCTCCCTGTCAAAGCGCAGGGCGGCGTTGGTTTCGGCAAAGTGGTAGTGCGAGCCAACCTGGATCGGGCGGTCGCCTGCATTTTCAACAACCAGGGTGAGCGTGCGCCGACCTTCGTTGATGGCGAGATCGGGGCCGTCCGTGAGCAGTTCACCGGGGATCATGGGGATTCCTGTGGAGGTGTCGGTTGTTCAGATCACAAAACGGTCGCCATCGCGGGCATCAGCAAAGAGCCGCCCAGGAGTGCCACCGCGGCACCCGCAGCGCGCGCCAGCCACTTGGCAGGGGTGCGTTGAGACTGTTGGAGATGTTGGCCGATCCACATGCCGGTGCCATGCAGCATCAGGGTGCTGATCACCATGCCGGCAAGGGCCGCGCCCATGTGACCCGAGAGTTCTGCGCCGTGCGCCAGGCCGTGGTACAGGGCAAACATGGCCATCAACGCGGCGCCCAGCAGCGTGGACAGGTGCAGGCGTGTGGCCACCAGAAGGCCGATCACCAGCAGAGATGCGGCGATCATGGGTTCCACCGCGGGGGTCTGAATGCCCATGGCGCCCAGGACGCCACCCATCAGCATGGTGCCTGCAAAGGCAAGGGGGGCCGACAGGGTGCGCCGATCCATGCGTTCGGATCTGGCGGACAAGGTGCTCCATAGTCCGACACTCAGCATGGCGGCCAGGTGGTCCAGTCCGGTGAAAGGGTGAATGGCGCCCTCGGCCAAGCTGCTGAGGAGATCGGCATGGTGGCTGTGCACGCCTGCCTCTGCACCAAGGTGCGCCATGGCCAAGGGGGAGGCCAGGGCAGCGGCGGTACCGGCCAGCGTCAATACGGTGCGGCGATTCAGGATGCTCGTCATGGTGTTGGGTCTGTCTGGTCAATGAATGGATTCAATGCACGAAAGTGGTGCAATGGACGCTTGACTGATTCGTGGCGTCATGCAATGGGTTGGTGCACGGTCACCAACTTGGTGCCGTCCGGGAAGGTGGCCTCGATCTGAATGTCGGGAATCATGTCCGGAACGCCTTCCATGACCTGATCGCGGCTGAGTACCGTTTTGCCGTCACTCATCAACTCGGCCACGCTCTTGCCATCCCGTGCGCCTTCCATGATGAAGGCAGTGATAAGGGCGACGGCCTCTGGGTAGTTGAGCTTCAGGCCACGAGCGAGCCGGCGTTCGGCCAACAGGGCGGCGGTGAAGATCAGGAGCTTGTCTTTTTCGCGTGGGCTGAGATCCATGTGCTGTGTCCTTGACGCCTGGGGGGGCGACGGTTGCGTCGGCATTGAACTTGCGGTGTTCAAGGCGCGCTATGAACATCACTATGCAAAACCCAGACCCGCTTCGTCTAGCCCCCGATGTGCCGGGGGAGGGCGAGGCTGCCACCCAGCAGGAGGCCTTGCAGCGTGTGGTCAAGGTTCGCCGGGACTACAACACCTGGGTTGCGAGCGAGACCATGGAGGACTATGCCTTGCGGTTCACGCCCCGCTCGGCGCGTCGTTGGAGTGAGTGGCGGGTGGCCAATACGGCTTTTGGGGTGGCGTCGTTTTTGGTGCTGGAGGCCGTGGGGGCCACCTTGCTGGTGGAGCACGGCTTTGTGAACGCCTTCTGGGCCATTCTGGCCACCGGGTTGATCATTTTGCTGGCGGGGGGGCCCATCAGTGTGTATGCCGCCCGACATGGGCTGGACATGGACCTGCTGACGCGGGGGGCGGGCTTTGGCTACATCGGCTCCACCATCACGTCGCTGATCTACGCCTCGTTCACCTTCATTTTCTTTGCGCTGGAAGCCGCGGTGATGGCCTACGCCCTGGAGTTGGCCTTTGATGTGCCGCCGGCGTGGGGCTATCTGATCTGTGCGCTGGTGGTGGTCCCGCTGGTGACGCACGGGGTAACCATCATCAGCCGCTTGCAGTGGCTGACGCAGCCCATCTGGTTGGTGATGCTGGTGCTACCCTATGTGTATGTGTTCCATGCGCATCCGAATGTGGTGCAGGACTTGATGGCCTATGCCGGCGCAGACGGCACACACGCTGGCTTCGACCTCAAGTCCTTTGGTGCGGCCTTGACCGTGGGCATTGCGCTGATCACGCAGATGGGCGAGCAGGCGGACTACCTGCGCTTCATGCCCGAATCGCGCGAGGGCGAAAGGGCCAAATGGTGGACCGCCGTCTTTATCGGGGGGCCGGGTTGGGTCATCCCAGGTGTGTTGAAGATGTTGGGCGGAGCGCTGCTGGCGTGGCTGGCGATTTCGTATGCCGTGCCGGTTGAGCGGGCAGTGGACCCCAATCAGATGTACTTGGTGGCGTGGGAGAAGGTGTTTCCCAACCCGACCTGGGCGGTGGCGGCGGTGGCGGCCTTCGTGGTCATCTCGCAGATCAAGATCAATGTGACCAACGCGTATGCCGGGTCACTGGCGTGGTCCAACTTCTTTGCCCGTTTGACCCACAGCCACCCCGGGCGCGTGGTGTGGGTGGTGTTCAACGCCGTGATTGCCTTGCTGTTGATGGAGTTGAACCTGTTTCAGGCGCTGGGCAAGGTGCTGGGTTTGTATTCCAACCTGGCCATTGCCTGGATGATGGCTGTGGTGGCGGACCTGGTGGTGAGCAAACCCATGGGGTGGTCGCCCAAGGGCATTGAGTTCAAGCGCGCGTACCTGTATGACATCAACCCGGTGGGCGTGGGTGCGATGGGACTGGCCTCGGTGGTGTCGGTCATGGCCTACGTGGGCTGGCTGGGCGAATTGGCGCAGGCCTTTTCTGCAGTGATGGCCATGGTGGTGGCATTTGTCACCGCGCCGTTGCTCGCCTGGGCGACTCGGGGAAGGTATTACCTGGCACGACAGCCGGCGCCGCTCGATGAGCACGAGGGGCGTCCTTTGAGTCGTGTCATCAAGCTGAAGGCCTTGCACCGCTGTACCGTGTGCGAACAGGAATACGAGGCGGAAGACGTGGCGCAGTGCCCGGCCTACCAGGGCTTCATCTGCTCATTGTGTTGTTCGCTGGATGCGCGTTGCCAGGACCTGTGCAAACCCCATGCGCGCTGGGGGGAAGAATGGCGATCACTGGGGCGTGCGTTGATGCCTCAGGCGCTGTGGCAGCGGCTCGACACCGAGTTGGGGCACTTTCTGTTGGTCATGCTCGTGCTGGGGCCGCTGTTGGCGGGGGTTTTCGGTCTGGTCTATCAGCAGCAACTGCGCGAGCTGGACGCCTTGCCGGTCGCGGCCACGGGTGCAGCCACGCAGGTGCTGCAGGCAGCCTTCATCAAGGTCTTTGCTGCCTTGTTGCTGGTGGTGGGGGTGGTGGCCTGGTGGCTGGTGTTGACGCACAAGAGCCGGCAGGTGGCCCAAGAGGAGTCCAACCGGCAGACCCATTTGCTGGTGCAGGAGATCGAGTCTCACCGCATCACGGACCAGAAGCTGCAGGATGCCAAGAGCGCTGCGGAGCAGGCCAATCAGGCCAAGAGTCGCTACATCACCACCATCAGCCACGAGTTGCGCACGCCTCTCAATGGCATCTTGGGCTACGCGCAGCTGCTGGATGAAGACCCCAAGCTGGCTGACAACGTCAAACAGGCTGTGGGCGTGATCAAGCGAGGTGGAGACCACCTGCTGTCGTTGATCGAGGGCACGCTGGACATCGCGCGCATTGAAAACGGCAAGCTCACGCTGGAGGTCAAACCGGTCAGACTGGGCGACTTGCTGCATCAGATCACCGGGCTGATCGAGCATCAGGCTCAAGCCAAGCATCTGACCTTTGTGGCCGACATCGATCCGTCTTTGCCCGAGTATGTGCGAGCGGACGAGCGCCGGGTGCGGCAGATTTTGCTCAATGTGGTGGGCAATGCGGTCAAGTTCACCACGGTGGGGCAGGTGACGCTCAAGGTGCGTTATGCCCGTGAGATCGCGCTGGTAGAGGTGACCGATACCGGCCCGGGCATTGCACCCGCAGAGGTCGAGAAGATTTTTGAGCCTTTTGCGCGTGGGTCGTCGGCCGCGGGGCAGTCTGTGGGCGGTACCGGCCTGGGGCTGACCATCAGCAAGATGCTGACCGACCTGATGGGCGGCGAGATGAGCGTGCGCAGCGAAGTAGGCAAGGGCACCTGCTTCCGCATCCGACTCTTTTTGCCGGAGGTGCGCGGCGCAGAGGTGGTGCGCAAGGTGCAAACGGGTGTGCGCACCGGGTATGCCGGCGCGCGTCAACGCATTTGGGTGGTGGACAACGAAGAGGCCGACCGTGGCTTGCTCGTTCGCATCCTGGAGCCCTTGGGCTTCGAGGTGCAGGCGCATGCATCCGGGGTGGCGTGTCTGCAGGCGCTGAGGCTGGCCCGCGCAGCCGATTTGCCGCATGCCTTTTTCATGGACCTGGCCATGCCGGGCCTGGATGGCTGGGCCACGTTGAAAGCCATTCAGGACGAGGGCTTGAGCACAGCGCCCGCTGCCATCGTGTCGGCCAATGCGTTTGACAAGACCTTGGACAACGACGTGGGGATCACGCCTGACGACTTCTTGGTCAAGCCCGTTCGGGTCAGTGAGTTGCTGGACTGGCTGGGGCGAAGGCTGAATCTGGAGTGGGTGATGGCCGAGCGGTCGTCGGTGCCCCTGCCGGCCTCTGCGCCCGCAGAAGCGCAGGTGTTGCCCAATCTGGAGGCCCTTCGGCAGTTGGAAGATCAGGTGCACACCGGCTATGTCCGAGGGGTGCACAAAATGCTGGACCAGATGGAGGCGGCTGAGCCGCAATGTGCCCCCTTTGTGGCCAGGATGCGTGGGCTGGCCAAGCAGTTTCAACTGGAAACGATGGCCAATATTTTGAAATCACTCATTGAGCAGGCACCGCCGGCGGACGCGGTGACCCACCATGTTTGAACGATTAGACCGAAGCCGCACGGACGTGGTGCTCATCGTCGACGACGTGCCGGACAACTTGTCCCTGCTGCACGATGCCTTGGATGAAGCGGGCTATACCGTGCTGGTGGCCACCCATGGCGAGGCCGCGCTGCAGCGTGCCAGCCAGTCGGTGCCCGACATCATCTTGCTGGACGCGGTCATGCCCGGCATGGATGGCTTTGAGGTGGCCCGACGCCTGAAGGCGCAGCCAGAGACCAGCCACATCCCCATCGTGTTCATGACCGGGCTGACCGAGACCGAGCACGTGGTGGCTGCCTTTCAGGCGGGCAGCGTGGACTATGTGGTCAAGCCCATTCGTCCCCGAGAGGTGCTGGTGCGCATCGAGGCCCACATGGCCAGCGCCCGGCAGGCTCGGCAGGCGCGCAATGCGCTGGATGCGTTTGGGCATGCGTCGCTCACGGTGCGTTTGTCTGACGGGCGGGTGCTGTGGCAAACCCCTTTGGCGCGGCGTCTGTTGCAGCGGTACTTCGATTCGCCTGAATCGGTGGCGCCGGCCGAGTTGATGGACTGGTTGCGCTTGGCGGTGCCGCGCTTTGAGCAGGATGTAGCCCAGGCGCAAGGTGCGGTCACGCAGCCGCAGTGGGCGGTGAATCAGGGCAACAATCGCCTCAGCTTTGTGCTGCATCAGCCTACCGGCGACGACGAGTGGTTGCTGGTGATGCAGGAAAGCTCTGACCTGGCTGCGATGGATGCCTTGAGTCAGGAGTTCAAGCTCACCGCCAGAGAAGGCGAAGTCTTGTACTGGGTGGTGAAGGGCAAGACCAACCGCGACATTGGCGACATCCTCGGCAGCAGCCCGGCCACGGTCAAGAAACAGCTGGAAAGCGTGTTTGCCAAGATGGGTGTGGAGACTCGCACGGCCGCCGCCGGGCTGGCCTTGAGCCGCGTGGTGCAACTCAAGGCGCGTTAGGTCTGGGCACCTTCTGCAGGGCCCGCTGTAGCCGCGTCGAGGCCACAGCCAGTGTGGTCTGGTGAATGGCAGCCAGTTCAGACCAGCGTGCCTCAAAACCCTCTGCGGCGCGCCACAGGGTGTCGACCTGACTGGCCACGACGATGTCATTGCCGCCTTCGTCGGACTCGAAGGACAGTACGGCGCCGTCAAACACACGCCCCACACGTTTGAGGATCTCGCGCGTTTGCTCGGTATCAGCCTGCACATTGGCCACCATCACACCCTGCGGGGAGAGAGCTGCCCGCACGCGACGGTAAAAGCCGGGCGAGCACAGTGCGTCAGGGATGCCTTCTCCGGTGAAGCCATCAACCAAGATGACGTCGTAAGACTGCGAGGGCTTGCTGAGAAACGCCGCGCCATCGGCGCAGAGGATGCGTGAGCGTTCGTCGTCTGGTGGGATGCAGAAGTCCTGGCGCAGGTCGATCACGCCGGGGTTGATCTCGACCGTGGTGATGTCGGTGCCGAGCAAATGTCGGTGCACGTATTTGTGAATGGATCCGCCACCGAGGCCAATCATCAGGATGTGTGCCGGATTCGAGTTGAGCAGCAGAAAGCTCATCATCGCCCGGGTGTAGTCCAGCACCAGTTCATCGGGGTCGGCCAGGCGCATGCAGCTCTGGATGAGCGAGGACTCGAAAGACAGCGAGAGGGTCTGGCTGTTGCTGTGCAGCCGTGCGTGTTCAGACATGGCGGGAGTGTCGCATGGTCGCTCCTGGTCCGCCGCGCGTACGCCGCTCGTACGCCATGTGGCGTATTTCTCATTTTGGAGGGGGTCGGCACACTGAATCCATACCGATTTCGTTCAACCCACCGCTTCAAAGGAGCGACCTCAAATGAACATCTCTCGTCGCAGTGCTACCGCCTCCCTGACCGCCGTTGCCCTGGGTGTGGCCGGTCTGGCTTTCAGCTCGCTGGCTCAGGCCGCCGACACCATCAAGGTGGGCGTGCTGCACTCCCTGTCGGGCACCATGGCCATCTCCGAGACCGTCCTGAAGGACACCGTGCTGATGGCCATTGACGAGATCAATGCCAAGGGTGGTCTGTTGGGCAAGAAGCTTGAGCCCGTGGTGGTGGATCCCGCCTCCAACTGGCCTTTGTTTGCTGAAAAGGCCAAGCAACTGCTGACGCAAGACAAGGTGGCCGTGACCTTCGGTTGCTGGACTTCCGTGTCGCGCAAGTCGGTGCTGCCTGTCTACAAGGAAAACAACGGTCTGCTGTTCTACCCCGTCCAGTACGAAGGTGAAGAGCTCGAGAAGAACGTGTTCTACACCGGTGCGGCGCCCAATCAGCAAGCCATTCCCGCTGTGGAATACCTGATGAGCAAAGATGGCGGTTCGGCCAAGCGCTTCGTGCTGCTGGGCACCGACTACGTCTACCCACGCACCACCAACAAGATCCTGCGCGCCTTCCTGAAGTCCAAGGGCGTGGCTGATGCAGACATCATGGAGGAGTACACCCCCTTCGGTCACTCCGACTATCAGACCATCATCGCCAAGATCAAGAAGTTCTCTTCCGAAGGCAAGAAGACGGCCGTGGTGTCCACCATCAACGGTGACTCCAACGTGCCTTTCTACAAGGAACTGGGCAACCAAGGTCTGAAGGCCAAGGACGTGCCCGTGGTGGCCTTCTCGGTGGGTGAAGAAGAACTGCGCGGTGTGGACACCAAGCCTCTGGTCGGTCACCTGGCTGCCTGGAACTACTTCATGTCCATCAAGAACCCGACCAATGCCGAGTTCATCAAGAAGTGGTCCGAGTACGCGAAGTCTCACAACATCGCGGGTCACAAGGACAAGCCTTTGACCAACGATCCGATGGAAGCGACTTACATCGGCATCAACATGTGGGCACAGGCTGTGAAGAAGGCCGGCTCGACCGATGTGGACAAGGTGATCAAGGCCATGGCTGGCCAAACCTTCCCGGCTCCTGGCGGCTTCATGTCCAAGATGGATGAGAAGAACCACCACCTGCACAAGCCCGTGTTCATCGGCGAAGTGAAGGCGGACGGCCAGTTCAAGGTGGTGTGGAAGACCCCAGGTCCGGTCAAGGCCCAACCTTGGAGCCCTTACATCCCCGGCAACGACAAGAAGAAGGACGAGCCGGAAGCCAAGTGATCCGGGTCCGTTGATTCTTGCGAGCGCCCGCCCTCGCCAACGGCGGGCATCAGTGGAAACAGAGCGGTTAGCCCCGTTGGCGGGTACCCAACGGGGCTCTTTTTTTGACCGTTTCAACCATGCAGGACAAACCTGTGACATTACATACTTGGTTATCGACGCTGGGTGCGGCGGTGGTTCTGGCCCTGTCGGCTGCCGTGCCGGCCGCCCATGCCCTGACGGCTGAAGAGGCCTACGCCATCTCCGGTGGCGATAACGACGCCCGGATCGTGGCGTTGCAAAAGCTGGCGCCCAAAGGGGACCCGGCTTTGACGCCTTTGCTGCAGGCCTTGATGAGCGATGCCGTCAAGGTGTCAGGGCAAAAGGTTTACATCATTCAAGACGATGGCTCGGCAGTGGATGCCACGACCGGGCAGGCGGTGGCCTTGCCCGCCGATGCCGAAGATGTCGTCAACAACAACCGCATGAGCAGCGAGATCGAGGCGGCGCTGGCAGCGGGCAAGCTGGCGTCCACGGATGCCACGGTGCGGGCCGAGGCGATTGAGTCGCTGGCGGCAGCCGCTGACGAGTCCAAATTGCCCGTGATTGACAAGGCTTTGGCGAGCGAGAAGGACGAAGCCTTGCTGAAGAAGCTCAAGGCGGTGCGCAACAAGGCCCTGCTGGCGGCCGAAGATCCTGCTCGCCGCATCGAGGCTGCGAAGGCGCTGGGCGAAGACGCCAGTCCAGATTCCCGTGCGCTGCTGATGGAGCGTCTGCAAGAGGGTGTGGAGTCGGACGCGGCCGTGAAGGGCGCCTTGTTGGCCGCACTGGACAAGGTCAACCGCCAACTGGCTTGGGGTGAATATGCTGGCGTGCTGTTCACCGGCGTGAGCCTGGGCTCGATTTTGCTGCTGGCGGCCTTGGGCTTGGCCATCACCTACGGCTTGATGGGCGTGATCAACATGGCCCATGGTGAGCTGATGATGATCGGTGCCTACGCCACGTTCGTGGTGCAGAACCTGTTCCGTCAATACCTCCCCGGTCTGTTTGACTGGTATCTGTTGCTGGCGGTGCCGATGTCATTTCTGGCAGCTGGCCTGGTGGGGGCGGTGTTGGAGCGCACGGTGTTCCGCTTCCTGTACGGCCGGCCACTTGAAACGCTGTTGGCCTCTTGGGGCGTGAGCCTGGTGCTGATGCAGTTGGTGCGCACGGTGTTTGGCGCGCAGAACGTGCAGGTGGAGAACCCCAACTGGATGTCGGGCGGCTTGGATGTGCTGAGCAACCTGACCTTGCCTTACAACCGTCTGGCCATCATCGCCTTTGCGGCGGCTGTGCTGGTGGGCATGACCTTGTTGATTGCCAAGACACGCATGGGCTTGTTTGTGCGCAGCGTGACCCAGAACCGCCCGATGGCGTCGTGCATGGGGGTGAACACCGCCCGAGTGGACACGATGGCGTTTTCGCTGGGCGCCGGGATTGCAGGTCTGGCGGGGTGCGCCTTGTCCCAGATCGGGAACGTCGGACCGGATCTGGGCCAGAACTACATCGTGGACTCGTTCATGGTGGTGGTGCTGGGTGGTGTCGGCCAGATCGCTGGCACGGTGTATGCCGCCTTGGGTCTGGGCCTGATCAACAAGTTCCTGGAAGGGTGGGCGGGGGCCGTGCTGGCCAAGATCATGGTGCTGGTCATCGTGGTGGTCTTCATCCAGAAGCGCCCACAAGGTCTGTTCGCCATGAAGGGCCGCAGTGCCGAAGCCTGAGGACACAAACATGAGTGCAGTGATGACTTCTTCCATGCCGTCAGGTGTGACCGTGCCCGGCAGTGCGCTGGGCGCCAAGGGCTGGACGGCCGTGATGGCCGCCGTGATCTCCGTGGTGGTGCTGGCGCCCGTCTTGAATTTGCTGGTGCCGGTCGACTCGGCCTTCCATTTGTCGGACTATGCCCTGTCGCTGGTGGGCAAGATCATGTGCTACGCCATCTGTGCGTTGGCCATGGACCTGATCTGGGGCTATACCGGCATCCTGTCGCTGGGACATGGCTTGTTCTTTGCGCTGGGTGGCTACGCCATGGGCATGTACCTGATGCGTCAGATTGGCCGTGACGGCAGCTATGGCGCGGACATCCCGGACTTCATGGTCTTCCTGGACTGGAAGACGGTGCCTTGGCACTGGACCTTGAGCGAGTCCTTCATCGGACAGATGCTGCTGGTGGTGCTGGTGCCTGGCTTGCTGGCCTTCGTGTTCGGCTTCTTCGCCTTCCGCTCGCGCATCAAAGGGGTGTATTTCTCCATCATCACCCAGGCGATGACGTATGCGTCGATGCTGCTGTTTTTCCGTAACGAAACGGGCTTTGGCGGCAACAACGGCTTCACCGACTTCAAGCGCATTCTGGGCATCCAGCTGGCGCAGCCGTCGACGCGCATGGTGCTGTTCGTGATCACCGGCCTGACGCTGATTGGCTTCTTCCTGATGGCGCGCTGGTTGGTCAACACCAAGTTTGGCCGGGTGCTGCAAGCCATTCGTGACGCTGAAAACCGCGTCATGTTCTGCGGCTACAACCCACTGGCGTACAAGCTGGCCATCTGGACGCTGTCTGCCGTGATGTGTGGCATTGCGGGGGCTTTGTATGTGCCGCAGGTGGGCATCATCAACCCGAGCGAAATGTCGGTGGCGTCGTCGATCGAGATCGCGATCTGGGCGGCCGTGGGTGGGCGCGCCACGCTGATCGGGCCCATCATTGGTGCGTTCTTTGTCAACGGCGCCAAGTCGTGGTTCACCGTGGCTTTCCCCGAGTTCTGGCTGTATTTCCTGGGCGCGCTGTTCATTGCCGTGACGCTCTTCCTGCCTGACGGCATCGTCGGCGGCATCAAGAAGCTGTTCAACAAGAAAGCCGAGGTGAAGGCATGACCCCCGAACTGATGGAAGAGGGCTCGGCGGTACGAGCCCGTGCTGAGAAAGCAGTGGATCACGCCGGGGAGTCGGGTGGTCGGGAGGCCGCTTACGGCCGCGTTCTGGAAGCCGGCAAGCTGGACCTGACCCATGGCCGCATCCTGTACCTTGACGACATCGAGGTGAGCTTTGACGGTTTCAAAGCACTGAACAAGTTGTCGCTGGACATTGCCGTGGGCGAGATGCGCTGCATCATCGGTCCCAACGGCGCGGGCAAGACCACGATGATGGACGTCATCACCGGCAAGACGCGCCCGGACAGTGGTTCGGCGTTCTTTGGGTCGACCATTGACCTGCTGAGCCTGCGCGAAAACGAAATTGCGCAGATCGGCATTGGCCGCAAGTTCCAGAAGCCCACGGTGTTCGAGCAGCTGAGTGTGTTTGAAAACCTGGAGCTGGCGTTGAAGGCGGATCGCCGTGCCCGGTCGTCGGTGTTCTTTCGCTTGAGCGGTGAGCAGCTCGATCGCATCGGGGCCATGTTGCAGCTGATCCACCTGAAGGATCAGGCCCAGCGCACAGCAGGGCTGTTGTCGCACGGGCAGAAGCAGTGGCTTGAAATCGGGATGCTCTTGATGCAGGACCCGAAGCTGCTGTTGCTCGATGAGCCGGTGGCCGGTATGACCGATGAAGAGACCGAGCGTACGGCGGAGCTGTTCCTGTCACTGGAAGGTGCGCATTCGCTGGTGGTGGTCGAGCACGACATGAAGTTCATTCACGAGCTGACCACGCAAGGCGCCAACGCGGCCAAGAAGAAGGTCACGGTGTTGCATGAGGGCTCGGTGCTGGCCGAGGGGACACTGGCTGAGGTGCAGTCCAACGACAAGGTCGTTGAGGTGTATCTGGGCCGATAAGGGAAAACAAGATGCTGACAGTCGAAGCCGTTAACCAGTACTACGGGGGCTCGCACATCTTGCGCGGGCTGGATTTCGAGGCCAAGGTGGGTGAGGTCACCGTGGTGTTGGGCCGCAATGGCGTGGGCAAGACCACCTTGCTCAAGAGCCTGATGGGGCTGGTGCCCATCAAGTCGGGTGCGATCAAGCTGGACGGGCAGGCCATTGACAAGCTCAAGCCCTACGAGCGGGTGCGCCTGGGGGTGGGCTATGTGCCTCAGGGGCGTGAGATTTTCGGACGCCTGACGGTGGCCGAAAACCTGCAAATGGGTTTGGCGAGCAAAGCGGGCAGCACGCCGATTCCCGAGCAACTCTTTGAGTTGTTTCCGGTGCTCAAGCAGATGATGCATCGCCGGGGCGGTGACTTGTCCGGTGGTCAGCAGCAGCAACTGGCGATTGCACGTGCCTTGGCTGCGGGTCCCAAATTGCTCATCCTGGACGAACCCACGGAAGGGATCCAGCCCAGCATCATCAAAGATATCGGCCGGGCGATCCGCAAGCTGGCGGATGAAGGGCTGAACGGTCAGAAGATGGCGGTGGTGCTGGTGGAGCAGTTTTATGACTTCGCCGCCGAACTCGCCGACCAGTATCTGGTGATGGAACGTGGCGAGGTGATTCAACGTGGCCGCGGGCAGGACATGGAAGCCGAAGGCGTGCGACAGTTGATGGCGATTTGAGTGTGGGCGAGGGCGGAATGCCCCGCGCCTGTGTCAGGAGAGAGGCCAGCGGTTAGACTCTGGCCTCTTTTATTTTTGTGTCGCTTTTTGAAAGGGCAAGCCATGGCTGTCGTGACCACCACCTCCGGACTGCAATACGAAGACGTTACCGTTGGTAGCGGCGCTGAAGCCAAGGCCGGCAACTTTGTGTCGGTGCATTACACCGGCTGGTTGTACGAAGGCGGCGTGCGTGGCGCCAAGTTCGACTCGAGCAAGGATCGTGGTCAGCCTTTCGAATTCCCTCTGGCTGCCGGTCATGTGATCCGTGGTTGGGACGAGGGCGTGCAAGGCATGAAGGTGGGTGGCACCCGCATTCTGGTGATCCCTCCTCAACTGGGTTACGGTGCCCGTGGCGCAGGTGGCGTGATCCCTCCCAACGCCACGCTGATGTTTGAAGTCGAACTGCTGGGCGTCTGATCCATCATGTTTGCCCCCAGTCAAGAGCAGGTTCGCCGTTTCTTTTGTGAGGCCTGGGCCAAGCACTTGGCTGGCCAGCCACTGACGCCGCTGGAAGCGCAGGCAGTGGACTGGATGGTTCAGCATCCTGAATACCATCAGGATCTGGCTGACGTGGAGGCCGCCGTGGCCGCCATGTACACCGTGGAGGAGGGGAGAACGAATCCCTTCCTGCACCTGTCGATGCACCTGTCCATCACGGAGCAGGTCAGCATCGACCAACCCCGCGGCATCAAGGCTGCGGTGGAGCGCTTGGCGCACAAGCGCAACTCTCTGCACGAGGCGCACCATGAGGCTATGGAAGCGCTCGGCGAGATGGTCTGGGAGTCTCAACGCTCCGGCAAGCCCTTTGACGGGCAGTCCTACATCGACCGGGTGTCGATGCGCGCGACGCGTTAACTGACCTTCTGTTTGTTACATCCAGCCATGCATGGAACGGTGCAGGTGGCGTGCTGCCTGCTTGCTTGACGCGGATATTTGGCGCGTCAGGCGGTTCCGGTGGTCTGAAAGGTTTGTGAACCGTCAAAAACTGTGATCTTTGGCGCAAAGCACAGCTGTCTTTTAAAGATTAGGAGCAAATTGGTCGATACACTGGTGTTGTTACAAATAGGTACAGTAAGGCCAAGCCATGCCCGTCCTCGTCAAATCTGCCGGATTCATCACAGCCATCTGGGGAGAAGCCTTCCGACGCTTGCCCGACGGTCGCATGGAGCAACTGAAGGTCGGCGACAAGGTGGAGGAGCATGAAGTCATCCTGACGACTCAGGACGGCATCGTGCAGATTTCGCCAGAAACGGGTGGCTTTGCTGCGGCGAAGGCCAAGTTGCTGGCAGGTGACATCGACAAGGCCATTGAAGGTCTGCAGTCTCAAGATGAAGATGCTGCCCCTGCTGCGGGTTTGACTGGTGGTGGCGGGAGTGCGCTCTCGGAAGGCTATCGCGTTGACCGTGTGGCTGAATCTGTGGGCGGGGCGCAGCAAGAGTTCAACTTCGCGGGAACGTCGAGTTTGGACAGTGCTTCAGCAGCGCCGACGGGTTTGATCCTGGCGCAGCCTGTTGCGGATACCACCGCGCCAACGGTCAGTGTCAACGCGCCTGACAACACCAGTGACACCACGCCGACCATCAATGGAACCACGAGCGCGCCAGTAGGCAGTACGGTCACCATTCAGATTGTCGATGCGGGTGGCGGCACGCAAACTTTGACGACGACGGTTCAACCCGGTGGCGTCTATTCTGTAACGCCCACCACCGATATTGCCGAGGGCCCCTACACCGTCAAGGCGAGTGTCACCAGCGCGACAGGCGTGCCGGGTGTGGCCATTGATGCGGGCAATGTGGACACGACGGCGCCGGGGATCACGGTCAATGCGCCAGACAACACCGCCGATTTGACGCCCACCATTATTGGTGTCACCGATGCACCTGCCGGCAGCACGGTGACGTTGATTGTGCTTGATGCCATGGGTGCGACGCAGACACTGACCGCCGTGGTTCAGGCTGACGGCTCCTACAGTGCCACGCCGAGCACGCCGCTTGCAGAAGGTGCCTATTCGGTTGCAGCCAGTGTGTCGGATCCATCAGGCAACGTTGGTCATGCCACGGATGCGGGTGGTGTCCAGATGGCGATACCAACTGTCACTGTGACAGCGACAGATGTGTCAGAAGGCGCCGTGACAGTGGGTACCCCTGTTGCGACGTTTGTTGGCGCGGATGCTGACGCAGGCGACACGTTGAGCTATGCACTGCTCAACAATGCGAACGGCTATTTCGCGATCTCAGGCAATCAGGTGGTCCTGACTGCAGCCGGCGTGGCGGCGGTCAATGATGATGCGCTCAACCTGACTAATTTGACTGTGACGGTTCAGGTGACCGATGCCATTGGTCACACTTCGAGTGGCTCAGACGTTGCAGATGTGGTGCGCGTCAATGATGCGCCAGTGTTGAGCTTGGCGACGCCTGTGCAATTGACCGAGGGCGGCGCTACTGCGGGTATCGTGGTGACGACGGCCAGCGCCGTCGATCCCGAGGGTGACAAGTTGACGTACAGCCTGACGGCAGGCAGCGATCCGAAGGGTTACTACAGCATCGACGCGGACACCGGTGTGGTGACGCTGACGCAAGCGGGTGCCGATCTGGTGAACGCCGGTGGCGACCTGCCGGCCGTGAACGTGACCGTGACCGACGGTCAGGCCTCGGACACCGAATCGGTGAACGTGCCCGCCACCGTGGACGTCAACGACGCCCCCGTGTTGAGCCTGACAACGCCGACGGCGCTGACAGAAGGCACGGCCACAGTCGGCCAAACGATCACGACGGCCTCGGCGACGGATGAAGACGGAGACAAGCTGACGTACAGCCTGACGGCAGGCAGCGATCCGAAGGGTTACTACAGCATCGACGC
>NZ_JBMOIR010000002.1:0-281529 GCF_049317225.1 Aquabacterium sp. | reverse complement strand
TGGTCAAGTTTGTCGACACCGGCATGCTGGCCATGACCAAGTGCAACAAGTGCGGTGGCCACTTCATCACCCACCCGCACGAAATCGCCCGTCACTTCACCTGCGGCCTGTGCAACCCGCCCGCACGCGCCGGCAAGGGCAAGGCCTCCGGCGCCATCCAGATGCACTGAGTGCGTGTCTTTTGTCACAAAGTCGCCCTGCAATGCACTTTCGGCTTCAAGTTTTGAGATGCGTCGCCGAAGAAACAGACGGACGGTTTTGTGAAGGAAAGCGTCCTTGCTTGTCTCCTCCGCACTAGATCAGTGCTTTATCGCGGACCCCGATCAGGGTCCGCTTTTTTTCCTGGACCACCGCGTGCTTTTTCCATAAAGCGGGATGTGAAGTGAAAAAAAGCCATGGTCGTGGCCTTGTTCACTGCATCAAAAGCGCCTCGCTGACCGAAGATGCACACATGATTCGATCTCAAGCTGAGCCATCATGTTCGTACTCATTGGTTATGTAGTCTGCCTGGGGTGCATCTTTGGCGCCTACATCATTCACGGCGGCAACATGAGCGTGATCATCCACGCCATGCCCACGGAAATGATGGCCATTGGTGGTGGCGCCATTGGAGCCTTTCTGGTGAACAACCAGCCCAAGACCGTCAAAGCGGTTTTGCGTAACTTTGGCCCTCTCTTCAAGGGCTCGAAGTACAGCAAGGATCGCTACATGGAATTGATGGCAATGCTTTTCGAGATCCTGCAAAAGGTCCGCAAAGAGGGCCTGATGTCCATCGAAAAGGACGTGGAAGACCCGCACAACTCTGCGCTGTTCAAGAAATACCCCGTGGTCGGCAGTGATCACCACGTGGTGGAGTTCGTCACGGACTATCTGCGCATGATGGTGTCTGGCAACCTGAATGCGCATGAGATCGAGACGCTCATGGACAACGAAATTGACACCCACCACCATGAAGGCCACCAACCTGTGGCTGCCGTGGCACGTTTGGCCGGCGCCCTGCCCGCCTTCGGTATCGTGGCGGCGGTGCTGGGCGTGGTGAACACCATGGGCTCGGTGGGTCAACCGCCTGCTGTGCTGGGGGGCATGATCGGCTCCGCGCTGGTGGGAACCTTCCTGGGGATTTTGCTGGCGTATGGCGTGGTGGAACCTCTAGGCGGCCTGATGGAGCAAAAGCTGGATGAAGGCACCAAGGAATTTCAGGTTGTAAAAACCGTACTATTGGCATCGATGCAGGGCTACGCCCCTCAAGTTGCCATCGAGTTTGGCCGTAAGGTGTTGTATTCCACCGAGCGCCCCACCTTTGCCGAGCTGGAAGCTCACGTCAAGAAGAAGTAAACCATGGCCGGTGATTCGAAGAAGGTCCAGCCGATCATCATCAAGCGCATCAAGAAGGGCGGCCACGCTGCCCACGGTGGTGCGTGGAAGATCGCTTATGCCGACTTCGTGACCGCCATGATGGCGTTCTTCCTCCTGATGTGGCTGCTGGGGTCGACCACAGAAGGCGACAAGAAGGGCATTGCCGACTACTTCAACAGCCCGTTGAAGGTGGCATTCTTCGGGGGCTCTGGCGCCGGGGATGCCACGTCCATCATCAAGGGCGGCGGCAACAACCTGTCCGAATCCACGGGTCAGATGAAAAAGGGGCGCACGTCCGAGACGGCCGAGGAAAAGATGAAGCGCAAGGCCATCCGCATGGAACAGGCCCGCGCAGAGGCCGAACGCCTGCGCGTGCTGAAGCAACGCGTTGAAGAAGTCATCGCCAATGACGACCGTCTGGCCAAGTACAAGACACAAATTCGCCTGGACCTGACCGCCGAAGGCCTGCGCATCCAGATCGTGGATGACCAGAGTCGCCCCATGTTTGCCAGCGGCTCTCCCGTGGTGGAGGGGTACATGCGCGACATCCTGCGTGCCATCGGCAGCGTCTTGCAAGAAGTCCCCAACCGCCTGACCATCGAAGGCCACACCGACGCCAAGCCTTTCAGCGGAGGTGAGCGCGGCTACAGCAACTGGGAGTTGTCGGCAGACCGGGCCAACGCGTCGCGCAGAGAGCTGATTGCAGGAGGCTTGTCGGGCGACAAGGTGCTGCGGGTTCAGGGGTTGGCCGCCAGCATGCTGTTCGAAAAAGAGCAGCCGGAAAGCCCCCTCAACCGGCGCATCAGCATCATCGTGATGAACCGGGAGGCCGAAGATCGCTTCTTTGATGCTGCCCGATCGGCCGCCATCGATGCCGAAGATGAGGAATTGGCCGCCAAAGAAGAGGCCGCAGCGGCCAAGGTCCAGGAACAGACTGACATAAAACCCTCAAGACCGTCCATCACTGGCCGATAAACCATCAGCGACTGCGCGCAGCGGAGACTGCGCCATGATTTCTCACAAGGACGAGCCCATGAGCAAACCCACCGACATGAAGTTTCTCATCGTGGATGATTTTTCCACCATGCGCCGAATCGTTAGAGGCTTGCTGAAGGAAAGTGGCTACGTGAACGCCGAAGAAGCAGAAGACGGTGCCGTGGCACTGAACATGCTCAAGAACGGCAAGTTCGATTTCGTGGTCAGCGACATCAATATGCCGAACATGAATGGCTTTGAGTTGCTCAAGGCCATCAAGGCAGACGACACACTGAAGCATCTTCCCGTCCTGATGGTGACGGCCGAAGCCAAAAAAGAAGACATCGTGCTGGCCGCCCAATCGGGTGCTGCGGGCTACATCGTCAAACCTTTCACCAAGGCCACCTTGGAAGAG
Source organism: Aquabacterium sp. (assembly GCF_049317225.1). Lineage (GTDB taxonomy): Bacteria > Pseudomonadota > Gammaproteobacteria > Burkholderiales > Burkholderiaceae_C > Aquabacterium. Next base: position 278,783 of record NZ_JBMOIR010000002.1, on the reverse strand, counting down.
AAGGTCGAAAAGATCATGCAGAAACTGGCCGCAGCGGCCTGAGCTTAGGGAGAGCAGCATGCAGGTCGATCTGCCCGATAACATGACGATGCCAGCGGCATCGCCTGAAATCTTTCAACAACTGGGTACGCTGACCCGTCAGCTGCACGACACCTTGAACATGCTCGGCGTTTTGCCGGGCCTGAAAAACAATGTCGACGACCTGCCTGATGCCCGCGCGCGTCTGAGCTACATCGCCACCAAGACGGCCGACGCCGCCGAGCGCGTTTTGAATCTGGTTGACGCGGCCAAAGCCGATCAAGAGCACATTGCGAGCGAAACACGCAAGCTGGCTGCCCTGATCACCGCCGACCCGGTCAAGGCTGTCGCCACAGGCGCTGTCTACAACTTTGTGCAAGACGTTGAGACCACGACTCACCGCGTCGACGCACACCTGACCGACATCATGATGGCGCAAGACTTCCATGACCTGACGGGTCAGGTGGTCGCCAAAGTGGTCAAGCTTGCCAATGACCTCGAAAGTCAGTTGGTCAAGCTGCTGGTGCAGGCGGCGCCGCTGGATCAAGCACACAAGGTCGAGGCAGCACTGACGCACAGCCCCGCACCGGGCGAAATCAAGCTGGAAGGTCCCGTCGTCAACCCAGAAGGTCGCTCAGACGTGGTCAGCAACCAAAGCGAAGTCGACGATCTGCTGGCGAGTTTGGGTTTCTGACCCTTTCTTGATACTCAGATCAATGCATGGCGACGCGGCAGTCAACTGCCCGTCGCCATGATTTCTTTGACGGTAGCCAATTGGCGTCGTGAAACCGCCAGCCATTCGCCGGTGGGCCTGATCTGCACGGCCCACACCTCGCCGCCCTCGTCGTCGTCAGGGTGTCGTGCCAAGGCTTTCATGGCCGCACGAGCGACCAGCGTGTTGCGGTGCACACGGACAAACCGTGGCCCAAGCCGGGACTCCAATTCAATCAGCGATTCACCGACCACCGCTGTCCGCTCGACGGCATGAAGGGTCACAACCTTCTGCTCAGCCTTGAAGTAGAGGATGTGCGCAAAGGGAATCCGCTCGACGCGGCCCCGGTCCTGCACAACGAAGGTATCGCCAGACTCCCGCAGTTCCTCCGGCGGACGCGATGCCAGCCAATGGCGCACCCGCGCCAACGAGGCATTCAAGCGCTCGCCCCGAACGGGTTTGGTCAAATAGTCAACGGCCGCCACATCAAAAGCACGCACCGCGTGCTCGGCATGCGCCGTCACAAACACGACCGCAGGCGGTGTTCGCATGTCCCGCAAACGTGCAGCCAGAACCATGCCGTCCAAACCGGGCATCTGGATGTCCAACAACACCATGTCGGGAGACTGCCCGAGATCGTCTTGCTCGCGCAGCCACATCAATGCCGCGACCGACTCGCCAAACTCACCAACGACCTCGCAGGAGGCATCAGCTTGGCTCAACAGAGTGCGCATGCGGGCACGGGCCAAGGGCTCGTCATCGATCAGAACCACCTTCAGGCACGCATTCATGCTGACGTCTCCGAAGGCAAGGGCAACACCATGCGAACCACATACACCGGCGGCTGACGACCATCGGTACTTTGCTGCAAGCGGGCGTCAAAATCGGCCACAACGTCATGCATCAACTTCAGTCGCTGACGTACATTGCGCAAAGCCATGCCATGCCCCTCTCGGCCCTGCAGCGGCAATTGCAGCGGAACCGAATTGCTGACAGTCAACACGACCTGCCCCCCTTGCACTACCGCCCTCACCACGATCCACCCACCTTGCGGGTCCACCTCGATGCCGTGATGCACGGCGTTTTCGACCAGGGGCTGCAAAACCAGGGCAGGCACTTTGGCACCGCCTGCGGCTTCGTCCACATCCCAGCGAACTTTCATCCGCTCACCAAAGCGAAGCGCTTCAATGTCGAGATAGCGTTTGGCCAGCGACACTTCGTCACGCAGGGTGGACATCGTGGACGGGGATTGCAAGGCTTGACGAAACAACTCCGCCAAGTCCTCCAGCACGCGCTCGGCGCGCTGTGGATCAATCTGCACCAACGCAATGGCCGTGTTCAGTGTATTGAACAGGAAGTGAGGCCGAATGCGTGCCTGCAGCTCGGCCAAACGTGCGGTGGCATGGGCAGGCACGACGCTGCGCGCGCGATGGCGCAGCCACCCGAGCGCCAGCGCCGACAGCGCGGCCCCGGTCATCATCGCTGACACCTGCGGCCAGCCCGTCAAGGCGCGCTCACCAATCAAATACTCATTGAGCAAGGCCCCGCCATACTGCGCCAAGCCACCCGCAATGGCCCCCAACGCCAACGCCACACACGTTTGCGTCCAATCTGACAGCGTGTTGACCCAGCGCTTGCCGGCACACGCCACCACCAGCCAGAACAAACTAGCAGACAAGGTCACCACCGCAACCTGTGACCACCGATTGAATGCATCCCCCGCAGAGGCGGCTTGAACGGACACGGCCAGCGCCACCACCGCCTGGACACCCAGCACCACCCGCAACACCACCCCGACGTGACACACATCGAATGGAGAGCCCAACACGGGCGAAGACAGGCCATTTGACCCAGCTTGTGCATCAAGCTGCGTCGATCCGAAGGACGTAGACGGCGGCAACTCATTAAAATCCATGGTTTGCACATTTTGCGTGAGAAGCGCGCTGCCGGATACACCCATGAGCACCAACCAACTCGACAAGAAGTCCCAGGCCTGGTCGGCCCTGTTTTCCGAGCCCATGAGCGAACTGGTCAAGCGCTACACCGCCAGCGTCTTCTTTGACAAACGCCTGTGGGCCGCTGACATTCAAGGCTCCCTGGCACACGCCGAAATGCTGCAAGCCAAAGGCCTGATCTCGGCCTCCGACTGGGAGTCCATTCAAAAGGGCATGGCACAGATCCGCTCGGAAATCGAAGCCGGCACCTTCGAGTGGAAGCTGGATCTGGAAGACGTCCACCTCAACATCGAAGCCCGTCTGACCCAGTTGGTGGGTGACGCCGGCAAGCGTCTGCACACCGGCCGCTCGCGCAACGACCAGGTCGCCACCGACGTGCGCCTGTGGCTGCGCGGCGAGATCGACGAAATTGGCGTGCTGCTGATCGAGCTGCAAAAAGCCCTGGTGGATGTGGCCGAGCAAAACGCCGACACCATCCTGCCCGGCTTCACCCACCTGCAAGTGGCCCAGCCCGTGGCCTTTGGTCATCACCTGCTGGCCTATGTGGAAATGTTTGCCCGCGATGCCGAACGCATGCTCGACCTGCGCAAGCGCGTGAACCGCCTGCCGCTGGGCTCGGCTGCGCTGGCCGGCACCAGCTACCCGCTGGACCGCGAGCGCGTGGCCCGCACGCTGGGCTTCGAAGCCGTTTGCCAGAACAGCCTGGACGGCGTCTCGGACCGCGACTTCGCCATCGAATTCTCCGCCGCCGCCTCGCTGCTGATGGTCCACGTCTCGCGCCTGAGCGAAGAGTTGATCCTGTGGATGAGCCAATCCTTCGGCTTCATCGATCTGGCAGATCGCTTCTGCACCGGCTCGTCGATCATGCCGCAGAAGAAGAACCCCGACGTCCCCGAACTGGCGCGTGGCAAGACCGGCCGCGTGGTCGGCCACCTGATGGGCCTGATCACGCTGATGAAGGGCCAGCCGCTGGCCTACAACAAGGACAACCAGGAAGACAAGGAACCCTTGTTCGACACGGTGGACACGCTGAAGGACACGCTGCGCATCTTCGCTGAAATGGCCGCCGGCATCACGGTCAAGCCCGAAGCCATGGAGCGCGCCGCCAAGAAGGGTTACGCCACCGCCACCGACCTGGCCGACTACCTGGTCAAGAAGGGCCTGCCCTTCCGCGATGCCCACGAAGTCGTGGCCCACGCCGTGAAGGATGCGATTGCCGCAGGCGTGGACCTGTCGGAATTGCCGCTGGACAAGCTCAAGACCTACAACCCCGCCATCGAGCAGGATGTGTACGAGGTGCTGAGCCTGCGTGGCTCGCTGAACGCGCGCAACATTCTGGGTGGCACGGCACCCGAGCAAGTGCGCGCCCAGGTGGCCCGCCACCGCACCCGTCTGGCCTGATTCAGCGGATCGGCTGCGCAGGGGGCACACACGCCCCCTTGCGCCAACGCAAAACCCTGCTGCGAACGGCCAGATACCCTCTGCGTCCGATGTGAACCTTGGCCCGTCGCGGCCCCGAGAAGGACTTTCTGATGTCGAGCTTTACCTGGTCCGAAGAGATGGCACTGGACCTGCCCGCCATTGATCACCTGCACACCGAGTGCACGGACCTGATCAATGCGGTCATCGCGGCCAGCGACGCCGACCTGCTGCCGGCCTGGGACAAGCTGATCGAACACACGGCTGAGCACTTTGCCCAGGAAGACCGCTGGATGCAGGACACGGGCTTTGCGCCCAACAACTGCCACAGCTCTCAGCACGCCATCGTGCTGAAGATCATGCGCGAAGGGGCCGAGAAAGGCGCCAACGGTGACCTCGGCATCGTGCGCCAGATGGCACAGGAGTTGACCTTGTGGCTGCCCCATCACATCGACGCAATGGATGCCGGCCTGGTCATGCACCTGCGCAATGTGGGCTACAACACCGAAACCGGTGAAATCACTGCACCAGAGGCTCTGCCGGAAACCACCCTGACCAGCTGCAGCGTGGAGCCGTGTGACGATCACGCCTGATCGACTTGCTTCACAGCGTCTCCAGCCACGCCACCAGGGCCGCCATCTCGTCCTCCGTCAGATTCAGCTTGTGAATCAGTGACGACTTTTTCGGCACATACGGATCCCCCGGTTTGCCCGTGACCGAGCCCATTGCATTGTTGTACATCCGGATCGTTCCGATTAAATTCGGAAAGATACCGTTGTGCATGTACGGTGCTGCCTGTGAAATGCCTCGCAACGACGGCGTTTTGAACTGTCCTAGGTGAGCCTTGTCTCGCGTGACCTCAAACCGCCCTAGATCCTGATTGCGTCGGCCATAGAACGACAAGCCCAAGTCGTGAAACTGAAAGTCCGTCATCAACGGACCACTGTGGCAATTCATGCACCGCGCCTTGGTACGGAACAGATGCAAGCCCAGAATTTCCTGCTCCGTCAACGCTGTCGTCTGGCCTTGCAAGAACTGATCGAAGCGCGAGGGAGCGGGACGAATCGTACGAACAAAACTGGCCAGAGCGTTCGCCACGTCGGACGATTGTGGCGAACGCTTGCCAAACGCGGCCTCATACAGCGGACGGTAGTCCGGCAAACGACTCAGACTCGCTGTCACCTGATCGAGTGAGTGATTGAGCTCGAAGGTATTGGCAATGGGCATGAGCACCTGTTGCTCCAGCGTCGCCGCGCGGCCATCCCAGAACAAACCCCGGGGCGCAAACGGCGCACCGAACAAGGTTTGACTACGACGACGCCCTTGCATCGCCTCGTCGCCCACCGCCAACGCCTTGCCATCCGTGAACGACCTGGCTGGCTGATGACAGGTCGCACACGCAGCCTCGCCCTTGCGAGAGATGCGCGTATCGAAAAACAGTTTTCTCCCTAGCGCCACTTTCTCAGGCGTGGAAGGATTGTCTGCAGGCTCAGGCGCCTGCACCGGAACCTGCGCCAACTCTTGCCAGGCCACTCCAGCGTCCACCGTTGGCCTTGGCCAATTAACGGGCGCCGCACCATACGCCTCTCGCAAACATGACAGTTGCCAACGCCCTTCGGGTAAACGGCATCCATCCGAAAAACGCCCCCCCGCCTGCTCTGCCGCACCACTCTGCACAGCGACCATGGTTCCGGCAAACGCCACTGCGACGGTCACACAGACCTTGAAGCACCAAACAACTTTCATGGCGGGCATTGTGCACAGGGTCCCTTGAATTCAGGGCTTACCCCAGCATTCCTCATGGTTATATGCGAATGAGAATGATTCTTAATGCTATTGTTGCAAATCAAGCAGGAGCAATCAATCTGCCAACCCCAATTGCTCCAGTCAATCGCTCATCTCGAAATTCCCCCCATGTCTGCGATCCCATTCCGCCGCTGCTCCCTGCATCAGGCCGTTGTGCTCAGCGTCCTGTGCATGCCCGTTCACGCACAAACCCACTTCGCGAGCGACGAGATGCTGCCCACAGGCGATTTGCCCGGAGTCAGTGTCACAGCTCGCAAGGTGAGCACGCAAACCTATCGCCGAGACACCATCGACAACACACCGACCGGCAACCGGGACCTCACTTCTTTGGTGGCCAACCACCCCGCCGTCCGCCTGAACCCTTCCGTGGAACAGGCCGGCAACCGAGGGTCGCTGGCCCCCGAAACGCTGTCCATCCATGGCGCCAGTCCTTACCAGAACCAATTTCTGATTGACGGCATCAGTGGCACCAACATCATCAGTCCGCAAAGCAACAACCTCAACCTTCAGATTGGCAACGTGCCGGGTTTTGCTCAGGCATACAACATCGACACCGAATTGGTCGATCAAGTGGCGGTCTATGACAGTCTCATCCCCATCGAGTTTGGCAAGTTCACCGGTGGCGTCATCGATGCACGGGTCAAAACCCCGACTGGCAGCAACACATTCACACTCAAGCGCAGTCTCAACAGCTCCAAGCTGACACAACAGCGCATCGCAAAAAGCGAATACGAGGACTGGGCGGCAGGTGAACCAGGTACTTCATCCACCTGGCGCAAGCACTTCAGCAGTGCGCACGCCGACCTGCGATTGACCGAGCGCAACAACCTTCTGTTGGCGGTGTCACGCCGTGAATCCGACATCACTCGGCAATTCAAGGCCATCGACTCGGGCGGTGGTACCGTCATTTCAGGTCAAAACGCCTATCTGACGGACAAAACAGCGACAGACCGCGTGGACAACGCCTTGCTCAAGGTACACACAACTTGGAACACCGCTACAGAAAGCAGCGTGCTCGTGAAGCTGGCAGATCGCCAGGAAAACCTCGTGTCCAACACGTATGCCGACACCGCTTGGACCAACCAGCAACAAGCACAGGGTATCGCAACCGAGTTGCAGCACACCCTGACGCAAGGCGGACAGATCAAGATCAACCTCGGCTACGACCAACTCGACAATCTGCGGCACTCCGACAGCGACGAGTTTGTCACCTACCAGTTCTACAAGGGAAGCTCGATGGCCTATCCGTCCTACACGACCGGAGGCTTCGGCACCGAATCGCTGAAGCAACATCAACGTACCGCCAAGCTGCGCTACGACCTCCCAGGCTTTCAGACAGCGAGCATTCAGCACCAGATGTATGTTGGACTGGAAGGGCAGAACATGCTGGCAAAGTTCATTCGTGATCAGGATGTCTTGTCTTACACCTCTCGACTGAACCTGAGCACCGGAACCGTCTCCGAGCGATCCAAAAACCTCTACAAGGCCGGCACCGTGGGTGCTCAGGTCCACACGACATCGGCTTACCTGTCCGACACGATGCGCTGGCGAGCCATCGATGCCACCGTCTCCGCTCGCATGGATCAGGATGACTTGTTTGACAACACCAACGTGTCTCCGCGAGCCCGCTTAGGGTGGGACGTGTTCGGCAATGGGCAAACTCAGCTGCAAAGCGGCTGGAGCCGTTACTACGGCATGGACTTGCTGGGGTATGCACTGGAGGCGGGCAAAAGCCAGCTCAAGGTCAATCTCCTCAACAGCACGGGCGGCAACGGAACGGGCGCCGCCGCTGGAGAAACACACCGCTTCGAAGGCATCAGAACCCCGCACACTGATGAAACCGCTTTGAACCTGACGCAACGCCTCGGGGTCTGGCTGCAGGGCAAAGTGGCCTACGTCCAGCGGGCATACCGGGATGACGTCATACGCACGGGCAGCAACTCAACCGGCTACACCTACACCAACGATGGACAAGGCAACAACCAAACCATCACGTTCACGCTGCAAACCAGCCAACCGGTGGCCGCTTGGGGAGCACGCTGGCACGGACAACTGAATTTCAGCTGGCAACACAGCCAACGCAACACCGACGTTGGCAGCGCCTGGGAAGCCGATCTGTACCAGCCGGATGACATCGTCGAGTACAACGGTGTGCCAATCGAGTACCAGCATCTTCCATCCAGGGAGTTCAATCAACCACGTCGCATCACATTCGATTGGAGTGGAGAGTGGAAGCCCGCCGGCATCACGTGGGGGCATCGCGTGAACTGGAACAGCTCTCGCGATGCGGTGGTCTACATCGGCAGCAGCAAAGGCATCGATCGATATGCTTCGCGCAATCTCGGCGCGTACTGGACTTGGGACACCGCGGCGACCTACAAACCCGCCGCACTGAAAGGCATGAGTTTCACCGTCGATGTGTTGAATCTGCTCAACCAGATCAAACCCACCGCGATCCTCAGTCCCACCAGTGCGGCCAATCAGAATGCGTACAGCACCGGTCGTGAAATCTGGCTGACCGTGGGCTACACCTACTGAGAGGCCAATTGAGCGCGACGTGCCCGCACCGATTGCTCAATGCCTTCGGCATCCAGCCCACACAGAGACAGCAGCTTGGCGGGCTCACCGTGCTCGACGAACTCGTCGGGCAAACCCAGAATCATCAAGGGCGTGTTCACCCCTGCAGCGGCCAAGGCTTCCGCCACGGCCGAGCCTGCACCACCTTGCACGCAGCCTTCTTCCACGGTCACCAACAAATCATGGTTACGGGCCACCTCGAGCAGCAGATCCGTGTCCAGCGGCTTCACAAAACGCATGTTGACCACGGTGGCGTCCAGCGCCTCGCCGGCCTGCAGTGCGGGGTACAGCAAGGTGCCAAAGGCCAGCATGGCCACGCGCTTGCCCTGAACGGTTTCGCGGGACTGTCGGCGAATCTCACCCTTGCCCCAAGGCAGCGGCGTCAGGTCGGACGGGACGGGCGTCCCCACCCCAGCGCCACGCGGATAACGCACGCAGACCGGATGGCTCTGCGCGTAGGCCGCGCTCAAGGCCTGACGGCACTCGGCCTCGTCAGCGGGCGCGATCATGCTCATGTTCGGGATACAGCGCACAAAGGCAATGTCGAACGCCCCCATGTGTGTGGCACCGTCCGCGCCCACGATGCCAGCGCGATCCAACGCAAACACCACTGGCAAATTCTGCAGCGCCACGTCGTGAATCAGCTGATCGTAGCCACGCTGCAGGAAGGTGGAATAGATGGCCACCACCGGCTTGAGGCCTTCGCAAGCCAGCCCACCGGCAAAGGTCACGGCGTGCTGCTCGGCAATCCCGACGTCAAAGTAGCGTGAAGGGTACTTCTGGTGGAACTCCACCATGCCTGAACCTTCGCGCATGGCTGGCGTGATCGCCACCAGTCGCGGATCGTGTGCCGCCATGTCGCACAACCATTGACCAAACACCTGGGTGAAGGTCGGTTTGGGTGGGGTGGCGGGCGTGGCCTTCACCAAGCCGACAGCCGGATCAAACTTGCCAGGACCATGGTACGAAATCGGATCGACTTCGGCCAGTTTGTAGCCATAGCCTTTCTTGGTCACCACGTGCAGGAATTGCGGACCACCGCGGTCGCGCAGGTTTTCCAGTGTGGGAATCAGCGAGTCCAGATCGTGCCCATCAATCGGGCCCACATAGTTGAAGCCGAACTCTTCAAAGATGGTGCCTGGCACCACCATGCCCTTGGCATGCTCCTCAAACCGCTTGGCCAACTCGAACAAAGGCGGTGCGTGACGCAGCACCTCCTTCGCACTCTCCCGCGCAGCAGCGTAGAACCGGCCCGACATCAAACGAGCCAGATGTCGGTTGAGTGCCCCCACCGGTGGAGAGATCGACATGTCGTTGTCGTTGAGCACCACCAGCATGTCGGGCATCTTGCCGTCATGCGGCACGCCCGCGTTGTTCATGGCCTCGAACGCCATGCCGGCGGTCATCGCACCGTCGCCGATGATCGCCACCGCCTTGCGCTTTTCACCACGCAATTGGGCCCCCAAGGCCATGCCCAGTGCAGCAGAAATCGAGGTGGACGAATGCGCCGTACCGAAGGTGTCGTACTCGCTCTCATCACGGCGCGGAAAACCGCTCATGCCCCCGAACTGACGCAGGCTGGGCATGCGGTCACGGCGCCCCGTCAGGATCTTGTGGGGATAGGTCTGGTGCCCCACGTCCCACACCAGCCGATCTTCCGGCGTGTTGAAAACGTAGTGCAAGGCGATCGTCAGCTCCACCGTCCCCAGGTTGGACGACAAATGCCCGCCCGTGCGAGACACGCTGTGCAGCAGGTAATCGCGCAACTCGGTCGCAAGCTGTTTGAGCTCAGTCCGGGACAGGTGCCGAATGTCGGCGGGCTTATCGATCCTGGACAGCAAGGGGTAACTCATGGTGGGCATCCTCAGAGGATCAATTCGGTGTGTCAGTGATCGCGGTGAACGATCCGGTCCGCCAAGGCGGCCAGTGGCGCGGTGGCCTGCTCGGACAGACCACTGCACGCCAGCGCATCGTGGGCCTGTGTCAGCAAGTCCGCCGCTTCCTGCCGGGCCCCTTCGAGACCCAACAGGCTGACATAAGTTGGTTTGTTGGCATCGGCATCCTTGCCGGCCGTCTTGCCCAAGGTTTCAGACCCTTGGGTGGCATCGAGCACGTCATCGACGATCTGGAAAGCCAGGCCCACGGCATGGCCATACGCCGTCAGCGCCTGCCAGGCGGCACTGTCGGCCTGCAAGCCGCCGCACGCTGCGCCCATCTGGACACTGGCTTGCAACAAGGCACCCGTCTTGCGCTGATGCATGTCGCGCAAGGTCTGCTCGTCCAGCGCACGGCCCACGCTGGCCAGGTCAATCGCCTGGCCACCCGCCATGCCCGACTGACCCGATGCGCGAGCCAGCAAGCGCACCAGCCGGGCTTGCAACGCGGGCGCCACACCAGCGCCCTCGCCCACGTCCGGGGCCAGCACCTCGAAAGCCAGGGCTTGCATGGCATCACCCGCCAGCATGGCCTGCGCCTCGCCAAACGCCACATGCACGGTGGGCTTGCCTCGCCGTAGCACGTCGTTGTCCATGCAGGGCATGTCGTCATGCACCAGCGAATAAGCGTGGATCAACTCGACCGCACAGGCAGCACGCAAGGCCGCCTCTGCCCCAGCTGGCGAGGCCAGTGCCCCCACCGCTTGGGCGGCCGCCTGCACCAGCAAGGCGCGCAAACGCTTGCCACCCTCCAGCACCCCATAGCGCATGGCCTCACCCAAGCCTGCCGGCGCCGACACCGGCACCCACTCACTCAGCGCCGTTTCCACGCGGGCCAGCACGTCGTCTGACCAGTTCTTGAATCCTTCGGGGCTCATGCCGCATCCCACGGTTTGACCTGCCCATCTTCCAGCAGCTTGACCTGCTCTTCCACGGCCTGCAGACGATCACGGCAGAACTGCAGCAATGCTGCCCCACGCTGATAGCTGCTCAACAGCTGCTCCAGTGGCAAGGCACCCGACTCCATCTGAGCGACGAGTTGCTCAAGCTCAGCCAGCGCCTCCTCGTAGGTGGCGGGCAAAGTGGGTGCGGCAGCTGCGCCTGTTTTGGCAGAAGTTTTAGCCATGTGCGGGCCTGAGAAGCTTCGTCAGGGAAGTTTGCGGGCAAACGCGTATTCTATTTCGGTTGACCTGCCTCATACCCACGCGAGCAGGCAGGGCTACCCCAAACACCCCCCTAAGGGTACAATCTCGGGTTCCCCCGAACCTGATCACGCACCGACATGGCGCCTGACGCACCATGCCGGATACTGCCTCACGGCTGTGTTCCTGCGACCGGATTCGAGGGCATCGCCCCCCAATCAAGACATTGGGGATTCATCCAAGACCTTGGGTCGGGCCATGCCTGTGCTGTGCCGCCAAGGTGGGTTGACATTGGTTTTTGGAGATCCTGGGGATCATGTCCGACCTGAGTAACGCGCTCAACTCTCTTCAACGCAGCCACTCTCAGCTGCCTGTGTCCGTCTACTTTGACGAATCACTCTATAAGGAGGAGCTTGAACGCATCTTTCAGTCCGGTCCTCGCTACCTAGGCCACGCACTGAGCGTGCCTGAGGTAGGCGACTACTATGCACTGCCTCAGGAAAACGAAGGCCGTGCGCTCGTGCGCACGCCGGATGGCATCGAACTGATCTCCAACATCTGCCGCCACCGTCAGGCGGTGATGCTCAAAGGTCGCGGCAACAGCAAGCACAACATCGTGTGCCCGCTGCACCGCTGGACCTACAGCCACAAGGGCGAACTGATCGGTGCCCCGCACTTCGACCACGATCCCTGCCTGAACCTCAACAACTACAAGGTCCGCAACTGGAACGGCTTGCTGTTTGAGGACAATGGCCGCGACATCGCTGCAGATCTGGCTGGCATCGATGCCCGCTTCAAACCCGGCGGTGACCTGGACTTCAGTGGCTATGTGCTCGACCACGTCGAGCTGCACGAGTGCAACTACAACTGGAAGACGTTCATCGAGGTGTACCTCGAGGACTACCACGTCGGCCCCTTCCACCCCGGCCTGGGCAATTTCGTCACCTGTGACGACCTGCGCTGGGACATGGCCAAGGAATACTCGGTGCAGACCGTGGGCGTGGCGTCCACGTTCGACAAGCCAGGCTCCGACGTGTACAAGAAGTGGCGCGAAGTGCTGCTGAAGTACCGTGGTGGCGAGAAGCCCTCGCAAGGCGCTGTGTGGCTGACCTACTACCCCACCATGATGGTCGAGTGGTATCCGCACGTGCTGGTGGTCTCGAACATGTACCCGATGGGTCCGCAAAAGACCCTCAATGTGGTCGAGTTCTACTACCCCGAAGAAATCGCGGCCTTCGAGCGCGAGTTCATCGAGGCACAGCGCGCGGCCTACATGGAGACCTGCATCGAGGACGATGAAATCGGCGAACGCATGGACGCCGGTCGCAAAGCCCTGATGCTGCGCGGCGACAACGAAGTGGGCCCCTACCAGAGTCCGATGGAAGATGGCATGCAGCACTTCCACGAGTGGTATCGCCGCGTGATGAACTTCAAGGACTGACCCAGCCCTCAGCCATCCAAGCCGCCCTCGGGCGGCTTTTTCTATCCATGACTCAGCCTCGCGTCTCCCCCTACATCCAGATGGTAATGGCCACCATGCTGTTTGCCTGCATGGGAGTCTGCGTGAAATTCGCATCAGCCGACTTCGGCACGGCTGCCGTCGTGGCCGCACGAGGAGGTGTCGGCGCTGTGATGATGTCCATCATTGCCATGAGTGCGACCACCAGCCTGCGCACACGTGTCCCCATGTTGCACGTCCGGCGTGGCCTGGCCGGGGTCGCTGCCCTGTCAATGTGGTTCTATGCAATGGGAAAGCTGCCACTGGCCACGTCGGTCACCCTCAACTACATGTCGTCGGTGTGGATGGCCGTGTTCCTCATCGTCCAGGCTATGTTTCTGGGGGGGCGACGGGTGGACCAGCGCATCGTGGCCGCCATTGCCGTGGGCTTCATCGGCGTCGCACTGGTCCTTCACCCCACCATCAACCGCGATCAAATGTGGGCAGGGTTGTGCGGCCTTTGCTCCGGCATGCTGGCCGCCACGGCCTATCTGCAAGTCACCGCACTGGGGCGGGCTGGTGAGCCGGAAATCCGGGTAGTGTTCTACTTCTCACTGATGGGCGCCGTGCTGGGCGCCGTGCTGTGGTTGCTCCCCGGTCAAGCCAACCCCACCGCGCTACCAGACATTCCATGGAAGTCATGGATGGCCTTGCTGGGCGTGGGCGTCTTCGCAACCATCGCGCAATTGCTCATGACCCGCGCTTACTCCCAAGGCAGCACGCTGGTCATCGCCAACCTGCAGTACCTGGGCATCGTGCACGCCGGCCTGTTGGGCACCTGGTTGTTTGACGAAACGCTCCAGTGGGATGCCGTGATCGGCATGCTGCTCATCGTTGCCTCGGGCATGGTGTCCACGCGCCTGAAGTCAACGACTCCGACACCCTCACCATCTGCCAAATAAGTTGAACAGCCGTCAGGGCTTCACCGGCAATTGGCTGGCGCTCTGCGCGGCACGGCCTGCCGGCGCGTCAGCGTGTTCGTGGTGACCATGCGCATCATGTTCATCGTGCAACTTACCCACGATGGTCGCGATCATGCCCAACCCAATCGCCAACCAGACAATCTGCAGCGCCGTATCTCGGCCATTCAAGCGCTTTTGCAATTGCGGGATCAAATCGGCCACCGCCACGTAGATGAAGCTGCTCGCAGCCAGCACCATCATGTAGGGCAAGTAGTCCTGCCAAGGTCCAATCAGGAAATAGCCCAGCACACCGCCCACCACGGCCGCCAGGCCTGACAGCGCGTTGTACGCCAGCGCCCGCATGCGCGAGAACCCCGCGTTGATCAACACGATGTAATCGCCCACTTCCTGTGGAATCTCGTGCGCGATGATGGCCAGCGCCGTCACCACACCCAGTTGCTGATCGGCCAGGAACGATGCGGCGATCAGCACGCCATCGCAAAAGTTATGGATGCTGTCCCCCACCAGCACGCTCCAGCCGCCACGGCCGGCTTGCTCGGCATCGAAACCATGGTGGTGATCGTGATGATCATGTTCATGGTGGTGCCCATGGCGATACAGCTCAGCCTTTTCCAGGAGGAAGAAAAACAGCAGCCCCCCCAGCAGGGTCATGAACAAGCCGTGTGGCGCTTTGCCGGAATCAAAGGCCTCGGGCAACACATGCAACAAGGCTGTCCCGAGCAACACACCGGTCGACAGACTCACCAGGTGTCGAACGATCAAACCCAACAAAGGGGCAGACAGGGCTGCGGCCAGCAGCACCGAAACCAGGCCACCAATGAAGGTCGCCAGCACGATGGATAACAAGGTCATTTGATGATCTTAGCAATGCTGTCAACAACCCACGCCCCCTGTCACGCAAACCATAGACAATACCGAGCTATGGACACCATGCTGAGCGCCAAGTCGGCCAAGAAAACCACCCCGGGGCTGGACCGCAGCCGTCAATCCGAATTGCTGGCAGCCATCGACATCGGCTCCAACAGTGCACGACTGGAAATCGGCACCATCACGAAGGGTCGATACAAGCGCGTCGACTACCTCAAGGAAATGGTGCGCCTGGGGGGCGGCCTCGACAGCCACGGCATGTTGACCGAAGAGGCCATGCAGCGCGGCTTGGCCTGTCTGGCCCGCTTTGCACAACGACTCAAAGGATTTGAACCCTGGCAAGTCCGTGCCGTGGCCACGCAAACCCTGCGCGAGGCTCGCAACCGCGATGCCTTTCTTCAGCGTGCCAACCGCGTACTGGGCCACCCTATCGAGGTGATTGCTGGCCGCGAAGAAGCGCGCCTGATCTACCAGGGGGTGGCTCGCCTGCAACCCAGCGAACTGCCCCGTCTGGTGATCGACATTGGTGGCCGCTCTACCGAGATGATCCTGGGCCAGGGCCGCACCGCACTGACCAAAGAATCCTTCAGCGTCGGCAGCGTGAGCCTGTCCCTGCAACACTTTCCGCAAGGCCGATTCACCGCGGACGCCTTCCGCTCTGCACAAATTGCGGCAGGCGCCGAACTGGAAGAGGCGCTCACCTTGTTTGACCGCAGCGCCTGGCAAGAAGCACTGGGCTCGTCCGGTACCGTGGGGGCTGTTTCACAAATTCTGGTGGCCAACGGCATCACCGACGGCAGCATCACCCCTGACAGCCTGCGTTGGTGCATTGAGCGCTGCATTGAAGCCGGTTCGGCCGATATGCTGAATCTGCCCGGCCTGAAAGCCGAGCGCAAAGCCGTTTTAGGTGGCGGGCTGTCCATTCTCTATACCTTGGCGATGCACTTTGACATCGAGGCCTTGCGCCCGGCCAAGGGTGCCTTGCGCCAAGGGGTGATCTTCGATCTGGAAGAGCGCCACGAAGCCGCTCGCAATCACCGCGCACTGGATCCCCGTGATGCATCAGTGCGCGAGCTTCAGCAACGCTTCCGGGTGGACAAACTCCATGGCGAGCGCATCCGGGCGCGCGCGCTGTCATTGTGGCAAAGCCTGGCAGACCCTTCCGCGGCCACAGACGGTGAGCACACGCGGGAACTGGGATGGGCCAGCGCCCTTCACGAAATCGGCATGATGGTGTCGCACCACGACCACCACCGGCACAGCGCCTATCTGCTCGGCCACGTCGATGCGGCAGGCTTTTCGCAATCCCAGCAACGTCGCTTGGCGGCCTTGGTATTGGGTCAGCGCGGCGAACTGATCAAATTGGCGGAGCACATGCACGACACCGCACTGATGTCGCAAGTGCTGTGCTTGCGACTGGCCATCATCCTGCATCACGCACGGATCGATCTGTCAGCCGAAACGGCCAGCTTGCAACGCGGCCGCAACAAGGTTCATCTCAAACTGAACAAGCGCTGGGCGAACCAGAATCCCCGGACGCTCCACCTGCTCGACGAAGAGTGCCGCCGATGGAGCGCTCAGGGCAACCGCCAGCTAAGCCTCATGCTCACTTGAGGCCCATGGCCTTTTTGTAGGCCTTGGCCCACATTGGGTGCCCTGCCTCAGCCTTGCTCAGAGCAAAAGATGGATCTGCCGTTTTCGCGGCTTTGAACGCAGCCAGACACTGCGCTTCACGCTTGCTGGTGCAGTAAATGAACGCCAGATGCTTGTGCGCCTTGGCCGTGTCGCCTGACACAGTCAGGCCTGCCTTCAGCGCTGCTTTCAACTGCGCTTCAGCCTGACCATATTGGCCGGATTGATACGCCTTCACGCCTTGCGCCAAGGCAGCCTCAGCAGGCGGCACAGCGCGAGCTGGCTCAGACGCAGCAGAAGACGCAGGCGCCGCGCCGGATGCCGCAGCAGAGGCCACCACAGAGGACGGATGCGGCACATCAGCAGCGGGCACGGCCGGCTTGGTCGCGCAACCTGTCATCCACACCGCGCCCAAAACGAGCATGGCCCGAACAACCTGCCACGCCAAGACAGATGAACACAACTTCATAGCGAACTCGCGGATCAGAATTGATGCTTGATACGCACAGGCTTGCCTGCCTGCACATGCACAGTCTGCCGGAATTCCGGGGCATCCGCGTTACGAATCGTGATCGTGTGCTCACCTTCGGGCAAATTCAACTGATTGAGTGGCGGTGCCACACCAGCCGAACGCCCATCCACCCACACTTCGCCCCAAGGGCTGATAGCCAGTTTGACCACACCTTTGGCATCCACCACTGCGGGAGATGGCACGCTCGCAGGCATGGCAACACTGGCCGCCTGCATTGGGTCCTGCGCGACAGGCGCGTGAGGCGCAGGCGTCAAGATCGCAGAGGCTGACACAGCCGCCGAGGGAACCGATTGCGCCACAGCCGCAGGTACCGGATCAACCGCACGATGGCTCCAGGCCTGCCAGGCCATCCAGCTACCACCGACCAGCGCGGCCACCCAACCAAAAGCTGCCACGTACCAGAGGCCCGACCGCGACGATGCGGACATGGGCGATGCAGGCGCATCCCTCAATGCCGATTCACCCTCGGCGCTGTCCAGCCACGCCCTCAACTCACCCGAGAGACGACGGGCCGAGCGTGTGCGCTGATCCACATCGCGATGCATGGCACGCGCGACGATCTCGGACAAAGTGCGAGGCACAGCCGGATTCACTTCGTGCGCCAGCGGGACCGGCTTGCTCAAAACCGCATCAGCGATTTCTTCCAGACTGTTGCCCGTGAAAGCGCGACGCCCCACCAGCAACTCAAACAACACGACGCCCAAGGCGTACACATCTACCCGACGATCAACGGGACGGTACTGCACCTGCTCCGGGGCCATGTAATAAGGCGATCCGCCCACGATTTCCTGGAAGCGGCTCTGCGGGTCATCGCGGTTCGCCAGAGACTCTGCCTGACGAATGCGCGCAATACCGAAATCCAGCACACGCGGCTGGGTCCGGCTCACCATGAAAATGTTGGCCGGCTTGATGTCTCGGTGAATGACGCCTTTGTGATGCGCATAGGACAGCGCATCTGCCACGCGCCGCACGATCAGCGCGGCCTGCGCGGGCGTGGGCTTCCAGCCCATCGCCAGAAGCTGACGCAAATCCTTGCCGCGCAGCATTTCCATGGCGATGTAGGCGGTTCCCTGCTCGGTCATGCCCGCGTCATACATGGTGACGATGTGCGGGTGATTCAGGCTGCCGGCGGCCTTGGCTTCGTTCAAGAACAAAGCATTGAACTGCTCACGGTCTTGCGCCGTGACATCCACATGCAGTGTCTTGATGGCAATCAGTCTGGACAACAGCGGATCGTGAGCCGCGTAAACCGTCCCCAATCCCCCCTCGCCAATCACGTACTTCAGCGCATAACGACCAATGTGCCCCATCGTGGGCATGGCCTCCGGGCGCAACTTCTTGAGATCTGCCGCTTCAGGCTCGGGGAGGGGGCGAGTCTCCGCCACAGTATCCGGATCGTCAATCGCTAAGCGACGCTCGGCCTCTTCATCGTAAGGCTGCGTTTCTCCCGGCAATGTAGGACGCGACGACACGAATCAACCACCCCTTATGGCCAGATCTCAGCGTGAGCCAGGACGAGCCGCTTTGACTTCGTCAGGGCGCAGATTGGGAGCCAAATGGTCCAACACGCCGTTGACGTATTTGTGTCCGTCGGTTCCGCCAAAGCTCTTGGCCAGCTCAACCGCCTCATTGATGGCGACCTTGTAAGGCACATCCAGGCAATGGGTCAGTTCGTACGCGCCAATCCAGAGCACGGCGTGCTCAACGGGTGAGAGTTCTTCGACGGGGCGATCGAGGAACTTGAGCAATGTTGCATCCAGTTGCGAACGCTGTTCGATGCAGCCATGCAGCAAACCGTCATAAAGCACGCGGTCACACTTGGCGAAATCATCCTGCTCGCGGATGTGCGCATCAACCGCACCGGGATCACGCGGGTTGATCTGCCATTCATACAAGCCTTGCAAAGCAAACTCGCGCGCACGGCGACGCGGCGACTTGGCGCGGTCACGGGGGCCTGGGCCCGTCTTGCGTGCAGGACGGCCTTGCAGGGGGGCGGATTGGGGGGTGTCAGCAGCGTCGGTCACAGCAGGTCATCCAACAGATTGGCCATCTCGACGGCAACACGAGCTGCATCGCGGCTCTTCTCTTCCACGCGCGCTTGCGCCTGTGCGTCGTTCTCGACGGTCAGGATGGCATTGGCAATGGGCACATGGTGATCCAGGCTGACACGGGTCACACCCGCGCCGCTTTCGTTGGACACCAGTTCGAAGTGATAGGTTTCGCCACGGATGATGCAACCCAGCGCAACCAGGGCGTCGAAACGCTCGCTGTCGGCCATGGCTTGCAGGGCAACCGGCACCTCCAGGGCACCCGGCACGGTCACGTGCTGAATGTGAGATGGGTTCACGCCCAGCGCCACCAACTCCTCCTTGCATAGCTCGGCCATGCGGGAAGTCAGTTCATCGTTGAAGCGGGCTTGCACGATCCCGACACGCAAATCGTGTCCATCGAGTCGTGCAGCTTGTCCTTTGTCAGCGCCTTGCATAGTGCGTCATCCAGAAAAAGAGCGATCAATCAAATCAAAAGAGCAATGGGGCGGCCAACGCCGTCCGCCCTGCGGATCAGTGTGGCGGGTCGAGCAAGTCGCCGGCAGCCGTCAGGAAACCGGTGACTTCCAGGCCATAGCCCACCATACTGGGCATGCGCTGCTGGTTGCCCATCAGGCGCATGCGTTGCACACCCAAGGTGCGCAGAATTTGCGCCCCGACCCCATAGGTGCGCAAGTCCAGGGGCTGCTTGGCGGCTTGTTGCGGCGCCGCCGGGAGCATTCGCTCCAGCAGACGCTCGGCTTCGTCGCCCGCATTCAGCAGCACCAGCACGCCGCGGCCTGCTTCGCGCACTGCAGCCAGCGCCTTGGGCAAAGCCCAGGAGTGACTGCGGTTGCCTGCATCCAGCCAGTCCATGACCGACAAAGGCTCGTGCACACGCACCAGCACCTCGTCAGCGGGAGTCCATTCACCAAGGCTCAAGGCCAGGTGCAACGCGCCGGTGCGGTCACGGAACACGTTGGCATTGAAGGGGCCTTCGGGGGTTTCCATCGTGCGCTGTCCCACGCGCTCGATGAGAGATTCGTTGCGGCTGCGGTACTGGATCAGATCCGCAATGGTGCCGATCTTCAGACCGTGCTCCTTGGCGAAAATCTCCAAGTCTGGCAGACGCGCCATCGTGCCGTCGTCGTTCATGATCTCGCAGATCACGGCCGACGGCGTCAGCCCCGCCATGCGGGCCATGTCGCACCCAGCTTCAGTATGACCTGCGCGCATCAGCACGCCTCCATCCTGCGCCTGCAGCGGGAAGATGTGACCAGGCTGCACCAGGTCTTCCGGCTTGGCATCACGAGCCACAGCGGCCTGCACCGTGCGGGCACGGTCAGCGGCAGAGATCCCGGTGGTCACGCCCGTGGTCGCCTCGATCGACACGGTGAACGCCGTGCCGTGCTTGGTGCCATTGCGGGTCGCCATCGGTGGCAACTGCAAGGTCTCGCAGCGCTCACGCGTCAGCGTCAGACAGATCAGACCACGACCAAACTTGGCCATGAAGTTGATGGCTTCAGGCGTGACGTGGTCAGACGCCAGGACAAGATCGCCCTCGTTTTCGCGGTCTTCTTCATCCACAAGGATGACCATGCGACCGGCAGCGAGTTCGGCAATCAGCTCGGGAATGGGAGAGATGGGCATCCTCACATTGTAGGCGGGCCGGGCACCAGTTTGGCGCCAGCCCTGTCAGGCGCCCCTCAGAAATCAGGCCTAATCTTCCCGATTTGGCCTGTTTCACACGGTGAGCAACGCCCCTCAGGCACCCAGCTTGCCGTCGGCGCGCAACATGCGCTCCACATAACGCGCAATGAGGTCCACCTCCAGGTTCACCTTCGCGCCGGCCTTCAGGTCACCCAAGGCGGTGTTCTCGATGGTGTGCGGGATCAGGTTGATGCTGAACACACAACTGCCGCTGGCATTGTCGGCCACGCTGTTGACCGTCAGGCTGGCACCATTGACCGTGACGGAGCCCTTGTACGCCAGGAAGCGCGACAGGGTCTGCGGGGCACGGATCTGGAGCAGCCACGACTCGCCCACCGGCTCAAACACCACCACGTCACCCACATCATCGACGTGTCCGGTGACGATGTGACCGCCCAAACGGTCATGCGAACGCAGGGCTTGCTCCATGTTGACACGCCCCGTGCGGTCCAGCCCCACCGTGCGGGCCAGGCTTTCGGCCGACACGTCAATGGTGAACCGACCCGCGGCCACATCAAAGCTGGTCACCGTCATGCAGGCGCCATTGATGGCGATGCTGTCGCCCAACCCGACGCCATCCAGATAGCCCGCAGGGGTTTGCAAGGTCAGACGACGACCATGGCTGGCGTCCGAGCCCAGAGGTTGGGAATCCACGATCTGGCCTACGCCAGTGATGATGCCGGTGAACATGTATACGAACCTGTTTCAAAAAGAAGAACGAACGTCAGAACTGCTCGCGCCCGTCCGGTCGGGCGATGATACGCAGGTCATCGCCCACTTGCTCAACCGAGTGGAATCGCAAGGTCAGCGCATCGGCCACGCGGGCCAGGGGCGACAAGGCCGCCAGCGCCCGCCCCGGACCGATGAGCTTGGGCGCCACGTACAGCAGGTATTCATCGACCCACCCGCCTTCGATCAGGGCCGCATTGAGTCGGGCACCCGCCTCCACGTGCAACTCATTGACACCGCGCGCGACCAGGTCGGCCATGACCGCCCCCAGATCCAACCGCTGCCCCGAGGCATCTGCGGGCAACACTTGCACCGATGCGCCGAGCGCCAGCAAGGCATGCCGCTGCGCCACAGCCTCACGCCCCCCCTCGTCGGCCAGACCATACACCAACGCTTCCCCCGGCGACTGCAGCAAGCGCGCCTGAGGCGGCAGGCGCCAGTGCGAATCCAGTACCACCCGCAAGGGCTGACGCGCTACCTCGATTGCCCGGACATCCAGTCGGGGATCGTCATCCAATGCAGTGCCAATGCCCGTGAGCACAGCCCCAGCCCGCGCGCGCCAACGCTGACCGTCTGCCCGTGCAGCATCGCCGGTGATCCACTGGCTGTCGCCGTTGTCGAGCGCGGTGCGACCATCGAGGGAACCTGCGATCTTCATGCGCACCCATGGCCGCTGACGCACCATGCGCGACAGGAAACCCATGTTGAGTTCGCGCATCGCCACCGCTTGCGGATGCTGCGGCGACAAGGTCTCGACCTGGATGCCAGCTTCGCGCAGGCGCATCACGCCCTGCCCCGCCACCAAGGGGTTCGGATCCATCAAGACCACGACCACACGCGCCACATTCGCACGCACCAACGCGTCCGCACACGGTGGGGTGCGTCCGTGATGTGAGCACGGCTCGAGCGACACATAGGCCGTGGAACCCGCCGTGTTGCGTCCACGCGCCTGTGCATCGCGCAGCGCCATGACTTCGGCATGCGGGCCACCAGCCTGCTGCGTGTGACCTTCGCCAATCACCTGACCGTCCGGCCCCACCAACACACAGCCCACACGCGGATTGGGGTCTGACAGCCCCACGGCCTGGCGCGCCAACGCCACGGCGCGGCTGATATGCACATCACGTTCCATCACGGTTTCAACACCCAATCCTTGCTCTGAACCATCCCCCGGCGGGGCGTGACGATTTTGACGCAGGCCCATCATTCCTTTGGGGGAAACCTGCACACAAGCCACAACGACCGCACAACAATGCGCGCCCATGATGACAACTCATGAAAAACAGCGCCAGCCAGGGTGGACCTTGGTGGAGTTGCTGTGCACCCTCGGTATTCTGGCCATTGTGGCCGCACTCGCCACCCCATCCTTGCAAGGCTGGGTGGCCCGGCACACGGTGACCACTCAGACCAGCACACTCACATCGGCCTTGCGGTTGGCCCGATCCGAAGCCATCCGACGGGGTCAACGGGTGAGCCTCTGCGCAGCCACCGGGGACCCCAACTCACCCCGCTGCCAGACCCGCGCCCGAGACTGGTCCAAGGGCTGGCTGGTGTTTGTCGATGAAGGCGCCACCCCTCGCCAATGGGATGAGGGCGAACAATTGATCGCCGTTCAGGATGCACTCAGAGGGGTGACCATCACCCTCCCTTCCAATCAAGCCAGTGTGAGCTTCACGGCCAGCGGACTCGCCCTGTCCGACAACAGCAGCTTTGATGTGTCACCCATGATCGTCTCAGCAGCCACCGCACATTGCGTGCGTGTGGGTACCTCTGGGCGGATCCGTATCCAGGAAACGCCATGCGCCAGCTGAACCGAGGCGGTAGCCTGATCGAAGCCTTGGTGTCGACCGTGTTGCTGTCGATGGGCGCGGTCGGAATGCTGGGCATGCAAGGTCGCGCCCTGGCATATGGGCATGACAGCCAATCGGTCATTGCCGCCACGCTGCTGGCACAAGACCTGGTGGCACGCATCCGCGCCAATCCGCCCGAAGACCTGTCCAGCAGCCCGTATCTGCACCCGGATGCGGGACTGACCGATGCAGCCGAACACATCACCTGCCATCAAGCCGATACCCACTGCACGCACGCCCAACTGGCCGCGGCCGACCTGCGTCAATGGCTCGAGGCCCTGACGCAGCAGCTCAGCGACGGGGCGGCCCATGTGCAACTGGATACCGAACACGTGGACGTGTGGGTGGCATGGCGCGGCAGCGAAGGCAGCGAACCATCCGGCGCAGCGTGCCCACCGGGTCACACCCTGCACGCTGGAGCGCAATGCGTGCACCTGCAGAGCCCATGGTGAGACAACATGCGCGTGGCATTCACTCATCGCGTGCGTCACCATCGGGGCGTAACCCTGCCTGAATTGATGATCGGGCTGGCCTTGGGACTGCTCATCAGCGCAGCCGCCCTGGGCTTGCTGTGGGGCAGCGAACGCACACAGCGCACCGCGCGCGCACTGGCGCAAATGAGCGAGGACGCCAGCTTGGCCCACCAGATCTTGCGCCACCACCTGTTGCTCGCGGGCTGGCAGATGCCTGCCGGCGAATCGCCTGGCGCCCGCCCCATGGCGGTGTTCGCCTGCCAAGGCGGGGTCAGTGCTGACACCGAGGCTGCGCCGATGACCGACTGGCGTTGCCTAGACACGAGCGGCCCCGACGCCTTGATCGTGCGCTACGAAGCAGACCGCCACAACACGCTGCCCACGGTCGACCATGAACCCACAGACTGCCTGGGACACCACGTCGACCCAATCCCATCTGAAACGCCTGACGCGCTCCCCCACACCTGGGTCGACAACCGCTTCGTGGTGAAGGCAGGTGCCTTGCGTTGCAAAGGCCCAGGCCTGGGCCCCGCGCAGCCGATGGTGGACAACATTCTGGACATGCAGATTCAACTGGGATTGAGCGCAGAACCCGGCTCGTCCCCAGGCACCTCGCGCGTCATGCATTACCTGTCACCACACGACATGGGGCCCGTCGGACATGCGCGCTGGCAGCGGGTACGCGCCGTACGCATCTGCCTGATCGTACGCAGCCCCACGCCGCTCACCGACGCCCCCAGTACCTACCCAGGTTGCGACGGACGCACCCAAACCGCTCCCACGCCCCACCTGTACCGCAACTACACCCAAACGGTGCTGCTCCCGAATGTCGCGCCATGATGAACCGCACACGCCTCATACACCTCCATCGACCGCTGGCCTCACCCTGGGTGCGCGGCATCAGCCTCTTGGTGGTGCTCGTGGTGCTGGCTCTGCTCAGCCTGGGCGCAGCGAGCATGATGCGACAAACCATTGAAGGCGACCTCATCAGTCAGCACATCCGCATGGAAAGCCTGGCACACGCGGCGGCGGAGGAGGCCCTGCATCACTGCGAAGCAGCGGCCATGAGCAGCCCGGCGCGCATCAACCCAATCCCGTCCTCAGGCAGCCCGGCATGGCAAACGATGGCGCATTGGCTGCCCAGCCACCCGGCCTATCGGGCGCACACGGTCACCGTCACCACCCCTACCGTCCCGGCCCCGCAATGCATGGCGGAATGGACGTCAACCTCACCACGCCCTTTCATGTTGATCACGGCACGCGGCTTCAGCCCCGATTACGTCGCCAGCAGAACCGGCCTCACCGAGCGAGGCACCGTCGTATGGCTCCAAACCGTCTGGCACGTACCCGCTCCCCGTATTCCTGACGAGCCCACCAGCACCGGTGGCGCGGCCCCGCCAACAGACGCTCCCACCTCGACAGTCGCCATCGAGGCGCCCTCGGCAGCCAGTGCGGTACGCATCCGCGAATCGGTGACGCTCCCTGCGGAGGGGGAACCCGCCGACGTGCCTGACACCGCCCCTGCAGCACCCCCACAGCGTCTGGCCTGGCGCGTGCTGATCAACCCACCCCGCCCATGACTTTGCCAACTGCACCTGCCCGCATGCCCCCAAAAGGCTGGACCTTGCCAGAAGTGCTGATCACGTTGACGCTGGTGGGCATCCTGTCCGCCCTGGCTTACCCGAGCTATGCACAGCATCTGGCACGGGGCCATCGCGTCGAGGCACGACGCGCCCTGCTGGAGGCCGCGCATCACCTGCTGCGCCTGCACGCCATGCAACATCAACTGGATGACTCGTCCGACGGGGGAACACCCAACCTGCCCGCCACCTTGCGCCAGACACCGCCCAGTGGGGGGGCCGTCTACCGACTGCGCGTTGCACGCGTCAGCGCACACACCTTTGAGGTCGAAGCCGCCCCCGAGCCATCAGGGCCCATGGGTCGCGACCCTTGCGGCGCCCTCGTCATCGATGATTTGCTGCGCCTGCGTCACACTGGCGCCGCATCGGCCAGCCTGTGCGCCCGCTAGCGCCCCGCAGTCAGTCCTCGTCGCCCGATGCGTCCTTGGCCGAGCGTTTGGTGCCAGTCTCTTTGATGGCCGCCACAAACTCGCTGACGTCATCGAAGCTGCGATACACCGAGGCAAAGCGAACGTAAGCCACCTTATCGAGCTTGCGCAGTTCGCGCATCACCCACTCACCCAACTGGGTCGAGTTGACTTCCTTCTCGCCGCACTGACGCAGCTTGGCCTCAATCGCCTCCAGCGCACTCTCCAGCGCTTCGGCGCTCACGGGCCGCTTGCGCAGGGCGATCATCAACGAGCCTTTGAGCTTGGCTCGGTCGTAGTCCGTGCGACGGCCGTCGCGCTTGACGATGGCGGGCATGTCGATTTCGGCACGCTCGTAGGTCGTGAAACGCTTGTCACACCCATGGCACCTGCGACGGCGGCGGATCGAATCCCCCTCATCTGAGTCGCGGGTTTCCACAACCTGGGTCTCCAGGTGCCCACAAAACGGACAGCGCATGGCGTCGGTACTTTCTGTCTGTAACTTGTAAAAAACCCGGCGAGGACCAAAGGCCCCGGCCGGGTTCATCGCATCGCTAGAGCGAAAGCGTCAATCAGCGATACACGGGGAACTGACGGGTCAGTTCAGCCACTTGCGAACGCACGCGGGCGATGACAGCCTCATCCTGAGGATTGTCCAGCACGTCGGCGATCAGGTTACCGACCAGCACCGCTTGCTCTTCCTTGAAACCACGAGTGGTCATGGCAGGCGAGCCCAGACGGATACCCGAAGTCACGAAAGGCTTCTGAGGATCGTTGGGGATGCCGTTCTTGTTGCAGGTGATGTGAGCCTGCCCCAGGATCGCTTCCGCTTCCTTGCCAGTCAGGTTCTTCGGACGCAGGTCCACCAGCATGACGTGGCTTTCGGTACGACCCGACACGATGCGCAGGCCACGCTGAGTCAGCGTGTCAGCCAGGGCCGCAGCGTTCTTCACGACTTGCTGTTGGTAAGCCTTGAACTCAGCCGATGCGGCTTCCTTGAACGCCACGGCCTTGCCGGCGATGACGTGCATCAGCGGACCGCCCTGGATACCAGGGAAGATGGCCGAATTGATCTTCTTGGCGATTTCTTCGCCGCGCATCAGGATGATGCCGCCACGAGGGCCGCGCAGGCTCTTGTGCGTCGTCGACGTGACCACGTCAGCAAACGGCACGGGGTTGGGGTACACGCCTGCAGCGATCAGACCGGCATAGTGGGCCATGTCGACCATGAAGTAGGCACCGACTTCCTTGGCGATCTTGCCGAAACGCTCAAAGTCGATGCGCAGCGCGAAGGCGGATGCACCGGCGATGATCAGCTTGGGCTTGTGCTCACGTGCCAGGGCTTCCATCTTGTCGTAGTCGATGTCTTCGGCTGCGTTCAGACCGTAGGACACCACGTTGAACCACTTGCCCGACATGTTCAGCGGCATGCCGTGGGTCAAGTGACCGCCTTCGGCCAGGCTCAGGCCCATGATGGTGTCACCGGGTTGCAGCAGACCGAAGAACACGGCCTGGTTGGCTTGCGAACCGGAATTGGGCTGAACGTTGGCGTATTCGGCGCCGAACAGGGCCTTCAGACGATCGATGGCCAGTTGCTCGACCACGTCGACGTTCTCACAGCCACCGTAGTAGCGCTTGCCGGGATAGCCTTCAGCGTACTTGTTGGTCAGCTGAGAGCCTTGGGCCTCCATCACGGCCGGTGAGGTGTAGTTTTCAGAAGCGATCAGCTCGATGTGATCTTCCTGACGCTGGTTCTCAGCCTGGATGGCTGCAAACAGCTCGGGGTCAACGTTGGCAATGGTATGTTGGGCTCGGTCAAACATGACTTGGCAGTCCTCTTCAAGGTTGAAGTCCCGCAGCACTGATCAACGTGGATCAGGTGTGAGGGCTGCCCAGGCGAACGGCTGACTCAGCCCAGGCATTGGAAGCCCCTAGGGCTGGCCGCGCTTCCCGGTGGTTCACCACCTCAGGCATCACCTTTCCATCAGGAAAAGCCATGCCATGTATCGCCAGTTGCGCAGCAGAAAGAATTGTAGCGGACTGGCCCGTTTTCGCGCCAGTCACACGTCCAGACAAACAGAATCAGGGCGCCAGCAGGGCCACGTGCTCCACTTGTCGGCTGGCCGGTGCAGACGGACCGGCCTCGGGCTGGTGGGCATCGGTCGCACCGTGGGTCCCACGCTGTGCGTCAACGTCCACCTCGGCGCCGCGAGACTGGACCAGCGCCTGAATCGGCGTGGCCTGTGGCAACGGCGAATTCACAGCGACCTTCTGACCGGCCGCGACCTGGCGCAGAAACGCACGCTCGGCCAACACTTTGGCACCGTAGCCACCGTCGTCCGCCATGTTGGCGGCGCCGACATAGGCCTTCAGGCCGCCTTCCAGGCTGCCAGCACGACGGATACAGTCCTTGAGCACCTGAGCACCCACGCGCAGATTCGTCACGGGGTCAAACGCCGCGGCCATGCCCCCAAAGATCTGGTACTTGTCGTGGTGGACACGGGTCATCACCTGCATCAGGCCTTGGGCACCCACATGGCTTTGGGCGAAGGGATTGAATCCCGACTCCACGGCCATGACGGCCAAGACCAGGGTCGGCTCGACACCCACACGACGGCCCACGTCCCATGCCTCTTGCACCAGACGGCTCACGGGTTCAGGCGCCACGCTGTAGCGACGCGCCAGCCAGTAGGCAACATTGGCCTGCTGACGGTTCAAATCAGCCGGATTGGCGGCTGTGGCACGCTGGATGGCATCCGGCTCGGCCATGGCCAACAGCACTTCGTCTGCTTCTTCACCGTCAGCCGATGCATGCGTCCCAGCGCGCACGGCGGCACGCTCGGTCAACCAACTGAGGGCACGACTTTCCAAGCCGTGACGCATGTCCACGCGCCCGGCCAGAAACACCACCGCCACCACCGCAGCCAGGCCCAACATGGCCAGCGCGTTGTGGCTGACACGGCGCATGCCCGTCAACACGTCTTGCAAAAAGAGTGACACCACCCCGAGCCAAGTCATGCGCTGACTGACGCGGGCCTTTTCAGAGTTCGACACTTCTGTCGATTTCGCGGCGACCGATTGGCCATCCGCTGCACGAACACACGCTGTCATGGTTCTCCTTTCCTCGCCATCGCCCTCCTCGTCATCTGGCTGGATCCAACCAGCGCGACAACTCCGAAAGCGGCAGTGATAATGGCCCCGGCAAAACAATGGTGGGCGCCGTGCAAAAGCGCTCTCACCACCACGACATGACCCGTCTACGTCAACAGGCCGAACAAAACGCCAGGGCTGGCAGCGTTGCGCCTACAAGATGAGGCGCAAGGGGAAACCCGGTAAAAAAATGTGACCGGATCCAACGAGGCCGGATTCTAGGCAAGCCTGAAATAACCAGTCAAGCATAAAGACTTGAATCTTTATAACTTTAAACAATGAAATACCGTGATTTGCGGGACTTCGTGTCCGGTCTGGAAAAGCAAGGTGAGTTGCACCGCGTGGCAACGCCGGTCTCTGTTCACCTCGAGATGACCGCACTCAGCGACAAGATCTTGCGGGCGGGCGGCCCGGCGCTGTGGTTCGATCACCCCACCGGTGCGGCCGGTGCAATGCCACCCAAACGTTACAACTATCCGGTGCTGGCCAACCTGTTCGGCACCCCCAGGCGCGTGGCCATGGGCATGGGCGCCAGTGATGTCAGTGAATTGCGTGACATCGGGCACATCCTCGCCAGCCTGAAAGAGCCCGAACCACCTCGCGGCCTCAAAGACACCGGCAAGTTGCTGCAAATGGCCAAGGCCCTGTGGGACATGAAGCCCAGCACCAGCCGCAGCGCCCCCTGCCAGGCCGAAATCCGCCAAGGCAGTGAGGTGGACCTCACCGAGCTCCCCATCCAACATTGCTGGCCCGATGACGCGGCCCCCCTGCTGACCTGGGGCTTGGTGGTGACTCGGGGACCTCAAAGCGTGCCCAATCCGCGCCGCCGACAGAACCTGGGCATCTACCGCCAACAACTCATCAGCAAAAACCAGCTGATCATGCGTTGGCTGGCGCATCGCGGTGGCGCACTGGACTTCCGGGAGTTCGCACTGGCCAACCCCGGCAAGCCTTTCCCGATTGCGGTGGCCTTGGGAGCCGACCCCGCCACCATCCTGGGCGCGGTCACGCCGGTCCCCGACTCCTTGAGTGAATACCAGTTTGCCGGTTTGCTGCGCGGCAGCCGCACCGAGGTGGTCAACACCGCCGTGGGCGAAGACGACCAATACCTGCAGGTTCCCGCCAGCGCCGAGTTCGTGCTGGAGGGCCATATTCCCACCGCGCCCGTCGGTTTCAAGGGCGTGAGTGAACACGGCGTGCCCTTGATGGAGCGAGGCGGGTACCTGCATGCCCTGGAAGGCCCGTTTGGCGACCACACCGGCTATTACAACGAACAGGACTGGTTCCCGGTGTTTGAGGTGACCCGCCTGACCAACCGCACCAATCCGGTTTACCACTCCACCTACACCGGCAAACCGCCGGACGAGCCGGCCGTGCTGGGGGTGGCACTCAACGAGGTCTTTGTCCCGATCCTGCAAAAGCAGTTTCCTGAAATCGTGGACTTCTACCTGCCCCCGGAAGGGTGCAGCTACCGCATGGCCATCATCAGCATGAAGAAGGCCTATGCAGGGCACGCCAAGCGCCTGATGTTTGGTCTGTGGAGCTTCTTGCGTCAGTTCATGTACACGAAGTTCATCGTCATCGTGGACGACGATGTCAACATCCGCGACTGGCAAGAGGTGATCTGGGCCATCACCACACGGATGGACCCTGTGCGCGACACCACGCTGGTCGACAACACACCCATCGACTATCTGGATTTTGCGTCGCCCATCAGTGGCTTGGGCGGCAAGATGGGGCTGGATGCCACGAACAAGTGGCCGGGTGAAACCAACCGCGAGTGGGGACGCACCATCACCATGCCCACCGAGGTGGATCAGCGGGTCGAAGCACTGGTGGGCAGCATCCTGGGACAAGCGGAAAAGTGAGCAATATGCCCGCCACGCGGGCTGCCCGCGTGTAACAGCCCTTGCGCGGCCGGCGGCCTTCCCCTAATCTGGAAACACCTGCCAAGCAGGTACTTCAAAGGGACGCAGTCTCCTGCGTTTTGGGAAGTGGTGGACTTTCCCCTCTGCCCTTTCCTCGGACGGCCCGCGCGCCGCTCCAACCCCCGGCTTAGCCCGGGGGTTTTCGTTTTCAGCTTCCCACGGCCCAGCCCAGCCACTCTTTAAGGGCCAGATGCACGCGCGCCATGCCCTCTGCCGAAGGCAACCAATCCAGCCCCGGACGCTCGGTGCGCCGCCAAAAGCCCATGGGCGCATCGGTCACCTTGATGACTGGCCACTCTGGATGGGCGACAGCAGCCGTTTGCACCGCTTCGACAAATGCACGATGCGCACGCCGCATGTGATACGCCTCAGTCACCACCACGACTTCTGCCACGCCCTGCTGCGCCAGCATGGCCACCGTCAAGGCCGCATTACCGCGCGTATCACTGGAATGCGGTTCGACCCATGTCATCGGCACACCGTAGACCTGATCAGCAATGCGTGCGGCCACTTCAGCCTCAGCAGGACCGGGGTTGCCACCGACCTGAGCCCACCCAATGCCGCCACTGGCCCCCAAGGGCAGGCCGGTACGTCGACTCAGCCACGCACCGTATCGCAGACGCTGGGCCGCTGGCGCAGTCAAATCGGACACGCCATACTCGTAAGAGATCGGCTCGCGCCCAGCCCCCAGCACGATGATGGCGGCCTGCGGCACTGCACCGGGAACCGCCCCTGCGCGCGTGGACTTGCGGCCATTGTTCGCCCCTCGCCCCGCCTGCTCCAATCTCTCCAGTGCCTCGCCCCGCAAAGCCTCAGGCGGCTTCAACACAAATTGCTGTAGCCACACAGCCGTGACTTGGGTTGACGAGAACCAAAGCCCCATCAAGCCCAAAAGCACAAACAGATACCCCAGACCTCTTCGCGGCAAGATCAGTCGAGCCCCCACCAAGGTCAGCAGAATGAAGGGGACAGGCGGCAAAGCCAGCGCTGTCAAAAGGGGCTTGTAGATGGCCCAATCCGTCATGGACACTTCTCCTGCAATCTTGAAGATGCAATCAGTCTAAGCACAAGCTGTACCCCCATGGAAACAAACTGCTCTCAGACCACCGAGACACGTCACGAACTCGCCACGCTGGCGGGGGGGTGTTTTTGGTGCCTGGAAGCCGTATTCAGTCAACTGAAGGGTGTGCTGCACGTGGAATCCGGCTACAGCAATGGACACCACCCGCGCCCCACTTATGAGGACGTGTGCACGGGCGAAACAGGGCACGCCGAGGTCGTCCAAATTACTTTTGATCCGACTGTCATCCGCTTTACCGACTTGCTCACCGTTTTTTTCGAGACGCATGACCCGACCACACGGAATCGGCAAGGGCATGACGTCGGCACGCAATACCGGTCCGGCATCTATACCCACTCTCCCGAGCAAGCTGACCAGGCCAGAGAGGTCATCCGAAATTTGACCGATTCAGGTGCCTACACTGGATCAATCGTGACGGAGGTTCACCCCGTCACCAACTATCACCCGGCGGAGGCCTTTCACGCCCGCTACGCCGAACGCAACCCTGAGCAAGGCTATTGCGTGTATGTGGTAGCGCCGAAGGTCGCCCATTTTCGGCAACGCTTCGGTCACTGGCTCCAAAACGCCTGAGCGGGCTCAGGGCGCCAAACGCTGCGTCAACCACGTGCCATCTGCTTGCAGGCGGTATTCGATTCGGTCATGCAAACGTGAAGGACGTCCTTGCCAGAACTCCCAGCGATCCGGGATCAGGCGGAAACCACCCCAATGCGCTGGACGAGAGGGATTGTCACCCAAACTGGCCTGCTGCGCTTTCCACGCCTCTTCCAGCACTTCCCGGTTGGGCAGCACGGCGCTTTGCTGAGAGGCCCACGCACCAATACGTGACCCCAACGGGCGGCTTTGGTAATACTCATCGGACTCGGCGTCACTGACCCGCTCCACCCGACCTTCAATGCGCACCATGCGCTCCAACTCCCCCCAGAAGAACTGCATCGCGGCATAGGGATTCGCTGCCAGATCTTGCCCTTTTCGGCTCTGGTAATTCGTGAACCAGACCAAGCCGCGCTCATCGGCCCCCTTGAGGAGCAGCACGCGCGTCGACGGACGCCCCTGCGCATCGGCCGTCGCCAACGTCATGGCATTGGGCTCCAGCACTTTGGCGTGCATGGCGGCATCAAACCAATGGTGGAACTGATCCAGTGGTTCGGCCCGCACATGCGCCTCATCCAGTTCAGCCCGCTCATAACTTTTGCGCATTTGCGCGAGATCGTGAGGTGTTTTGTTCATAGTTTGAGTATCAATCGGCTTCATTCACACCCCAAATGACCCGGATCAAACCTTGTCTCGGGTATGCACTTAAGTGATGGTGCGGTGGTGCGGTGCAACAAAACAAGTCACAGTTTGTAGCACAGCCAGAGACAGCCAACATGTCTACTTTGCCCACGCTCATTATCCTTGCCGACCCATGCAGTTGGCCAAGGAAACATGCTGCGCTGCCTCCCGAGGGCATCCACCAGCATGAACCTCGCCCCCCTCAAGATTCGGTGCCAGCCATCGACTTGGTGCGCTGCGGCATGTCCACGGGCATGCACGTGATGCTGGTCGGCCCAACAAGCATCACCACCCACGCGCAAACCAGCCTGCCGCCAGATCAGTTGGTCACATTGCCCGGCATTTGGGGTCACGAATACACATCGCAAGACATCCTGGTCCAGGGGCTGAGCGCGGCTGTATTGGCCAGCGCCAATGCACCGGCCTGGATTCTGCTGCCCGCCGACATGCCAAAGCTCCAGCACGCCACGCTAACGCAGTTGGCTGATGCCGTGATTCACCAACATCCGATTGCCCACACGGAGTACCGCTGCCAGCGTGGTCGCCCAGTGGGGTTCTCATCGGAATTCTTCTCTGAACTGATCAGCTTGCGCGGGGAACGCGACCTGCACCGGCTTCAGGCGCGCTATCCATCCAAGGCCGTTGCAGTGAGCGATCCGGGTGTCTTGATGTCGCTCGAGGCCCGCGCCTCATCGGGCGCCCCATCCCATCACAGAACGGCCGCGACCACCCGTTAAACAACGCCCCGTAATATCCCTGATGACGCCCCGTTAAAACCCAGCCCCGGATTACCCTGAAATTGGTTTATTTCCCGACAAACGGGGGCCCTTAACCCCGCAGCTGAGGGAGGCGCCAGAAACCAGCGACAAGCACCATAACTCCTGTCACATGTTCGCTTTGCACACTGCAAGCACAACCCCCCTGAGGAGTCACTGATGCGCATCCTGTCCATGCCCAAAGTCACCATCGTCGCCGCCATGTTGGCAGCCGCTTGCGGTTCTGCAAACGCGCTGACGATCCCCACCAACGCTATGGTTGCTGACTCCATTCAGCAGTTCTCCACTGACGCGCTGGACTCCTTCGCCACGTTCAAAGTGACCGTCGCCCCTATGGGCAACGCGACGCCTGGCACCACAGAGGGCTCCTTCGTTCTGCCCGTAACCAGCATCAGCATCAACCTGAGCGGTTTGAAGATTGCAGGCGGCGCCGCCACGGGTTCTGCTCTGGAATTCTCGCGTGTGCGTCTGGGCACCAAGGTCGGCCTGACACTGGCGAACTTCAACATCAACTATCTGACACAGCAAGTGCTGGCCGACACCACCGTGATCGGCAGCGGCACCACCAACGCTCAGACCCCGATCTACAACTTCCAGCGCGTCACCCCCCTGTCGCTGAAGTACCAGTTCCCCCTGAACATCTCGATGACCGAGACCCTGGGTTCGCTGTACCTGACCCCCGAAGCTGTTGACGCCTTTGCTGCGGGCCTCATGCTCCCCAACTACGCTCGCGCTGTGATCGAAGCCATTGACTTCGGCACGCTGTTCCAGGACATCAAGGTGAAGTTCCGCTCCAAGCCGGTCTCGAACAAGCCATACGTTCCAGCACTGTGATGCACAGCGGCGCCCAGTGCGCCGCCGTTATCACCAGAGCCCGGCTGATGCCGGGCTTTTTCTTTGGGCACGACTCACTCGCCAACGCCCCACCGGCACGATCAACGCGGACTCTCTGACCATGAAAAAAGGGGCTTACGCCCCCTCTTTTGGTTCAGTTCAGGCTCAATCCAAATGGGTCAGAAGGTCTTCTCCAGCCCCAGGCCCATCGATTGTGCTGATCCCTTCTTCCCATTCACTTCGAACTGCGTGGCATCGAAGGTGCCCACAATCTTGATCCACTGAGGGACATCAAACTCCACTCCCAAGCCCACATAAGGGCGCAAATGGCTCTCGCTGCGACTACCTGTGCTCAAGCCATCCAGAGTGCGCTTGACGGTCGTGGTCACATAAGCCGCACCAGCACGCGCAGCCACAGACAGATTGGTCGTCACAGGGAAGTGCATCACCGCAGCAATGGTCAAAGCATCCGACTGTGTGCGGGCGGTCGTTGGGACAGTCACTGGCGTCACGATGGTTTGATCATCCGGATCAAACACGTAGCTTGTGGCCGTACCCACCGTCTTGGCTGTACCCAACTTCATGTAGCCGAACTCCACCGCGTCGACCGCACCAATCCCAAGGTCGATACGGGACGCTTCACTCAATCGGCTTCCAAAATAAATGCGGCCCCCATTGGCCTTGCGGTCGCACGGCACAGAGGCCTCACAGGGGATGTCCAGCCGGGTCAGCGCCAGAACGGCGCCCGCATACCCTTCTGCATGAACCGACGACACCGCAGCACTCATTGCGGCCAACACAAACAAACGCTTCATATCGAGCCTTCAAAAAATCAAAGTCGTCATCAGAATTTGCGGCCCACGCTCAGCATGAACATGGTGTTATCGAGCACCGTGCTCTGCTTGCGGACGTAGGTTCCCAAATTGCAGTTGTCGCGGCCGTCGCGATACTTGGCCAACATGCACATGACAGCGGTGGTCGTGGAAACGGCCTCACCAGTTGCACGATCACGCACATTCAAGGCCTCACCTGCATCCAGCGCACCGCGAACGGCGGCACCGTAAGCGGACAACACCTCACTGTTTCCTGTGATGGTCGTGTTGCGCGTGGTCAGCGTTGCCTCGGTCTTGTAACGCAGCTTGCCGATGTTCAGGCTGACATGCCAGTCATCGTCCACTTGCCACTTGGCACCGGCGAAAGGACCAACGCCAATGGCATTTTTCAGCGACACCGACGTGTCGTTCGGTCCTGCGCCGCCTTGGTAGGTATTGAGCGTTGCGGTCGCACGCGTGTCAAAAAACACAGCGTAAGAAGCACCGACCCCAACAAAGGGACGGAAGCGATCTTTGGCGTTACCGAAGTAGCGTCCCAGCACACCTGTGGGCGGCAGCATCTTGAGCTTGATGATTTCCCGACCGTTCAAATTGTTGGCACCGTCACCATAGACCGTGACGCGCAAAGGTGCAGCCAAAACATAAGCCTCGGCAAACCACGTGTAGTCGTCCGTCAGGAAGTAGCCCAAGCTGATCGCTGGCGTACCCACCATGGAAGACGAGCGGGCTTTGATACCGCACGGCGTACCCAAACCATTTCGCACAGCTTCGCAGCCATTGTCGGCATCCACCGTCATGGCGTCATTCAGCGTGGTGTTGATGTATTGCGTGCCAATCGACGCGCTGGTCGACAGGCCGGTATAGGGCACCAAACCCGCTGCGTAGTCAGTCGCATACTGAGTTCCTGGACCCATGTACGTCAGGACATCTCCGCGATTCACCACGGCGCCAGTCACATCATGTGCGTCACCCGATGTGGTCTTGACATTCGCCGAGATGTAGTTGAGGCGCATGAACATGCGCTCGCGCAAGGCAGGCTCAACCTTCGCAAAAATGGAACCCTTGCTGTCTTGAGCATGAGCCATCGACCCCAGTGCGGCCACACTCGAGACAGCCAGCACACCACACCATTTCGACAAGGTCGAAATCTTCATTTTTAACCCTCCAGCCACGCCGGCACTTCACCAACTCACGCGAAATACGAATGCGCTTCATCAAAAAAGTCGCCCGTAACAAGTACGGGCGACTTTCGTCAGGCAGCGCTCAACTGGTCTTACTTGGCAGCGCGGCGGCGAGCAACCAGGCTGATACCGACCAGACCCAGACCCATCAGAGCGTAGGTAGAAGGCTCAGGCACAGCCGGAGTCGTAGCAGCCTTGGCAACGGTGAAAGTCGAAGTCAGGGTGCCGAAATCGGTCGTAGCGGCCGAGTTGAAAGCGTTGAAACCGTTGGTCTTCAGATCCAGCGAAGCCTTGATGGCGTTGATCGCTGTCGAGGTCATGGTCAGACCAGAGAACACGTTGGTGTAGGTGCCAGCGCCAGTGATGGCGGTCGGGCCCGTCACGGTGGTGTAGGTCCAGGCAGCCACTTGAGTCAGGTTGGCCGAACCAGCAACGGTAGCCGTCGACGATGTGGCGCCAACGATGTCAGCGTAAATGGTCTTGGTGGCCAGGTTGATGTTCAGGTTGGTCACCGACACGGTGCCGCCACCCGAGATGCCCTTGACATAACCAGCGGTCTGGGTCGCACCGCCAGAGCTGCCTGCAGTCAGGATGGTGCCTGCAGCGTCAACGGTGAAAACCGAGACAGGCGCAGCAACGGACACGGCGGTGTACTCACCCACAGCACCAGTGATGGTGGGCACTGCAGCACCGGCAGCCGAGACAGCCACGTTGCCAGTGTTCAGCACGTCAACCAGCGAACCTTCGATGGTCCCTGTGGTGGCATCGTAGTTATCAAAGGTCAGGGTGCCCGTGCCACCAGTGATGTACAGACCGTTGAAGG
The DNA here is from genome assembly GCF_049317225.1 of Aquabacterium sp. GTDB lineage: Bacteria > Pseudomonadota > Gammaproteobacteria > Burkholderiales > Burkholderiaceae_C > Aquabacterium. The sequence continues at coordinate 241,054 of NZ_JBMOIR010000002.1, read as the reverse complement.
TGCTGCTGCTGTTGCCAGCAGTCAGGGTAGCCGCGCCGGCAGCGCCTGCGGCAACGAAAGCAGCCGCGACCACGATGCTCTTGATTGCGAATTTCATGTCTTTCTCCACTTGAAAGCGGCCCTTTGAGTTTTCTCTGCTGTCTGAAGGCATCCGCGTATTCCTTCGACGTGCACAGACTTTTTTGTTTGTCTGTTCGTTCAAAGAATATCGAGGCCACCTACAGGTCACAACAGCGCCGCCCCCCGTGGTCACATGAAACGCATCAGGAAAACACTAGCTCCTTTTCAAACCCCCCGCATTCATGCGTAGGGGTAACACCCAGCTGTCAGGAAATCATCCTTTCAGGTGGACTTTCGCGAATTTGCGCTTGCCAACTTGCAGCACAAACGTGCCCGCTGGCAGCTTGAGACCCTTGTCGCTGACCGCTGTGCCGTCGACCTTCACGCCACCTTGCTCGATCATGCGAACGGCTTCGCTGGTGGAGGGCACCAGGCCGGCCTGCTTGAGCAACGCACCGATTCCCAGACCCTCAGCAGGCAGGGAGATGGTGACCTCTGGCAGATCATCCGGGATCCCACCACGTGCGCGATTCATGAAGTCAGCCAGCGCTGCTTCAGCCGCCTGAGCACTGTGGAAGCGCGCAACGATTTCCTGCCCCAGCAGGACCTTGGCATCGCGTGGATTGCGCCCCGACTCACACTCGGCCTTCAGCTTGGCGATCTCGTCCATCGGGCGGAAGCTCAGCAAGGTGAAGTACTTCCACATCAGGTCGTCGCTGATGCTCATCAACTTGGCGAACATCGAGTTCGGTGCTTCGCTGATGCCCACGTAGTTGTTCTTGGACTTGGACATCTTTTCGACGCCATCCAAGCCTTCCAGCAAGGGCATGGTCAGGATGCATTGCGCCTCCTGGCCGTACTCGGTCTGCAGGTGGCGCCCCATCAACAGGTTGAACTTCTGGTCCGTCCCGCCCAATTCGAGGTCCGACTTCAGCGCAACCGAGTCATAGCCTTGCATCAAGGGATACAAGAACTCGTGCACGCTGATGGACGTGCCAGCATGGAAGCGGTCATGGAAGTCATTGCGCTCCATCATCCGTGCCACGGTGTAGCGGCTGGCCAGCTGGATCATGCCGCGTGCGCCCAAGGCATCGCACCATTCGCTGTTGTAGCGAATTTCGGTACGGGCCGGATCCAGCACGAGGCTGGCCTGCTTGTAGTAGGTCTCGGCATTGACCTTGACTTGCTCGGGCGTCAAGGGCGGACGAGTGGTGTTGCGACCGGACGGGTCACCAATCAAGGACGTGAAATCGCCAATCAGGAAGATGACCTGATGCCCCAGATCCTGCAGTTGACGCAGCTTGTTGAGCACCACGGTATGACCCAAGTGGATGTCGGGCGCAGTCGGATCCAGGCCGAGCTTGATACGCAGCGGCACGCCCGTGGCTTCAGAACGCGCCAGCTTGCGAACCCATTCGTTCTCAGGCAAGAGCTCGTCGACACCACGCTGGGTAACAGCCAGAGCCTCCTTTACACGGTCGGTTACAGGAAATTCGGGCTGGGTTGCGGTGTTTTTTTCGGATTGAGACATATCTGACCAGCTGGTGAAAATCATGCCTGACACCCCCCTTCGTGGGGGCTATACTTGGCAGATTGTGGGTGTCCACAGGCGTGAGCCTTGGCTTCGTCTGAGGGCAGATTTTAGGGGAGAGCCTTCTCCCCGCCACCGGATCCGATGGGAATTCAAGTTTTGACCTCATTCAAGTTGTTCAAGGCCGGGCAGTTTTCTCCGCTGTCGACAGCGATCTCGGTGGCCACAGCCGTTCAATCCTTCGCGCACCGTCACCCCCGTCGCGTCAGTGCTGCGGTGCTGACGGTCTTGGCTGGCTCGGCCGTGACCGCATTCGGTGTGTCAGACTTGGGCGCCTTGCCGCCAGGCCCCGCACCCGTCATCACGCAAATCACCGAATCGGTTGAACCCAGTCAACTGGCTGCGCAAGTGCAGGCCATCGACAATCAATCGCTGACGCTCTACCGCAGCGAGCTCACCCGTCCGGCCGACACGGTCGACAGTCTGCTGAAGCGCTTGGGTGTGGACGATGCCGACGCTGCCCAGTTCATCCGGCATGACACGGTGGCCGCAAACCTGTTGAAGGGCCGTACCGGCAAAGCCATCAAGGCCTTGGTCGAAGACGGTCGTTTGCGCGAACTGATCGTCCGCGGCCCTGCCGGTGATGGCGACAACGAAACGCATTTCACTCGCCTGATCATTGAGCGCACGGCCAACGGCTTCACCGCCCGCCAGCAGATCGTGCCACTGGAAGTGCGTCAACAGTTGGTGTCCGGCACGATTCAATCTTCGCTGTTTGCTGCAGCCGATGACGCAGGCATGCCCGATGCCGTGACCACGCAGGTTGCTGAGATTTTTGGTAGCGACATCGACTTCCGCCGCGAACTGCGCAAGGGCGATACGTTCTCCGCACTCTACGAAGCCCACACCGCAGATGGTGAGCCCATCACTTGGGGACACGCATCCGGCAAGGTGCTGGCCGCGCGCTTCATCAACAAGGGTGAAACTCACGACGCTGTCTGGTATCAAGAGTCGGGCCGCAAGGGTGCGTACTTTGATCTGACCGGCAAGTCCAAAACCCGTGCGTTCCTGGCGTCGCCCTTGGCCTTCTCGCGTGTGACCTCGGGCTTTGCCATGCGCTTCCACCCGATCCAGAAAACCTGGAAAGCCCACTTGGGCGTGGACTTCGGCGCCCCGACCGGCACCCCCGTTCGCAGCGTCGGAAATGGCGTGGTGAGTTTCGCCGGTGTTCAGAACGGCTACGGCAACGTGGTTCAGATTCAGCACAACGGGGACCGCACCACGGTGTACGCCCACTTGAGCCGCATTGATGTCCGTCGCGGGCAGCGCATTGACCAAGGCGACCGCATTGGTGCTGTTGGCGCCACCGGCTGGGCCACCGGCCCGCACCTGCACTTCGAGTTCAAGGTCAATGGCAAGCAAATTGACCCGATGGTCATTGCCCGCGCCTCGGAAAGCCTGCAGCTGTCACCTCAGTCGCTGGGCGCTTTCAAGAAGGTTGCCACCACCGTGGCCCAGCGCCTCAACCAGGCCTCTGACTGGCACACCGCCGGCGCACAAACGGGCCCACGCTTCGAATGAAGCCGGACCTGCTCCCCTCAGCCCGCGCCAGCGGGCTTTTTTCTGAGTTGTACATCGGCTTGATGTCGGGCACCTCGCTGGACGGCGTCGATGGGGTGATCGCACGCACCACGCCTCACGGCTGGGAAACCGTGGCCCATCAACACCGCCCCTTCCCCAGCGCATTGCGCGACAGCCTGATGGCGCTGAACACGCCCGGGGCCGACGAATTGCATCGCAGCGCCTTGGCCGCGCAGGCATTGGCACGTATGTACGCAGAAGTTGTCGAGGCGCTGCTGACCGACTGCAGCCTGCCCGCCAGCGCCATCCAGGCAATCGGGGCACACGGGCAAACAGTGCGCCACCGGCCCGAACTCGGCTACACCTTGCAGATCAACCAGCCAGCGCTATTGGCCGAATTGACAGGCATCGATGTGGTGGCGGATTTTCGCAGCCGTGACGTGGCCGCAGGCGGCCACGGCGCTCCTCTGGTCCCCGCCTTCCACCAGGCGGTGTTTGCCCAGCCTACCCACACGGTGGCCGTGCTGAACGTAGGAGGCATGGCCAATGTCAGCATCCTGCGACCTGAACATGCGCCCTTGGGCTTTGATTGCGGCCCCGGCAACGCCTTGCTCGACCTCTGGTGTCACACGCACACCGGCCGCACCTTTGACGCCGATGGCGCCTGGGGGGCAAGCGGACAGGTCCATGCCGACGCCTTGCAGGCGGGATTGCAAGACCCGTTCTTTTTGCAAGCCCCCCCAAAAAGCACGGGGCGCGATCTGTTCAATCCCGACTGGCTGGCGCGCTGGCTGACCACATGGCCCCACGCTGCCGCGCCTGCTGATGTGCAAGCCACGCTGTGCGAGCTGACGGCACGCAGCGCCGCAGAGGCCATCCAGCAACATGCACCAGAAGCCAAGGAAGTGATTGTGTGCGGAGGGGGCGCCCTCAACGGCGACCTGATGCGCCGACTGAACAGACACCTCGCGGGTGCCAAGGTTCTGCGCTCTGACGAGCGGGGGCTGAACGTCATGCAGGTCGAAGCCGCCGCATTTGCATGGCTAGCTTGGACCCATGTGCAACGTCAGGCCGGCAATGTGCCAGCCGTCACGGGCGCCGCAGGACCACGCGTCCTGGGAGCCCTGTATCCGGCGCGCTGAGCACGCCGAATCATCTCGAGGTCGATTAGACCGAGAAGCTCGAACCGCAACCACAAGTGGTTTGCGCATTGGGATTGCGGATCACGAACTGCGCGCCTTCCAGATCGTCCTTGTAGTCGATCTCAGCGCCCACCAGGTACTGCAGGCTCATGGCATCGATCAGCAGGGTCACGCCATTCTTTTCCATCTTCGTGTCATCGTCGTTGGCGACTTCGTCGAAGGTGAAACCATACTGAAAGCCCGAGCAACCGCCACCCTGCACAAACACGCGCAGCTTCAGGTCAGGATTGCCCTCTTCGGCCACCAGTTCAGCCACTTTGCCAGCGGCTGCATCCGTGAAGATGATGGGTGCAGGCATGTCGGAAGCAAAGGATTCAGCGGCTTGATCAGCAACGGCGCTCATGGATATCTCCGTGGGGAATTCAATCGGTCTTGGACAGCCCGAATCATGACACGGCCGGGGTCGACCTTGCCATGAACACGGGCATTCATCGGTACATCAGGGCAACACCGGCACGCCGGTCAAGCCCAGGTGCTCATCGAGGCCACACATCAGGTTCATGCACTGCACAGCCTGACCCGAGGCCCCCTTGGTGAGGTTGTCTTCCACCACCAGCACCATGACGGTATCGGGCAAGGGACGGTGCACGGCAATGCGCACGGTGTTCGAGGCGCGCACCGAGCGGGTTTCCGGGGCGCTGCCAGCCGGCAGCACATCCACAAAACGCTCACCGCGGTAAGCCTCTTCGAACACCGTCTGCAGATCAGCCGCCTGCCCTGCGCTGTTCAGGCGCGCATACAGCGTGGAGTGAATGCCGCGGATGATGGGCAGCAGGTGCGGCACAAACAGGCAATTGACGCTGCTGTCGCCAGCGATGGCGCGCAACTGCTGATTGATCTCCGGACCGTGGCGATGGCCCTTCACGCCATATGCCTTGAAGTTGTCTGCAGCCTCAGGCAACAGGGTGTGCACTTCGGCCTTGCGACCTGCACCCGACACGCCGGACGCACAGTTGGCGATCAGTCCCGTGGTCTCGATCAGCTTGTTCTTGAGCAGGGGCGCAAAACCCAACTGCACCGAGGTGGGGTAGCAGCCCGGATTGCCGATCACGCGCGCACGCTTGATGGCCTCGCGGTTGATTTCAGGCAGACCGTACACGGCCTCGGACAAGATGTCCGGGCAGGTGTGCGCCATGCCGTACCACGTCTCGAACTCGGCCGTGTCTTGCAGACGGAAATCGGCGGCGAGGTCGATCACCTTGACGCCGGCCGCCAGCAACTCGCGGGCCTGCGCCATGGCAACGCCATGGGGCGTGGCAAAGAACACCACATCGCACTCCGTCAGCTTGGCATCATCTGGCGTCACAAAAGCCAGATCCACATGGCCGCGCAAGCTGGGATACATATCAGCCACCGGCATGCCCGCCTCTTTGCGCGAGGTGATGGCCTGAATCTGGACTTGCGGGTGCTGAGACAGCAAACGCAGAAGCTCCACACCGGTGTAGCCGGTTCCGCCGACGATGCCGACCTTGATCATGAGGTGTCCTTTAGGAAAATCAGGAAGGTATAAAGAATAAACCCGCCCGAGGCGCGGGCCTGGGGCGGGGTGCTGGAAACCGATTGTTTGACACAACCGGTCCAGGAAGTTCGATCAGCGCTTGCTGAACTGCTTACGACGACGAGCGCCGTGCAGACCGACCTTCTTACGTTCGACTTCACGAGCATCGCGAGTCACGAAGCCTGCGCGGCTCAGTTCGGACTTCAGCGTTGCATCGTAGTCGATCAGGGCACGGGTCACGCCGTGACGCACAGCGCCAGCTTGACCGGATTCGCCACCGCCGTGGACGTTGACCTTGATGTCGAAAGCTTCGACATTGTTGGTCAGCACCAGAGGCTGCTTGACGACCATGATCGAGGTCTGACGGCCGAAATATTGTTCAACAGGCTTGCCGTTGACGATGATTTGGCCAGTGCCCTTCTTGATGAAGACGCGGGCGACGGACGACTTGCGACGGCCGGTGCCATAGTTCCAGTTACCAATCATGTGGCCGCTCCTTAGATTTCCAGGGCCTTGGGCTGCTGGGCGGTGTGCGGATGCTCACTACCTGCGTAGACCTTCAGCTTCTTGATCATGGCGTAGCCCAGAGGACCCTTGGGCAGCATGCCCTTGACGGCCTTCTCGATGGCGCGGCCAGGATGCTTGGCTTGCATGTCCTTGAACTTCGTGGCGTAGATGCCGCCAGGGAAGCCAGAGTGACGGTAGTAGATCTTGTCGGTGGCCTTGGTGCCGGTGACGCGGATCTTGTCGGCGTTGACGATGACGATGTAGTCGCCGGTGTCCACGTGAGGCGTATAAATGGCCTTGTGCTTGCCGCGCAGACGGAGTGCCACTTCGCTGGCGACACGTCCGAGCACCTTATCGGTGGCGTCGATCACAAACCACTCGTGCGTCACTTCTGCCGGCTTGGCGCTGAAGGTCTTCATGAGATTTCCTAAGTAAAAAACTGGCTGACTGTCACCATTGGCACCTCTTCTTGGAAAGTGGAGGCCTCTCAAGCAACGAGCCACGGGCGCAAAAAAGTACAGCGCACCCGCAATCGCAAGTCACATTCAGCGCCAGCAAACGCCAACACCAACGCAACCTTCCCGGCAGCCATGTCGGGAATCGATCATTCTAGCTGGATTTTCATCAAGCCCGCAAGCACCCTGACGCGCAGCAACCCCACCAGTCTTAACGCAACACAAAAAAAGACCAGAATTGGACTACCAGGCACCAACTTGAAGCATTAAGCGCCTTGCGACAGGCACAATATTCACCTAGCATCCGGGTTAACCCTGACCATGTTGCGACGCAACATGCCGATGCCACAGAGGTGTCTGGGCAAGAAAGGGGTCGACATGACCGCCACAAAACCATCAGAAGAGTTGGATCGCTTTGGCTTGGGCCCACAAGGGGGCATGGTGACCCATGCGCGCCCGCGCCTGCCCGATGGATGGATCCCGATTCGGGATCTGCATGCACGCCATCGCAAGCGCATCCTGGACCACCTGCTGCAACTGGATGAGCATGATCGCTATCTGCGCTTTGGCTTCCAGGCCACCACGCAGCAAATGACCCAGTACGTGGCCTCGATCGATTTCAAGCGCGACGAAGTCTTCGGCATTTTCGACAAGCACCTGCATCTGGTCGCGGTGGCGCACCTGGCTGCCATGCCCGAAAAGCAAGCAGGCAGCGTGGACTCCACCCATCGGGGTCGCGCCATGGAGTTTGGCGTGTCCGTGCTGCCCGCCGGGCGAGGCAAGGGCCTGGGCCTGCGCCTGTTCATGCACGCCATCACGCACGCTCGCAATCAACACGCCAGTCACCTGATGATTCACGCACTGAGCGAAAACGCCCCCATGCTGCGCATTGCCACCAAAGCCGGCGCTGCGCTGGAATATGACGATGGGCAAGACGCTGAAGCGTGGCTGAAACTGCCCCCCGACACCATGAAGACCCACCTCAACAGCTCGCTGCAGTCTCTGGCGGCCGAGGTGATTTACCGGGTGAAGTACCGCGCCATCCACATCAGCGATTGGTTGCGGATGCTGATGTCCACCAACTGACACTCATCAGGCCCCCACAATGAACAAAGCCACGTCCGCAAGGAACGTGGCTTTGTGTTTTTGGGAACGCGCCGTGCGCGTTCACCACCCCACTCAGACGGCGGCCGTCATGAGCAGTTGATTGATGCGGCGCACATAGGCCGCCGGATCTTCCAGTTGCCCCCCTTCTGCCAGCTGGGCCTGATCAAACAGGATGTGCGCCAGGTCGTCAAAATGCTCGCTCGACTCGAGCTTTTTGACGAGTGCGTGCTCGGGGTTGACCTCGAGCACCGGCTTGACATCGGGCGCCGACTGCCCCGCCTGTTTGAGCAGACGGGCCAGGTGCGCACTCATGTCACCCGACTCAGTCACCAGACAGGCAGGCGAATCCACCAGACGCGTGGTCACACGCACATCCTTGGCGCGCTCACCCAGAGCCGCTTTCAAGCGCTCCAGCACAGGCTTGAAGGTTTCTGCCGCTTCTTCGGCCTTCTTCTTTTCGTCTTCGTCCTGCAGCTTGCCCAGATCCACCGCACCCTTGGTGACGTTTTGGAGCGGCTTGTCCTCAAAGTCATACAGGTGAGACAGCAGCCACTCATCGACCCGGTCCGTCAGCAGCAGCACCTCGATGCCCTTCTTCCTGAAGACCTCCAACTGCGGGCTGTTCTTGGCAGCAACCAAGCTGTCGGCCGTGATGACATAGATGGCGTCCTGCCCATCCTTCATGCGCGACACATAGTCCGCCAGTGACACGGTTGGCTCACCCGACTCGTCGTGTGTGGACGCGAAACGGTACAGCTTGGCCAGACGCTCGCGGTTAGCAAAATCTTCGCCAATGCCCTCTTTCAGCACCGAACCAAATTCTTTCCAGAACGCCGCATATTGCTCGCGCTTGGCTTGATCCTCGTTGTTCGCCAGGTCTTCGAGCATGCTCAGCACGCGCTTGGTACATCCCTCGCGAATGGCCTTGACGTCACGGCTTTCCTGCAGGATTTCGCGGCTGACGTTGAGAGGCAGATCGGCAGAGTCGATCACCCCTTTGACGAAGCGCAGGTAGTTCGGCAGCAGCGCCTCGGCGTCATCCATGATGAAGACGCGCTTGACGTAAAGCTTCAAGCCACCCTTCTTGTCGCGGTTCCACAGGTCATAAGGCGCCTTTTGGGGCACGTACAGCAACTGCGTGTATTCGCTGCGGCCTTCCACGCGGTTGTGGGTGTAGGCCAGCGGGTCTTCGCTGTCATGGCTGATCTGCTTGTAAAACTCGTGGTACTGCTCGGGCGTGATGTCGCTCTTGGCGCGGGTCCACAGGGCCGCCGCCTTGTTGACGGTCTCCCACTCGTCTTGGGCCACGTATTCGCCCCTGTCTTTGTCCCACTCCTCTTTTTGCATCAGGATGGGCAGCGAGATGTGATCCGAGTACTTGCCGATGATGCTGCGCAGCTTCCAGGCGGCGAGGTATTCATCCTCACCTTCGCGCAGGTGCAGGATGATGTCGGTGCCGCGGGTGGACTTGGTGATGGCGTCAACATCAAAGTCGCCAGTGCCCTCGCTGACCCAGCGCACACCCTCTTCGGCCGACAGACCTGCACGGCGTGATTCAACCGTGATCTTGTCGGCCACGATGTAGCCGCTGTAAAAGCCCACGCCGAACTGACCAATCAGTTGGGCGTCTTTCTGCTGGTCGCCCGACAGGCGCCCCATGAACTCTTTGGTGCCGGACTTGGCAATGGTGCCCAGGTGATCGATGGCTTCCTGGGCGCTCATGCCAATGCCGTTGTCGCGGATGGTGAGTGTGCGGTTGGCCTTGTCAACCAGGATGCGCACCTCCAGATTGGGTGCGTCTTCATACAGCGCACTGTCGTCGAGCGCTTCGAAGCGAAGCTTGTCGCAGGCGTCAGACGCGTTGGAGATCAACTCACGCAGGAAGATCTCTTTGTTGGAATACAGCGCGTGGGTGACCAAGTGCAGCAGTTGCTTGACCTCGGCCTGGAAGGAATGGGTTTGCTTTGTCATGGCGTGTTCTGAAGCAACAAAGGGGTTGCGAAACAAATGCGAACTTCATGTGGCGACGTCCGCGTTGTTTTCAAGAGCGCACGTTTTGCAGATTTTTTGCGACACCTCTTGCGCACCGCGCATTTTTCAGCATATACTTTCAGTCTCGTTGGCGCTTTAGCTCAGCCGGTTAGAGCGACGGAATCATAATCCGCAGGTCCGGGGTTCGAATCCCTGAAGCGCCACCAAAATAAAGCCAAGTGAATCAGTCACTTCGCTGCGAAAGCCACCCTAGCGGTGGCTTTTTGCTTTGCGGGTGTTTGGCGGATGTCGCCGCGCTGTCGCCAAAACCTGGGCATCCCGTTCCAACACACTTTGCGTTGCCGCAAATTGATCCGGATTAAGGCAATCCCGGGCTCAAGGTTGCCTCATTTGCACCGATCACTAAATGTCGCTGGCGCTCATAAAACGCCACCCACTGTCACATAGAAGTAGTCCGATGAAGATGATTGCGTATGAGCCCTCGGTGGGCGCCACCGTAGGTACTGCTGCTGACGATTCCAAAGCAGGCTTTTTTGAGCATCACGGCTTCTGGGCCCCTGGCATCAGACTGTTTCGCCAACTCCCCTTTTCTTACAAGGCCTGGCTGATTTCGGTTGTGCTGTTCCTGCCATTTGTGGTGCTGGTTGCCTGGCAGGTCCAGACCAGCTTCCTGCACGTGAAGCAAGAACGCCGCGACGCCCTGAAAGAGAAGGTTGAACTGGCGATCGGGACCCTGAGTTGGGCTTACGAGCAAGAGCAGTCCGGCAAGATGACGCGGGAAGATGCGCAGGCGTTTGCCAAGTCACAGATTGCAAAACTGCGCTACGACCGCGACAACTATTTCTGGATCAACGACATGGACGGGCGCATGTTGATGCACCCGTCCAAGCAAGACCTCAATGGCAAAGTCGTGCTGGACATGAAGGATCCCAACGGCGTGGCCTTGTTCCAGGAGTTCATTGCGCGAGTTCACGAGCGAGGCAATGGCTACGTCGAATACCAATGGCCCAAGCCAGGTGGATCGATCCCGGTCGACAAATTCGCCTACGTACAGGGCTTCCCTCAATGGGGCTGGGTGGTCGGCACCGGTGCATTCGTCGATGACCTGTACGCCGCACTTCGCGCAAACGTCACCATTGTGGGCAGCATCGTCGGCCTCGGCGTCGTGATCGTCTTCTATTTGTTCGTATCGTTCTACAAAGTGATGGACGGCGGCCTGAAGGAAACCCGACGCCACCTTCGCGCCATCACCGACGGTGACCTGACCACCGAACCGCACCCCTGGGGCAAAGACGAGGCAGCAGACCTGATGGTCGAGCTGCAAACCATGCAGGACTCGCTGCGTCACATGGTGCTTCAGGTACGTCAGTCCAGCGGGGAGATCGTGCATTCCAGCAGCGAGATCGCCAGCGGTGCCATGGACCTGTCCAGCCGCACTGAACAGGCTGCAGCCAACCTGGAAGAAACCGCCGCATCGATGGAGGAGATCTCCTCCACGGTGCGCAACACAGCCGATCACACGCAGGAAGCCAGTCGCGTTGCTGAGCGCAATGCCGAAATCGCCGAGCAAGGTGGCCAAGCCATGATCAACGTGGTCTCGACCATGGAGAACATCCAGGCATCGTCTGCACGGATTGGCGAAATCATCACCACGATCGACGGCATCGCCTTCCAGACCAACATCCTGGCATTGAATGCTGCGGTGGAAGCCGCGCGAGCCGGTGAACAAGGTCGCGGCTTTGCCGTGGTTGCGGCTGAGGTGCGCACTCTGGCACAACGAAGCGCGGAAGCATCACGAGAGATTCGCACCATTCTCGGCAAGAGCGTCGAACAGGTGGAAACCGGCACAGCCGTGGTTCGCAGCGCGGGCAAGACTATCTCCGAGATCGTGGATTCGTCGGTGATGGTCCGCCAGTTGCTGCAAAACGTGGTCACGGGGGCACGCGAACAGCACCAAGGCATCGAGCAAATTGGCACCGCTGTCAACGAACTGGATCGGATGACGCAACAAAACGCGGCCCTGGTCGAAGAGACCGCAGCAGCCTCGTCCGCCATGCGTGATCAGGCTTTCGCGCTGGCCGAAGAAGTCGCCCGTTTCAAGTTGCCCGCACATGTTCGCCTGAAGGAGCGAGCAGAGGTCAGCGCAGACAAATTCGACTTCGACGCGGCGGTTGACGCCCATCGACAATGGAAGGTCAAACTGCGTGCAGCCATCAGCGAACAAACGACGCTGGACGCTGAGACACTGTGCCGAGATGATCGCTGCGCGCTGGGCAAATGGATTCACGGCCCAGGCGGCTCGCGCTGGGGCTCCAAGCCAGAGTTTGTGAAGCTGCAGACCACGCACGCGCAGTTCCACAAGACTGCCTCCGATGTCGCCCGCAAGATCAATGCGCGGGATTACAGCGAGGCCTCCGCACTCATTGACTCCGGGTCCCCGTTCTCGGAAATTTCCACCGAGGTGATTTCTCACATCACCACGATGAAGCGACGCTACGGCAATCGCTCCTGAGTCCGAAAAGGTCAACACCACACAGGGCGCAAGCTTCCCACTCTTGGGGGCTCCCGCCCTGTTTTTGCGAATGATGACGACAGGTTCGCGTCATTCCGCATACGCGACGGGCCCGGGCGACATATAGTGACGTGATCCATTTCTCGTCAGACGACACCCGGACATGAGTGATCGCACACATCAATCGTCCTCAACAGAAATCGGCGCCACACCCAACGGTGCCGACGACGATTTACTCGTCTTAATCGAAGATGATGGCGAGGTGAGCACCGCACCCGCCATCGCTCACAACGCCTGGCAGATTCTGGTGGTGGACGATGATGCCGACGTCCACCAGGCCACCGAAATGGCGCTGCGTGACCTGCTGATTGAAGGTCGCGCGCTCTACATCCACCACGCGTACTCGCGCCAGGAAGCATTTGACCTGGTGCAAACGCACGACGACATCGCCGTCATGCTGCTGGACGTGGTCATGGAGTCCGAAGATGCCGGCCTGCAGTTGGTGGGCGAAGTTCGCCACAAGCTGGGGCGGGAAGCACTGCGCATCGTGCTGCGGACCGGTCAACCGGGTTACGCCCCCGAGTTGGAGACCATCCGCAATTACGACATCAATGACTACCGAACCAAGTCGGAGCTGACACGGGTTCGCCTGTTCACCAGCCTCACCACCGCATTGCGCGCCTATCGGCAGATGCGCACGCATGAACAGACCCGCCGAGGGTTGGAGATGGTGGTCCGCGCCAGTACCGAACTCAGCAAGCTGCACGGCATGCAGTTGTTCGCCGAAGGTGTGGTCAACCAGTTGTGTGCCTTACTGGGCATGCGCCCAGAAGGCCTCATCTGCGCGCAGGCCGGCCTGGAAAACAGCGGAGACCCGGCGCGCGTGATTGCGGCCGCAGGTCACTACGGCGAACTCATCCAGCGTCCCCTGGACGAACTGGGCATCCCTCAAGTTCAAGCAGCCTTGGAGCAATGTTTGCGAGAACGTCGCAGCCTGTTCTGCCAAGGCATGGTTTTGTACTTTGCCACCTCTGATGGCCGAGGGCTGGCTGCCTACATTGATCACCCTGACGATCTGCCGCCCCTTGATCGCCATCTGGTCGAGGTGTTTTGCTCGTCCATGTCTGCAGGCTTTGAAAATGTCTTGCTGTACGGCCGACTGGTCGACCAAGCCTACGTCGACCCCCTGCTGCGGATTGCCAATCTCAACCAGTTCCTGCAGCAGCTTTCAAGGCTGACCGTGGCGCCTACACCCCTGACCGTCGGCGTGCTGGACATTGATGGCTTTGCCTCCATCAATGACATGCTGGGGCATGAGTTTGGCGACAATGTGCTGCGCGCGGTGTCCACGCGCCTGCACGATGGACTCGGACCCCACTGCCACATTGCCCGCATCAGTGCCGATGTGTTTGCAGCACTGGGGCCGTCGCATGAGGTGTCAGGCGATACCTTGCTGCACCTCTTCAGCACGCCGCTGCAGGTGAACGGTCAATCGGTTCGCATCTCGGTCACGATTGGCCTGGTCCGCCTGGACGAACACGAAGAACGCGGACCGGATCTGCTCAAGGATGCGCACCTGGCACTGAAACGCGCCAAGTTGCAACAGCGCGGTTCCACTTGCTATTTTTCAGAAGAGATGGGGCATGCCGCGCGTGCGCGCATGCAGTTGCTCAACAGCTTGCGTGCGGCCACGGGGTCCCCGCAGTTGTTTGCCGTCTACCAGCCCAAAGTCGATCTCCAGACAAGGCAAGCCATCGGCATGGAAGCCCTGCTCCGCTGGCGACAACCTGACGGCACCATGGTGCCACCCGACCAGTTCATCCCGGTGGCCGAACAAGCCGGTCTGATGATGGTGCTGGGCACCTTTGTGATGCACAGCGCCTGTACCCAACTCAAGCGTCTGCATGACATGGGGTTCACCGAGCTGACCATGGCCGTCAACGTGTCGCAAGTCCAGCTCAGAGAACCTGATTTCATCCCGCTGCTGGCCAACACCCTGGCTGAAACCGATGTTCGCTCCGACTCCGTGGAGTTGGAAATCACCGAATCCATGGCCGCAGAAGACATCAATCTCATCCGTCGTCGACTGGAAGAGATTCGCGCCTTGGGACTCACGGTGGCCATTGATGACTTCGGGACGGGTTTCTCGTCCCTCAGCGTCCTGCGTCACCTGCCCGCTGCGCGACTGAAGATCGACCGCAGCTTCGTGGCCGAACTCGACCGCGATGTCAGCATCGCCCGCATGGTGGTCAACCTGGGCCACAGCCAAGGCATGAAGGTGATTGCCGAAGGCGTCGAGACCGAGGTCCAGCGCAACACCTTGCTCGCCCTCGGGTGCGATGAAGGGCAAGGCTGGCTTTACGGCAAACCGATGTTGCCGAACGATTTGGTGACGTGGCTGCAGGGCAACCTGCATCCCTGATTCAAGGACAATCCAGGGCTGTCTCCACCGAGCCCTACACACATGTCTCAGCTGTCCGCATTGATCTTGGCTGCCGGTCGTGGGGAGCGCATGCGCCCCCTGACCGACCACACGCCCAAGCCCCTTCTGCACGTGCAAGGCAAGCCGCTGATTGAGTGGCACCTGGAAGCCCTCGCACGCGACGGCGTGACGCAGGTGGTCATCAACACCGCCTACCTGGAAGAACAGTTTGAGCCCACGCTGGGCGATGGCACACGCTGGGGCCTGCGCATTCACTACTCGCACGAGGGCCGCGACCATGGTGGCGCCCTCGAAACCGCCGGTGGCATGGCCAAGGCACTGCCACTGCTGGGGGACGCGTTCTGGGTGCTGGCCGGGGATGTGTTTGTGCCCGGCTTCCGGTTTGATGCAACGGCCGCCGAAGCCTTCAAGTCCCAGGCAGACTGGGGCCGCATGTGGCTGGTCCCCAATCCACCGCACGTGCCCCAAGGCGACTTTGCTCTGACGCCCGATGGACGCGTCCTGCGCAAAGATCAGGCCGCGGCCGGCACCCCGACATACACCTACTCGACGATTGGGCTGTATCGCCCCGCCATGGTGAACCACTTAACGGTGGGTGAGAAGGCCGCCCTGCGCCCCTGCCTGGAACTCGCCATTGATGCGGGCCGACTCAGCGGCACCGTGTACACCGGACCGTGGACGGACGTGGGCACCCCCGAACGCCTGGCGGACCTGAACCACGCAGCCCCCCTCGGCTGAAGATTCCGACACAGCGGTTCAGGGGCACAGGTAAAATCGTCAGTCCGATCAACAGCCCCTGGATCTACACCATGCCCCGCTGTCTCTCGATGGCCCTGGCCACCGTGGCCTTGGCTGTGCCTGTCATGGCCAGCGCCCAAATCGCCCGCGCGCTGCCCACCCATTCGCTGCGGGGCGAGGCCACGTTCGGCCAACCACCCGAAGTGACCCTCAACGGCAAGGCCATGCGTCTCGCACCCGGTGCCCGCATCCGTGACACCAACAACATGCTGGTGCTGTCCGGCACGCTGGCGGGGCAAAAGCTGAAAGTCAACTACACGCTGGACCCCTACGGTCTGCTTTTCAACGTCTGGGTGTTGCGCAGCGATGAAATCGCGCGCGTGTGGCCCACTACGGCGGAAGAAGCCGCCAAGTGGACCTTTGATCCCATCACTTCCACCTGGACCAAGTCCTGATCCTCGCCTGCACATGAGTACCGACGCACAGACCAAGAAGGTCTACATCAAGACCTATGGGTGCCAGATGAACGAATATGACTCGGACAAGATGTCCGACGTCATGAATGCTGCCAAGGGCTACGAGCCCACTGACAACCCCGAAGAAGCCGACCTGATCCTCTTCAACACCTGCTCCATCCGCGAAAAGGCACAAGAGAAGGTGTTCAGCGACCTCGGCCGCGTCAAGCACCTCAAAGAAAAGGGTGTGATGATTGGCGTGGGCGGTTGCGTGGCCAGCCAGGAAGGCGCCGCGATCATCGAACGCGCGCCCTATGTGGACGTGGTGTTCGGCCCGCAAACCCTGCACCGCTTGCCTGCCATGCTGGAAAAGCGTCAGGAACTCAAGCGTCCGCAGGTCGACATCAGCTTCCCCGAAATCGAAAAGTTCGACCACCTGCCACCGCCCCGCAAAGAAGGCGCTTCGGCCTTTGTGTCGATCATGGAAGGCTGCTCCAAATACTGCAGCTACTGTGTGGTGCCCTACACCCGCGGTGAAGAGGTCTCGCGCCCCTTCGAGGACGTGCTGACCGAAGTCGCAGACCTGGCCGACCAGGGCGTCAAGGAAATCACCCTGCTGGGCCAGAACGTGAATGGCTACCGCGGCAAGATGGGCGACACCACCGAGATCGCCGATTTCGCCATGTTGCTGGAGTACGTGGCCGAGATCCCCGGCATCGAGCGCATCCGCTTCACCACCAGCCACCCCAACGAGTTCAGCCAACGCCTGATCGACGTCTACGGCAAGACCAGCAAGTTGGTCAACCACGTGCACCTGCCAGTTCAGCACGGCTCGGACCGCATCCTGATGGCCATGAAGCGCGGCTACACGGCGCTGGAATACAAGAGCACCATCCGCAAGCTGCGCGCGGTTCGCCCCGACATCAGCCTGTCGACCGACTTCATCGTCGGCTTCCCCGGTGAAACCGATGAAGACTTCGACAAGCTCATGAAGTTGGCCACCGACCTGGAGTTCGATGCATCCTTCAGCTTCATCTACAGCGCCCGCCCCGGTACGCCGGCCGCCTCGCTGCAGGATGATGCTACGTATGAGGTCAAGCTCAAGCGCCTGCAAACCCTGCAGGCCTACCTG
Source organism: Aquabacterium sp. (assembly GCF_049317225.1). Lineage (GTDB taxonomy): Bacteria > Pseudomonadota > Gammaproteobacteria > Burkholderiales > Burkholderiaceae_C > Aquabacterium. The sequence goes on along the minus strand of NZ_JBMOIR010000002.1, from coordinate 223,841 downwards.
GAAGCCAATGTGCTGCGCTACAGCGAGGCCCTGGTGGGCAAGACCCAGCGCATCCTGGTGGAAGGCCCCAGCCGCAAGGACCCCTCCGAGCTGATGGGCCGCACCGAGTGCAACCGTATCGTCAACTTCCCGGCCGGTCCCACGCAAGCCCTGCGCGACCGCCTGGTGGGTCAGTTGATCGACGTGAAGATCACCAAGGCCTTCCCGCACTCCCTGCGTGCCGAAATGATCGTGGCCTGAAGCCCATCGACATCAGACCCAAGCAAAGGGGCTCCTCGGAGCCCCTTTTCATGCGCGCGGCTCAGCGACTCCACGCCGCAAACAGTCCCTCACGGGCCGCTTGGGCGATGGCAGCCACACCAGGGTGGGTCAAACGGCGGTCCACCGTGATCACGTAAAACTCTTCGATGAGGTCCTGCGCCTCGCCCACCAGGTGCACGCCATATTGGCGACGCACTTCCTCATCCAGCACCATGGGAGCCATGAACACGCCATGACCATGCTGGCCCAGTGCCTGCAGCAAGGCACCATCGTCAAACTCGCCCACGACCTGCGGTTTGAGTTTGTGCTTGCCCAGCCATTGCAGCAGCTTGACCCCCAGTGCGGACTCGGTACCCGGAATCAGCAAGGGCACATCGTCCAGACAGGCCGGAAAGCCGCCCTTGATCTTGGGCAGCAAGGCCGGCGTGGCATAAAAGCCCACGGTCGAACCGCCCAGCCGGTGATTGAAGCCCTGCACACTCAGCGTCGGTGGCAAGGGGGTGTCTGACAGCACCAGATCCAGTCGATGCACGGCCAACTCGGCCAGCAAGCTGTCGAGCTTCCACTCCCGGCACACCACCTTGAACCGCTGCGTGCTGTGCAGCACGGGCTCCAGCAAACGGCAGGCGACCAGCTTGGGCACCGCGTCGGCCAGCCCCACGCGCAACTCGATGGGCCGCGCCACACCGCGCGGCTGACGCACCACCTGATCCAGCTCTGCCCCGAGGTTGAAGATGTCCTGGGCATAGCTGAAGGCCAGCTGGCCTGTTTCCGTCAACTCCAGCTTGCGCCCCTTTTTCTGGAACAGGGGACGCCCGAAATGGTCCTCCAGCAACTGGATCTGTCCGCTGATGGTCTGGGGCGTGACGTGCAGGTGTTCACTGGCCTTCACCACGCCACCCATTCTGGCCACGGTCCAGAAGTACTGCAGGTGTTTGTAGTTCATATCGGTTTTATCGAATGATTGGCTTCATAAATTCGAATTTACCCGAAATGATGAAGTCCTCACAATGCCAATCATCCGGAGTGGCTCCAATGCGAACCACCCGTGTTTGAGGAGAAGACACCATGTCCTACGACCATTCCAACTCACGCACCCTGTCGATGGGCGACGTCACCACCGTGATGCCTGCCAGCGCGCAACGCGTGCTGCGCAACACCTATGCCCTGCTGGGCCTGACCCTGGCCTTCAGTGCCGCCACCGCCGGCGCCGCCATGGCCTTCAACTGGCCCGCGCCCGGTCTGATCCTGACCCTGGTGGGTTTCTACGGCCTGTTCTTCCTGGTCAACAAGTTCGCCAACAGCGGCAAGGGTGTGGTGGCTGTGTTCGCCCTGACCGGCTTCATGGGCTACACCCTGGGCCCCACGCTCAATGCGGTCATGTCTATTCCCGGCGGCGCCTCGGCCATCACCCATGCCCTGGCCGCCACCGCTGCGGCTTTCCTGGGCTTGTCGGCTGTGGCCTTGGTCACCAAGCGCGACTTCAGCTTCATGGGCAAGTTCTTGTTCGTGGGCTCGCTGGTCGGTGTGGTGCTGGGTCTGGGCGCAATCTTCTTTGAAGTGCCCGCCCTGAGCCTGGCCGTGTCGGGCCTGTTCGTTCTGATCGCCAGTGGCATGATCCTGTTCGAGACCAGCCGCATCGTCAATGGTGGCGAGACCAACTACGTGATGGCCACCGTCAGCCTGTTCGTCTCAATCTACAACCTGTTCACCAGCCTGCTGATGCTGTTCGGTCTGGGCGGTCGCGACGAGTAAACGTTTGGGGTCGACCGCCTCTACCTGCTCAGGAGGCGGTCTGCAGCGCAGAGAGGCTGGTCGCCACGCTCTGCGCCTGCTTCATGACGCGGTCCACGATGTCGGCCACACTGGCGATGTCGTGGACCAGTCCTTGTGACTGACCGATCAGTTGCACGCCATCCTCGTGGTTCGCCTCGTGGATGGCTTTTCGCATGGCCAGGGTGGCAGCACCAAAATACGCCACCTTGACGGCCCCAACCAGACCTTGGCCCATGGCGTCCTTGGCCAGGGCGGTCAGCGGTGTGTTGAGTTCGCGCGCGGCCGCCAGCGAACGGGTGATGGCCACGGGCGGGCTGAGCTTGCGAGCCGTGTACTTGCGCCCACCGGGCGTACGCATGACGCGACACGGGAATGTGTCGAAGTTCGACGAGTAAATGGTCTCTTCCGCCTCTTTGCGGCGCACCAGTTGCTTGGTCTCGGCATGCATGGGACTTTCCAATGAACTGGCAAAGCGCGTACCCATGGCCACCGCATCGGCGCCCAGCGCCAGCGCCGCTATCAACCCCCGGCCATCGGCAAAACCACCCGCTGCAATGATGGGCAGATCGGTCATGTCTCGCACTGCCGGGATCAACACCATGGAGGTGACCTTGCCACCGTGGGCTGCCGCCTCATGCCCGGTCACGATCAGTCCGTCCACACCGGCCGCCAGTGCCGACCGCGCGTGGGCTTCGGTGGATACCGTGGCCACCACCTTGCCACCATAGGCATGCGCGGCTTCTGTGACCCACTCGCCTTTGCCCATCGACACGTTGATGACGGGCACCTTTTCTTCCAGCGCCACTTTGGCGCACTCGGCTGCACCCGGCAACATCAGGCTGCACCCCACACCAAACGGCTTGTCGGTAAGGCGGCGCACTTCGCGGATGGCCGCGCGGCACTCGTCGGGCGACAGCGCCCCCGATGCCAAAATGCCCAGCCCACCGGCATTGCTCACGGCGGCCACCAGACGCGGCACGGCGATGTAGGTCATCCCTGGCAGGACGATGGGATGCTGAATGCCGAGCAGGCGGGTCAAACGGGTTTGCATGGTCAATCGGATATCAAGGCAAAGTCAGTCGGTGCGCCAGATCCGCAGGCGTGGCCAACGGGTCCCAAGGCCAATGGGCCAGCATGGGAGCGCGCAAGCGGGCTTGCAAGGTCGCCAGGTTGGCAGCCTGTTCGGGCATGTCGGGATCGACCACATTGGCCACCCAGCCGGCAAAGTGCAAGCCACGCGACAAGATGGACTCTTGCGTCAACAGGGCATGGTTCAGACACCCCAACCTCACCCCCACCGTGAGGATGATGGGCAAGCGCAAACGTTGAGCCAGATCGGCACTGGTGGCCCAGTCCCCCCCCAGGTCAGGATCGGGTTCGCAAAAAGGCACGATGAAGCCGCCCGCTCCCTCCACCACCACGGCGTCGGCGTGGCTGCGCAGTGCATGAAAGGAGGCTTCCAGATGATCCAGTTCGATCACCACACCAGCGCGCCGGGCGGCGATGTGCGGTGAGACCGCGTCTGGCAAGGCATACGGATTGTCGAACGACGCAGGCACAAGCAAGCTGGAGGCTGCACGCATGGCGGCCACGTCTTCATTGAGCCAGTGACCAGGCTGAGTGGCAGTTTCGTCCACCCAGTCGCATCCGGCAGCCACGGGCTTCATGCCCACCACCTTGGCATGACCCGCGTGCCGCAGGGCATGGATCAGGGCACAACTGGTGCGGGTCTTGCCCACGCCGGTGTCGGTTCCGGTGATGAAATAGGCTGGCGACAAGGGCTTCACAGAGACTCCATCCATGATGGCTCAAGGGACAGGCACGACCGGTGCCTGCGCCTGCGGCAAGGCGTCGATGTCGGCCAGCACGTGGTCCAGTACGCGCACCAGACCTTGTGCAAGATGGGCTTGGTCCGCTTCCGTCAGCACGTACGGGGGCATGACATACAAGGTCGTGCCAATGGGGCGCAGCAACAGGCCCGCGTCCAGCGCCGCCCGGTGGTAGCGCGCGGCAAAGGTCGGTTCCTGGCAATCGATGTCCCAGGCCCAGATCATGCCCAGGTGACGATGCCCCTTGACCCGCGGGTGCGCCCGCAAGGGGGCTGTCAAGGCGTGAAAGCGCTCGGCCGCCTCACGGTTGCGACTCAGCACGTCACGACCTTGCGCATCCTGTTCAGCAAAGGTGTCCAACACCGCCAGCGCAGCCCGACAAGCCAAGGGGTTGCCGGTGTACGAGTGCGAGTGCAAAAAGCCATGCACCGTGCGGTCGTCGTAGAACGCTTGGTACACGGCATCCGTCGTGAGCACGGCTGACAACGGCATGACGCCACCAGTCAACCCCTTGCTCAGGCAGATGAAATCGGGCGTGACGTGTCCGCCATCCGCGCGACGCGCCTGCTGGTGCGCAAACAGGGTGCCGGTGCGGCCAAAGCCCACGGCAATTTCATCGGCAATCCAGTGCACCTCGTAGCGATCACAGAGTTCACGCACGGCCACCAGGTACTCGGGGGCATACATGGCCATGCCGGCAGCGCCTTGCACCAAAGGCTCAAGGATCAGCGCGGCCGTCTGGTTGTGATGCTGAGCCAGGTAGTTGGCCAGGGCCTCCATCGCCCACTGCGTATGGGCCTCGGCACTGACGCCCGGCGCCGCATGGCGAGGATCGGGGGACGGCAGCGTGGCGCTCAGACGCACCAACGGCGCATAGGCTTCGCGGAACAAGGGGATGTCGGTCACCGACAGCGCACCGGCCGTTTCACCGTGGTAGCCGCCTTGCAAGCCAATGAACTGGTTCTTCTCGGCGCGCCCCAGATTGCGCCAACTGTGAGCGCTCATCTTCAGCGCGATTTCGGTGGCGCTGGCTCCATCGCTGGCATAAAAGGCATGGCCAAGTCCCGTCAGTGCAGCCAAGCGTTCCGACAATTCGACCACCGGCGGGTGCGTCAAACCGGCCAGCATGATGTGGTCCACCTTGCCAAGCTGATCGGTGATCGCCGCCTTGATGGGTTCGAAGTTGTGACCAAACAGATTGACCCACCACGAACTCACCGCGTCCAGGATACGGTGCCCTTGGTCATCGATCAGCCAAGGGCCGTCGGCCGCGACGATGGCGCGAGGCGGAAAGTGCTCGTGCACCTTCATCTGGGTGCAAGGGTGCCAGACGGCCTGACGACTGCGTTCCGCCCAATTCATGATGCGTGACTCCGGCGCTCAGCGAATGCCAAGCGATTTGTGGGTCTGCACGCTGAGCATCCAGCGCGGATGATCCAGGCACCATTGCACGGCCCAATGCATGGCCTGACGCCGCGCCTCTGGTTGGGCGCTGTCCATGGCTTGCACACGCCACTGCTGAAAGTCCAGTTGCTCAAAGGCCAGTAAGTCGGCTTCAGTGAACCCAGCTTGCGGCACCACCACCTTGAGTTCGTGCCCCCGGGTCTGAACCAGCTTCGAGCCGGCCTTGGGACTGACGCAAATCCAGTCCAACCCTTCCGGGGCCGCCACGGTGCCATTGGTTTCGACGGCGATTTCAAATCCCTCGGCGTGCAGGGCGTCAATCAGGGCGGCATCCACCTGCAACAGAGGTTCGCCCCCTGTGATCACCACAAAGCGCTTGCCTTGTTGACCCGCTGGGGTGTCCGGCCAGAACGAGGCGATGCGCTGTGCCAGTGCCTGGGCTGTGTCGAACTTGCCCCCACCCAGGCCATCGGTGCCCACGAAGTCGGTGTCGCAGAACTGGCAGATGGCACTGGTGCGATCCTGCTCGCGGCCGGTCCACAGGTTGCATCCCGCCATGCGGCAGAACACCGCCGGACGGCCTGCGTGGGTGCCCTCGCCTTGGAGGGTGTAGAAAATTTCTTTGACGCTGTAGGTCATGTCAACGAAGTCCTGTCCACCAGACCATCAGGGCTGAACTCAGCACCAAGGCGGCATAAGTCATCATGGCACCGTCTCGCCCCAGCACCAGCAGCCCGAGCAGCAACACCACACCATTGGCCAGCGCGGTGCGCGTGACCTGCAAGGTCCAGCCCTTGCCCTTCAGTTCCTTCCACCAGACCAGCCGCGCCAGAGAGGGCACGAGCACGGCCATGCCCAAGGCGGGCAGGAGGAAGTTGACAAGGTGGTCGAGTGCGTCAAAAAAACCCATGAGCAGATTGGTCCAGCAAGGCAAGCGGGCGAAAAAGGGGCTCATGCCATTGCGCTGCATCAAAAAGGCAGCGATCTCGTGGCGACGTACCCAAAAATTCCTGCAAAGGGCAAAATCAGGTTCGTCCCCAATGCAAACGGGGCGATTTTATAATCGCGGCCTATGACCGTCTTGACCCTGGGCCTCAACCACACCACTGCCGCTGTTGATCTGCGCGGCCGTTTCGCATTCGCGGTGGATCAACTGGCCCCGGCGCTGCAAGCCTTGCACCAGCAATTGACGGGCACCCCTCATTCTGAAGCCGCGCTGCTGTCCACCTGCAACCGAACCGAGTTGTACGTGGCAGCGGGCGGCATGGGTGGCCCGATTCACCAACTGCGCCACGCCGCGGTGGACTGGCTCAGCCGCACCGGAGGGGTGTCTGCCGACGAACTGATGCGGCACACCTATGTGCTGGAGGGCGGACAGGCCGCACGCCATGCGTTCCGCGTGGCCAGTGGCCTGGACTCCATGGTCCTGGGTGAGCCTCAGATCCTGGGGCAGATGAAGCAAGCGGTCCGCGAAGCCGACAATGCCGGCACCCTGGGCACGACACTGCACCAGTTGTTCCAGCGCAGTTTTGCCGTGGCCAAAGAAGTTCGCTCCTCGACCGAAATCGGGGCGCACTCCATCAGCATGGCCGCCGCCGCAGTTCGCCTGGCGTCGCAACTCTTTGAAGACCTGAGCAAAACGCGTGTGCTCTTTGTGGGCGCAGGCGAAATGATCGAGCTCACCGCCACGCACTTTGCCGCGCGCAATCCACGTGGCATGGCCGTAGCCAACCGCACGCTGGAGCGTGGCGAAAAGCTGGCCACCCATCTGGGCGCTCAAGCCATGCGTTTGGCCGACCTGCCCCAGCGCCTGCACGAATTTGACATCGTGGTGTCCTGCACCGCCAGCAGCCTGCCCATCATCGGTCTGGGTGCGGTCGAGCGCGCATTGAAGGCTCGCAAGCGTCGCCCCATGTTCATGGTGGACCTGGCTGTGCCCCGCGACATCGAACCCGAAGTGGGTCGACTGGGTGACGTCTACCTCTACACCGTGGATGACTTGTCAACCATGGTGCAAACCGCTGGCGAAAAGCGTCAGGCAGCGGTGGCCCAGGCCGAGGCCATCATCGAAACCGGGGTGCAAGGCTTTGTTCACTGGCTGGACCAGCGCACCACGGTGCCCCTGATCAAGGCACTGCACGCCCAAGCCGACGACTGGCGCGCCACCGAACTGGCCCGCGCACGCAAGATGCTGAGCAAGGGCGATGACATCGAAGCCGTGCTGGAAGCCCTGTCGCGCGGCTTGACCCAGAAGATGCTGCACGGCGCCATGGCCGAATTGCACAGTGCCGATGCGCACACTCGCCCTCAGGTGGCAGCCGCCTTGTCGCGCCTGTTCCTGCGTGGCGAAACCGTGCTCGCGAGCCCTGCCTCAGAGCGCCCTCCCGTGCGCCCCGACACCTCGGACGAGGGCCTCGCGTGAGCGCCGTGCTGGCGCCGTCTCTCGCCTCCTCGCTCGAACGTCTGGCCCACCGCCTGCAAGAGCTGGACATGGCGTTGTCCGACCCGGTCATTGCCGCCGACAACAAGCGTTTCCGTGAACTGTCTCGCGAACATGCCGAGGTCAGCGGTGTGTGCGACCTCGCTCGCCGCCACACCCAGCGCCAGCAGGATCTGGACACCGCGCGCGAGATGCTGACCGATTCGGGTGACGACCCCGACATGCGCGCCATGGCGCAAGATGAAATCACGCAGGCCGAGGCCGACCTCGATCGTCTGGTGGCCGAACTGCAAACAGCCCTGCTGCCCAAAGACCCTGACGACGTCCGCAACGCCTTCATCGAAATCCGTGCTGGAACCGGCGGGGACGAATCGGCGCTGTTTGCGGCCGACCTCGCCCGCATGTACACCCGCTACGCAGAGCGTCAAGGTTGGCGCAGCGAGATCATGTCTGCCAGCGAGTCAGATTTGGGCGGCTATAAGGAAGTGGTCCTGCGCTTCGAGGGCGATGGCGTCTACGGCAAGATGAAGTTCGAGTCAGGTGGACACCGCGTGCAGCGCGTCCCCGCCACCGAGACCCAAGGCCGCATCCACACCAGTGCCTGCACCGTGGCCGTGATGCCGGAGCCCGACGAGGCCGCCGCCATCACCCTGAACCCGGCCGATCTGCGCATCGACACCTTCCGAGCCAGTGGCGCGGGTGGCCAGCACATCAACAAGACCGATTCGGCCGTGCGCGTGGTGCACTTGCCCACCGGGCTGGTGGCCGAGTGCCAGGATGGGCGCAGCCAGCACAGCAACAAGGCCAAGGCCCTGCAAGTGCTGCAAGCTCGTCTGCAAGAGAAAGAGCGCAGCGAGCGCGCAGCCAAAGAGGCGGCCATGCGCAAAGGGCTGATCGGCAGCGGTGATCGCTCTGACCGCATCCGCACCTACAACTTCCCGCAGGGACGCCTGACCGACCACCGCATCAACCTGACGCTTTACAAGCTCCTTGCCATCATGGAAGGTGATCTGGACGACGTGGTCGCCGCCCTGCTGAGTGCGCAGGCGGCCGACCAATTGGCGGAGCTGGAGGCGGCCACCGGTGTCTGACCTCAACATGACCGTCGGTGGTGCGCTGGCGCACGCACGCACCCTGGGCGTGGACCGCCTGGACGCGCACGTGCTGCTGTGCACGGTGCTGGGATGCTCCCGCACCTGGTTGCTGTCGCACGATCAGGATGCCATGCCGGAGGGTCCGCTGACGCGCTACCTGTCCTGGCTGAGCCGGCGCGCCGAGGGCGAACCCTTGGCCTACCTGCTGGGCGACAAAGAGTTTTTCGGCCTGCCCCTCAAGGTCACGCCCGACACCCTGATCCCCCGCCCCGACACGGAAACGCTGGTCGAATGGGCCTTGACCCTCATCCCCGAAGCCGCCCCCACGCGCGTGGTGGATCTGGGGACAGGCAGTGGCGCCATCGCGCTGGCTTTGGCTCATGCACGCCCCCAGGCGCAGATCACGGCAGTGGATGCCAGCGCCGGCGCCCTGTCGGTCGCGTTGGACAACGCCCGTCAACTGGGACTCAACGTCCGTGGCCTGCATGGCTCCTGGCTCGATCCCCTGCCTGGCGAGCAGTTTGACCTGATCGTCAGCAACCCGCCCTACATCGCAGAAGGGGACCCCCACCTCCCCGCGCTGCGGCACGAACCCATCACGGCTCTGACCTCTGGCCCCGATGGACTGGACGACATTCGCCTCATCGTGGCGCAAGCCCCCGCGCATCTGGCCCCAGGCGGCTGGCTGCTGCTGGAGCATGGTTACAACCAGGCCCCCGAAGTGGGTGCCCTGCTGCGCCAGCAAGGCTTTGAAGAAGTGAGCACCCGCTTCGATCTGGGCGGGCAGCCACGCTGCACCGGCGGCCGCCGGCCCGCCTGAGCCCCTGCCCTCGCACTGGGAAAGCCCTGCTACCGGGGGCATTTCCAGACACTGAAAATGGGGTGACGAACGCTCACATCTCTCACACACAAATGTCAGGCCGGGGCGTAGCATCCAGACGTCCCTGAGGAGATCGCCATGGCACACACCACGACCACACCGCCCCGTTCGCACCCGATGCGTGGCGCGCTGCCGGCGCTGTGCCTGAGTCTCGTGGCACTCTCAACGGCCCATGCCCAAATGGTGCCCCGCGCCGAACACGCCCTGCGTCAGGCCACCTCCGGCAGCCTCACCACCGTGCGCATTGGCTGGCAGCAAGTGCAAAGCAAAGAGGCTGCGAACGGCCTGCAGGCGGCCGGACAGACCTTGTGGCCCCAATGGGAAGGTCGCGTCGGGGTGGTGATTGATCGCCCGGTCAACCCGCTCAAAGACAGTTTCGTGCTGACCCAGCCCGTTCCGGCCGGCTTGCGCATGCGCAGCCTCCACATCCTGTCCGACTACTACATGGAGGGCGGCTTCCGAGCCACCGCAGGGGTGGTGCAAGGCGATGCCAGCCAAGCCTGGTGGTCGGGCGCCGATCATGGCGGGGGCCTCAACCTCAGCTTGCAACGGCTCGACAGTCTGTCTCTGGGGCGTGCTCAAGCGGGAGACACCAGCAACCAACCCAGCCCCTACATCGGCGCCGGCTACTCCGCCAGCTTCCAGAAACCCGGTGCAAGCACGGCCTGGCAATTCAATGCCGACCTGGGTTTGATCGGCACCCGCAATGGCGCCCTCAATCGTCTGGGCGATGCGCTGCAAGGCAATCTGAATACCAGCCAATTGGTTCAAGGATTGGGCCTGCGTCCGCTGGTGAAGGTTTCCGTGGGATACGCCTTCTGAACTACGCCTTCTGCCGCACCAATCAACAGCCCCACTCGCCCCGAAACCCCGCAGGCCTGATATAACCGGGCCTGTTTTCTTTTTTGACATTGGTTTCTTATGAGCGACGTTCAACAACGCATCGACGAGTTGGTCAAGGGCAATCGCGTGGTCCTGTTCATGAAGGGCACCGCACAGTTCCCCCAATGCGGTTTCTCGGGCCGTGCTGTCCAGATCCTGAAGGCCTGCGGCGTGACCGATCTGAAGACGGTCAACGTGCTGGAAGATGAAGCCATCCGCCAAGGCATCAAAGAGTACGCAAACTGGCCCACCATCCCTCAGTTGTACATCAACGGCGAGTTCATCGGCGGCTCGGACATCATGATGGAGATGTATCAGGCTGGCGAGCTGCAACAAACTCTGTCTGGCGCACAATAAGTCAGCCATGACACGTCCTCGCCGGCTGATCATCGGGATCACGGGTGCCAGCGGCGCCGTCTATGGCGTGCGCCTGCTGCAACGTGCCCGTGAGCTGGGTGTGCAAACCCATCTGGTGGCCACGCCTGCGGGCATCCTGAACGCGCACCACGAGCTGGGACTGGACCGCACGGCGCTGGAGGCACTGGCCGATCAGGCACATGCCCCCGGTGACGTGGGTGCCTGCATCGCCAGCGGCAGCTTCATGACCGATGCGATGGTGATCGCACCCTGCAGCATGAAAACGCTGGCCGCCGTGGCACATGGCCTGGGCGACAACCTGCTGACCCGTGCAGCCGATGTGACGTTGAAAGAGCGTCGACGCCTGGTACTGATGGTGCGTGAAACGCCCTTCAATCTCGCACACCTTCGCAACATGACGTCGGTGACCGAGATGGGTGGCATTGTGTTCCCTCCCCTGCCTGCGTTCTACCACCGTCCTCAAAGCATTGAAGACCTGGTGCAGGACACGGTGGAGAGGGTGCTCAGCCTCGTCCAGATCGAACAGGCTCAGCCACAGTCGTGGCAAGGCCTCTGAAACCGTTCAACGCCCCGACCAGGCGATGGTATTGACGCCGGCTTCGCTGTGGGCGTCGGCGACACGCGTGCCCACCAGGCCATCCAGCTGCCGCCACCCACGCGCCGCAGCGGTCACCATATTGGGATACTCGGCACGGCCGCGGCTGCCGTTGTAACGGCCCAGCGCGTAAAAGAGATTGCCCTTTTCGCGATCCAGGTAGTGCCGCAGGATCACGCAGCCAAACCGGATGTTGGTCTGCATGTGAAACAGGCTTGCCGGATCGCCATTGCCAATGGTGCGAGCCCAAAACGGCATGATCTGCATGTAGCCCCGCGCCCCCACGGGCGAGATGGCGTACTTGCGAAACCCGCTTTCCACCTGAATCAGGCCCAGCACCAGCGAGGGCTCCAGCCCTGCACGCTTGGCCTCGTAACACACGGTGTTCAGAAACTCCATGCGCACCAGTTGCTCGGGTTTGCGCTTGATGAGGCGGTCTTCCTGCGCCATGGACCAGCGCTCGCACTGACGACGCTGAACGTCATCGGCAAAGACCAGCTTGGGCGGTTCGCCCCGACCCACGGCGGCTGACAAAGCCGACCGCACCGAGTCGGCCAAGGGCTCTTCAATCTGGGCGCCTGCCCAGGCATGCGGCAGCCCCCCTGCGATCCACATCGAGGTCAGGCACGCCGCGCGCCACGCGCGCATCACACGCAAAACAGACACCATTTTGGAATGGTACGCCCTCAGCCCCACCTTGTCAGGCGTTCTGCAGGCGTGCCAGCAAGTGGCCCAGCACGTCACCCACGGGCAACTTGCTGGCTTCGGCATCCTGACGACCCTGGTACTCGGCCACGCCTTCCTTGAGGCCCTTGTCGCCAAAGACCACGCGGTGCGGCACGCCAATCAGTTCCCAGTCGGCAAACATGGCACCGGGGCGCTCGCCACGGTCGTCCAGGATCACGTCCACGCCTTGGGCCAACAGTTGCGCGTGCAACTCGTCGGCTGCGGCTTTGACGGCCTCAGAGCGGTCGTAGCCCACCGGGCAGATCACCACCGTGAACGGTGCAATCGCGTCCGGCCAGATGATGCCGCGATCGTCGTGCTTCTGCTCGATGGCGGCACCCAGGATACGGGTCACACCGATACCGTAGCAACCCATCTCGAAATGCTTGGGCTTACCGTCCACATCCAGGAAGGTGGCATTCATGGATTTGGAGTACTTGGTGCCCAGATAGAACACGTGCCCCACTTCGATGCCACGCTGGATGGCCAGCACACCCTTGCCGTCTGGCGAGGGGTCGCCTTCCACCACATTGCGGATGTCGGCCACCAGATCGGGTTCGGGCAGGTCACGGCCCCAGTTCACGCCCTGGATGTGGAAGCCTTCTTCGTTGGCACCGCACACCCAGTCCGACATGTTGGCCACGGTGCGGTCGGCAATGACCTTCACGTTCTGGACGCCAATGGGGCCCAGGTAGCCCGGCTTGGTGCCGAAATGCGCCACGATTTCAGACTCGGTGGCAAAGCGGAAGCCCGCCTTGAGGCCCGAACCATCGGCCAACTGAATCTTGCCGGCCTTGACTTCGTTGAGGTCGTGGTCGCCACGCACCAGCAGCAGCCAGATGGTGGACTTGACGATCTCGCCGTGCTCATTGGTCTCGTCCGTGGCCAGCACCAGCGATTTGACGGTCTGGCTCAGGGGCAGGCCCAGCAGGGCTGCCACATCCGGGCAAGTGCTCTTGCCGGGGGTGGCCACCTTTTGCAGGGCCACGGTGGCGGCGCCGCGCTCGGCCATCAGGCCCACGGCTTCCGCCAGTTCGATGTTGGCAGCGTAGTCGCTGGTGGGGCAGTAGACGATGGCGTCTTCGCCTGTGTCTGCGATCACCTGGAACTCATGCGAACGGTCGCCACCGATGGCGCCCGTGTCGGCGGCCACGGCACGGAACTGCAGACCCAGGCGCTCGAAGATGCGGGTGTAGGCCGCGTACATGGCATCGTAGGTCTTGCCTGCGCTCTCCACGTCACGGTCGAAGGAGTACGCGTCCTTCATCGTGAATTCACGACCGCGCATCACGCCAAAACGGGGACGGCGCTCATCACGGAACTTCGTCTGGATCTGATAGAAGTTCTTGGGCAGCTGACGGTAGCTGCGCAACTCCTGGCGCGCGATGTCGGTGATGACTTCTTCAGCGGTCGGCTGGATGACGAAGTCGCGGCCATGACGGTCCTTGAACCGCAGCATTTCTTCGCCCATTTTCTCGAAACGGCCGGTTTCCACCCACAGCTCGGCCGGTTGCACCACCGGCATGGTCAACTCGACGCAACCCGCCTTGTTCAGCTCGTCGCGGATGATGTTTTCCACCTTGCGGATGGTGCGCAGGCCCATCGGCATGTAGTTGTAGAGACCGGCACCCAGCTTTTTGATCAGGCCGGCACGCATCATCAGCTTGTGGCTGACGATTTCTGCGTCAGCGGGAGCTTCCTTGAGGGTGGAAATGAAGAACTGAGAGGCTTTCATGGCATGAAAACGCACCGCAGGCCGCCTGTCAGGGCAATCGCTCTAGTCGAGCACGGCAATGCGGTGCAATAATGAATCTAGTTGAAAATTTGGAGTTGATTATGCTCGACCGTGAAGGCTTTCGGCCGAACGTCGGCATCATCCTGCTCAATCACCGTAACCAGGTCTTCTGGGGCAAGCGCATTCGCACCCATTCCTGGCAGTTTCCTCAGGGCGGCATCAAACACGGTGAGTCGCCAGAGCAGGCGATGTACCGCGAGCTCCACGAAGAAGTGGGCTTGCTGCCTGACCACGTCCGCATCATCGCCAGAACCCGTGATTGGCTGCGCTATGAGGTGCCTCAGCATTTCATTCGCAAAGATGCGCGCGGCCATTACAAGGGCCAGAAGCAGATCTGGTTCTTGCTGCAATTGATGGGGCGGGATTCCGACATGAACTTGCGCGCCACCAGCCATCCCGAGTTCGATGCCTGGCGCTGGCATGAATACTGGGTGCCGCTGGAAAGCGTGATCGAGTTCAAGCGGGGTGTCTACGAGATGGCCCTGCAGGAGCTGGCCCGCTTCCTGCCCCGGCCGCAGCCGCACACCAACCGCTTTCTGCGCGGTCATGTGCGCATGGGCATGCGACGGGACGCGGACGTGCTCATGCCCGACAACGCTCACCCCGATGAAGTGAACGCCCTGCACCTGGACCACGACCAGATGGCCGAGCGCTGAACCTTCTCTGCCCCCACAAGACAAGAGCCCGGTCATCGCTGACACGGGCTCTTTGTTTGTCAGGCGCCGGGTCTTGCCCCGGTGCAGTCGGCCGACTTATTCCACTTCACGTGGGGTGGCGCACTCGGCATCCGAGGGGTTCACGCTGCAGCGGGCCTTCTTGATGATGTTCAGACCGGTCTTGTTGTAGAAGCCCAGCTTGGCGATCTCGATGCGCGACTCGCGGAACATCAGCGCGTACTTGGGGATGCTCTCAGCAGGCAGGTCTTGCCACATCGATGCAGGAATGCCCTTTTCGGCCGTGCGCACGATGCTCAGAGCGCGATCAAACTGCGACAGCCAATACTGGCGCGACTTCTCACCAAACCCTTCAGGGAACTTGGCCTTGTTGAGAATCACTTGCACCGTGGGGATGACGATGGGCAGGCGACCAATGCCGCCCTGGCTGCCAATGCCCTTGGCCAGCTCAAACGGCTTGAAGGCCACGGCCGGCAGGGTCACCATGTCGACAAAGCCATTGTTGAACTTGGGGCCGATGTTGGTCACGTCCACCGACACGGGCTGCGCGCCGATGCGCTGGATCATCACGCCCTGGGCCTTGTCGTAGTCAAAGGCGGCGATCTTCTTGCCCGACAGGCCTTCGACGGTGTTGATCTTGCGGTCACGCACCATGGGGTACGCGGCGCCCAGAGGGAAGATGCCGCCCACTTCGTAGTTGCCTTCGACCATCAGCTTGCCAGCCTTGGGATCAGCAAACACCTGAATGACCTTGCGCACGACTTCGTAGCCGGCGTCGATGTCCACCTTGCCGTTCTTGACGATGGTGGTGGAGCCGATGCTGTCGAGCGTGGCGGCCACGCTGTTGAACGGACGGGTCCGGAAGGCCGTAGCGATCACGGCATCACATTGGCCGGAGCGGAAGTCTTCGATGGCGACGCGTTCGTCCACGTAGCTCTTGAGCTCCAGATCGGCGCCGTTCTTTTGCATGGCCACGGCGTAGTCGGTCGCGCCGGCGTACACGTCACCGGTCTTGCCTGCCACATCCCACACACACACGAGGCTCTTGGCCTGCGCAGTACCGGCGCTCAGCAGCGCCACAGCGGCCAGGGCCAAGGGAGTCGAACGAAGAACAATGCGGGTCATCAGGGACATGGAGAGCCTCCTCGGGCGGGATCACGTGAAATAAGCACGGATGGCTTTGTACGTGGAGAAGTGGCTCTCACAGGGCAGGATCTACCCTGATATGACCCTGTTCCGGGGGGATCAGGCCAGGACAAGGTTGTCCCGGTGAATCATTTCTGGCTCATGACTGAAGCCCAATGCTGCCTCGATCTCGCCCGACGCCTTGCGCGCGATCAGACGCGCCTCACTGCTGGCGTAATTGGCCAGTCCCCGGGCCACGTCTTGCCCCTGGCTGTTTCGCACGGCAATGACATCGCCGCGGAAAAACTCGCCCACCACCTCGGTCATGCCGATGGGCAGCAGGCTGGCACCCTCTTCCTGCAACTTGCGCACGGCACCGTCATCGACGATCACGGCGCCACGCAGTTGCAGGTGATCGGCCATCCATTGCTTGCGTGCGGTCAGTTTGGCGGTATCGGCCACGAACAGCGAGCCGATGGCCTCGCCCTGCGTCAGGCGCACCAGCACATCCGGCTCACGCCCCCAGGCGATGACCGTCGAAGCACCACTCCCGGCTGCGCGCTTGGCCGCCAGCACTTTGGTGATCATGCCACCCGTGCCCACGCGAGAACCCGCACCACCCGCCATCTGCTCCAGAGCAGGGTCACCCGCCGTGCAGACATCGATGAAGCGTGCAGCCGGATCCTTGCGAGGGTCAGCGCTGTACAAGCCCTTCTGGTCGGTCAGGATCACCAAGGCATCGGCTTCGACCAAGTTGGCCACCAAGGCCCCCAAGGTGTCGTTGTCACCGAACTTGATTTCATCGGTGACCACGGTGTCGTTTTCGTTGATGACCGGCACCACCTTGTGTGACAACAAGGTCAACAAGGTCGAACGGGCATTGAGGTAACGCTCGCGGTCCGCCAAGTCCGCGTGCGTCAGCAGCACCTGGGCGCTGCCCATGCCATGCTCACGCAGCTTGGTTTCGTACATCTGCGCCAGCCCCATCTGCCCCACAGCGGCCGCAGCCTGCAGTTCGTGGATTTCTTTGGGTCGCGTGGCCCACCCCAGGCGCTTCATGCCTTCGGCAATGGCGCCGCTGGAAACCATGATGACCTCACGGCCATCGTGGGCCAGCGCGGCCATTTGTCTGCACCAGGTGCCGATGGCTTCGGCATCCACGCCCTTGCCTTCGTTGGTGACCAGACTGGAACCTACCTTGACCACAATGCGGCGGGCGTTCTTCAACACATCGTTCATGGGCGGGACTCGGTCGGGTCAGGCAAAGATCAGGGACAGGGGATCAGCGTGCGGTGTTCTTGGTCGCTGCCTTCTTGGCCACCACCTTTTTAGCGGCAACCTTCTTCACAGCGACTTTCTTGACCGCGACGGCTTTCTTCGCCGCCACTTTGGGGGCAGGCGCGGCCTTCTTGGCTGCCACCTTGGTCGCCACAGTCTTCTTGGCAGGCGACTTCACGGCAGCCTTCTTGGCGGGCGTCACGGGCTTGGCTGCAGCCTTCTTGACGACCGGCGCCACCTTCACAGCCGCTTTTTTAGCTGGCGCCGCTTTTTTCGCAGTCGCCACCTTCGGCGCGGCAGCCTTCTTCACTGCTGCGGTTTTCACGGCAGCCTTTTTCGCTGCCACTTTTTTGGCAGGGGCCTTCTTGGCAGGCGCCTTGCCCGCAGCCGGCTTGGCCACGACGGGGGCCACCGCTGCGGCCTTCGGTGCCGCTTTCTTGGCAACCGCCTTCTTGGCTGCGACCTTCTTGGCTGCAGCCTTCTTCGCAGCAGGCTTCTTGGTCGCGGTCTTCTTGGCTGCGTCCGCCGCCTGCTTCGGCTTGATCAGAGCCGTCAGATCGTCGTCGTACTCCAGACCGGCACGCGCCACCAGATCGCTGGCCATGGGCAGGCTGGCCTCCACGTCAAAGCGAATGTCCGCTTCTTCATGGTGCTCCTGCATGCTGGCCACGTGCTGGTAAATGGTTTGCACCAACTGCTCGCAGCCTTGACGGGTCAGGGCCGAGATCTGGAAGACTGGGCCCTTCCAGCCATAACGGCGCACGAACTCCAGCACGCGCGTCATGCGCTCGGCCTCGGGGATCATATCCAGCTTGTTGAGCACCAGCCAGCGCGGCTTGTTGTACAACTCGTCGTCGTAGATCTTGAGTTCGTTGACGATGGCGCGCGCTTGCTGCACAGGATCCGTGTCATCAAACGGTGCCAGGTCGATCACGTGCAGCAGCACGCGGGTGCGCTGCAGGTGGCGCAGGAACTGGTGACCCAAGCCCGCCCCTTCGGAAGCGCCTTCGATCAAGCCGGGAATGTCGGCGACCACGAAGCTCTTTTCGGGGCCCACGCGCACCACACCCAGGTTGGGGTGGAGGGTCGTGAAGGGGTAGTCGGCAATCTTGGGGCGCGCGTTCGAGATGGCGGCAATCAGGGTCGACTTGCCGGCGTTCGGCATGCCCAGCAGGCCCACGTCGGCCAGCACGCGCAATTCGAGCTTGAGCTTGTACGCCTCACCCGGCCAGCCCGGCGTCTTTTTGCGGGGCGCACGGTTGGTGGCAGTCTTGTAGTGCAGGTTGCCGAAGCCACCGTCCCCCCCTTTGGCCAGCAGGCGCTTTTCGCCGTGCTCCAGCAACTCCATCATCAACTCACCAGTTTCGGCGTTGCGAATGATGGTGCCCACGGGCATGCGCAGCACGATGTCTTCGCCGGCTGCGCCAAACTGGTCGGAGCCGCGGCCTTGTTCGCCGTTACGCGCTTCGTGACGACGCGCATAGCGGTAGTCGATCAGGGTGTTGATGTTGCGGTCCGCGACCACGTAGACGTGCCCGCCTCGCCCGCCGTCGCCCCCATTGGGGCCACCGAAGGGAATGAACTTCTCACGACGGAAGCTGATGCATCCGCTACCACCGTTACCGGCGGCCACATCAATGGTGGCTTCATCGACGAATTTCATGAGACGGGTGTCCTTGCTTGAGCAGAAGCTGGGATTATCCCGCCTCTGACAGAGAGAAAACAGAATCGGCACCACAGAACGTGGCACCCAAACACAAAAGCCCCGGCATGCCGGGGCTTTGGTTCAGCAGCCCACTGAAGGGCCACTTGATCGCCGAGATCAGACGGGAGTCACGATCACGGTCTTGCGGTTCAGCGAACCCTTGGTCGCGAACGACACGGTACCGTCGACCAGTGCGAACAGCGTGTGGTCGCGGCCGGTGCCGACGTTAGCACCAGCGTGGAAACGGGTGCCGCGTTGACGGACGATGATGGAACCAGCGGAGATCACTTGACCGCCGAAGGCCTTCACGCCCAGCATCTTTGGTTGCGAGTCACGGCCGTTCCGCGTGGAACCGCCGCCTTTTTTCTGTGCCATGGATCTGCTCCTTGGTGACTGAAGTTAGACGATGAAGGCGCGAGATCAGGCGTTCACGGAGCTGATTTGCAGCTCGGTGAAATTCTGACGGTGGCCTTGGCGCTTTTGGTAGTGCTTACGGCGGCGCATCTTGAAGATGCGGACCTTGTCGTGACGACCATGGGCCACCACGACTGCCTTGACGGTTGCGCCAGCCACCAGAGGAGTGCCAACCTTGAGTTCAGCGCCGGAGCCGACTGCCAGAACCTGGTCGATCACGATCTCTTGGCCAACTTCCGCAGCAATCTGTTCTACTTTAATCTTTTCGCCAGCAGCAACCTTGTATTGCTTGCCACCGGTTTTTACGACCGCGTACATGTTGAGACCTTTCAGGAAAGAACTAATCCTCGCCTTTATAAAGCGAAGCTCTCTACTTTAGCACTGTCTCAATCCCATGTAAAGGGGTCGCAGCCCCTTGAGGCTGCTCCTGCCCCCAGCCAAAGAAGCGCTCCACCTCATCGCGGCGCGCCAGCGCATCGGTGAAGCCCAGGTGCATCAACTCGCGGGTGAAGGACGACTCGAACAGCAGGTAACTGGCCAGAGCGGTGCCACGCGCCGTCTTGCCCTGCCCATAAACACCCACCGCACGCAACATGGCACGCACTGCGGGAGGCAACGCCCACAGATGTTTGGCCGCGATGTCGTCAATGCGCTGACTGGGCGCGATCACCAGAATGTCCACCGGACGCAAACTGGTTTGCGCACGTTGCTCAGGCGTCAGCAGGCTCAACGTGTGATTGATGCGGCGCATGCGTTCGATGTCCACGGCCAACGCATCCAAAAAGATGCTGGACATGGCATGACCTGCAATCTGCGCCAGATTGGGGTACTCGGCCACGGTAGGACGGGTGGCAGGCGGCTCGTGCAAGCGCCCCGCCCCCACGACCAGAATGCGGTCGGCACCCAGATGGATAGCCGGCGAGATGGGTGCAGCCTGACGCATGGAGCCATCCCCGAAGTATTGCAACTGACCCTCGATGGTCAGGGGCACCGAGGGAAACACAAAGGGGATGGCCGCCGAGGCCAGCAGGTGGTTGACGCTCAACTGGTCGCGCACACTCATGCGCTGCGAACGCATCCAGGGTTCCACCTCACGGGCGCTGTCGTAAAAGGTCACGTGCTCGCCAGTGGTGTAACTGGAGGCCGATACCGCCACGGCGTCCAAGTGCCCCTCGGCCATGAGCTTGGGCAAGCGGTCGACCTGCATCAACTGCGGCAACAGCTCTTGCAAGGGACTGTTGTCCAGCAAGGACCGAGGCCGCATGCGCCGCCACCGCGCCACCGCCCACCCTAAAGAGAACAGCGCCAGCCACTTGGCACCCGTCTGCATGATGCCGAGCGAGTCGGCCCGATAGACCTGCTCGGCACGGAAGTCGCGCCACACATCCACCATGGTGCGCAAGGCCAATTCGTAATGATCGGCCTGACACGCCAGGGCCATGCCGTTGAGTGCCCCTGCCGAGGTGCCACAAATGATCTGGAAGGGGTTGCCCCGGCGACGCTCACCCACATCACGGCGAATCAGCTGCAGCGCTTGCAAGACCCCGACCTGGTAGGCCGCACGCGCCCCACCGCCAGTGAGTACGAGGGCTGTTTTGGTATTTGAATGCATGGTGCTTGAATCGGATCGACTGCCCCGAACTGAATCGGGAACCCTCCTCAGGGGCGGCGACGCATCAACGTGGACTTGCCGAACAGGCTTTCCACCAAATCCACCACCAGTTCCGCCGTCCGGTTCTGAATGTCACGCGCCGGATTCAATTCGACAATGTCCACCGATGCGACGCGTCCAGTGTCTGCCAGCATTTCCATGCAGAGCTGCGCTTCGCGGTAAGTCGGCCCGCCTCGCACAGGCGTCCCCACCCCCGGCGCGATGTCCGGATCCAGAAAATCAACGTCAAAACTCACGTGGAGATGCGTGTGCTCATCGACGCCGAGCAAGGCCTGCTGCATCACGTGGCGCATGCCCACTTCGTCGAGATGGCGCATGTCGAACACTTCGAGCCCTGCCGAATGTACAAAGCGGCGCTCCAGCGGATCCACGCTGCGCACACCAACCTGCCTGATCTGATCTGCCGTCAAGGCTGGCGACAGATCCGCGTCTCGGTCCATCACGCCCGCCGCCACAGCCAGCAATTCACGCGGACCATGCCCACACAAAATGGCCACGGGCATCCCATGCAGATTGCCACTGGGGGTGATGTCACTGGTGTTGAAGTCGGCGTGCGCATCCAGCCAGATCACCCGCAGGTGCTGCCCGGTGGCGCGGCAATGCTGCGCGACAGCGCCGATCGAGCCCACCGCCACGCTGTGATCGCCACCCAGGACCATGGGCATGTGTCGGGCCGCCAAAGCGTCAGCCACTTGTTGGAAAACGCCCCGATTCCAGGTCGCACATTCAGCAAGATGGCGATAGCCGTCCTGCGGCGGGTGGCATGGATTAGGGGGGCCCTGGACATTGCCGGCGTCATGCACCGACAGGCCCAGCCGGGCAAGTGCGTCCGGCAAGCCGGCCACGCGCAACGCATCGGGCCCCAGCGAGGCCCCGCGCATGCTTGCGCCGATGTCTGTCGGCACCCCGATCAATCGTACGCTGGCAGCGTCTGGCAAATGGGTCTGTGTCACGGCGCAGGACGTCTCAGTCAAGACGCCTTCACCTTACCAGCCGCAGGCGATGTCCGCATCGGGTTGACCCAGACCGTAGACCTTCTGCAACGTTGCCCAAGCCTCGTCGGCGGTCTCAACGTAGTGGAATAGCCCCAAGTCTTGGGGGCTGATCATGCCGGTTTCGACCAGGTAATCGAAGTTGATCAGCTTGGTCCAGAACTCACGCCCGAACAGCAGCACCGGACGCTTGCGACATTTGCCAGTTTGAATCAGGGTCAGGGTTTCAAACAGCTCATCCAGCGTCCCGAAGCCACCTGGAAAGCACACCAGTGCGACCGAGCGCATCAGGAAGTGCATCTTGCGCAGGGCGAAGTAATGGAACTGGAAGCACAGCTTGGGGGTGATGTAGGGGTTGGGCTCTTGTTCGTGGGGCAGCACGATGTTGAGACCGATGCTCTTGCCCCCGACTTCGTGCGCGCCACGGTTACCCGCTTCCATGACACCTGGCCCCCCGCCCGTCACCACATAGATGGGATTGTCGAGCTTGGCCGAGTTGTTGGTGACCAGCGCCGAGAAGGCTCGGGCTTCCTCGTAATAGCGCGACATGTCGACCTGGCGCTGCGCCAGCCGGACGGCCAGATCTCGCTCGGGCCCGTCCGGCAGATCCATGGCCGAACGCAAGCGAGCTTGCGATTCGTCTGCGGGGAGGATGCGTGCGCTGCCAAACACCACGATGGTGGACTCGACGCCCTCCTCGCGCTGAACCATTTCAGGCTTGAGCAACTCCAGCTGCATGCGCACAGGGCGCAGATCGGGGTGAAGCAGAAAGTCGTTGTCCGTGAAAGCCAACTCGTAACTGCTGTCATCACCGCCATACAAAGAAGGGCGACTGGCGTTGAGCGCATCCTGGCCAGCGGTGGGGAAGTTGCGGCCGTGCAGTTCTTTGGGATTGTTCATCGTCTGCCTCTCTTCTTGTGGTGAAGTCAGTCTCGGATGGGCGGCGACGTGCCACACACCGGACACATGGGGTTCCGGCGCGCACGCATGGCGGTCCAGGACCAATCGCGTCCATCGAATATCAACAATCGGCCCGCCAGACTTTGGTGATGCCCGGGCGCCCCCGCCTCGGTCAACCCAGCCAGCAGTTTGATGGCCTCGCCCGCCTGCATGACGCCCATCATGCCGACCACGGGCGCGAACACGCCCAACATGGCACAACGGGTTTCTTCCGGTGGCGCGTCAGGAGGGAACAGGCAGGCGTAGCACGGTGCGTCGGGTACCCGCGGATCAAACACGCTGATCTGCCCATCAAAGCGCACGGCAGACGCCGACACCAGGGGCACCCCCGCCTGACGGCAGGCACGGTTGATGGTCTGACGGATGGCGAAACGGTCGGTGCAGTCCAGCACGACATCAGCCTGCGGCACCCATTCGGCCAGCAAGACGTCATCCGCCGCCTGAGCGATGGCATGCACCTGCACACCCGGGTTGAGTTGCGCGATGGCCAACTGCGCAGACAGCACTTTGGCCTGCCCCACGCGGTCGGTGGTGTGCGCAATTTGTCGCTGCAGATTGGTCAGGTCGACCGTATCGGGGTCCATGACCGTGATACGTCCCACACCGGCCGACGCCAGATACATCAATGCCGGAGCACCCAGGCCGCCCGCACCGATGACCAGCGCATGCGCGGACAACAGGCGCTCTTGCGCGGCCTCCGACCACTCATCCAACAGGAGGTGGCGGCTGTATCGAAGCTGTTGATCGTCGTCCAACAATCTCACCCCGTGCGCAGGCACGGGTCCATGGTGATTACTGAGCCTTGCTGTCCTCAGGCTTGCGCTCGGTCATGGTCTTGGACACCTGAACGGGCTTGCCCTTGAGTTGATTCAACGCTTGCTGCAGCGGGAAGTCTTCAGCAGAGCCAAACTCAGGCAGCGGCTTGGGTTCGGCCTTCTTGCTGGTGGACTCTTCCAGCTTCTTGATGGCTTCTTCACGCGCCTTTTCGCGCGCTTCATCCTTCACTTCGGTGCCTTGCCCGCTGCCGATGTGCTTTTCAAGATCGGCTTCGCGCACGCGCAGGGCCGAGTACAGATTGCCGTCAGCGCTTTCATCCACCATCACGTCAGGCACGATGCCCTTGGCCTGAATCGAACGACCGCTTGGGGTGTAGTAACGCGCCGTGGTGATCTTGAGCGCGGTTTCAGCCGTCAGCTGACGCACGGTCTGCACCGAGCCCTTGCCGAAGGTCTGGCCACCCATGATGACGGCACGCTTGTGATCCTGCAGCGCGCCTGAAACGATTTCGGACGCCGAAGCAGACCCTTCGTTCACCAGCACGACCAGCGGGATGGACTTCAACGCAGCGGGCAGCTTGGACAGGGGGTCCGAGCCGTAGCGACGCGAGTAGTCTTCTGCACGAGCCTTGAACACAGCCTTGGATTCAGGCAATTGACCATTGGTGGACACCACGGTCACATCTTTGGGCAAGAAGGCCGACGACACGGCGATCGCACCTTCCAGCAAGCCACCCGGGTCATTGCGCAGGTCCAGCACCAAACCCTTCAGCTTGGGGTCTTCCTTGTACAGGGCATTGACCTTGGCCACGAAATCTTCCACCGTACGGTCTTGGAACTGACTGACACGGACCCAACCATAACCGGGCTCGACCATCTTGGCACGCACGCTCTGGACACGGATTTCTTCGCGCACGATGGTCACGGGGAAGCTGCGGTTTTCAGCCTTGCGGAACACCGTCAGGATCACCTTGGTGTTGGGCTCGCCACGCATGCGCTTGACGGCCTGATCCATGGTCAAACCCTTGACGAAGGTGTCATCAATCTTGGTAATCAGATCACCTGTCTTGAGGCCCGCGCGGAAAGCGGGGGATCCTTCAATGGGCGAGACGACTTTGACAAGCCCGTCTTCCATCCCGATTTCGATGCCCACGCCGACGAATTTGCCGGTGGTGCCTTCACGGAATTCCTTGAACGAATTCTTGTCGAAATAGACCGAGTGCGGATCCAGCCCCGACACCATGCCACCGATGGCGTCGCTGATGAGCTTCTTCTCATCCACCGGTTCGACGTAGTCGGTCTTGATCATGCCGAAGACCGCCGCGAGCTGCTGCATTTCTTCCAGCGGCAGGGGGGCCACAGAATTTCGGGCGGTCGCCCCGAACTGCATGGTGGTCAAGCCACCGGCCAGCGCACCCAGCGCAACCCAGCCTGCAATCTTCAATTTGGAAGTCATGGCGTTTGTCAGCCCTTTGGAACCCGCGCAACGAGCTGTCCGCACGAGCCCGTCTTCTTGAGCGGTCAGTATAGGACCGCGCTGCGCCCCTCACAGAGGAATAACGAGAGAACTTGCCCCTAGTTGCAAAGTTTCACGTTGCTCGAATGCTGCATTGGGGGCGGCAGCGCGGCACCGGGGCGACAAGCGCCCCTTTGGTCACGGTTGCACAGGTGCGAAATCAGCCGGCACCCAGCTGAAACGATGGCGCCCATCGGCACGGACGTGCCCAATGCCAGGGAAAGGCAAATGGGCACCCGCCACCATGAGCGCATCCTTGGCCGTCCATCCCAGCACTTTCAGTCGAGTCGCCAAAGCCTGCTTGGGATAGGTGTCGAACTCGATGGTGACTTCGGGTTGCGGCATCTGAACGGCCACGTTGTGAACAATGTCGCCCCAGACCAGCAGCTTTTGCCCGCGGGACTCGAACAGATAGCTGGTGTGACCGGGTGTATGACCATTCGTGCTGATGGGCTTGATGCCGGGCAAAATTTCGGCAGAGCCCTCGTAGGTGGTCAGCCGTCCATCTTTGGCGTAGGGCGCCACAGCGGCCTGAGGAATCTGGAAGAAGCCTCGCGCAGATTCAGGGGCTTTGGCCATGTTGTCAGCGCTCAGCCAGTAATCCGCATCGGTTTTGGCCACAAAGACGCGCGCCTTCGGAAACGCCACCTGCCCGTCGGGCGTGAGCAAGCCCCCCACGTGGTCACCATGCAAATGCGTCAGCAAAACGGCATCAATCTGAGCAGGGTCGTAGCCCGCTGCCTTGATATTGGCCTGCACATTCCCCAGCGTCGGGCCAAACACCTTGGCCGCACCCGCGTCCACCAACACCAGCTTGTCGCCAGTATTGACCAGATAGGCAATCACGGCCGTGGGGGTCGGTGAAGCGCGGAATGCATCCTGCAAATGCTTGCGAATCTGGGCAGACGTCGCGCCCTTGAGCAGTTTGGTGTCGAGCATGATTTGACCGTCGTAGATCGCGGTCACCTCAAACTGCCCCACCATGTGACGGTACCAGCCCGGCACCTGCGTCTTGACTTGGGCGGCTTCGGCCATGGCCAAAGCAGGCGCCCCCAAGGCCGTCAATGCCAGAACCAACGTGGACAAACTGCGGTTGAATCTCTTCATGCTTGCTTCTCCTCCTTCAATCAGAGCGAACCAGTCTAGGTGTTTAACGTGATATGCGTCAGTTATCACCTCAAATCCCTACAAAGGGAGCCCATTACAGGTGCTAAGGTATGTCCTGAAAACAGGTAGTCACCTTGCCGCCGCACATGGCACCTCCCCGCATGCCCTCGAAGTTCGACTCCAAGCTATTTCGGTTCGTGATGGCCGCGACGACGTGCGCTGTCACGGGCATGCTCTGCGTGTCACTGGCCGCCCCGAACGGTTACGTCTCGCCGGTGTATCTGGCGGCAGGCCTGGGGGTGGCTTATGCGCTGGGCTGGGGCGCCAGCATGTTCTGGCCGGTCTGGCTGGCGGGCACGATCGTCACGCTGCACTTCAGCTGGATGAGCGGTGCCACGGATTTACTCGGTCAGCCCTTGTGGCAGGCCTTTCTGATTGGCGGTGGTGCTGCCTTGCAAGTGCTGGTAGCACGCGCATTGGCGCGTTGGGTTGAGCCGGGCCCATTGGATTTGACGCAGCCCTCGCGGGCGGTGAGGTTTCTGCTGCTGGTCGGACCGGTGGCATGCCTGACCAGCGCCAGCGTGGCATGCCTGACCATGGTCATGCTCAATGGTTTGCCTTGGCAGACCGCGCCGCATATTTTTGTCGGCTGGTGGGCGGGTGATGCCCTGGGGGTGCTCGTCGGCGTCCCCATCATGCTGCCCATGGTGGCGCAGCCTGCTGACGTGTGGCGCCCTCGCCGGCGGCGCGTTGCCCTACCGCTGGCCATCACCGCACTGGCCCTGACCTTGTCCATCCGTCAGGTGCAGGACTGGGAAATCGAACGCAAAGATGCCGTTTTTGCGCAGGCGGTTGAATCCACGGCCAAGGCCGTGGATTTGCGGCTGACCGGCTACTTGCATGCGTTGGAAAGCATGGCTGGGTTGATTGAAGCATCGGACGAGGTGACACGCAGCGAATTCCAGCAAGCATCGCGCTACTGGCTGAACTCCTTGGGTGGCGTACAAGCCTTGGGATGGGAAGCGCGTGTACCGACTTCGGCATTGGCCTCGTTTGAAGCGCGGCAGCGCCAGTCTGGCTTACCGGACTACCGGGCGTTTGATGAGGGCCGGGTCCCGCCCAGTGGCGACGAAGTGGTCGCAATCACGTATGCTGAACCTCAGGACAAGAATCTTCGCGCGTTTGGATTCAATGTGTTATCACGCCCTGCGGCTCGTGAGGCTTATGAACGGGCGCGCGACACCGGCATGGCAGTGTCCTCTCAGGCCATGAAACTGGCCCAGGAAAGTGGGCATCAACGTGGTGTCGCCGTCTACCGAGCGATCTACCACGGCAAAACAGAATCGATAGAGGACCGCCGGCACGCCGCAACGGGTGCCGTGTTCCTGGCTGTGCGCATGGATGACATGATGCAGTCGATGATGCAGGGCGCGCCTGAGTACGTTGATGCCTGCCTCTTCGAGTACGCCGAAGGTCAGCGCAAGCTATTGGGGGGCGATGAGGCTTGCCATGCCGGCATTCCCGCCAGCGCCAAAGCGCACCGTACCGTCGTTCCCGTTTCGTTTGCGCAGCGAACATGGGAGCTGGACATTTGGGCCACCCAGCCGATCCCACTGCCTGGCGGTGGTGGCACGTATTGGCTGGCCGCAGCGGGTGGCGCATTTCTCAGCACGGCTCTGGCAGCACTCCTGCTGGCCATGACCGGTCACACGCGCCGACTGGAGCAAGCGCGCGACGAGGCCAAGGAATTGGCACGTCAGGCCGAGGCCGCCAATCGTGCCAAAAGTGACTTCCTGTCTCGCATGAGCCATGAACTGCGCACACCACTCAACGCCGTGCTGGGCTTTGCACAGGTGATGGAACTGGACAAGCAGAACCCACTGGCGGGCGCGCAGTTGCGGCGAACCAAACAGATCCAGCAAGCAGGTTGGCACTTGCTGGACATGATCGACGACGTGCTGGATCTGTCACGCATGGACACTGGCACCTTGCGGCTGGAAACAACGGCCATTCCCCTGACAGAAGCCCTGCAGTCCGTTGCCAATCTGTTTGACGAAATGGCCCGCCAGCAAGGCATCCATCTGAATTGGCCTGACCAGGTCCCGGCAAGCTGGGGTGTGCAGGCGGATGCAACCCGGCTGCGTCAGGTTCTGACCAACCTGGTGAGCAACGCCATCAAGTACAACAAGCCGGACGGTTCGGTGACGGTCAGAGTTCAACAATCTCGTGATGCCCAAGGACGCCCGCTGACACACTTCATCGTGGCCGACACGGGCTTGGGCATGAGCGATCAACAACTGTCGTCCTTGTTCCAGCCGTTCAACCGACTGGGCCGCGAACGCAACACACCGGATGGCACGGGCATTGGCCTCGTCATCAGCCGACACTTGGCCGCCTTGATGGGTGGCACGCTAGAGGTCAGCAGCCAAGATCATGTCGGCAGCACCTTCACGCTGACCCTCCCTGCCGCCAACGTGCAGATACCGGAGGCGCCAGCCACGACCGCAGTCATCCAGGAAGCCACGATCGCTCCGCGCGCTGCGCCCGCGCCCAAGCATGTGCTGTACATCGAAGACAACCAGGTCAATGGCGAGTTGATCCGAGTGGCCCTGATGACGCGCCCCGACCTGACGGTCACCGTCACCCCCACGTCAGAAGAAGGCCTGGCCTTGCTGAAACAGCACACGCAGACACGTCGGCCGGACCTGATCCTGCTCGACATGCACCTGCCCGATGTGTCGGGCATGGAGGTCCTGCACATCCTCAAGTCGCAGCCGGAGACCAGCAAAATTCCGGTTCTGGTGATTTCGGCCGATGCGCTGCCTGCCCAGATCGAAGCGGCCAAACAGGCAGGGGCCCTCGACTACATCACCAAGCCGGTCAACATGCCCAAGCTACTGGCGCAAGTCAACGCTCTGCTGGATCACTGATCACCGAGGAGCGTATTCGGGCACCAGTTCGTGCAAACGCGCACGCAGCACCGAGGGGTTGGCGGCGGTGTCATCGGACGCCAGAGCCATCAGGCGCTCCATCCAGTCGGCGGGCAACTCGCCGCGCAACTGTGCCAGACGCAGACGGGGATGCGGCGTGGGCAGCGTGGTGTCTGCATCGGCCAGCAACTCTTCGTAGAGCTTTTCTCCGGGGCGCAGGCCGCTGAAAACGATGGGGATCTCGGCCTCGGTGTGGCCGCTCAGACGAATCAGCTCACGGGCCAGGTCGGCAATCTTGACGGACTGCCCCATGTCCATCACGAACACCTGCCCCGACTCGGCCAGGGCGGCTGCCTGCAAGACCAGTTGCGCGGCTTCGGGGATGGTCATGAAGTAGCGAGTGATCTCTGGGTGCGTGACCGTGACCGGTCCACCCTTGGCGATCTGCTCCTTGAACTTGGGGATGACGCTGCCACTGGAGCCCAGCACGTTGCCGAAGCGCACCGCCATGTAGCGGGTGCCCGGCGCCTTGGAGGCCCAGTGTGACACCACCATTTCGGCCGCACGCTTGGTGGCGCCCATGACGTTGGTGGGGTTCACGGCCTTGTCGGTCGAGATCAGCACAAATCGCTTGACCCCGCACTCGGCCGCCGCCTGCGCCGCCAGGTAAGTGCCCAGCGTGTTGTTGCGCAAGGCCATCCAGGCGTTGTCGTCTTCCATCAAGGGCACGTGCTTGTACGCAGCCGCATGGAAGACCAGATCCGGCTGATGCAATTGCATGGCGCGACGCAAGGCAGACAGGTCCTTGACGTCGCCGACCAGGCGCACCAGAGGCAGGTGTGGGAAGCGCTCGCCGAGGTCCTGCTCGACCTGGTACAGCGCAAATTCGCTGAGTTCAAACAGGATGATGCGGCTCGGGCCAAAACGGGCAATCTGGCGACACAACTCGGAACCGATCGACCCCCCTGCCCCGGTCACGAACACGGCCCGACCGCTGATCAGGCTGGAGACGGCGTTCTCGTCGAGCTTGACGGCTTCGCGGCCCAGCACATCTTCGGGTTCGATGTCACGCACCCGGTCCACCCGGGAGCGACCTTCACGCAGTTCATCGGCCGATGGCACGGTGACCACGGGCAAACCGGTGGCAGAGGCCAGCGCCAGCACCCGCTTACGTTGCTCGACACTGGCCGATGGCATGGCCAAGACCAGATGGGTGGCGTCTTCGAGGTTGCGGGCATCGGCCAGCAGGTCCAAGCCGCCCAGGACGGGCACCCCGGCAATGCGGGCACCCTGCTTGCGTGGATCGTCGTCGAGCAAGCCCACCAC
Source organism: Aquabacterium sp. (assembly GCF_049317225.1). Lineage (GTDB taxonomy): Bacteria > Pseudomonadota > Gammaproteobacteria > Burkholderiales > Burkholderiaceae_C > Aquabacterium. The sequence continues at coordinate 193,306 of NZ_JBMOIR010000002.1, read as the reverse complement.
GGTCCAGCCACGGTGCTGGATGCCGGCAATCAACAACTTGCCCGCTGCGCCCGCGCCCAAGACCAGCGCCCGCTGGCCGTTGGTGTGCGCCCCGGTACGCCGCGCCCGAGATGATTCGCTGAGCATGCGCACCGTCATGCGCGCCAAGGCCAGGTTGATGAGAGTGAGCACCGGATGCAAGGCCAGCACCGCTCGGGGCACCTCCACCAGTTGCGCCATCAGCACGACCACGGCACTGGCCAGGCCGGCGCCCAGGCACACCCAAGCCAGACGCGTGATGTCATGGAACCCGACGTAGCGCCAGCTGGCGCGCGGCACGCCCAGGGCCCAGGACACGGCGCTGTAAACAGCGATCACGCCCAACACCACAGCCCAGTCGTAAGCCGGACGCTCGTACAGCCAGCGCTCAACCCCCATGCGAAACAGGTAGGTGGTGTGCCAAGCCAGCAGGATCAGCAGGGCATCGGCCAGCATCACCGCCAACTGGCGACGGGGACGCAAATGATCCAGCAAACGGTCAATAGAGGTCCAAAGCATGGTGGACAAGAGGATGAAGACTTCAGAACACGAACGCCAACCTGCCATTGTGCCTGCTGTGGCAGGCGCCTGAGGTCACACCAGCCGCAAGACCAGATCGGCGTCGGGCTCGGCCACGCAGGGCAACATGCAACCCCATTCCTTTTCTTCCGGGCTGACACCGGGCCATTCCACGCGGTAGCGGACACGCCCCGATTCGATCTGACACATGCAGGTACGGCACGCGCCCGACCGGCAGGAGCGGGGCCAGTTCAGGCCGGCGGCCAGCGCAGCCTCCAAAATGGTCTGCCCGGGCTGGACCTCGAACACCGTCCCGGCCGGCAGCACCTGAACCCGATGGCGCACCGGCATCGCAGTCTCAGTGGGGCGCGACGGGGGACTGCCCGTCTGGCAGCGGGGTGTTTTCGGAGCCGGCTGCGGCCTTGACGCCCGCAGCCGTCACATCCACAGCGGTGCCCACCACGGTCGCGCCCACGCTCACGGCGGTCGAGGCCACACTGACCGCGGCATCGGCCACGCTCAGGACCGAGCACGCAGACAAGGCGGGCAGCATCAACAGGCACAAACTCAGTCGCTTCATGGGAACTCCGATGACCAGGGGTTCACGCATTGTCGCCCATGGCGGGCTCGAACAGCGGCAACTCGGGCGTAGGGTCCACGTCGGCTTCGACCTGTGCGGCATCGGCCTTGAGCAAGCCTTCCATCTTCACACCCAGCAAGCGCAGGCGCTGGTCCAGGGGCACCGTTTTGAGGCAACGCCCCGCCCACTGCCGAATGATCGACGCCTCGCGGGTGGGGGTCGGCATCGTGACGCTGCGGGTCACCGTGCGGAAGTCGTCGTACTTGAGCTTGACCCCGACGGTGCGCCCCACATAGTCCTTGCGCGCCAGGTCAGCGGCCACCTGTTCACACAAGCGGGTGAAGATGGGCGTGAGCAAGGCACGGTCCTCCCGAGGGTGCAGGTTACGCTCGAAGGTGGTTTCACGGCTCATGGATTTGGGCTCACGCCAGGTCACCACGGGCCGGTCATCGCGCCCATGAGCGGCATCGTGCAGCCAGTGACCGTACTGGCTTCCGAACTCGGCCAGCAGGGTGTGAAGCGGGGTCGCCGCCAATTCACCAATCGTGTGGATGCCCATGGCCGCCAGACGCTCGTTGGCCTTGGGGCCAATGCCGTTGATGCGGCTGGCGGGCAGCGGCCAGATGCGGGCCGGGATCTCATCGGCCATCAGCACCGTGAGGCCGTCGGGCTTATCCAGATCCGAACACAGCTTGGCCAGCAGCTTGTTGGGCGTGACACCGATCGAGCACGTCAGGCCGGTGGCCTGGGTCACCGCGTCCTTGAGTCGTCGGGCCAGTTGGCGAACCCCGCCCAGCGGGTCGCCATCGATGGCATCCTGCGCGCCCGGCACGTCAGTCAGGTCAATGTAGATTTCGTCGATGCCCCGGTCTTCCACCACGGGGGCGATCTCGGCCACGGCCGCCTTGAATTGGCGCGAATGATGGCGATAGGCCTCGAAGTCCAGCGGCAGCAAGATGGCATCCGGCGCCAACAAGGCCGCTTTCATCAAGCCCATGCCCGAATGCACGCCGAGCGCACGCGCGGGGTAAGTGGCTGTGGTGATGACCCCGCGCCCGGCGTAGTCACGCAACCGTGCGTGCTGAACCGGTTCACCGCGCGGGCTCGATGCCCCACCTGCTGGCCGACGGCCGCCCCCGATGACGATGGGCAAACCTTTCAGTTCGGGGTAACGCAACAACTCGACTGATGCGTAAAACGCATCCATGTCAAGGTGAGCAATCAATCGGCGGGGCGCGGTCACGGGCCAGACATTCACAGCAATGAGGCTGACGATTCTGACGCATCACGGGGCGACTTGCCGCCGGAGCACCGCGGCAGATTCAAGCCTTGACGTCGAGCAGGCTGCCCATCATCTGTTCTTCGGTCTGGATGCTGCGAAGATTGGCCCGGTAGGTGTAGCTGGCCTTCTTCTGTTCGACCAAGTCGGCCGCCAAGTCTGCACCCACTTCATCGGCTTGTGCCACCGATGCGGTCACGCCGCCCGACTCCTGACTTTGCTGGTTGACCACCTGTCGATGGAAACGCTCGGTTTGCGTGTTCGCAATGTTGTGCGAGGCCGCATCAAGCCGGGTCGAAGCCGCCTGCACACCCGATAAGGCAATGGATGAAATGGCACTCATGATGACCCCAAGGGATAGCCTGTCATCATTATCGGCAGGGGCTCGCCACAAGGAAAGCCCCTTCGCCAAAGGACCCGATGGTGGCCGTGCGGTAATCACGCGCCACGTCGGATCGTCATTTCATCATTTGATATCGAACTGCACCCGCGAACTGGGGCCCTTGTCCTGCGCAAGGCCGTCGACCCCGACCTTGGACGCGGTCAGCAGCACGCGCTCAGGCGAGAGCCGCGCCGACAGATAGGCCTTCACGGCATTGCCTCGCGTGTCGGCCAGCTCGCGCAACACCTCCGGCCCCACCGGCGCCGACGCCCTTAGCAAGGCCAGCATGTCCGCCGGGGGCAGCGACTTGGCCAAGCCCACCAGATTGCGCGGCTTTTTGATATCGGCGGCCTTGTAGGCAGCGGTCAGCCACGTGTCACGCTCGTCCGCGCCCACGCTCACGTCATCGGGCGACTGCCCAGTCGCCTTGGCCTTGGCCACGCGCATCAGCCGGTCCACATGAGCTTGCCGCAAACCGTCCACATCCACGGCTGGATCGGCTCGCCCCGTGGCCTCCAGCTTCAGCGCCGGTCGATCATTGAGCTTGCCCGCCAGGGCATCCAGACGTTGACGCGCCGCGTCGGACAACACCGCCGAACCCGCCTCGAACGGTACGAAGCCCAACTCGTCGCCGCCGCCACCCGACAGCAGTGAGAACGGCGCCGTCACGGCCTTCGTGATCAGGTTCACGAACACCCGCCAGATGATGCCGCCGACCGAGAACTGCGGATCATCCAGCGAGCCCGAAATGGGCAGGTTGATGTCGATTTCGCCGCGCGTGTTCTTCAGCAAGGACACCGCAAACAGCACAGGCAACTTGGTGGCATCCGGGCTGTCGGTCTTGTCGCCAAAGGTCAGCTGGTCCAGGAAGATCTTGTTGTCGGCTTCCAGTTTGCCGCCGTCCACCTTGTAGTGAACATTGACCGACAGCGAACCCTTCTCGATGTTGTAGCCGGCATAGCGGGCGGCGTAGGGCGTCAAACGGGTCAGCTCAATGCCCTTGGCGCTGCCTTGAATGTCGGTGTACAGACGGGGGCCCAGGGGGTGCAGTTGACCGGTGATTTGCAGCGGGGCGCCGTCGTCCACAGCACCCGCCACACTCACCGTGGCAGGCTCCGGCTTGTCGGATGCCACTGCGGAAATCGCCCCCTCGATGCGGGTCAGGTCGGCCGAGTAATTCGGCTTGATGAAGTTGTCGGTGAAGTCAATGCGGCCCTTGGACAACTGAATGCCTTGCCAACGCAACTTCATGGGCGCGGCAGCGGGGCTTGCCGGCGCAGCACCCGAGGGTGCAGACGGCACGGCCACAGATGTGGGCGAGGCCGGCTCAGGGGTGGTCAGGGACTTGGGCGCCGCCCCGGCCTCGCGCTTGGCAATGCTGGCCAAATTCAGCTGCCCGTTCGGGTTGATGATCACCCGACCATAGAAGGATTGCAGCGCCATCTTGCCCAGGTCGGCATCGATCTGCCCATCAGCCCAGCCCAAATTGGTTTTGTCCAAGGTGAGGCTGCGCCAGCTGAGAAAGTCCGCATCGTTCACGCGGTCCAGCACGCGAAGATCCGTCAAGCCCAGACGCCCCTGATAGCGTGCCGACAAGCCCTTGCGCGCGTCGTCCTGCACGATCAGACGCCCGTCGGCTTGCGCCTTGGCAGCTGCCAGTTGAATGTTGACGTGGGGATCGATGTAGGACTGCACAGCACGCAAATCCACGCCCGCCACACCCAGTTTGGCCTTGACCAGCAAGGGCTGGGGGCGCACCTCGGCTTGTACATTGATGCGTCCCTGCCCTTGGGCCAGCGCACGCAGGTCCACGGTCAGGGTCTGCGACAAATCGGTCGACACGTTCTGAACGGACAGATCCGTCTTTTGCACCGACAGCACCGCTGCGGGCGTCACCGTCTGGTCGGTCACCTGCACACGGCAGGTTTGACAACGCAACAACTTGAGCGCCACCACCGGTGCAGCGGCCGCCTTGACCTCCTTGGCGTGGCGGCCCGGCTTGGCCTGGCTTGCGGGCATGCCCAACCACGTTCCTTGTGCACCGCGGGTAAGGCGGGCATCCAGTTGATCCACGGTCACCGAGGCCACGTCCACACGCTTCAAACCTTTGGCCTCGGGGGCCAAAGACAACTCACCTGCCAGGCCATCGACCGCCAATCCTGCAAACTGAATCTGATCCTTGACACGCGAGGACGACGCTTGGGTCTGCACGTTCTGCAGGCGGATCACACCATCTGCCCACTGGATGGCCGGATCGCGCTGGAAGCGAGCATCCACCTTGGTCTGAACGGCCAACTCGCCCTGCTGAATCTGGACCGGCAGCGCCAAGCCACGCGCCATGGGGGTCAGCCAGGCGGGGATGTGGGCATGATCCAGGGCCAAAGCCGCCACCACGTGCTGCTGCGCCACCTGCACTTGCCCCTGCCCGTGCAGCTTGGCCCCATGCTGATCCGCCACATCCACCTGCCACGTGGCGGGTGCGGCCTTGGCATCCGAGCTCAAACCGCTGGCCTGAACCTGGATGCGATCCAGTCGGGGCCAGGGCGCATCGGCCTCGGTCTGCACATCCAACGCATCGGTCACCAACTGCAGTTTGGCCACCGACCACCGCCAAGCCGGCGAGGCGGTGGAAGCCGGGGGCGAGACCACCGCCGCCGCTTTCGCGGGTGCGGGCGACACAGCGCCAGCGACGGGCCGCACCTTCAACGTCAGGCCATCCAACGTGACCGAAGCCACGCTGGCCTGCTGTTCCAGCGGACGCGCATCCAGCCCATCCAGCTTGAACTGGCGCCAGCCCACCGCCACATGCCCCAAAGCCGGTGCATGCGCCACGGTCATGGCCAACTGGCTCAACTGCACGCCCCCCTGGATGGACAGCGAGGCCACAGCAGGCGCAGGGCGCTGCTCGAATCGCACTGTCAAGGCGGTGTCCAGCTTGCCTTGCCCAGGCGTGAGGCCCAGAGCCGCCGGCAGGAAGGGCTGCGCAGCCTCCAGCCAATGTGCCACGTCCACCGACTGCCAGTCCAGCTTGATTTCGGAGCGATGCCCAGCCTGGAACGGCAGCACCTTGCCCTGCAGGCTCAGGGGGCTGCCGTCAATCCGCGCCTTCAACTCCGGCGCCAGCTCCACATCAATCTGACTGGGCAGATTGGACACAAAGGGCACACTCAGGTGCAATTGGTCGACCACATGCTCCTGCTTCAGCACCCGATCGGTGTAGCGAATGACGCCATCGGTCAGCGCCACATTGAAGACCGCGAACCGAAGCGGCTCCCCCGCCGACCGCGGCGTGGGCGACGGCGCCATCAGCTTGTCGATCACCGGGCTGATGTTGAACCGCTGCGCAGACTGACGCGCCAGCCAGAACTCGGGCGCGGTCAGCTGAACACGACGGACCACCGGGGCCAAGCGCCACACCGATTCCAGAGAGAGCTGAACTTGCGCCTGCTTGAGTTTGAACCACGCCGCCCCGGGAGGCCCCATGGCCACATCGTCAGCAGCCACGGACAAAGTCCAAGGCTGAATGTGCAGCGCACCAATGTGCACCGGTGTACCGAGCGCTTCGGTGGCAGCCACTTCGGCCTTGGCGCGCACGAACCCCGGCAACCAGACGCCCACGCCCACCGTCCAGACAGCGGCCAGCGCCCCCACCAAGGCCAGCGGCTTGACCCATCGGGCCGACAAGAAAGTGGATTTTTCAGGAGCACTCATGGGCACACAGGCAGCAAACAGTCAGAGTTGGAATGGTACCCCTCGCCCCCTGCGCGCATGATGAAGCTTGAGTCAACTCAAAAAGATTCTTTCCAAATGAATCTTATGATGCGTTTCATGAAGCTCACCCAGTTCACCGACTACAGCTTGCGCGTGTTGATCTACCTGGCCACCGACCCGGAACGTCGCGCCACGATTGCCGAAATCGCTCGGGCCTTTGATGTGTCCGAGAGCCATCTGACCAAAGTCGTACACCACCTGAGCAAATGTCAGTACCTCAGCACCGTCCGCGGCAAAGGCGGCGGCATGGGGCTGGGGCGCGCACCGTCAGACATCCGCATTGGTGACGTCGTGCAAAGCACGGAAGGCGCATCCATGCCTGCCGAGTGTTTCGATCCCGAACGGCACACCTGCGTGATTGATCCGGTCTGCCTGTTGCGTGGCGCACTGCGCGAAGCCACTCAGGCTTTTTATGCCCAACTGAATCACTACACCCTGGCCGACATCACGCGTAACCACGCCGCACTGCATGAAGTACTCTTCTTTCCGCGGGAGACAGCATGAGTGAGACAACGCCGGTCGCGTCATGAAGTGGTAACGCCATGGGGGAAACCTCTCGGCTACATCTGGCTGCTCGCTGCAGTGGTTGATGGCCGGATCAAGTGCCACGCGCCACGAAACGCGTGGACACCACTCCCAACCCCATGAAATGCACTTGCACAGACTTGTCGACAGGCACCCAAGGCGCACCGGCGTATGAACCAGTGATGACCACTTGCCCCGCCTTCAGGGTCAGGCCGCGTTCGCACAGGTGGTTGACCAGCCAATACAGCGGGTCCCTTGGCTGCGCGGCAGGATGCACCCCCTTCACCACGTCTCCTGGGCAGTCGTCCACATCAATCCGGATGTCGATCTGATGCGCCTGCGCGCCCTGTTCGGATGAAATCGCCGGCCCCAACCACAAGCCCTGATTGACCAAACCATCGGCCAGGCGATCCGCGAACTGCACACCGGCATCTGCCACATACCGGTCATGGATCAACTCCAGGGCAAGGTGGGTGGAGGCAATGGCGGCGTCAATATCTTGCGGTGTGTACGCTTGCCCACAAGGCGGCAAGTCACGCCCCATCAGAAATGCCAACTCTGGCTCAATCTTCACTTGCGAGTGCGTTGCCCACACCGCACAGGGTGCTCGGTGTTGCAGACTGTGTCCGTAAATCGGGGCGACAACCACTTTATCGGGCGCAGGTAGCCCGCACTTCCAGCCACAGATCACATCGCCGGTCTGCGCAGCGAGCAAATCGGTCACGGCAGACTGAATTTGCAGCGCGTCATCCAGCGTCTGTGGGCGGCAAGCCGCCGGCAACACCGCACCGGCCTTGCCATGGCTGCGGCGCGCCACCAACGCTTGTGCGGCCTGGGTTGCCATCTCGATCGTGTAAGCCATGTATCACCTTCAACCGTTGTAGAAGGATTATGCGAGACTGATCGGATGACACTGCACTTGCCCACATTGCTGCTGCTCCAGATCACGGTCAGCCTGACCGTTGGGCTGGCGTTGCTCTACGTGTTGAGGGGGCCAGCTCGCCGCAGCCTGACCCCGATTGCCTGGGCCATGCTGGGCAATGCGGCGGCCTACGTCCTGTTCATCCTCCGTGACCAGATCCCGGATTTCCTGTCCATCGTGGTGGGCAACAGCATCCTGGCCATGGCGGTCAGCGGCATCTTGGTGTCCCTGCGGCTGTTTTACGGGCAACGCCCCCGGCATCTTCCCATCGTGGGCATCCCGCTTCTGTTTTTGGTGCCCGGCTTGATCCTGCTGATGGACGATGCGCCCAACCGGGTGATCCTGACCTCGTCCGTGGTGCTGTGCGAGCACCTGGCCATCCTCGCCACCCTGTTTCGATACGGGCGCATGCAACCCAGTCGGGGTGCCAATCTGGTGGCGCTCGGCACCCTGGTGATCAGCATGGGTCTGCTGGTTCGCATTGACACTGCCCTCACCGGTCCGGCCCGTTTGTTCACCCTGCTGACCAGCGACTGGCTCTTGATCGTCACGTTTGCATCCAGTTTCGTGACGCTGACGCTCTACATGACGGGTTTCATCCTGATGGCAGAAGAGCGCGCCCGTGAATCCACACGCACCCTGGCGATGGAGGATGTGTTGACACGTCTACCCAATCGGCGTGCCATCCTGGATGCCCTGCGGCGTCAGCTCGCACTGGCTGAGCGGAGTCAGCATCCGCTGACCATTCTGATGCTGGACGTTGACCATTTCAAGCAGGTCAACGACACCTATGGGCACCTCGCGGGCGACCATGTCCTGACCGCCGTCGGACAAACCATCCGCGAACGCCTGCGCACGCAGGATCTGGTCGGACGACTTGGGGGCGAAGAGTTTCTCATCGTGCTGCCCAACACCGATGAGGCCGGCGGCAAGCTGCTGGCGGAAGCCTTGCGCGAAGCCATCGCCGAGCACAACATCCACCACGACGGCGAAGACATCGGGGTGCGCGTCAGCATTGGCATGTATTGCCACCATCCTGCAGGGCAGTCGGAGCCTCAGGACCTCATCCGTGCAGCCGATGCGGCGCTGTACTCTGCCAAGAGCATGGGCCGCGACCAAGTGGTCATGGCCACCCCCATGTCAGCGCACTGATGCGCCTGCTGGCTGCTTCGCCTGGATGTCGGCCAAAGTGGCTTGCGCGGCGGTCAGCCATTCAGGCTCGGCAGCACGGGCACGCGATACGGCGCGCATTGCCGCATCGTGTGCTGCGCGCCATTCACCTCGTTCGCTGAGCAACGTGGCCCAGTTGTTCCAAGCAGCTGCACTGTCATGCTTTTGCAGCACCCGCTGGTATTCCTGCCCCGCCAAGTCGGTCTGACCTGCAGCGTACAAGCTGTTGGCGAGTCCCAAGCCCAACAATAAGCTGTCCGGCCATTTGGCCAGGGCTGGTGCATAGGCCTGTGCGGCTTTGCTCGCCGGCGCCACGCGTTCAAAGGCGAGCAGGGCTTCGGTGATGGCCGCCTCGTCCGACGTCGTGGGCAATTGCCCTGGCGGCAACACCACAAACGCCCAGTTCCCCGAACGCGCCCAACTGAACTCCAGGGTCGACAAGGGCAGGATCTGGCGTTCAGTGGTGCCGGAGCGCAGTACCGCTTCGCCCGCACGAAGGTCATATCCCACGACCACGGCGTAATGCCACAGCGGCTGAACACTCAGCCCCAGGTTGAGCAACACCACAGGGGCATGGCCGGCTGCGACTTCACGAAGCAAAGACGGCAGATCGCTACCAATGCGGGTCGCGACCAACTCATGGCGCCGCGCTGCTGCCAGCATCTCGATTTGCAGACTGCCCTGGCGTGCAGGCAAAAACACCGCACTTTCCAGTGCCTGGGGAGGCACCTGCACCCCGACGGCCCCCATGGCCGTCGCCAAGGCGGCGGGGCCGCACTGATTTTCAGTCTGAGGGAAGAACGGCACATCCCTCAGTTCCGCCACAGGCGCCATGCCCGCAGGGGGGTGCGCCATCACGGCGCGTGACTGGGTGGCCAGCAAATCGGCACAGCCCTGGAGACAGAAGGCCAGCATGCACGCGGCCATCCCCCTCCAGACTGCTGTCATTCGAAAACGAATCAACGAATCGAACGGGTGAAGGGGAAGACCTTGGTGAAGCCCAAGATATCCGTCACCAACAACAGCACGAAGATGAACACGATCGTGCCGAGGATGTCGGCCGCGCCCGCAGGTGCACGGTCGAGTTGGTCGGCCAATGCCACCACTTCCTGGTCAGACAGCGAAGCAATGCGCGCACGCGCTGCATCCATGTCCACACCCTTGGCCACCAAGGCCTCGGCCACATCGGCGCGATTCAGCGTCGCCAGCACTTGGGCACGACGCGCTTCCACCTGAGTCAGGCTGCTGTGCGTGGCCACGGAATCGGTCGCAATCATGGCGGCCTGAGCAGCCTGCAAGCCAGCGGTATGGCTCATGGCCATGGCAACAGTCCAGGCCAACAGCTTCTTGGTACGGGTCATCTCACGACTCCTATCGGTCAAACAACACATTCTCGATGGAGGCGAATCTTACTCAAGTCAGCCCGCATCTCACTGCCAAGAGATGTAAGCAGTTCCAACCGTCGCCCAAGCATCAAGCCCGCAAAGACCACCCATAGGCGACCAAAATGCCCAACGTCACCAGGGAGAGCCAGCCGATGAGCAGCCAACGCCAAAGCGACGGCGCATGGCGCAACTCCATGAAATCCAGGATCACCAGGCAGCCCTTGAGTGCGACCAAACCGAACATGAGCAGCACGGGCCATGCGCCCCGTCCATCTGCCAGCCCGCTTTCCCCCAGTGCGAACGTGATCAAGGTGGCGGCCAACAGGATGGCCCCATTGCGGTTCAGGTGAAACACCTGCTTGGCGGAGAAGGAAGGAAGGCTCATCGCATCACATAGACCAAAGGAAACAGCACGATCCACAGCAGGTCAACCATGTGCCAGAACGCCGCCCCTGTTTCGAGGGCATGACAATCGTGACGACCATACGCGCCCTGCCGGGTTCGGAACCACAAGAAGGCCAACCAACCCATCGCGGCCACCACATGCAGGAAGTGAAAGCCGGTCAGCATGTAATAGAACATGTAGAAGTCGTTGGTGGACATGTCCAAGCCCGCCTGCCACTTGTCTGCATATTCGTGCCCCTTGATGAACAAGAACGACACGCCGCAGGTCAAACTGCCCAGCAACCACCTGGCACTGGCACCAGATTCGTCCTGCCTCGCCGCATGCACGGCGCGCGCGACGCACCAACTCCCGGTGATCAGCAGCACGGTATTGATCACCCCGGCATGCAGATTCAAAGTGCGTTGCCCGGCATCGAAGACCTCCACCTGCCCAGCACGGGTGAAGGCGTAGGCCAGAAACAGCAGCGCAAAGGTCAACAACTCGGCCAGGATGACCAGCCAGATGGCCAAGTCACCCGCCAAGCGCGGCTCGTCCGGAGATGACGCGGTCATCCAACCACGGCAAAGTCAATCACGATGGCACCCGGTTCACGCTGCCGGTACTCGATGCTCACGCGGTCGCCATAGCGGGCGCGCAATTGATCCAGCAACGGCAGTGGATCGTGGTCATTGCAAAAGCGCATCGTTTCGCCGGACTGCAAAGCATCGAGCGCGCCAAAAATGGCGGCGTGGCGAAAGCGCTTGGCAATGCCACGCGCATCAAACGGATACAGCCCGGAAGGTGACAAATGCAGGTGAGGATGTGACACGATTTAAAGGTTCATTTTTGATGAACCTATTTTCACCAGATGACTCGGGCGAGACCATGCGCTAGGTCAAAGACGGCATCCTGATCTACAACTATGCCGATGCCGTGAAGCTGGCTGGCCATTCCTGCCCCACCGTGGCCTCGGCGTATGCGCTGGGCTACAAAGCCATGCAGCGGCTGTACCCCGAGACCGTGCCACAACGGGGTAGCGTGCGCATCCAGTTTCAGCAGCCTGTGACAGAGGGCGTCACCGGCGTGGCGGCCAGCATCCTGACCTTGCTCACCGGTGCCGCACAAGACGGTGGCTTCAAAGGCATAGGGGGGCAATTCGTGCGCCAGAACCGGCAGGTGTTCGATCACCCTGAGCAGGCGCTGCACCTGCGCTTCACCCGCCTCGACAACGGGCAGAGCATTGAAGCGCAAGCTCAATTGCATCGTGTCCCGGCGGCCCCAGAGATGGCGTCACTGCTGCCTCGGTGCGTCCGCGGCGAAGCCAGCCACGATGAGCGCGCTCGTTTACGAGAACTGTGGCAAGGCCGCGTGGCACGCCTGCTATGCCAGCACTGGGACGACGACGATGTGTGGTGTGTACGGCCGGTCTCCGACAGCCGGTGAGCCTCAGTAATGAGGGGGCAACTCATCTCGCAGACTGCGAAACGTGGGCGTTGACGCCCCCTGCTCGAGCTGGGACTGCAAGCGAGCCGTCTCGCGCACCAACAAATCAATTTGCTGCTGCTGTTGGACGATGACTTGGTTGAGGCTTTCGACCATGTCTTCCATGAACGCCATCTTGATCTCCAGATCGATCAGACGTTGTTCATCGGCGTGCACATCACTCATGACCGGACGCTCCTTGCGTGAAATCACGCATTCAGGGTGCAGGCCGCAATGCGGGCAGCACGGACAAAATCGGCTCGGGCGTCACGGCCGTCGGCGCCAGAAACGGGTTACCTTGGATCAGAACGATCGCGGCCGTGGGGGCTGCCCCGCATGCAAACAGCATGATGCTCATGAGGGCGGCACGGGGTTTGTCCACATGCACCACGGCCACGGACAACAGCGTCAGCAAGCCAAGAAAAGCCATGCCCAGCCATTTAAGTGGATTCACGTGAGTCTGACTCAATGAGACGCGCAAATCACGCTCACGTCGCATTTCGCTGACCTTGTCCAGCATCAGCTTTTGCACGGTGTCCCCCAAGGCCTCACGCACGTCCTTGGCCGCAACGCGAATCATCAGGGCATCTGCCCGCCGTTGCATGTCAGGGTGTTGCGTGCGCTGGGCCAACCACGACCACTCGTCCGCACTGGTTTGCCCATAGTCGACCATGGCTTGGCGCAACTGCAGACGCTGAACCTCGGGCAAGGGGGACGACAAAGCAGCCAGCGTGCGCAACGCATCGGCCTCACGATAGACCGCATTGATGGCGCGGTCGTGCGCACTCCAGGTGTCGTTGGCCAGAAACGCCAAGGTCAGGCCAAACATCATCCCCAGGATGTTGATGAAGGGCGGCACCACCCCTTGCCATGACACACACCAAGCCGCCCAACGCGACCGCCGCAACAGCCAATCGCAAGCCCACACGGCCAGAAACGTGCCCACCACCGCAACCACGGCATACGCGTAGTGGTCAAACGCACCCAGAACCGCAGACTGCATCACCACCTCACGCCACCGTCAAACCGGGTGCCTGCGCCTGCAAACGGGCCATGAACGTGGCAGGACGAGGTGTCGGACGTTTGGTGTCCACGTCAATGAACACGATCCCGCACTTGCCGCGCGCCACCTCCAGCCCGGAGTCAGCCTGAGACATCTTGAAGACCAGGTCAAAGCCGTACTTGTTGAAGTCCTGCGGCACCAGTTCCACCCGGAGCACATCCCCGTGGAAGCCTTCGGACTTGTATTGGGCAATCAGGTCACCGACGACGATGGAGGCATCGTCGCCCACATCAAACTCGGTGCAACCCAGCCACTTGAAGAAGCGCGCCCGTGCCTCGGACAGCAAAGTCAACAGTTGCGCGTTGTCCAGATGTCCCGCCTGGTTGACGTGACTGAGATACACCTGCACATCCGTGGTGTAGATGAAGGCTTCGGGCAAATCAAACTGAACACGTGCCATGGCACACCCTCACATCAGAATCCAAACGACGCGCCTGCGCCCAGCAAAGTCACGATCCCCAGCACCGCGAAGATGCCTGCGGCAATCGTGTGCACCAACTTCATCGGAATGCGTGCCGAGAGCTTGTCACCCACAAACACGGCAGGCACATCGGCAATCAACATGCCCAAGGTCGTCCCGATGACCACCATCAACGGTTGGGCGTAATGCGCCGCCATGGCCACGGTGGCAACCTGTGTCTTGTCGCCCATTTCAGCCAGGAAAAAGGTGACCAAGGTGGCACCAAACACACCCAGGCGGCTGGCGATCTGGGTTTCTTCCTCCTCGATCTCATCGGGGATCATGGTCCAGATGGCCATGCCGATGAAGGACAAGCCCAGCACCCAGCGCAACACCTGCGGGCTCAAGACCGACGTCACCCAAGCGCCCAAGGCACCTGCCAGACCATGGTTGATGATGGTGGCGAGCAAAATGCCCAGGATGATGGGCACGGGCTTCTTGAAACGCGCAGCCAGGATGAATGCCAGCAACTGGGTCTTGTCGCCAATTTCAGCCAGGGCGACCACGCCAGTCGAGACAAGAATCGAATCCAGTTGCATGATGAGATGTCCTTCAGAAGCCGGCGATGGTACCAGCGCCTGTTGACGCCCCTGAGGCGCCCCCAACCGTTTCAATCGACCAGGCGCCCTCCCCGATCACATTCAGCACTTTGCTGTGGAACGCCATGATGGCCTGGTGATGGCTGACCGAGATGGGCGTGATGGACAGTCCCGCCAACTGGCTGTAGAGCAAACGTTCGTTGTCCGCATCCAGCGCACTGGTGGCCTCATCCAGCAAAAGGTAGCGGGGCTTGGCCAGCAACGCACGCGCAAAGGCAAGTCGCTGCTGCTCACCAACCGATAACACCTTGCCCCAATCCAGTTCCGCATGCAACCCGCCAAAGCGCTCGGCCAGATCAGGCAAGTTCACGGCGGCCAGCCATTGCAGCAACTCGGCATCCGAAATATCGCGCTCGGTGTGCGGATACAGCAATTGCGCACGCAAATCACCCAACGGCAGATAGGGCTGCTGCGGCAGGAAAACCATGTCCGGGCTGGCCGGCCGGATCACCGCGCCAGACCCGGTGTGCCACAGCCCCGCGATGACGCGAAGCAGCGAACTTTTGCCCACCCCGCTGGGGCCCGTGATCATGAGGCCATGTCCTGGCGGCACATCCACCGTCAGGTCACGCAGGATCAGGTGCTCCTTGTTCGGGGTGTACACCGTCAGGCGCTGCAGGCTCAAATGCTGACCGGGTCGGGTCACCACACGATCAGCCGGCTGGCCTGGCTCCTGCTGAGTCGACTGGGCATCGTCGTCGAGTGAGCGTGAAAACGCATGCAGCCGATCCACGCCCGCTGAAAAACGACTCAAGCCCTCAAAGTGCTCCACGATGACCGACACGGCACTCAAAATGGCTGTGAAGGCTCCGGTCGCCTGAATGGCGCGGCCGACCTCCAGGTCACCCGACAACACATCGTTGGCAATGATGACCACCGGCAGCACCACGGTCAAAAAGCTGTGCGCATACTGAAACGTGTTCAGCTTCAACTGCCAGCGCAACACCTGCCGGTAGTTGGCGTACAGAGACTCGAACACCCGCATCAAGGCCGACATTTCTCGGGCCTCACCATCGTGCAAGGCGATCGGCTCGGCATGCTCTCGCACCCGAACCAGACCGAAGCGGAAATTGGCTTCCCGCTGCAGATGCAAGAAGTTCAGGCCAATCAGACGCCGACCGAACACGCCGCCCGTGAACACCGTGATGACCAGCGCGTAGCCAATGAGGAAGTAAACCAACCCTTGAGAGATGGACCACAACACCCGCGAAAAGGCGACCAACTGGATCATCGATGACAACAGGATCATCGAAAAGTACAGTGACTGCTGTGTGAACGAGTTGATGTCCTCCGCGATCCGCTGATCGGGGTTGTCAATCGCTGCACTGCTGTTGAGTCGGTAGTAAGCGCGATGAGTGAAATAGCGGTTCAGGAATCGTTCAGTCAGCCAGCGACGCCACCGCAAGCCCAAGGTGTCGCGCACAAAGTAGTACAGCCCATAGACCGGCACCGCAGCCGCCAGCAAGAAGGTATAGCGCTTGATGGACGACCAGAAACGGTCCGCATCCCCGGCGGCCAGTGCCGAGGTGAACTCGCCCGACTCATGGTTGAACGCCACGTTGAACCACGTCTGCCCCAAGAGCAAGAACATCAACAGGGACAGCAGGCCGATCGCCCGCCACTTTTCGTCGGACTCTCGCCAGTAAGGGGCCGCAATCTGCGCAAACCGCCGGGCCAGACGCGAGTTGAATCCGCGGTGATCAGCTTGATTCATGGGAAGTGGTCAATCCAGGGCGCCGTGCAAACGCCGCTTCAAGCTTGGATTATCCCCGGACTCGCATACGCCGATCGGAGGATGTGCAAAGCACTATATACACGGGTATATTGCGCTATCCCTCACTTGGATTCATGCCCATCATGCGTCGCATCCGACCGTCCGCCTTCATTGGTGCAGCCCTGGTTTGCCTCAGTACCCTGGTCCAGGCCGGTGAATTCACGGTATCGGCGGCCGCCAGTCTGACCAACGCCTTCAAGGAGATGGCACAAGGCTTCGCGCAACAAAACCCGGGCAGCAAAGTTCTCCTCAACTTTGGTGCGTCAGGGGCACTGTTGCAGCAGATCGCCAAAGGAGCCCCCGTGGATGTGTTCGCCTCGGCAGACGAGGAATCCATGGATCAGGCTGAAAAGCAGGGCCTCATCCTGACCAGCGGACGTCGCAAGTTTGCACGCAACACACTGGTCGTGGTCACCCCAGCCGAAAGCGCGGTGCGCCTGGGTTCACTGAAGGATCTGACGGCGCCTCAGATCAGAAGGATCGCCATTGGCAACCCGGGCAGCGTGCCAGTGGGACGCTACACCCAACGAGCCTTGGCATCCGCCAAGCTCTGGCCCACCCTCCAAGTCAAAGCGGTGAACACCCAGAACGTCCGCCAATCCTTGGACTACGTGGCACGCGGTGAAGTCGATGCGGGATTTGTCTACGCCACCGATGCTGCGATCATGAAAGACAAGGTGACGGTCGCCTTTTCCGTTCCGATCCAAGAGGCCATCCACTATCCGATTGCACCGATTGCGGGGTCGCTCCATGCGGATGACGCGCGTCGCTTCGTGGCCTATGTGCTGTCACCCGTTGGGCAGCAGACACTGGCCAAATATGGCTTCTTGAAGCCCTGAAGCGGGCGTTGCACGCATGGACATGGCATGGTCAGCCTGGTGGCTGTCGTTGAAGGTGGCCGGATGGGCCACGCTGCTCACGAGCCTGCTCGGGATTGGGGTGGGCTACGCGCTGGCCCGTCTGCGTTTTCCGGGCCGCAACTTGCTGGACACCCTCCTGACCTTGCCCATGGTCTTGCCCCCCACGGTGCTGGGCTATTACCTGCTGGTGCTGCTGGGTCGCAAGGGCTGGCTGGGCCGATGGCTGCAAACCACGTGGGACATTCAACTCATCTTCACATGGCAAGGCGCCGTGATCGCCGCCACCATCGTGGCCTTCCCGTTGGTTTTCAAGCCTGCACGTGCAGCGTTTGAAGGCGTAGATGCGCAACTCGAGATGGCTGCGCGGGTCCTCGGTTTGTCGGAGTGGGCTGTGTTCTGTCGCGTCACCTTGCCGTTGGCCTGGCGCGGCATCGTCGCAGGCATTTTGCTGGGCTTTGCACGCGCACTGGGTGAGTTCGGTGCCACGTTGATGGTGGCCGGCAGCATCCCGGGCAAGACACAAACGTTGTCCGTGGCCGTTTACGAAGCGGTGCAAGCCGGACAAGACGATGTTGCGGGTGTGCTGGTGCTCGTGATCTCGGTGACCTGCATGATCGTGCTACTCGCCGCACACCGCCTGGCACCCGGCCATCAAACGCACCGGACGTGAGGCTTCCCATGCTGGTCGATCTCGCTTTTGACAAAACACTCCACTCGCCTCACCGCACCTTCGCGTTGAAGGTGGCCTTGCAATCTGCCGCACAACGGATCGTCATACATGGCCCGTCCGGATCCGGCAAAAGCATGACGCTGCGCGCAATCGCTGGCTTGATGAAGCCAGATGCCGGGCACGTCTGCGTCAATGGCCGCACCTTGTTTGACTCAGGCCGGCGCATTGACCTCCCCACGCAAGACAGGCATGTGGGCTACCTGTTCCAGGACTACGCCTTGTTTCCTCACCTCACCGTGCGTCAGAACATCGCGTTTGGGCTGAGCAAGCATTGGCTCCCGACGCACCGTACACAGCAGGATGAGCGCGTCGACTACTGGCTCGCCGCGTTCCAACTGGAAGGGCTGTGCCACCATCATCCGCACGAACTGTCGGGCGGACAACGGCAACGCACGGCACTCGCGCGCACCCTGGTCACTCAGCCCGAGATTCTGTTGCTGGATGAACCCTTTGCCGCCCTGGATCAGGCGCTGAGAGACACCTTGCGCGAAGAGCTGGATGCCGTCCAGCGTCGGCTCAACATCCCGATGATCCTGATCACACACGACAGGGAAGACGTTGCCGCCTTTGGCGATGACGTCTTCCACATGGACAACGGCATCATCGTCAGGTGAAGCCACGGCACGACATCGACCCCATGCCCACAACCACTCCTCCGCTGTCACTGGAAGGTGCCATCTGGCTGAGCGCCGATGGCGAAAAGCTGGGCGGCAGCGCCCGCATGGCCCTGCTCGCGCAATTGGCCCAAAGTGGCTCCATCACCCAGGCGGCCAAAGTCGTTGGCATGAGCTACAAAGGCGCCTGGGATGCCATCGACACCATGAACAATCTGGCGGGCGAGCCACTGGTCGAGCGGGCAGCAGGCGGAAAAGGCGGGGGCGGCACACGTCTGACCGCACGTGGCCAGCAATTGGTCCACAACTTTCAGGTGATTGAGCAAGCGCACCAAGCCTTTGTGCAACAACTGGCACAGCAAGCACAACACCTCACACAGGACTATCTGCTTTTGAAGCACCTTGCCGTGAAAACCAGCGCACGCAACCAGTTTCTCGGTACCGTCACAGCAGTGAAGCGCGGTGCCGTCAACGACGAAGTCTCACTGAAGCTGGCATCCGGTCACGACATCACAGCCATCGTGACACACGACAGCACCCTCTCACTGGCCTTGACGCCGGGCGTCAAGGCCTTCGCGCTGGTCAAGTCGTCTTCCATCATCCTGATGCCCGCTGACGCTTCGGTTCAACTGTCTGCGCGCAACCAACTCAGTGGAGTCGTCGCCCGTGTGCAAGACGGTGCGGTCAACACCGAAGTGGTCATCGATCTGGGAGAAAGCCTGAGCGTCGCGGCCATCGTGACGAGCGAGAGCTGCCAGAATCTGGCCATCGTGGTCGGCCAGCCCATGACGGCCGTGTTCAAGGCCTCCAGCGTCATCGTAGGTGTGCCGGCCTGATCCCAGACCCACTCTGACCAGGAGCCCAGATGGCCACCACAGCAGAAGTCGCCGCGTTCATCGCCCAGGAATTTCCGCACTCCAAGATTCGCATCGATGCGGTGGGACAGGGTGGAGCCACCGTGTCGCTGCACGTGGAGGCAAACGACCTGCGGCCGGGTGGCACGGTTTCGGGCCCCACCTTGATGGGTGTGGCGGATGTGGCCTTGTACGTGGCGATCCTGGGTGAAATCGGCATCGTGCCGCTGGCGGTGACCACCAACCTGAACATCAATTTCCTGCGCAAGCCCGATGGCGACAAGCGTGTCATCGGGGTGTGCAAGCTCATCAAGACGGGCCGAACGCTGGCCGTGGGCGAAGTCTCTTTGTACTCAGAGGGGAAACCGGAACCTGTTGCCCATGTGGTGGGGACGTACGCGATTCCGGCGCCAACGAGCTGATCACTCCATCGAGCCGCCGGCTGCAACCAAGCTGTACACCACCGGAATCGTCAGATGCAGGTGGCGCTCGGGACCGCCAGAGGCGTGGGCCGCCGCCTCAGAAGATTCTCTGAGCAACTGCATCGCGGCGGCATCCAGACTGTCATACCCACTGCTGCGACTCACTGCTACGGCGATCAGCTCGCCCTTGGCCGAGAACTCTGCGCTGATCTCCACGGTTCCCTGCAAGCGCATGCGCCGGGCTTGAACGGGATACCGCTTGCGCTGAAACAACATCCCACTCAGCACATCCCGCCAAACGATCGCTGTCGCTGAGGCGTCTTTGGCCGCGGTGGACTTTGCACCACTTCCTGCTGTCGTCATGGTCTGGTTGACCGTACCCGTCGTCGCCACAGATCGCAAAGGCTCTGACGATACGGCAGGTTCTGCCGCCGGCACCATCGTTGTTGGGGCCGCCGCTGCAACACGTGCAGGGACCGCCGCCATCGCTGCTGGAGGAACGGCAGGCATCGGCGCCTCAGGATGCCTAACGGCTTGCGACGGGACCACCGGCATGGCTGCTGGCCTGGCAGGTTCCACGTGGATGGATTCGGAAAGGATGCGAACGTGCACCGCATCGACAGGCTCTGCGGCCATGGCGCTCACCTGCTTACCTGAGCCTGAGGCCAAGATCAGCATCAAGACCCCATGCAACAAGGCCGAGCCAAACACCCCAACGAGCAGCTTGAGATGCGGAGGTAGCGTGCCACACCACAACCCTTGGCCTGTCCTGCGCATGCGAATCATCCCCAGCACCAGACTCAGCGCGCTTGCCGCGTGATGGTCTGCGAAACCGGATACCCGCCCATGGAGCCGATCACGCCATAGCCATTCACGGTGGTTCCCGTCATGCAGTCCTCACCCATCATCCCTTGCTCTGCGCAGTCAGCGTAGGCCAGCATGTCAATCTGCGCCTGCGTCAGCGTGGTCGTGGGATCGGTGGTGTTCACATAAATCAGCGCATACGCATTGCCAGGGTTGGCTGAAGTGTGATCCCCGTTCGCGTAGCCGTAGTACTTGTAGTTCCCCATCCCGGGTTGCCAACCATTGACCACGCCGTTGTCACGAGGATCGGTCGACAGGGTCAGCGCATTGTTCAGCAAGAAGGTACCCACAAGAAGACCGCCGGAGGCGGGCTGGCTCACCAACTGGTGCGTCAGGTTCAAGACTGGCATGGCACTTGGCCACGTCTGATTGGCCGTGTCGTTACCCGCCATGACTTCACTGAGTGAGCCGGTCAGACCTGACACCGTCTTCTGGCTCGCATTGAACACAAAGCTGCCATGGAACTCTGTGTTGTCGTAGGTGTAGTAAGGCTCACGGAACACCAGTACCACGTCATACGTGACCAACAGATCCACTGCTGCAGACGCCGCGCTGCTGCCGTGCGTGTTGGTGGCAGTCAGTGCAAAGGCATAGCCGGCGCATGAGCCTGTGGGACACGTCACCGTCATCGGCAAACTGCCCGCGGTGGCCGTGATCCCCGCCGGGCTCGACGTCACGGTGTAACTGGTGACCGCCGCACCGTTGGCAGCCACACCCTGCGCCTGAACGATCACAGAGCCCAGCGTGATACCCGCCTTGACCGAAACACCTTGTGGCACGCCGGGCGCGCCCGCCCCCACCGCGGCAGCAATCGTCAGCGCTTGCGTCACCTGAGAGGCTGGCAGGTAAGTGGCATTGCCGCCCTGATTGGCCGCGATCGTGCAGACACCCGCGGACAGTGCCGACACCACCCCGGTAGACGGTGCCACACTGCACGTCGAAGCGGTCAACGACGAATACGTCACGGCCAGCCCGGATGAGCTGGAAGCCGCCACCGTGCCCGTGTCATACACAGCAAGGCTCGGCGCAGCGCCGAACGTGATGCTCTGCGCCACATTTCCTGTGACCGACAAAGTTTGACTCGCTCGTGCAGCTGCACTCCAGTTGGCATCACCCGCTTGGTCGGCCGTGATGACACAGGTCCCCGTCGACACAGCAGACACCAGTCCACTGCTGGCATCCACGGTGCAAATGGCGGGTGTCGTGCTGCCGTACACCACGGCCAATCCCGACGTGGCCGTCGCGGTCACGGTCGCGGTCCCACCCACAACCAGCGCGGGCGCAGCGGCAAACGCCACCGATTGCGCCTTGCCCAGCGACACCGGGTCGCCATGGCCTGGCCCACCACCACCGCACCCCACCAAGGCGGTGGTCAGGGACACACAAAGCGCGGCTGCCTGGAGTCGCGAAGCGAAAGAGGTCTGAATGTTCACAATCGTCTCCACGTCCGATCAATAGCTGTAGCGAACGCCCACGTTGACCGAGCGACCCTTGCCTGGCACAGGCACACCCCAAGGCACTGTACCGAGCATCATGGTTCGACCTTGTCCCACATAGGCACCGCCGATGGGTTGGTCATAGAGACGGTCAAACACGTTGTCCACACCTGCGTCGATGCGGACCGATCCCAGGGCATAGCTGGTGCGCAAATTCAACAAGCCGTAGCCCCGCGTGCGCAATTCATTGCGTGTATCGGATACGTGCTTCTTGGACGCGGCCCCTTCAATTTCAATGGCACTGGTCCAGCGATTGAGCTGATGCTCCAGAACCAACTTGCCATGCAATGGCATCACGGAGTACAGCCCGTCACCGGTATCCAGATTGGTGCCATGGACCCAGTTGATGATCGTTCGTGCAGTGAAGGCACCCCAGTTCGTGCTCTCCAAGAAACGGTCATGGGCGGACACATCCATGCCGTACAGCCGCGCATCGTGATTGGCGTACTGCAGCATCACGTAGTCAGCGCTGGACGCGTTGGCGGCGTAACTGCAGACAGGGGCCACACAACGATCCGCATCGATGTAGTTCCTGACCTCGGTCACGTAGGCGGTGGCCTTGACGCCCCAAGACGGAGACTCTTCAACGTCATGCCAGTCACCCGACACGCTGGCTGTGTGCGCCACTTCAGGCTTCAGTGCCAAGTTGCCCACATAGCCATTGCCGTCGCCAGCAAAGTTGTTCATGCCGATGGCCATCGCATTCACCGACCAGGGATACAGCTGATAGAGACTTGGCGATCGTGTCTTCTGGGACAAGCCCCATTCATAAGTCTTGCTGGCGTCAGCGATGTAGCGCGCCATCACGGTGACATCCCAGTTCTGATCCGTGCGAGAGCGATCCTGCGCGTTGAACTTGGCGGCATCGCTGGCATAAGTGGGATTGCCGTTGTAGCCCTGTACCGGACCCGTGTCGCTGCTCACCCGGCTGCTGCGCAATCCAGCCACCGTCATCCAACGCGGGGTCCACTGGGACTCCACCTCCGCAAACAGATCAACCTTCTGACGGCGGCCACCGTTGATGTTCCAGAAGTCATTCGGACTCATGGAACCCACCCCGACTGGCGGCCACCAGTCGTACAGCAGATAGTGGGCATACTCGGCGCCCAATCGAAGGGTGTCTCGCTCGGACAGGAACACGTCCGACTGCAGCGAAGCACCACGGGCGCGTGCCCAGGTGTTCATCGGCATGCCCGTCCCGTAGAAATGACGATCGGGCCCCATGTCCATCTCGTGCTCGGTGGTTTGCTGCCAGACTTGTGCTCGCGCGGCCCCCCAAGCGAATTCACCGCTGTAGCGCAGGTTGTAATGGGTGCTCTGGTTGGCCGTCATGTCCATCCGCTGGTTGGGGAAGCCCTCATAAGGGATGTCTTGCTGACTGACCGCCAACTGCCACAGATGCTCACCGCGCCGATGTGCCAGCTCCACCTTCTGGTTGTGCGACTCAAACGCACTGGAGCCCACCTCATTGCTCGCGAGGTAAGGGCCACTTTCACTGCCTCGGCTCACGGGCTTGAAAGCGCCGCCAGCGGTGACATTCTCCGAGCGTGCTGATGAACCGCTGTACCGAAGGGACCAGCCCTCTGTCGCCACCGTGGCGGACAGATCCCCCCCGCGTGCGCGCCCATTGCTGCGGTAAAACGCGCCCACCTCACCCTTGACCAAGACGCCTTCACCGGGTTGGGCAAACAGTGGCGCTGCCGACTCCACCTGAACGGTGCCACCAATGTTGTCGCCTCCCACGCTCACCGGCGTGACACCAGCAAAGACACGCACCTCCCCCACTTGCGCGGGTGCTGCATATGACAGTGCGGGGTTCATGTGGTTAGGGCATGCAGCCATCAGGTCCATGCCGTCGACCTGGATGCGCAAGCGCTCATCGGCCAGGCCACGAACCACGGGCAGACTGGATACGCCGCCCGCACCTTGGCTGCTGACACCGGGCACCTCGCTGAGCAGGCTCGCCGTGTCGGTCGACAACATGCGGCGCTGCTTCAAGGCCGCCTTGCTCACTTTGGAGGAACCCAGGGTACTCTGGCTGCTGACCGCCTCTTCCGGAGCGGTCACCATCACCGGTGCGAGCTTGTCTTGCGCCTGCTGTGCATGCACAGAGGTCAGGCCCGTGCTGCACATCAAAATGGCGGCGCTGGCGATTGGGGTCAGGTAGATCTTCATGGCTTCTTGACAAAAGGATCCGAGAGTTTCGGATTGGTCAGAAATGACTCATCGGTCAGCGTTTTGAGGAACGCCACCAGATCAGCCTTGTCTTGCTGGCTCAACTGACGATCCTTGATGAAATTGCTCTTGTGAGGGCTCAACCTGCCGTCACCGGCATGGGGGCCCGATGTCACGTTGCGTCCCCCGCTGGTGAAGATCTCGACGGCCTCTTCCAGCGTCTTGATCGAACCATCGTGCGAATACGGACCAGTCACCTCAATGTTGCGCAAGGTCGGCGTCTTGTACTTGCCCATGTCCTCCGGACTGCCGGTCAACTCGATCACGCCCTGGCTCTCTTGGGGATATACGCCCTTGCCGCCAACGTTGTAAAGGCCTTTGTCGTAGTAACGGGGCGTCACCTCATCCGTGGCGATCGAACGGAACTGATTGGTGAAGTTGGGCTCTTGATGGCATTTGACACACTGCGCCTCTTTGAACACGTCCAGACCATGTTGCTCGGACGGTGACAAGGTGATCTTGCCCTGGCGATATTGGTCATAGCGACTGTTCACCGAGATCAAGGTTCGCTCAAATGTCGTGATCGCCTTCATGATCCGATTCCAGGTGACTGGATTGCCATCGGCTGACTCTGACTTGGGCGGGGGTTCAGGGAAAGCGGCCTGAAACAGGGCTGTGTAGTTCACGTCTTGCGCTGATCGCAAGCGCTCCAACACCAACTTCACCGAGTCATCGTTGACACCCAGCTCGGGCGGCGTTTCACCAAAGATGGGATTCAGAACCTGGCGCTCCAGCGAAATCAGTGAGGGATTGGCCCAGGTGTACGTGGCATTCCAGGCCACATTGACCAGGGCCATGGCACTTCTGGGGTGGACATCACCACGCGCACCAATGGCCAAGGCCTTGCCGTCGGTGAAGCCCTTGGCCTGCTGGTGGCATGAGGCACATGCCTGCGTGCCATTGCCAGACAGGCGCTTGTCGTAAAACAGGAACCGCCCCAACGCCACTTTCTCGGCGCTCATGGGGTTGTCGCGCGGCACCACGGGTGCGGGGAAATAGTCAGGCAATTGCCAAGACCACGACGCTGCCGCGGACACGCCACTGGCGCCCCCTGAGGCAGAAGTCGACCGTTCCCCACATGCCGACAAAGCCAGCATCGCCACCGTGACTGCCAAAGCTGTCCCGATAGAGCGATCTGTGATCAGGCCCGTGACACGTTCGGCCAGCGTGTCACGGCGCCGTGGCGCCGTGTGTCTCATCAGTTTGCGACCTGCTTGGTGATGGCCTTGAACACGGTCTGTGTTTGACCAGCGATGACCTCGCCCAAACCTGTGGTCGTGGCGCCTGTTGCATCGAAAGTCAGCTTCAACTGATCACCGAAAATCGACGTGCATTGGGTGTCCGTCGGACCCGACATGCAGGTGTTGCCTGCAGCCACGTCCACACCAGCAAACAAGGCCCCCACGTCCACGGCCACGACCTGCTTGCTGGCGTTGAAGTTGCTGAACGACAGCGGCAAGCGGTTTGGCGATGCGCAACTCACGACAGGATTCGTCGCAGACACTGCAGCAGAATTATCTTGATAGACGCAACCTGTAGATCCCAGATGCAAGAGTGTCGTCTTGGTATCTGTTTCATTGAGCAGTTCGATTTTGGTGAACTTGCGCCCGCCACGCCAGTTCCACGACATGCCGGCATTGACTGCAGTTTGCAGCGCGCTGGGTGTGGCAGGGTCGGCCGCATACAGATGGTTCAGCGCGAACGGCACCCCAACGGTCAACTTGACACCGGTGTACACGCCGGCAGCCACGGTCGCGGTGATGCCAGGGTTGTTAACCGATGAGGATGCACACAAGCCAGTGCTGGCCTGACGCAGGTCGATCAAGCTCACGCTGTTTGTGCCGGTTGCATCGGTGTAGTTGTGTGCGTCGTTGGTGCCGACAGCCGGTTGCAACTTCACTTCGGTGCCATCTGCACGCACCAAGGTGACATTGGAAACGTAGAAGCGGAAGTCCTGAACGCGAACGGTCTTCGCGGCATTGGTACCCACCGTGAATGCGGCACTGCTGCAATCAATCGGGGAGCTGCCGTTATAGGCCGCAAAGTTCAGGGTCACCGTCTTGGAGCCCAAGGCTGCACTCACATCAGAGTTGTTGGCAGCTGCGGTCACCAGATCCGACAGCGATTTGCCTTCAGAAGACGAGGTGGCTTCCCCCAGGTGATCCAGCACCTTGTCGGTGTCATCGCCCACCACAAAGGCCCCCTTGATGATGTCGGCCGTCGGAGGGGTGATCCCCAATGCCGTGACCTGCGCATTCACCCACGTCTTGGCACCCGACAAGCCATCAGCGATGGTGCCAGCAACCGTACGCGACAAACCACCCGAAAACACTTCAGCAGGATCTTGCCCGGCTGCTTTGGCCAAGGCCAGTTCGGTCAACGGGTTGACGTTGGCGCGCCCCGCGCTGTCCAGGTAACCATGGAGCTTCTGGGTATTCGGCACACCGTTGACGGTGCCACCGCTGGCTTCAATCAGACAGGGTGCCGTGACATTCACCAGGTTCAACGAGAAATCACCGTTGGCATCGGTGGTCACCGCAGCGGTCGTGCCACCGGACACACATTTGGCCGTGACCGAGGCGCCGACAACCTGAGCGCCCACCGCCACCGTACCGGTCACACCGGTTCGGGTGTCGCTGCTGCCACCGCCACCACAGGCAACCAGCGCGACCGCAGCGACGGCCGACAACGGCACCAAAGCCCATTGAGAGGGCGACACACGAGACAGAGAAGAAATTTGCATACGGCTCATCACAATTGATTCCGCTAGATAAAGTGATCCCGCGCAGTCGCGCGCCAACCTGGCGTCAAACGACACACGAGGCCTCAAGGGAGGCAATCAAGAGGGGCTGACGAGGAGGCCTCGATGCAAGCGGCACCAGACAAGCACACACGCGCCTATCAGCAACCGGCAGAGGCC
Organism: Aquabacterium sp.; assembly: GCF_049317225.1. GTDB lineage: Bacteria > Pseudomonadota > Gammaproteobacteria > Burkholderiales > Burkholderiaceae_C > Aquabacterium. Next base: position 165,997 of record NZ_JBMOIR010000002.1, on the reverse strand, counting down.
GTCAGCCTGAGAAGAAAGCCTGAATCAGGCGAACTGAGCCGGGGCGGGGGGCGCCCGAAGCGGTGGGGCCAAGAGGTAGTACCCCCCATAGGTCAAGCCCTTGGACTCAGCTGGAGCCGGGGTGACCAAGTAGCGGACGAACCATTCCGCAGCGGTGATCTTCACCTCTTGTGGTGGCAGGTACAGCGCACGCGCACCCAGCACACACAAGGGGCAGTCCAGCATGACACCATGGTCATCGGACTGAGGATGGGCGTCTTGCGTGTCAGCGGTATCGAGTTGAACCCAACGCGATCCATTGACAGCACACACCAACTGCCAAGCACCCTGACCAGAGGCGAACGAGAGCCGCGCCGCTGTCGGCATCACAGCCGAGAGCAGCGCCACCAGCAACATCACGTTGCGCCAGAAATGGTGAGCAGGCAATCGCATAAGGGGGCGTTGGCTGTTACCAGGCACGGCAAGACGCCAGCCTGAAACATAACTTCGCAATGATACGTTAGGCTCTTCATAATCCAGGGTAAAACCCAGCAGCAAGCCCGCCCAAGTCGGCCAGTTCTGCTTTTGATCAAAGAATGCACCCCCCAATGTCCAAGTACAACACGCTCACGCTCGCAGGCGGCGGCCTCGTCATTGCCCTGATTTCAGCCACAGTGGGTGTGGCCGGCGCTTTCTTTTACCTGTTTCAACCGCTTCAAAAAGGACAGGTGGAATACTCTGAAAAGTACCTGCCCAATCAGGTGGATGCGCTGAAGGCGCTGCGCGCAGGACAGACAGACAAAGCCGTTGCGTACCTGGAAATGGCCACCACATTCAGCCTGCTGAGCATGGGGGAACAGCGCGACCAAGGCGCCAAGGTACCCGGCTCCCCCGAAGCGGCGGCTGCCGTGCAGTACCTGTGTGAGCAGCCCCCAACCGCAGCAGCCAGCAAGGCGACCGCCAAGCTCACTTTTGGTGAGGCCTGTTTACTGCTCACCAAGCGCTGACAGTCAGCGCACTGCATTGCAGGCTGCAACAGGCGGCAAGGTCACGGTGAAGGGTTGATCAATCCACGCCACCTTGACAGCAATCTGCTGAGGTGCGGCCTGGCCAGACAGCACCAGGCACGCCCCCTCACCGCAGCGGCTCAAAGGAACAGCCTGCCAACGTGTCGCGCTGGACTCGCCGACTGGCAGTTGCCCCACGCCTTCAATCAGATCCAGGTGGTCGCCTCGCAACTGCCACTGCCCTATCTCTGGCCCACAGTTGGTGGCCGTGAAGTTGGGCAGCATCAGGATGGCATGCGGCGCGTCTTTCCAGTCCCCTGCCAAACCGGACGAGGTGTGCACCACACGGTATTGCAGATGGTTGACCACCGTTGGCAACGATGTGCTGGGATACACGAATGGCACCCGCGTCCGCAACTCACCTCGCGCTTTATTGACCATGAGCGGGACCGTGAAGACTGCATTGTCATTGGCCACGTCTTCACTGATGCGTAACTGCAAGGCATACGCCCCATTGCGCACGGTGTAGCCCTCTTGCGCCTGCAAGAGCACGGCAATGCCCGAGTCATCAGTGGACACCCCTGCTGTACGCGCCACGCCCCATTGAAGGGCCTTGTCTGACGGCTGCACGAGCAAGGCCGTCGGGGTGGCTGCCAAGGCGAAACGGGGTCGGGCATCGCCCTTGGTCAAGACCACCGTCAAGGCAGCGGGTTTGCCGCTTGCATGGGTCACGACGGCGCGATCTGGCAAGGCTGCATTGCTGCTGGCCGCATCGCACCCCAGGACCAACTTGCCATTGATGGCTGCGGTCGCCCCCGCAGTGGGCACACCTTTGGGTGCGCACGTCACCGAGCCCAAACGCACCAGCGCAATGCGGTCCAGACGCTCACCTTCCACCGTCACATCATCATCGCCATCTTGATGCACCAGTGACTTGATGCGGGTACGAGGCGCCATGATGTCCAGAGGGAACACCTGATCCGGCACACCAGCCTGACTGACGGTCAATGCGGCTTTCTGAGCTGGCACATGGCTCAGGTCTACATCCAGGCGGTTGGGCGCTGAAGCCGTGCTGGTGGCAATCGTTTGACCATTGACCTGCAGCTTGAGTTGCTGGACGCAGTACGCTGACGACGACGCCACACGCAGATGCCCCATCTCACCCGAGATCAGGCTGGCTTCGCCTTGCAACGCATCATCCAGATCTTTCATCACAGGCAAAGCAAACGCGGCATCCGGCAGGGTCAACCGCTGAAAGCCCAACATGCCTGACAGCCGGCCGGTCACCACATTCCCGACCAGGGGAAACTGTGCAGCATCCACTCGGACATTGACCTCGCCGAACTCGGGATGCATGTCCACAATGGGCACGGATTGCACGGTCTTCGACTTGCTGCCATCCAGCAGGTCCAGGCGCCAGTCGTACCAGTAGTTGGACAGGGGCAGGCGCCCCGTGGCGGTCAAAGGAAGGCGACCTGCCGTCAGGCAAACAGGCTGCTTGCTCTCGACGGTCAATGCCGGCGTGCGTCCCTGGAACCAGGCCGGCACGTACACATAAGCCGTCTTGATGCCCCCATTGCGATAGCGGTCGATCGCATAGAGCTTGACGCCCTCTGCGCCCTGACCCGATCTGGCAAACGTCGGCGTGAAGTCATAGAGATCCCGATACCGGGACGTGAAGTAATCGGCGGCGGCCGTGAAGGTCTTGATGCCCTCGTCCAGTTGGCCCGGCAACTTGCCCTCATCAGGCTTGCCATTGAGCGAGCCCAACTTGTCCGCCGACATGGCTTCCACATTGGCGCGACGCACAATTTCTGTGGCCAGACACTGGATGTCGACGCCATTGTTCTTCACGCAATCAACGCTCACCACCGGCAAGCCATAACGCGTGGCCGCTGAACGCGCTGCCTCGTTCAGTCCTTCCACGCCTTTGCTGGCCGGCACGGCGGACAAGACATCTGCCAACGCACGGGCCGCCTGATTGATCTGATCAATCTTTTGCAACTCCACAAACCGCTGGGGATCGCTGCGGATGGCCTGCTCGATCAGATCGGCCGACTGGCCAATGCTGGTGGTGATGCCAAACAAGGTGCGCAGCGCCGGCGCAATCACGATGGCCGGCACCGCGTCATCGGCCGGAATATCCAGTTCGAAGCGCTGCCCATCCTGAATGGGATAAGGCTTGACTGTGATCTCGGTGCCAGAGCGTGAGATGCTGGCCAAGACCATCAACCAGTCCTGGCGGGTGGACAACTCGGCAGACGGCGTGATGACGAGGTGATCCCCTTTCTGCAGGCGGTCAACCTGCAGCATGGGCAGCGTGACCTCGCCGCGCGTGACCGTTGCTGAAAACGCCGGCCCGTCATAGGAGTTGAACGTGGCCGCGAGTGCCGCATGCATCGTCACGCTGCAGAGCGCCCCCACCATCCAACGCTGGCCCACTGGCATTTTCATCACGCAACAGCCCTTTTAAGCAGACACTTTGGCGCCACTGTACGCGTCCAGAAAATGCTGAGGCATGCGCTTGGGCTTACCGGACTCGATGTCCACACTGACAAAGTGTGACTCCCCTCTGAAGACCGTTTGCCCATTGGCCGCGCGCACAAACTGGTACTTCCGGGTCAGGAAAAGCTTGTCCACGTGCACCACCCATGTGGCCAGCAGCACTTCATCGCCCAAATGCGTTGCCTGCAGATAGTCCAGATGATGTGAGCGCACCACCATGCCTTGCCCTGACTGGGTGAAGGCCTCAGGACCGATCCCCAATGACATGGAATGCTGCCAGGCGATCAATTCCAGCCAACGCAGATACACCACGTTGTTGGTGTGATTCATGACGTCAATGTGTTCGCTGGTCACCACCACACGTTCAACATGTGGGTGAGGCAAGTCCCAAGCAACTTGGGGCACGGCATCGCTCATCTCAATCCTGCCATCGGCTACCGAAAGGGACGTAGCTTAGCAAGGTCAGGGCAACCTGGCCTCAAGGGCCTCAACCAAGTTGGCGAGGCTGGCCGCTGTGTCTTGCAGGTGCAGTTGCACCACCGCATCGGGCTCGGATTGATGAATGGCCCGTTCCAGTCGAGAGGCCTGCTCACGAATGAGGTTGGCACCGACTTGTGCAGACACGCCCTTGAGCGTATGCGCCAGCCTCTCGGCGGGCTCCAACTCGCCACGGTCCAGTGCCTGCGCAATTTGTTCGCAGACCGTCTTCTGCCCGGCACAGAATTTACCCAGCAAGTTCACATACAAAGCTGGCTTGCCCAGTGACTGCTTCAAACCCAAATCGGGATCCAGCCCCGGGATGCCGCGCAGTGAGGCAACCACCGTCCCATCCTGATCGCCTGGGGTGGACACCGCCGCCACAGAAGCGCCCCCCGAAGCCACCGGCTTGATCCACTTGCGCAACTTGGTCTGCAGATCCACCGGATCGATCGGCTTGGCAATGTAGTCGTTCATACCCGCCTGCAAACACCGCACGCGATCGCTGGCCATGGCGTTCGCAGTCATGGCCAGAATGGGCAACGCCGCCAACTCAGGCAGCTTGCGAATTTCCTGCGATGCCGTCAACCCATCCATGACGGGCATCTGCATGTCCATCAGCACCGCCTCATAGGGCTGGTGCTGAACCTTGGCCAGCGCCACTTCGCCGTTTTCAGCCCAGTCCACCACCAATCCCATGTCCTTGAGGAACTCGGTGGCCACCTCCTGATTCAACTCATTGTCCTCAACCAGAAGAACCCTGGCCCCCACCAACTCGTCAATGCGGCTCAAGCCCTGAACGGCCACAGCACTGGGCGGCAACGAAGGCTTGGCTGCACCGATGTGCCCCATCACGGCATCCAGCAGTGCAGAGGGCGTCACGGGCTTGACCAGCACATTGCTGATCCCCACTTGCGTTGCGGCAGGCATCACATCCACCCGATCGTAGGCGGTGATCATCAGCACGATGGGATCCACGCTCAAGCTCTTGCGCTGGAGCGCATGGGCCACTTCCAAGCCATCCATCTCGGGCATTTTCCAGTCCAGCAAGATGAGGGCATACGGGTGGCCCGTGGCATCGGCTCGAATCACTTCTTCGACGGCCTGCGCTCCATCCGATGCTTCGTGCGGCTCGATGCCCATGCTGCGCAGCATCTCGCACAAAGTGCGGCGCGCGGGCTCGCTGTCGTCCACGACCAGCACGCTCAAGGACCGGAAGTCATGCCGCAAGGAGCGTCTGTCGGGGCTCACCTTTTCTGAACTCACCCCGACATTCACTGTGAACCAGAAGCATGAGCCTTGCCCAGGCTGACTGTCGACCCCAATGTCTCCCCCCATCAATTCTGTGAGTCGACGTGAAATGGACAAACCCAAACCCGTGCCGCCGTATTTGCGAGTGATCGAAGTGTCGGCTTGCTGGAAGGTCTGGAAGAGCCTGTCCCGCTGCGCCTCGGTGATCCCAATGCCGGTGTCCTTCACCTCAAATCGCAACTTGGCGTGCGGCCCCTCTTGTGCCTCACACGTGACGTGCACCTGCACACTGCCATGTTCGGTGAACTTGACGGCGTTGCTGGTCAGATTGATCAGAATCTGCCCCAGGCGCAGGGCGTCACCCACCAGATCCACCGGAACATCGGCATCGACATCGATGACCAACTCCAGTCCCTTGCTGCTCGCCTTCTCGGAAAACAGCGTCATCACATCCGCCAGCACTTTTTCCAGATTGAAGTCGGACTGTTCCAGCGTCATGCGCTGGGCCTCCAATTTGCTGATGTCCAGGATGTCATTGATGACTCCCAGCAGCAACTGACTGGACGACTGGATTTTCTGGATGTAGTCCCGGATCTTGGGCGATGGATCCGCACGCAATGCCAGGTAGGTCATGCCGATCACGGAGTTCATGGGGGTACGGATTTCATGGGACATCGTGGCCAGGAAATCCGACTTGATCTGCGCGGCCTCCTCGGCCAGCTTGCGCGCCTTGACCATCTCATCCAGGGCCTGCCGCTCCAGCGTGATGTCCTCGAAGGTGCCGGCAAATCCCTTGCTCAGATCATCACGATCAATGGCCTGCACCATTTTTCGGCACCAGAACCGGGTGCCATCTTTACGCACCAACTCACGCTCTTCGCGGAAATGTCCCACCGAGGCCAGACTGTCCACAATGGCCTGATTGACTGAAGCGTACGTGGCCGAGTCAGGGTAGAAGACATCCGTGCCTCTGCCCAGCAATTCGCCGACCCCGTACCCGAAAAGGGTTTCCATCGTTCGGTTGCAGCGCTGAATGACGCGATTCTTGGTCAGGATGACACCCACGGTCGCCGCGTCAAAAACCGCCTGCTGCTCCTGCGTGGCACTTTGCAGTGCCGCTGTGCGCTCGTCGACCAACGACTCCAGGCGACTGCGGTACTCGTCCAACTCGCGCTGCACCTGCTTGTCCTGCGTGATGTCACGCCAGACCACATGCAGAACATCCCGGCCTGCCATGCGAATGGGCGTGATCAACACCTGCACCAGAACAGCACGGCCGTCCACGCGCGTGTGCTCCCATTCGAATTCATTGCACCCTTGCTCGAACGCAACGTTCAGCATGATGCTGGCCTTCTCCGAGGACAACATGCCGTCGGGTTGATAGTCGGGCGAAATATCCGTTGGGCTTTTACCGATGAGCTCGTCGGTCCGCGTTGCCCCCAAGGCATTCAGTGCCGCACGGTTGGCCGCGACATAACGACCAGCCTCGAGCAACAAAATGGGTTGATAGGTGTCTTCAAAAACGCGCCGGAACCGCGCCTCGCTCTCGGCCAGTTTGTCCAGCGCCTCCACACGCTCGGTGGCATCCAAGGCCACTCCATCCCAAAAAACCGCCCCTGAGGCATCTCGGTGGGGGTGCGACTGCACCTGCACCCACTTTCGTTGACCTGAGGCCAAACGCAAAGGCAACACCGCCGAAAAATCACTCATATCGCGAGCACTGCGTTTCTCTGCAGCGATGTAAGCATCAATCGCGGTCGGGTCAATGGTTTGAAAGATGTGCGCCGCGTCGCTCACGACCTGCTCCGGACTCAACTCCAGCAAACGAGTCACACCCGCACTGACGTAATGAAAGCGCTGCTGGCCGGGCAAGCCACCATAGCGGTACACAAAGCCATCCGGCAGGTTATCCCCGACCGCGCGCAAGCGCTCCTCGCTGATTTGCAGGGCGGCCTTGGTCTGCGCGATCTCCGCAGTTCTGCGTGCCACCGTGCGTCGCAAGGTGATGACCCACAGCGCCAACATCGCGGCGCCCATCGACAACGCCGCCACCACCCACACGGCATGACGCGCGTACCCGCGGTAGTCCGTGGGGGTGCTCAGCCATTTCTCGCGCAGCGCGGCCATTTCATCATCCGTGATGGCTGCCATGCCATCCTCGACCAAACGCAGCGTTTCCAGATTGCCTTTGCGTACGGCACGGTGGAACTGTCCCACACCCAGCTCAAACGCCTTGACGAACTGCCGATTCGCCCCCTGTTGATACAGATAAAAATCTGCAGGGTATTCATCCAGGCAGAAGACTTTGACATCTTGCGCCATCGCACCCTGGATCAATTTGGTGTAGCTGTCGTAGTACGTCAGGGAGGTCACCCCGCCACGCTGCAAGGTTTCAATGCAGGCGTCTCCAGACATGACACCAACCTTGAATCCTCGCAAGGCATCGAGGCTGCGAATGCCACTGATCGAAACATCCCGATAAATGGCGACCGGCAAATCGGCATAGGGTTTGGAGAAGTCGTAGTAAGGCGCCCGGCCCGGCGTTTCAAAGATGTTGTCGATGACATCCGCACGTCCTTCCAGCAGGGTCTGCTGCGCCAATGCCCATTTGAGGGCCTTGAGTTCGACTTTGACGCCAGTCTTGGTTTCCCAGAGTCGCCAGACATCCACCAGGAAGCCTTCTTCCTTGCCGTCGGCATTCAGGAACAGATATGGAGGGTAATTCTCGTCGCCCACGACGCGAATCACTTTCGGTGCCCCCTGCGCCCACACGAATGCCGTCATCCAGCATTGCAGCAGCAATGCCATTCCAATGACTGCCAGCCGTTGAATGAAGTGACGCATGCACATCTGTCGTGCAACACCGGTTGATAGACTCGTTCCAGTCTAATCCGCTCGGGCCTATTCAACCAGTGGGGGGAACGGACGCCCCCGCAGATCGATATCCCACTTTGGAGGGGGCTTCGGCCATAAGGTCGGCAAAGCCACGGGAATTGCGGTCATTTCCAACGACCGACGGTCACCATCGCGTCGCACCGGCAAGATAAACTGCGGCGATCGCCCTCTCAATCACCCCGGATGCTGTCCCTACGTCGCGCCCTTTCCGTTGCCACCCTGCTCTTGGCGAGCTTGGTGTCTGGCTTGGCGACGGCGGCCACGACCTCCCCCGTCGAGGGTACCCTGCACAAGGTTCGGGTGCAACTGAAGTGGTACCACCAATTTCAATTTGCCGGCTTTTACGCAGCCCTGGATCAAGGGTACTTCCGCCGTGCAGGTCTGGATGTTGAACTGATCGAGGGAGGACCGAATCTCGATCCTGTGCAATCGGTGACGTCCGGTATGGCGGAATTCGGCGTTGGCAATTCATCGCTGCTGCTGGACTTCAATCGCGGACGCCCAGTGGTGGCGGTTGCAGCCATTTTTCAGCACTCACCGTTCGTGATCTTGGCGCGTCACGACGCCAACCTCCGGTCGGTGAAGGATCTGGAAGGCAAGACGGTGATGGGCGAAACCCACTCCGCAGAATTGACGGCCTACATGGAAAAGGCCGGTGTTGACCTGCGCAAGATCCGCTTTGTGCCCCACACCGGCACGGTAGAGAGCCTGGCTCAGGAGGGACCGGATCAGATCAGTGCCACCACGGCATACATCTCCACCGAACCGTTTGAGGCGGCACGACACGGGATTGCCTACAAGATCTTCAATCCACGAGACCTGCAGATCGACTTCTACGGCGACACGCTGTTCACGCGGGCGCAGTTTGCCAAAACCCAGCCTGAAGTCGTGAAAGCCATGCGCGAGGCACTGATCCAGGGCTGGCGCTACGCTCGCACACACCAGTCAGAAGTCATTGACCTGATCATCCGTCAATACCACCCCAAAATGGACCGCTCGTCCTTGAGTCAGGAAGCGCAATCCATCTACAACCTGCTTCAGTCCGACGTGGTGGACATTGGCTACATGAGCAAAACCCGTTGGCATGACATCGGAACGGTGTTTGCCGAAACCGGCTTGCTGTCGCCCAATTTCAAGCTCGACGGTTTTTTCATCGACCAGGAAGCCGATCTGCCGGATTGGGCACAACAGGCGTTCTGGTTCGGCGGTGCCGCCATCGTGCTGGGTGGCGTGATCACGGCTTACATCCTGTCGCTCAACCGACGTCTGCATGCCAGCCTGAAGTTGCAGCACATCCAGACACGCGAGTTGGAGCGGGTAAACAAGGAACTGGCTCAACTCTCGACGACTGACCAACTGACGCGGCTGTTCAACCGCCGCTACTTTGACGAAACGCTTGAGTCGGAATTGGCACGCGCGGGACGCAACGCCACCCCCATCTCGCTGCTCATCATTGATGTCGACAACTTCAAGAGTTACAACGACAAGCTGGGGCACCCGGCGGGCGATGCCTGCCTGCAAAAGGTAGCAAACGCCTTGCAGCGTAACGTGCGTCGCGCAGGCGAGTTTGTGGCACGCATCGGCGGTGAAGAGTTTGCCGTGGTGACCAGCCTGCCCTCAGCCGATGAGGTGATCGCATTGGCTGAGCGCCTCCGTCAAGAGATCATTGCGCTGGACATCCAGCACGCCAGCAGTCCAACGGGTACGGTGACCATCAGCATTGGGGCCACTACCATCATGCAGCACTCTGGCCCGATCAGTGCCAAGGGATTGATTGCACAAGCCGATGCAGCCTTGTATCAGGCCAAGAACCAAGGGCGTAACCGTACCGTCAGCGTCTTGCTGGAATCGCCCGCCAAGACCTGAGTGTTTACGCTGAATTGGGCCACGTTTGGCCCAATTCATAAAACAGACGACCCAAACGGTCATTCACGTCAACGAGGCTCCCCCGCACCATCTTGCGTCCAACTTTGGGCCGGGATCCGTGTGCCGGCCACCTCATTCCATGTCGTCACCCTCTCCACTGCGTTTCATCATCATCGGCACCGGCTTCGCGGGCATGGGCATGGCGATTGCCTTGCGCAAGGCAGGCATTCAGGACTTTGTCATTCTGGAGCGAGCTTCGGACGTGGGCGGCGTCTGGCGGGACAACGCCTATCCGGGGGCGGCTTGCGATGTGCCCTCGCACCTGTACTCGTTCTCGTTTGAACCCAATCCAAACTGGACCCGCGTGTTCGCCAGCCAGCGCGAGATCTTTGACTACCTGCGTCATTGCGCCGATAAATACAAGCTGCGCCAGCACATTCAGTTCGACAGCGAAGTCGCGGGAGCTGCCTTTGATGATGCCCACCAGTTGTGGCGCGTGCAATTGAAGAACGGGCGTGAATTGAGCGCGCAGTTCCTCATCACCGGAACGGGGCAGCTGAGTCAGCCGGCGATGCCTGCCATCGAAGGTCTGCAAAGCTTTGCAGGCCCAAGTTTCCACTCTGCCCAGTGGGATCACACCGTGTCACTGACAGGCAAGCGCGTGGCGGTGATTGGCACGGGCGCCTCAGCCATTCAGTTTGTGCCAGCCATTGCCAAGCAGGTTGCAAACCTGGACGTGTATCAGCGCTCACCGGCATACATGATGAAGCGCCCCGATCGTCCCTACACGTCGTTGGAGCGCTGGTTGTTTGCCCATGTTCCGGGCGCCATGCGCCTGCACCGCACCTGGATTTACACGCAATACGAGTACCGGGCTTTGGCCTTCACGCGCTTCAAGGGTTTGATGAAGCTGGCGGTAGGCGTGCCTTTTCAGCGCTTGCTGAAAGCACAGGTTTCTGACCCTGCGCTGCGCAAGCAACTCACGCCGGACTATCCGATTGGCTGCAAGCGCATTCTGCTGTCCAGCGAATATCTGGCCACCATGGCGCAGCCTCATGTTCATCTGCACACCCAGGGCATCCAGCGGATCACCTCGGACGGGGTCATGACACGTGATGGCGTCGTGCACCCCGCTGACGTGCTGGTCTACGGCACCGGCTTTGAAGCCACCAAGTTCCTGGCCCCCATGCAGATCAAGGGTCGACAAGGGCTGGATTTGAACGAAGCCTGGCGCAATGGCGCGCAGGCCTATCTGGGCCTCACCATGCCGGGCTTCCCGAACCTGTTCATGCTGTACGGGCCCAACACCAACCTGGGTCATAACTCGATTGTTTACATGATCGAGAGCCAGATTGCCCATGTGATGCGCTGCTTGAAAGCGATGGACGCCCAGCAACGCACCACACTGGAGCCCGACACGGCCGTGCATCAACACTACAACGCGGACGTGCAACAACGCCTGCAGCACACGGTGTGGAACGGCTGCAAGAGCTGGTATGTCGATGCCAATGGCCACAACAGCACCAACTGGCCTGGCTTCACGCTCAGCTACCGCTGGCTGACACGCTGGAGCAGCTTGCGGGCGTACAGGTTGGAGTGATTGCGTCAGCCTGCCTTAGGCAGACTGTTGGGTTCGGGATTGGCTTCCGGGTGACGCGCCTGCCAGGCCTGCAGGGCGCGCCGGTACTCGTCCATGGCCATGTCATGCGCGTCAAAGATGCAAGGATCACAACCGCTGCCGCAGCAGGCATTGAGGTCTGGCGCCTCGGGCGGTTGTGGCATGGGATCAGGATCGGGAAGGTCTGGCGTGCTCATGCCCGCCATTTTCCCGCATCACAGCGCCGCCATGACTCGCCCCAATATCGCCAAGCCTTCCTGCACTTCTTCGGGCGTGCTGTTCAGTCTGGGCATCAGGCGCAAACAATGCGGGCGCGCGGCATTCACCAGCAATCCTTGTTGACGGCATTGCCGCACCACTTCTGGCGCTGTGTCAGCGCCCAACTCCAAAGCCCAGAGCAAGCCATCTCCGCGCACTTGGCCCAGTCCATGGCGGGCTGACAGATGCATCAGACCGGATGCAAGCAACCGGCCCATCTCATCCACGTGCGACAGGAATGCAGGCTGGCTGACCGTCTGCAACACGGACAGGCTGGCGGCACACATCAATGGATTGCCAGCGTAGGTACCGCCCTGATCCCCGGCTTCAAACACGCTGCAATGCTGCTGGGTCAGCACTGCAGAAATGGGCACCCCGCCGCCAAGGCCCTTCCCCAGGGTCACGATGTCGGGCGTCACGCCATAGCGCTGAAACGCAAACATGCTGCCCAATCGACCGCAACCGGTTTGCACCTCATCCAGGATCAACAACAGGCCATGCTCATCGCACAGCTGACGCAGCGCCTGCAAAAACGCGGGCGTCGCCGGACGGACACCTGCCTCGCCTTGCACAGGCTCCAGCATGATGGCCACCGTCCGGTCATGAATCAGCGCACGCACTGATGCCAGGTCATTCAGACCCGCCTTGACAAAGCCCGGAAGGTTGGGCGGAAACAGCTGATCCCAACCGGCTTTACCGCTGGCGGCCATGGTGCCGAGATTGCGACCGTGAAACGCGTTGTCAAAGGAGATGATTTCAAACGCACAATGCCGTTGCAGTCGCCCCCACTTGCGCGCCAGCTTGATGGCGCATTCGTTGGCCTCGGCACCCGTGCTACCAAAGTACACCTGATGCATGCCACTGAGTTGGCACAAGCGATCTGCAAGCAGCAGCGACGGCTGGTTGTGCAATGCCGGACTCGGCGTCAACAACAAGCCCGACTGTGTCGCCAGCGCTTGCTGAATCTCCTTCGGACAATGCCCCAAGGCATTCACCGCCCAGCCTTGCAACCAATCCAGATAGCGCCGCCCCGCCGCATCCCACAACCACGCCGCCTCGCCACGCACAAACACCTCGTGGGGGCGTTGCACGATGGGCATGAGTCGATCAAACATGTGCGCGGGTTGTGGCTGAGGCTGCATGACAGGGTCCTTTCAAAAGTGACGCAGCAAAAACAAAAAAGGCCACAGCGGAAGCTGTGGCCTTTCGGGGAAGAAAACAGTTGGTGAATCGAGTCTAGGTCAACGTTCTCTCAATCCAGGCGCACAGCAGCAAGCCACGGGCTCGTGCAGCTCGTGGGGCTCGCGCAGCAGAAATGAGGGAAAAACGGAAAGACATGTCCCACATGCTACCCGAAGTCAGGCGGTCCGTGCACGCATGGCTCGGCGATAGCGCCAATTGCGCCAGCCCTTGTCCAATTGCTCTGCCAGCAGTGCTTTCCATGGCGCCACATCCGGATTGGTCGGAATCCTGCGACTCAGGCGGCGGAACTGGTGCTTCACCATCGCCATGTAAGCCACCGATGCCAGCACCTTGTTTTTCAAGGTGATGGGGCGCAAGGCAGGCGCATCGTCTTGCCCGGCCTTCCATGCATTGGGCAAATCCGGTTGAATCGCCAGCGCCGTGGCCATGCCCACCACATCCACGCCACTGCCGAGCACTTGCATCACAACCGGAAGGCGACGAATCCCTCCCGTGACCATGACAGGCATCTGTGACACAGCGGCGATGTCTTTCGCAAACTCCAAGAAGTACGCCTCACGCGCCAACGTGCGACCGTCACGGGCCTGCCCATGCATGGCTGGCGCCTCGTAGCTACCGCCCGAAAGCTCGATCAGATCGATGCCCAAGGGATTGAGCATGGCCACCACCGCCTTGGCATCGTCAGCGCTGAACCCACCCCGTTGGAAATCTGCCGAATTGAGCTTGACGGACACAGCGAACGTCGGGGCGACCGAGGCACGCACCCCCTGCACAATCTCCAACAGCAGACGTGCTCGGTTGGCCAGGCTGCCTCCCCACAGATCGGTGCGGTGATTGCTCAATGGCGACAGGAACTGGCTGAGCAAATAGCCATGCGCCGCATGAATTTGCACGCCCGTGAAGCCAAATTTTTCAGCCAGTCGTGCAGCACCAATGAAGCGTGCTTTGACATCCTGAATGTCTTGCTCCGTCATCGCCTTCGGCGGGGCAAATTGCTTCGAAAAGCCCCCCAGGTCCATGGCCACTTCAGAGGGCGCGAGCGTCACTTGCTGCAGTGCCGCAGGCATCTGTCGCCCAGGGTGGTTGATCTGCATCCACACCTGCGCCCCCTGTGCGCACGCTGCCTGAGCCCAGGCTCGAAAGCGCGGCGCGAACTGTTCAGAATCCAGCACAACGCCGCCGGAGTTGGTCATGGCACGGTGGTCCACCATGACGTTGCCCGTGATCAGCAGCCCTGCACCACCTGCGGCCCACGCTCGGTACAACTGGATCAGGGCATCAGACGGAGCATGGTCGCCATCAGCCATGTTTTCTTCCATCGCAGCCTTGGCCAGACGATTGGGAAGCGTGCTGCCATTCGGCAACGACAAAGGGGAAAAGGGGCTCATCAAAAGGTCTCCTGGATCATGGAGACCTCAGCATAAGTTTCAAGTCAACTTCAATGTCAAGCCCACTGCCACCCTGCCTCAACCCCCAGCCTTCATGTCGAGCATCTCACCCGAAGCAAGCCACCTGACCCCGTGGGCGCGAGGCACCCAATGCGTCAAGGCACGCGCAACAGCCTCTGGCCCAATCGGGCGATAGGCGCTCGGCACCCAGCGTGCCACACCCGGTAGCAGCTTGGCTGAGAGTCGCTCGACCCAGCTTTCAGCACGCCCCTCGTCCCCGCGCGTCCCTAACAACATCGAGGGCCGCGCAATCACCAAAGCATCGAAAGGCAAGGCGCGCAGAGCGGTTTCGATCTCACCTTTGACCCGGTTGTAAAAGAAGCGGGAGGTGGTCGCCGCATCCACGGCGCTGACCAAGCCCGCCCTTTTGGCACCAGCAGCCAATGCGGCCTGCGCAGAGACGTACACCGCATCAAAATCAACCGCACGAAAGGCGGCATCACTTCCGGCCAGACGCATGGTGGTCCCCAAGGCCAAGTACACCTCGTCCACAGCCGGCACCGACGCCACCTTGGAGAAATCCGTCAGGATCGGCGTCAGCTTGTGGTGCTCGATCGATGGCGCCCGGCGCCCCAGGGCATACACATGCGAAACCGATGCATCCGCCAACAGCTGCGCCAGGATTTGTTTGCCGACGTGCCCGGTGGCACCTGCAATCAAAATGCGCCGAGAGGAACCAGTCATCACTCACCTTTCCAAGACCCACACCAGTCTACCGACCGCCGTCCCTTGCATGTCAAATGCCCGGTGGCACGGTCGGCATGCAAGTTGACTCTCAACCTAACTTGAAGGTTAAAGTGTGGCGAGGCCACGCCCGCGCCCCGCGCGCCTCGGCTCAACATGGAGACGCCAATGCGAATCGGAGAACTCGCCAAACGAAGCGGCCTGACGACATCGACCATCCGGTTCTACGAGTCCAAAGGCCTGCTGAATGCAGTCAGTCGTCAAGAAAACGGCTATCGCGCGTACCCGCTGGAAGCCGTGGCCGTGCTGGCCATCATCACCAATGCCCAACAGACCGGTTTCAGTCTGGACGAAATCAAGCAGATCCTGCCCGACGATTTACGCAATTGGCACCATGACGAATTGATCGCAGCGCTCCGCAAGAAAATCGCCGACATCGAATCGATGGAGGTTCGCCTGGCTCAAAACAAAGCCAATCTGCACAACCTGCTGCACCTGATCGACACCAAGCCGGAGGATGTGGCGTGCCAAGACAACGCGACCCGGGTGCTGGAACAGATGGGCATTGCCATCGGCCAGAAACCGCGCTGACCGCGCGTCAGCGGCCACGTGCGCGCAACCACGTCTCCACGTACAGCGCTTCAACCTTGGCCCGCGCCCACGGCGTGCGCCGCAGGAACTTCAAGCTTGATGACACGCTGGGGTCATGCGTGAAGCAGCGAATCGGGATCAAGTGCCCCAACTCAGCCCAGCCATAGTGGTCGGCCAAACATTCGACCATGTGCTGGAGCGTGGCCCCATGCAGCGGGTTGTCAGGTTGATGATCCACGCCCGCTCACTCCACCGTGACCGACTTGGCCAAATTGCGTGGCTTGTCAACGTCCGTGCCCTTGGCACAGGCTGTGTGATACGCCAGCAATTGCAGTGGCACCACGTGCAGGATGGCTGACAGGGCACCATAGTGCTCGGGCATGCGGATGACGTGGATGCCTGGCTCGGCCTGGATCTGCGTGTCCGCATCGGCGCACACATACAACTCGCCGCCGCGTGCGCGCACTTCCTGCATGTTGCTCTTGAGCTTTTCCAGCAGGACGTCGTTGGGCGCCACGGTCACCACGGGCATCTCGGCCGTGACCAGTGCCAGCGGACCGTGCTTGAGCTCGCCTGCGGGATACGCCTCGGCGTGGATATAGCTGATCTCTTTGAGCTTGAGCGCACCTTCCAGCGCAATCGGGTAGTGCAGACCACGTCCCAGGAACAAGGCGTTTTCCTTGCGGGCAAAAGCTTCTGCCCAGGCCACAACCTGAGGCTCCAGCGCCAGCACAGCTTGCAAGGCCACGGGCAAGTGGCGCATGGCGCTCAAATGCTGAGCCTCTTGCTCGGCACTCAAATGCCCCCGCAATTTGGCCAGGGTCAGGGTCAGCAGAAACAGCCCCGCCAACTGGGTGGTGAACGCTTTGGTCGACGCCACGCCAATTTCAGCGCCAGCACGGGTCACGTAGGACAACCTGCACTCGCGCACCATGGCCGATGTCGACACGTTGCAGATGGTCAGCGTCTGCTCCATGCCCAAGCTGCGGGCATGCTTGAGTGCGGCCAGGGTGTCGGCGGTTTCACCCGACTGACTGATGGTGACCACGAGCGTGCGAGGGTCCGGCACGCTGTCGCGATAGCGGTACTCGCTGGCAATTTCAACCTGCGTGGGGATCTTGGCAATGGATTCCAGCCAGTACTTCGCAGCCGAGCCTGAGTAGTAGCTGGTGCCGCAGGCCAGGATCAGCACACGGTCAATCTGCTGAAAGACCGCTTCGGCGCCTTCCCCGAACAGCGTGGGCGTGATGGCCTCGACCCCCTCGAGCGTGTCCGCGATCGCACGCGGTTGCTCGAAGATTTCTTTTTGCATGTAGTGGCGATACGGCCCCAACTCCACGGCACCACTGTGCGCGGTCACCGTGCGCACCGGGCGCTGCTCGGGCTCCACACGCACGTGTTGGCCATCCGCACTGCGGTGCTCAATCCAGTGGCGTCCCGGCTGCAGGTCCACCACGTCACCTTCTTCCAGGTACACGATCTGGTCGGTCACGCCGGCCAAGGCCATGGCGTCGGACGCCAAAAAGCGTTCGGTGCTGTCCGCACCACCCACACCCATGATCAAGGGCGAGCCTTGGCGGGCGCCGATCACACGTTGCGGCTCATCTCGATGGAACACGGCAATCGCATAGGCCCCCGTCAGACGCTGGGTAGCCGCCTTGACCGCCGCAAACAGATCGCCGTCGTACAAGTGATCAACCAGATGCGCTATGACCTCGGTGTCCGTCTGGCTCAGAAACACATAACCCTTGGCTTGCAGTTCCCGGCGCAGTTCTTCGTGGTTCTCGATGATGCCGTTGTGCACCAGGGCCACGCGTCCGGGCTTGGTCTGCGCCGCATCGGCACCCGGGCCATGAGAAAAATGAGGGTGCGCGTTGTGCACGGCCGGCGCACCGTGTGTGGCCCAGCGTGTGTGGGCAATGCCCAGCGTGCTTTGCACGCCTTCAGTCGTCGCCTGGGCATCCAACTCCGCCACACGCTCGGTGCTGCGGGTGCGACGCAGTTGCCCGTCTTGCAGCACGGCCACGCCGCAGGAGTCGTACCCCCGGTATTCCAGGCGCTTCAGGCCTTCGACCAAAACGGGAACGATGTTGCGCGAACCAACGGCGCCGACGATGCCACACATGCTGCTGTCTCCACAGATATCAAGCGGTAGGTGAGCATCCTAGAACAGCCATCAAGAATGAACCGCTCATATTTATTGCAAAAATGAATGATTTATTCACCAATCATACAAACCAAACAATTCATTTCAAATTCAATGAAATAAGGAATAATTCTTTCATGACCATCCAAAACGCTACCGAACTGGACGCCATCGACTTGAAACTGCTGACCCTGCTGCAGCAAGACGCAACATGGTCTCACCAGGCGCTGGCCGATCAGGTCCACATCTCACCTGCTACGTGTCACCGGCGCATCAAACGATTGCGCGACGAAGGCTTCATCGAACGACAGGTGTGCATCCTGTCGCCCCACCGGTTGGCGCAAACCATGGGATGGGGGCTGACGGCCCTGGTTGAGATCAGCCTGGATGTTCAGACACAAGAGGTGCTGGACGCCTTCGAGGCCCGCGCCGTGGCCGATGCCGAAGTTCAGCAATGCTGGCGGGTGTCCCCCGGTCCGGACTTTGTGCTGGTGGTGCAAGTGCGGGACATGCCGGCCTATCAGGCTCTGGCCCACCGCTTGTTCACGCAAGACGCCCAGGTGCGCAATGTGCGCGCCTTCTTCTCTGTGAAGCGCGCCAAGTTCGGCACTCAGATCCCGATCGCCTGACGGGCCTCAAGGCTTGGCATCGGGCGCCAGCGGGTCTACCAGTTTGGCGTCGGAACGCAAGGGCAAGGGCTTGCCGTCCAGAGGATGATGCCTGGTGGCTGCCAGACCGTAGCCGCGCATGGCGGGCGGCGCTTCGGCCGGTGCCGCGCGAGCATCCAGAGAAGGCAACACCTTCAACAGTTCCTCATCAGACATCCGGGACAACTCCTCCACCGTCGGACGACGCGAGGCGCCCCCTGGGGAGACCTCTCGATCGGGCGGTGCGCTGCCATCTGCCACACGTACACGCTGCGCCGGCTCAACAGGCTGAGGCGGAAACGGTGTTGACATGACCGCATCGTCTCCTTGAGACGCACCGGAGGCCAAGGGCGGTGGTCGCATGGCATAGTGATCTGACAGGGCCTGCTCCATTTGGTGCGACGACACCAAGTGCCAGATCAGCGACACGATGGCCATGGTCAGCAGTGCACTCACGCCGCCCACAAAAACGACCACGCGCTTGCTGGGTGGCCAAGCGGCTTCGGTCGCGACCATCTCTGGCGTGATCCAATCCAGATCCACCCGGGCTGCGCCCGCGTGCGCGCTCGACGCCTCACCCGCATCAGTCGGGGCGGCAGCGTCACTGGCAGAGGCCCGCCACGGCATGAGCGTCGCGTCATATTCGCGGCGCAATTGCGGGTCGATCAGGGTTTCATAGGCGGTGTTGAGCGCCGCCATTTGTTCGTGCCACTCGTCTTGCGGGCCCGTCGGCGCCCCGGACGCCTGGCGATCCGGGTGCAGCTTGCCTGCCAACGCCCGATAGGCAGCACGGACGACCTCTGGCGGGGCGTCCTGTGCAACTTTCAGGCGTTCATAGTGGTTCATGCGGCCATATTAGCCGCTCAGCGCTTCACCTTTTGCGGGCGCTGCCACCCATTCAGGGAGACTTGTTTGGCTCGCGCCACGGTGAGTTGCCCGGCTGGCGCATCCTTGCTGATCGTGCTGCCACCACCGATGGTGGCGCCGTCGCCCAGGCTGATCGGCGCAATCAGCACGCAGTTGGAACCCACGTGCACATCGTTGCCAATGACGGTGCGATGCTTGTTCGCCCCGTCGTAATTGGCCGTGATGCTGCCGGCGCCGTAGTTGACACGCTCGCCCACATCGGCGTCACCCAGATACGCCAGGTGGTTGGCCTTGGCACCATCGGCCAGGGTGGAGTTCTTGACCTCCACGAAGTTGCCGATGTGCACCCCTTTGCCCAGCTTGGCACCAGGGCGCAGGCGCGCAAAGGGCCCGATCAAGGCGCCCTCGCCCACGCTGGCTCCTTGGGTGTCGCCATCAATGTGGGTGAAGGGGTGGATCACCGCGCCACGGGCAATGGTCGCATTGCGAATGACACAGTTGGCGCCAATCTGCACCTCATCACCCAAGGTGACCTGACCTTCGAACACGCAGTTGACGTCGATGTCCACATCCTGACCGCACTTCAGGGTGCCACGCAGGTCAAAACGGGCCGGATCGGCCAGACGCACGCCCTGCTCCATCAGGCGTTCGGCCTGCACACGCTGGAATCGACGCTCCAAGTCTGCCAATTGCGCAGGGCTGTTGACGCCCAGCACCTCCACCTCGTCACGGGGCTGCGCGGCCACCACGCTCAGACCTTCTGCCTGGGCCATGGCCACCACATCGGTCAGGTAGTACTCGCCTTGGGCGTTCTTGTTGTCCAGACGCGCCAGCCATTGCTTCAAGCGCGCCGTGGGCGCCGCCATCATGCCGGTGTACACCTCGTTGATGGCGCGCTGCTCGGGCGTGGCGTCTTTGTGTTCGACGATGCCCAGCACCTTCACGCCCGTGTCATCGCGGACGATGCGGCCATAGCCCGTGGGGTCTGTCAGGTTGATGGTCAGCAGCGCCAGCTTGTCACCGCCGCAGGCATCCACCAACGCTTGCGCCGTGCTGGCATGGATCAGCGGCGTGTCGCCATTGAGGATGAGGGTGATGCCATCGTCCGGCAGCACGGGCACCGCTTGTTGCACCGCGTGGCCGGTCCCCAACTGGGGCTCCTGACGCACGAACTCCAGCGGCGCCTCGGCAAACGCAGATTTCATGGCGGACTCAACCATGTCGGCACCATGGCCCGTGATCACCACCTGGCGATCGGCCTGCAACGTGCCTGTCGTCCCGATCACATGGTCGAGCATAGGGCGCCCGGCCAGCTTGTGCAGCACCTTGGGACGCGACGATTTCATGCGGGTGCCTTTGCCCGCAGCCATGATGACGATGGAAAGCGACATGAACTGCCTGTTTGGAAAAGAGGGGATCAGTCCTGGCCCTGACGGACCGGGACGGTGATGGTACGCGGACTCACGGCAGGGCCCGGAAAGTCTTTGAGCGCCGCATCAAACAAGGGGGTCAGCAGTTGTGCACTGACGGAACCGAGCCGGTCATGCGTGGCATGGGTTTCGTACAGGACGGCCCCGGTGCGACGATCGCGGATCAACACGTCCACCTGCATGTGCACCCAGTTGGGCTCCATTTGCATGCTCATGGACACGCCGCCACCGCCCGTACCCCAAAAGCCCCCCCAGCCAAATCGGCCAAAGGGCCCCCAGAACGGATCGTATTGCGGGCGCGGGTCCTGACGGGTTTGAGATCCCAGTTGCACGCTGAATGCTGCTTGCTCCGGTGCATCGACCCGCTTGAACCCGGCTGCAGTCAAAGCCGGTTGCGCAGCCGCCTCCAAGGTGTCCTGCCATTGCGGCTGGCTTTGCTGCGAGGGCAATCGCTCGAACACATAGGTGCCCGGTGCGCGCCCTGCAGGCCAGGCACCGTAACTCGACACTTGGCTGGTGATCGCCTGCGGGCCGGCACAACCGGCCAACCACAGCGCACTCAGACACCACAGTCCAGCCAGCAGCCAGCGCTTCATCTCACACCGCCTTGCGAATGGGAATGGCGCTCAGGGGCACCGAGGTTTCGGCTGGCAACCCGTCAGATGGATCGCCGCAGCCTTCGTCTTCGTCAAACGCGATGTCGCCGCCCTTCATGGGTACGCCCGTGGCCTTGATGGTGGTGAAGGGGTAGAGCTTGCGGTCCATCATGTGCGACGGAATGATGTTCGACAGCGCGGTGAACATGTTGTCCACGCGGCCGGGGAATTTCTCATCCCAGTCGTTGATCATCTCGCGCATCTGCTGACGCTGCAGGCCTTCCTGGCTACCGCACAGGTTGCACGGGATGATGGGGAACTGACGGTGCTCGGCGTAAGTGGCCAGATCCTTCTCACGGCAGTAGGCCATGGGTCGGATCACCACGTGTTCACCGTTGTCGGTCACCAGCTTGGGCGGCATGCCCTTGAGGGTCGACCCAAAGAACATGTTCATGAACATGGTCTGCAGGATGTCGTCGCGGTGGTGGCCCAGTGCAATCTTGGTGCACCCCAGTTCGGTGGCCACGCGGTAAAGGATGCCGCGGCGCAGGCGCGAGCACAGCGAGCAGGTGGTCTTGCCCTCGGGCACGACGCGCTTGACCACGCTGTAGGTGTCTTGCTCTTCAATGCGGAAGGGCACGCCCACCTTGGTCAGGTATTCGGGCAGCACATGCTCAGGGAAACCCGGCTGCTTCTGATCGAGGTTGACCGCCACGATCTCGAACTTGATGGGGGCCCGCTTTTGCAGGTTCATCAGGATGTCGAGCATGCCGTAGCTGTCTTTGCCGCCCGACATGCACACCATGACCTTGTCGCCGTCTTCGATCATGTTGAAGTCGGTGATGGCCTCGCCCACTTGGCGGTGCAGGCGCTTGCTGAGCTTGTTCATCTCGAAGGCGTGCTTTTTGGCGCGCGCTTCTTCGGCCGCATCGGCCACGGCGTCAGGCCCACCGGCCTCCATGACCAGGGCGGCTTGGGCGAACAGCAGGGCGTCGTCAACCATGCGGACCTCCTGGTCAGGGGACACAGCACTCAGATGGGACTCTTGGAAAGTGGGGGCGGCTTGACTCATAGCCTTCCATTTTCGCCGATCTGGTGGTTGAGGGCCAGATTTCCCCCCTCAGTCAGGGCAGATTGCCCCGTGCATATGCCTCAGATCACCGAGGCCACGGAGCAGAAACTCACCATTGGCCGGTTTCCATGTGGATGGCCACTTCGCAATCGTCAAAGATTTCGAGTTTGGCAATGCGCACACGCACGCCTTGCACGCCAGGCAGATCCATCAGCCGGTTGCACAGTTTGCCGATCATGGTCTCCAGCAGGTTGATATGCTGAGCCGTGCACTCCTCGATGATGATGGCACGCACGCGGCGGTAATCCAGCACGTGCATCAGGTCATCGTCTTTGGGCAGCAGGGGCTGACTGCCCATATTGAGTTCGGCATCCACCAGGATGGGCTGGGGTGCGGTTTTTTCGTGCTCCAACACCCCCAGGCTGGCGTCAAAACGCAGGCCGGTGAGGTTGAGGGTCTGCGTGCCTTTGGTCAGAGACATGGCTGGGGGTCTTTCATTCGGAATACTTCAACGCCCACCCCGGCACAGTCGGGGTAGACATCAGGTTTGCAGGTGGACAGGCGCACGGCACGCACGCTGGGATGCTGAATCAGTTCGCTGACGAGGTCGTCACACAGAGTCTCTTGCAACTCCACATGACCGGCATGGACGCGACGGGCCACCACCTGCCTCACAAAGTCGTAGTCCACCACTTCGTGCAACTGGTCGGCCGTGGGGGTGGACAGGTGATAGGGCACGAACAACTCGATGTTGAAGATCACGCGCTGGGCGCACGCCTTCTCGAAATCGTGCGCGCCAATGCGCACCTCGATCACGTGATCGCGCAAAAAAATGCGGCGACACGTGAGCAACAGTTGGGTGATGAGGTCAGCTTGCATCGCCAGCTTTCAAGAGGTCTTGCACCACAAACATGACGTCTCGGGGCAGCGGCACGAGGTGCTGCCCGTTGTCCACCGCCAGGGTCACCCCCGTGATGCAGGGATTTTGGGCGAGAAACAGGCAGGTCTGCGCCACTTGAGCCGGGTCGGTTGGGCGGCGCATGAGGTTGACCTGGCCTGCACGGTCAAAATTCTCTTGCGTTTGCGGGCCGCTGAGGAACATCAAACCCGGCGCCACCCCGCACACGCGCACCGCTGGCGCCAGGGCCTGCGCTTGCAAGGCCACCGCGCGCTCCAGCGCCAACTTGGTCACCGTGTACGAAAAATAATCGGGATTGAGGTTGAACACCTTCTGGTCGAGCACGTGGATGACGCAGCGCGACCCCGTGGGCTCGCCCGCTGGTGCCGCTTGCGCCACCAGAGCCGATAGCGCCAGCGGCGCCACCAGATTGACCTCCAGCTGCGCACGTGTCGAGGCGACATCGAAGTCGTCGGCTGCATCAGGCTCGAAGCTGGACGCGTTGTTGACCAAGGCATGCAGGGCACCCGCCTGCGCCGTGATGTCGGCCACCATGCGCTGGCGATCGGCCTGGTCGTGCAGGTCGGCCTGGATCGCTTGCGCCCGCCAGCCTTGCGCACGCAGCCTCGCGCACAAGGCGAGTGCCGACTCGGCCGAGCGGTGGTAATGGCACCAGACCTCCCAGCCGGCTTGCGCGAACACCTCGCACAGCACAGCGCCCAGTCGGTGCGCCCCGCCGGTGATGAGCACCCGCCGAGCTGCGGCATCCGGGGGCAAAACCTTGTTCGACTCTTGCGTCATGTCCGAACTTTCTGCGACAAACCTTCCACGTTCCTACAATCTCGGGCATGAACCGCCCGACGACAACGGGCCACAGTGTAGTGGCCGCCCCCCTGCCCCCTCATCCTCTGGCCGACCTGATTGCGCACGAAATTCGTGAACGCGGCGGATGGATGCGCTTTGAACGCTTCATGGAACTGGCGCTGTACGCCCCCGGACTGGGTTACTACAGTGGTGGCCGCCGGGTGCTGGGCCACGCGCCACAGGACGGTTCCGACTTCGTGACCGCCCCCGAGTTGACCCCCTTGTTCGGCGAGGTGCTGGCCAAACAGTTGGCCCAGGCCCTGGAGGCCACTGGCACCGATCAGATTTGGGAGTTTGGAGCCGGCACCGGCGCCTTGGCCGAACAAATCCTGGGTGAACTGGGGGACCAGATCAGCCGCTACACCATCGTGGACCTCTCCGGCACCCTGCGAGAGCGCCAGCATGAGCGCCTGCGCAAAGCGCACCCCGAACTGGTCCACAAGGTGATCTGGGCCGACAGCCTGCCCGATGACCTGCAAGGCGTGATCGTGGGCAACGAGGTGCTGGACGCCATGCCAGTGCACCTGATGGCCTGGGATGGCGCGCAGTGGCAAGAGCGCGGCGTGGCCCTGGCCCCGACAGACGGCACTGATTCGCCCACGACCTTCACGTGGGCCGACCGGCCGGCACCGGAAGGGGTGCGCCCGCCAACCGATCGCCCTGACAGCGAATTCGTGCCCGGCACCGTCACCGAAACCCACGGACAGGCCGAAGCCTTTGTGGCGACGCTGGCACAACGCATGTCACGTGGCGCTGCTTTCTTCCTGGACTACGGCTTCCCGGAATCGGAGTACTACCTGCCCCAACGCCACGGCGGCACCCTGATGTGCCATCACCTGCACCAAAGCGACCCGGATCCGCTGGTGCTGGTCGGCGATAAAGACATCACCACCCACGTCAACTTCACCGGCATTGCACTCGCTGGACAAGAAGGTGGCTGGGAAGTGCTGGGCTACACCTCGCAAGGCCGCTTCCTGACCAACTGCGGACTGGGCGAAGCCCTGGCCCGCACCTGCGATGCCAGCACGGCCGATCAACTGAAAACCCGTGGCGCCATCCAGATGCTGCTGGCCGAACACGAAATGGGTGAGTTGTTCAAGGTCATCGGCTTTGTCAAAGGCCCGTGGTTTGACGCCATCGGCTTTGAGCACGGCGACCGAACCCATACGCTCTGAACGCACACTGAGCCTGCTGCTTGCGCCAATCGCCGTCATAGGGGATCTTGAATGCAAGCCGATGGCAGAACCGGGATAATTCACCCCATGCTGCAACAACGCACCCTCAAATCTCTGACCCGTGCTGTGGGCGTGGGCCTGCACAGCGGTCAGCGCGTGGAACTGACGCTGCGCCCGGCCCCCCCCAACACTGGCATCGTGTTTCGCCGGGTGGACCTGCCCGAGCCTGTGGACATCCCCGTCAACACCACCTCGGTGTGTGACTGCCGGATGGCCACCACCATCTCGCCAGGCGGCGACCCCGGTGCAGCCAAGGTCAACACCATTGAGCACCTGATGTCAGCGTGTGCCGGCCTGGGGCTGGACAACGTGTACATCGACATCACGGCCGAAGAGGTGCCCATTCTGGATGGCTCCTCAGCCGCGTTTGTGTACCTGCTGCAAAGCGCGGGCATCGAGTTGCAGAAAGCGCCCAAGAAATTCCTGCGTGTGCTCAAGCCCATTGAAGTGCGCGATGGCGAGGGCCGCAACTTGAAGTGGGCACGGCTGGAGCCTTACCACGGCTACAAACTGGCGTTCGAGATTGACTTTGACCATCCTGCCGTGGACCAGACCGGTCAACGCGTGGAGTTCGACTTCAGCTCGGGCCAATACAAGCGCGACATCGCCCGCGCCCGCACCTTTGGGTTCACCAAAGACGTGGAATTGATGCGCTCACGGGGTCTGGGGCTGGGTGCCAGCATGGACAACGCCATCGTGGTGGACGACTACCGCGTGCTCAACAGCGACGGTCTGCGCTACGACGACGAGTTCGTGAAGCACAAGATCCTGGACGCCATCGGTGACCTGTATGTGGTGGGCTACCCCTTGTTGGCCGCGTACACCGCCTACAAATCGGGCCACGCCATGAACAACCAGTTGCTGCGCGCCCTGATGGATCAGCAAGACGCCTGGGACATCGTGACGTTTGAAGACGAGGCCAAGGCACCGCGCGGCATGGCCGAGCTGGCGCCCGCCTGGTAAGCCCACCAAGATGGCCCTGCTTCGCCTGATCGGAACCGGCTTGCTGGTGGCCATGCTGGCCTGCATGGCCATGCACCAGATCACCGGGGATGCCGTCTGGCGCCAACGCGCCAAGCAGGTGTTTCGCTGGGTGGTGGTTCTGGCGCTTTGCGTCATCGGCGTGTTCGTGCTGCGCCGCGGCGCGATGTTCATCTGAACGCTCTGACGTTAACGTCACCGCGGGATTGTCCCCAAACCCATGCGTGTTGACCCGTCCTAGCATGTCGGTCCTGAGGCCTCGGCTACCCGCTGAGGCATTTCAGGAGTAAGCATGAGCTACCGCGCGCTTTACGAGCGTTCCATCCAAGAACGCGACACCTACTGGGCCGAACAAGCGGCTCGCATCGACTGGCACCGCCCATTCGACCAGGTCTGTGACTACAACCAGCCCCCCTTTGCGAAGTGGTTTGTGGGCGGGCAGACCAACCTCTGCCACAACGCGGTCGACCGGCATCTGGCCGCTCGACCCGATCAGGCCGCCCTGATCGCGGTCTCCACGGAAACCAACACCGAAGAGATCATCACCTTCGCGCAATTGCACGTTGAAGTGCAGCGTATGGCGGCCATCCTGCAGAACCTCGGCGTCAAAAAGGGCGACCGGGTGCTGATTTACATGCCCATGATCGCGCAAGCCGTGATCGCCATGCTGGCCACGGTTCGCTTGGGTGCCATCCACTCGGTGGTGTTTGGTGGCTTTGCCAGCCACGCACTGGCCAGCCGCATCGACGATGCCCGCCCCACCGTGATCGTGAGCGCCGACGCCGGTTCACGCGGGGGCAAGGTCATTCCCTACAAGCCCCTGCTGGACGAAGCCCTGCGCGTGTGCAGCCACCCCGTGCAGCACGTGCTGCTGGTCGACCGAGGCCTGGCCCCGGCGGAGATGCAAAGCCCTCGCGATGTGGACTACGCCAGCGCACGCGCCGCGGTCCTCGACGCCCAGGTGTCTTGCGAATGGGTAGACGCCACCCACCCCAGCTACACGCTCTACACCTCAGGCACCACCGGCAAGCCCAAGGGCGTGCAGCGGGACACGGGCGGTTATGCCGTGGCCCTGGCATCGTCCATGGACCAGATTTACTGCGGCAAGCCCGGTGAAACCTTCTTCTGCGCCAGTGACATCGGCTGGGTCGTGGGGCACAGCTACATCGTCTATGGCCCGCTGATCACGGGCATGAGCACCATCATTTACGAAGGTCTGCCGATTCGACCGGATGCGGCCATCTGGTGGTCGCTGGTCGAAAAGTACAAGGTCAACGTGATGTTCTCGGCGCCCACCGCCGTGCGTGTCCTCAAAAAGCAGGACCCCGACTGCCTCAAGCGCCACGACCTGTCCAGCCTCAAGAGCCTCTTCCTGGCAGGCGAGCCACTGGACGAACCCACCGCCGCCTGGATTGGCGACGCCATTGGCAAGCCGATCGTCGACAACTACTGGCAGACCGAGACAGGGTGGCCCATTCTCAGCCTGGCGCGCGGGGTTGATCCCTCGCTCCAAACACGACTGGGTTCACCCGGCATCGCCATGCCCGGCTACCAGGTCAAGCTGCTGGATGACCAGACGGGAGAAGAACTCACTGGCGCCGACCAAAAGGGCGTGCTCACCATTGAAGGCCCTCTGCCTCCCGGCTGCCTGCAAACCGTCTGGGGCGACGACAAACGTTTCGTACAGACCTACTGGTCGACCTTCCACAACAAACTGGTCTACAACACCTTCGACTGGGGCATCCGCGACAAGGATGGCTACTACTTCATCCTGGGCCGCACCGACGACGTGATCAACGTCGCCGGACACCGACTGGGCACCCGCGAAATCGAAGAGGCCATCAGCAGCCATGCCGGTGTGGCCGAAGTGGCGGTGGTGGGCGTGGCCGATCAACTCAAGGGACAAGTGGCCCGCGCCTTCGTGGTGGCCCGAGATCCGGCCCGCGTGGCCGATGCGGCGGGCTGCGCCGCACTGGAAGCCGAAATCATGCAAACGGTGGACAGCCAGTTGGGCGCGGTGGCCCGACCGGCGCGTGTGCAGTTTGTCGGCGTGCTGCCCAAGACGCGCTCGGGCAAGCTGCTGCGGCGCGCCATCCAGGCCGTGTGTGAAGGCCGTGATACGGGCGACCTCAGCACCATCGAGGATCCGACCGCGCTGCAACAACTGCAAGCCGCGGCCACGACCTGATTGCCGGGCTCAGGCCGCCGTCTGGTGGATCACGTCCCTGACACGGGGATAGATCTCGTTTTGCCAGCGGCGGCCGCTGAACACCCCATAGTGGCCCACCCCGGTCTGGATGTGGTGGTTGCGCCAATAGGGACGCACGGCGGTGCACAGGTCTTGTGCGGCCACGGTCTGTCCCACTGAGCAAATGTCGTCTCGCTCACCTTCGACCGTGAACAGCGCAGTGCGCCGAATGGCGCTGGGGTCCACCACCGTGTCTCCGCAGGTCAGCACGCCTCGGGGCAGGTCATAGGTCTGGAACACTTTGCCCACGGTTTCCAGATAGAACTCTGCCGGCAGGTCGGCCACAGCGAAATACTCTTCGTAAAACGCCTGCGTGGTCGCGGCCTTGTCATGATCCCCCGCGGCCAAATGGGCGTACATGTCCTCGAAGGCCTTGATGTGGCGCTCGCGGTTCATGCTCATGAACGCGGTCAGCTGAACAAAGCCCGGGTACACCTTGCGCCCGGCCCCACGCTGCGGCCAAGGCACCGTGTGGATCATGTTCTCTTCGAACCAGCTCATGGGTTTGCCGGTGGCCAGTTTGTTCACCTCGGTCGGGTTGACGCGGCAATCAATGGGGCCGGCCATCAGCGTCAAACTGCGCGGCTGAGCAGGGTGAGCATCCTGCGCCATCAAGGACGTCGCCGCCAGCGCCGCCACACAAGGCTGACAAATGGCCATCAAGTGCGCGCCCGGCCCAAGCTTGTCCAGAAACTGGATGAGGTGCCGGGTGTAGTCATCCAGGCCAAACACCCCGTGCTTCAACGGCACATCCCGCGCGTTGTGCCAGTCGGTGATGAACACGTCATGGTCTTGCAGCAAGGTCTTGACAGTGTCGCGCAGCAGCGTGGCGAAGTGGCCTGACATGGGCGCCACCAGCAGCACCTTGGGCAACTCTGGGCCACCCTCCTTGCGGAAATGCAGCAAGGTGCCAAACGGCGTGCGTAACACAGGCTCTTCGTGGATGACATAGGCGCGCCCCTGACACAGGGCCTCCGGAATGCCAAACGAAGGGCGGGCATGGGTCAGCGACATGCGTGCAAACACGTCGTGGGCGGCGGCCATGCTACGTGCCAGTGCGCCACCAGCCACCAGTTCTCTGACAGACGACTGCGCGGGCCCCTCGGGCACCACCTGATGCAGCCAGTCCGCCATGCCCCGCGCCAGTTGACGCCAAGGGTCCATGGCCATGTGTTGAGCCTGATAGGTCGCGTAAAGCATGAGCGTTCCTGAGGTAGCAGCCTGTCTCATGCTGCAAGTTACGCGCCAAGTCAGCATGCCCCACAAGCAACGTGCACCGTGGCATGCAGCTTGCTCAGTGACACACAGGCCTGACACCCACCCCCTGACTCGGAGACACCATGGCCACCCTCGCCAAAGCCCCGGCGCGCAAGTCGACTCGTGCCCGCACCACAACCAAGGTCCAAGTCGATGCGCCCGCCATCCGCACCGTGGTGCCTACCACCCTCACGATCACCAGCAAGAACTACTCATCGTGGTCCTTGCGTGGCTGGCTGTTGGTGCGCTTTGCAGGCCTGCCCTTTGCCGAGCATGTGCTGCCCCCCGATGACCCCTCCACCCGCGCAGAAATCTTGCTGCTGTCATCGTCCATCCTCGTGCCCTGCCTGAGCCACGAAGGGGTCCGTGTGTGGGACACGCTGGCCATTGCGGAATACCTCAACGAGGTGTGCCCGGACGCGCACCTGCTGCCCGCAGACCGCGCGGCCCGAGCCCACTGCCGCGCCATCAGTGGCGAAATGCACTCAGGGTTCTCGGCGCTCCGGTCGTCACTGCCGATGAACCTGCGCGGCAATTTCCCCGACTTCAAAGTCTGGTCGCGCGCTCAAGCCGACATCGACCGCATCTGTGCCATCTGGCGCGAATGCCTGGACACATACGGTGGCCCGTTCCTGTTTGGTGCGCAACGCACCATTGCCGACGCCATGTATGCACCGGTGTGCACCCGCTTCAACACCTACCACGTCAAACTGGATGCCGTCTGCCAAGGCTATGTGGATCGCATCCTGGCCATGCCCGACATGAAAGACTGGATCAAGGCCGCCAGATCAGAACCCATTGACATTGATGAACTCGACGTCGAATTCTGAAGCGGCAAAGCCCGTCTTTGGCTGGTCAGGGGGGAACATTGCCGGCACAATGCAGTTTTCGATGCCCCTGTTTGCCTGACCATGAAAAAACCGCTGCCCCTGACCGACGCCGAGATCAACGAAATCGACGAATTGCTGGGCACCGTCCCGGCCCCGTTTGAAACCGTTGACGCGGTCATCCTGGACGGCTACCTGGCTGGCGTCATCGTGCAACCCGTGCTGTTGCAACCCGAAGACTGGCTGCCCCCGATCTTCGGGACCGAAGGCATGCCCGAGCCTGGCATGCCTGGCTGGTCGGTGGAACAGCACGAGCGCCTGGTGCATCTGATCACCCGTCGCAAGGATGAAATCCTGCGCGGCATTCTGGAAGACGGCTGGTTCGACCCGCTGGTCCCCATGATCGAAGACGACGACGGCAACCCCGTCGAAGGCAAGGATGCACTGGAAGGCCTGGGCTACTGGGCTGCCGGTTTCGAATGGGCGCTGGCCAACTTCCCCCAACTGGAAGAAGCCGCCCTGGCGGGCGTACCCGACCTGCTGGACTCCATCTGGCGTCACCTGCCAGAGCAGGATGAAACCCAGCAAGCCATGACCAAGGCCCTGAACGAAGAACACCCGCTCAACAACCTCGATGAAGCCATCGAGGCGCTGGTGTTCGACGTGGTGGACCTGGCGCAAATCGGTCTGGCCGAAAGCCACAAGGTCGAAACCGTGATCCGCGAGCATCCCAAGCTCGGCCGCAACGACCCCTGCCATTGCGGCAGCGGCAAGAAGTACAAGAACTGTCACGGCGCCAACTGATCGCCCTTGAACATCCAGATCTTGTCCGATCTCCATCTGGAGACGGAAGACTTCGAGCCCCAAGCGGCCCCTGACGCCGACTTGCTGGTCATCGCTGGCGATGTGGACAGCACCTGGGAAGGGCTGTCCCTGTTCGCCAACTGGCCTGTGCCGGTGCTCTACGTGCCCGGCAACCACGAGTTCGATCGCCGGGATGTGGACGAGGCCCTCATCGGGCTGCGCGACCATGCACGCCAACTGGGCCTGACCCTGCTGTCGCAGGACCACATCGTCCTGCCTGCGCCCGACGGTCGGCGCATCCGCTTTCTGGGCACCACGCGCTGGTGCGACTTCAACCTGTTTGGCGAAGCCCACCGGGCCAAGCCCATGCGGGCCGCCTCGTACTTCGTCAACGTGATGCGGGCCACCCGCTACGGCCTGCCCTTTGATCCGGAAGCCGTGCGTGTCGAAGCCCTGCAGTGCCGTCAGTGGCTGCAAGACACCTTATCGCAGCCCCCCACCCCCGACGCACCGTGGGATGCCACCGTGGTCATCACCCACTTTGGCCCCAGCCTGCGCAGCGCCGACCCCCGCTATGGCCGCCAGCCCGGCACCGCCAGCTTCTGCAACGCCGATGACGACCTGATGCCGGGCGTGGACCTGTGGCTCCATGGGCACTTGCACTGTCGGCATGATTACGTGGTGACGCACGACCGAGGTCGCACCCGCGTGGTCAGCAATGCCCGAGGACACGGTCACAAACACGAATCAGATGGCTATGACGGCCTGCGCTGCGTTCGGGTCTAGACTGTAGGATTGAAGCCCGATGGATGCATCGGCACCTTTGAGAGGACACCCATGAAGATCTTGCTCCCTGTGGATGGCAGCCCCTACACCAAGCGCATGCTGGCCTGGTTGGCCACGCACGAAGAATGGCTGAGCGGTCAGCACGAGTTCACGGTGCTGACCGTGGTGCCTCTGATCCCGCCACACGCGGCCTCGATGTTTCCGCCCGAACAGCTCAAGAGCTATTACGAAGACACGGCTGAAGGCATCTTCAAGCCCATCCGCAAGTTCACCGCCAAGCATGACCTTCGCACCGCTTATGTGGGCAAGACCGGCCATGCCCCCGACGTGATCGCCAAGTTTGCCGACAAAGGCAAGTTCGACCTGATCATCATGGGTTCGCACGGGCACAGCAACCTGATGAACCTGGTGACAGGCTCTGTGGCCACCAAAGTGCTGGCAAGCTGCAAGGTGCCCGTGCTGCTGGTTCGCTGACCGGTTGTCACACGCGCACCAAAAAGGCCCGCAACTGCGGGCCTTTGTCTGGGTACGGTGACCGTCGACATCAGGGCGCCGAAGCGACCGAGGCGGGCATCGGCGCGGAGGCGGCAGGCGTTTGCACCACCACGCCGGGCGTCAGACTGATCTCGTCCACCGGCACCACCTTGGTGATGAAGTAACGCGTGTCGCCAAAGCAACTGGTGGGCAGCCCCACCTTTTCTTCGTAGTGCAGGGACACCCGCTTGCCCATGAGCCGGTTGATGTCGGCCGCCACGGCATCATCGTGCACGGTAAACAGAAACTTCTCGGCCACCGCCCCTGGCTGCGACACCAGGGCCTGCTCCCCTTCCCAGGTCTTGCAGATCCAGCCCTTGTGCGAGAGTTTTTGCACCCAGCCGGCACGCTCACCCGTGGAATAGCTCCAATGCAGGAAAAAGCTGAACCAGCCCACCACCAGGGCCACCACGATCAACAAAGGCAAGATGAGACGCTTGAGCAACATAAAACGCTTCAACAGTGATCAATGTCGATCATGTTGACACGAAATCAAGTCGATCAATCCACCTTGAAGACACCCACGGCCTCTTGCAAACGCTGCGCCTGCTCTCGCAGGCTGGTGGCGGCCGCAGACGACTCTTCCACCAAGGCTGCATTCTGCTGCGTGACCTCGTCCAACTGTGTCACTGCGGCATTCACCTGCGAAATGCCCTGACTTTGCTGATCTGAGCTGGCGGCAATCTCCGACATCATCTGGCTCACGCGCTGCACTTGCGCCACCAGCCGATCGATCGACTGGCCCGTGCTTTCAGCCAAGGCATACCCGGCTTCCACGTTCTCCACGCTGTGACTGATGAGTGACTTGATCTCGCGCGCCGCATTGGCCGACCGCTGCGCCAAGGCACGCACCTCGGAAGCCACCACGGCAAAGCCACGCCCCTGCTCACCGGCTCGCGCTGCTTCCACCGCCGCGTTCAAGGCCAGGATATTGGTCTGGAAGGCAATCCCGTCAATCACCGCGTTGATTTCGGCGATCTTGTTGCTGGACTGCTTGATGGCCTCCATCTTGTGTACCACCTGACTGAAGGTCTCACCGCTCTCTGACGCCACCGACGCCGCCTGATTCGCCAGGCTGTTGGCCGTTGCGGCCGTGTGCGCGTTCTGGTTCACGGTCGCCGACATCTCCTCCATGGAGGACGCCGTTTGCTGCAGTGACGACGCCTGATTCTCAGTCCGACTGCTCAAGTCCAGATTGCCCTGCGCGATCTGTGTGGCCGCTGTCGCCACCGACTCGCTGGTCGCCTTGATGCCTGCCAAGGTCTGCCGCATGTGCTGGATGGACTCGGCCATGGCATGCACCATGACCCCGATCTCATCACGTTGATCGACTGCCAACTCATGAGACAAGTCGCCCTGCGCCATGGCCTCGGCCATTTCCAGCGCACGACCAATTGGGCCCGTGATGGCCCGAGCGATCACCACCACCAAGGCGATTCCTGCCAACAGCGCCACCAACATGGCCGCCAGCACGCCCACCAAAGCATTGCGCTCTGCAGCAGACCGTGCTTCGAACAGGTGATCCAGTCGGGACAACAACACATCACTGAATGCGTACTGCTGGTCGATGTAGGTCGTCATTTCTTTGAAATAACCATCTGCCGTCAGCGTGTCGAACTGCCCGGCCGAAATCCGGTTGACCAGCTTTTCCGCAGCACTCATGGCTGCATGGGCATCCTCCCAACTGGCCTTGAACGATGCGCCAGCATCCACAGAACGCGCCGAGGCTTTTTCCAGATTACGCCGCGCATCAATGGCATGCACACGAACGGCCCCAAAGGCGTTTTGCAAGGCGTTGACTTCCAGCACATCCACGCTGCGCTTGTGCACCAAAGCCGTACCTCGCGCGCGGGCCTGCCCCATCTTGTCCGTCACGCGAGGCAGATCACGCATCACCGTCAGGATCAGGTAATAGCTTTCAGCATCGGCATCGAGCGACAAGCCGCTGACTTCGGCTTCGTCATCCAGCAAGAACAACATCCGGTTGATCAGATTGTTGTGTCGCGTCACGCTGTCGGAAGCTGACACCGAGGCAGACGACACATCCTTGGCCAGGGTGCGCCACTCCTGCTGAATGCTGTCCAACTCAGCCATCACACGGGTGTGCGATTGCGCTTGCAACAGGCTGCGCGTGTCGGTCAGAGAC
This sequence comes from Aquabacterium sp., assembly GCF_049317225.1. GTDB lineage: Bacteria > Pseudomonadota > Gammaproteobacteria > Burkholderiales > Burkholderiaceae_C > Aquabacterium. The sequence goes on along the minus strand of NZ_JBMOIR010000002.1, from coordinate 130,877 downwards.
TGCTCAATCAAGTTTTGCCGCTGTTCCCGCCCGCCCTTCATGGTGTCATTGCCGTTGAGTACGGCCGCGCTCATGCCGCGGTGCTCCTGGGTGTAACGCACCATTTTGAGCATGGCATGGACCGACGGCATGGCATCGCGTTCCTGGCGGATGACCTGCATGCTCGATACCAAGTCCTTGACCAGCACGATGCTGGGCACCGCTGCCAAAACCAGGCCCACAAGGCACAAGAGAAGCAGCTTGTGCCGCAATGGGAGGTTGGCGATCCAGGATGTCATGACGAGTACCGATTCAGAAATTGATGTCCTCATCGGCAGAACAAAATCATTCTTGAACGATTTACATTTGCCGTTAACCCAAATCAACAATCGTCTGGTGACGCCCCGCCACCTTGGCCGCGTAAAGCGCCCGATCGGCGCGGGTCAGGGCCACATCACTGCTTTCCCCCGGACGATGTTCCGTGATGCCTGCAGAAAACTTGATTTGCAGGGGGGACTCGAGTGTTTCGATTCTCAGTTCATTCAACGAACTGCGCAACCGATCCACCAATAAGCGGGCCCCTTCAGCCAAGGTGTCCGGCATGACGATGATGAACTCTTCGCCCCCCCAGCGGGCGAGGATGTCCGACTCACGGGTCACGCGGCGTGCCTCGCTGGCAAAAATCTGCAGCACCTGATCACCCGTGGCGTGGCCGTGCGTGTCATTGACCGCCTTGAAATGATCCAGATCGATCAGCGCCAGCGAAAAAGCCCTGCCTGACCGGCCTTGCAGGCTGATGTGATGATCCATCAGCTCTTGCGTGTAGCGGCGGTTGTACAAGCCCGTCAGGCTGTCCCGGTTGGCCAGATCCTGAATGCGGGTCAATGCCTCTTCCAGCGCGTTCTTGCGGCTACGCAGACGGGCACGCAATTCCGAAAACTCGGCACCCAGCAAGGCCACCACCACTTGCAACGTACAAAGAATCAAGAAGTGAACAGCCTCCACGGTGGGGGGAAAGCGTTCCGGCGCATCCAGGCTTTGCCACAGCATGACCCCGCCCATCGTGACCAAGGCATACAGGCTCATCATCCATTGGCGACAGCGGCTCAGATTGAAGATGCCAAATGAAATCACGGCCACATCGAGCGCCAGCATCGCGCCACGAAACTCGTGAAACTGGCAGTACGCGATGGCCGCCATGGTTTCGCCCACGAGCATCTGCACGATGGTGAGGCCAGGATCCTCCAGCCAACGCGTCATCCCTGACCGAACCAGCCAGTACGACAGCACCGCCGTCAGAACGGAGAAAAACTCAAAGGTGCGCGCTTCCTGCGGGCCGGCCAAGCCACTGGTGAGCGCCATCTCGGCAATGACGCACCCGATCAGGTAACTCACCGAAGCCATCATCGTGCGCAGCACATAGGCTTGTTGGCGAGCATCTCTCCCGAGAATCAGATTCGTCAGCCAGCGACGCAAAAAGCACCCCCTCAGCGTTCTTGTTCTGATGTCTGTATACAGCGAAAAAACGCAACACGCTTAACAAGCCTGCAACTTCCTGTGACTTTATGGCGTCTCTAGAATGTCCGCGCACGTCTTCAAGGTGATCCATGTCTGATATCCGCATTCGCGGTGCTCGCCAGCACAACCTCAAGAACCTCGACCTCGACATCCGCACGGGTGAGTTGACGGTCGTGACCGGCCCCAGTGGCTCGGGCAAATCGTCGCTGGTGTTTGACACCCTGTACGCCGAAGGACAGCGCCGCTACGTCGAAACCTTCAGCGCCTACGCACGCCAGTTCCTGGACCGCATGGATCGCCCGGCCGTGGACCGCGTGGAAGGGGTGCCACCGGCGATTGCAATCGACCAGACCAACCCGGTGCGCACGTCCCGCTCCACCGTGGGGACGATGACCGAACTGAACGATCACCTCAAACTGCTGTTTGCCCGTGCGGCCCAGCTGTTCGATCAGGACACTGGCTTGCTGGTGCGCGAAGACAGTCCGCAATCGGTCTTTGACGCCCTGCTCCAGCGCTGCGCAGCCACACCGGGAGGCAGGCGCGTGGTGATCACCTTTGGTGCGGTACTGCCGGCCAACACCACCCCTGCGCAAATGGAAGAGTGGCTGTCCGCCAGCGGTTTCTCGCGCATTCAGGCGCAACGTGTGGTGAAAGCGAAGGACCTGCCCTCGGCCGCTTTGACCAGCGCACAAGTGGCCGCCTCGCTCGATGCCGATGACGCGCCCAAGAAGAAACCTGCTGCCAAAAAGACCAGCAAAAAGAAGGACGCAGCGGCCGAATTGGGTGACGACGAGCGCCTGGTTCTGGACGTGGTGGCCGACCGATTCCGACTGGGGGGCGACCCGAGCGGTGCGGACCTGGATCGCCCGCGCGTGATGGAGGCCCTGGAAGTGGCCTTCAAACGCGGTGGTGGCCACATCACCGTCTACGTCCTGCCCGAATCCGGTGACGACAGCGAGCCCATGCTGTGGCGCTTCTCGGCGGGCTTGCATTGCCCCGATAGCCACCGCCGCTACAGCGCGCCCACCCCGGGCATGTTCTCGTTCAACTCGGCAGCCGGCGCGTGTCCGCACTGCCGGGGCTTTGGCCGGGTCATCGGCGTGGACTGGGGCCTCGTCATCCCCGATGCCAAGAAGACCTTGCGGGGCGGCGCCATCAAGCCCATTCAGACCCCCGCCTGGGCCGAATGCCAGGCCGAGTTGATCAAGTACGCCGGTGAAGCCGGTATCCCGCGCGATCTGCCCTGGTCGCAACTGACGCCCGAGCAAAAGCACTGGGTCATCGAAGGTGCCCCCGACTGGAAGGGGCAATGGCAAAAACAGTGGTACGGCATCCGCCGCTTCTTCGAGTATCTCGAAAGCAAGGCTTACAAGATGCACATCCGTGTGCTCTTGTCCAAGTACCGCAGCTACACACCTTGCCCGCAATGTGAAGGTGCCCGCCTGCAAACCGAGTCCCTGCTGTGGCGCCTAGGTTCGCAAGACGATGCCAATGCGGTGCTAGCCGCAGCCAAGCGCTTCCAGCCCAAAGGTGTGGGCATGAGCCGCGCCGTGCTGGAGGGCCTGCCCGGCCTGACGCTGCACGACATCATGCTGCTGCCCATCTCGCAGCTGCAACGCTTTTTTAGCTTTGTCACCCTGCCGCGCAGCAACGATCAGGAAGCCCTGCAGTTGCTGCTGGACGAAATCCGCACACGCCTGAAATACCTCGTGGACGTCGGCCTGGGCTACCTCACGCTGGACCGCCAGAGCCGCACCCTGTCGGGCGGTGAAGTACAGCGCATCAACCTCACCACCGCGCTGGGCACCTCGCTGGTGAACACCCTGTTCGTGCTGGATGAACCCTCCATCGGCCTGCACCCGCGCGACATGGACCGCATCAACGTGGCCATGCAGCGCCTGGTGGATGCCGGCAACACGCTCGTGGTGGTGGAACACGACCCCGCCGTGATGCTGGCGGCCGACCGCGTCATCGACATGGGTCCCGGCCCGGGCCACCAAGGGGGGCGCATCGTGTTCGATGGCTCGCCCGACGAACTCAAGCAAGCTGAGACCCTGACCGGGGCGTACCTGGGGGCGCGTCGCACCATCGGTCTGGGCCTGCGTCGTGCCGTAGCCGACAACACGCCGCGTCTGGTCCTGCAAGGTGCCCGACAGCACAACCTCCAAAACCTGAACATCGAATTCCCGCTGCAACGCCTGGTGGGCGTGACCGGCGTGAGTGGTTCAGGCAAGTCCACGCTGATTCAAGACATCCTGCACCCGGCTTTGCTGCGCCACTTTGGTCAAGCCACCGATGCCCCCGGCGAACACGATGAGCTGCTGGGCGCCGACTGGCTCAGCAATGTGCAGTTTGTGGACCAGTCGCCCATTGGCAAAACCGCGCGCTCCAACCCCGCCAGCTATGTCGGCGCGTTCGATGCCGTGCGCACGCTGTTTGCCGTGACGCCCATGGCGCGCGAACGCAAGTACACCGCGGGCACATTCAGCTTCAACGCCGGCACGGGTCGCTGCGCCACCTGCGGTGGCTCAGGGTTTGAGCACGTCGAGATGCAGTTCCTCTCGGACGTGTACCTGCGCTGTCCGGATTGCGACGGCACCCGCTTCCGCGCCGAGGTGCGCGAAGTCACCATCGAGCGGCTGAACAAGAAGCTCAGCATCTCCGACGTGCTGGAACTGACCGTGGCCGAAGCCGTGCGTCTGTTCGCGCAAGACGTGGACGTGGTGCGCGCGCTTCAGCCGCTGGCCGATGTGGGCTTGGACTACGTCAAGCTGGGCCAACCCGTGCCGACCCTGTCAGGCGGGGAAGCCCAGCGCCTCAAGCTCGCCGGCCATCTGGTCGAGGCCGCCGCCCAGGCCAGCAAGAGCGGCCAACGCACCGCACGCAAGGGCACGCTCTTTCTGTTCGACGAACCCACGACCGGCCTGCACTTCGATGACATCGCCAAGCTGATGCGGGCGTTTGCCAAGCTGCTGGATGCGGGCAACTCCATCATCCTGATCGAGCACAACCTGGATGTGATCCGCGCCTGTGACTGGCTGATCGAACTGGGCCCCGAGGGCGGTGATGCCGGTGGTCAACTGGTGGCCTTCGGTCCGCCAGAGCAACTGCGTCTGGGGCACAGCCACACGGCCGTGGCACTGCGTGAATACGAGCAGGCCTTGGGACTGGAGGTGCCTGCACTGCCCGAGGCTGTGGCGACCAGCCAAGTGGCCGAGCGCCTGCCCAGCTACCACGTGGGCCGAGACACCGAAGCCGACGGCCCTTCACTGCAGGCCCTCATCAAGGCCCGTCGAGACAAACGCCGACAAGCTGCGGCACAAGCGCCCGGTCACGATGCCATCGAGGTCGTCAACGCTCACGAGAACAACCTCAAGGGCCTGAGCGTGCACATCCCGCGCGGCAAGTTCAACGTCATCACCGGCGTGTCAGGCTCGGGCAAGTCCACGCTGGCGTTCGACATCTTGTTCAACGAGGGCCAGCGCCGCTATCTGGAATCGCTCAATGCCTACGCACGCTCGCTGGTGCAACCCGCCGGTCGGCCCGAAGTGGACGCGGTCTACGGCATTCCGCCCACCGTGGCCATTGAGCAGCGACTGTCCCGAGGCGGCCGCAAGTCCACCGTGGGCACCACGACCGAAGTGCACCACTTCCTGCGCCTGCTGTTCGTGAAGTTGGGCGTGCAGCACTGCACCTGCTGCGTGGACGAAGACGGCCACCCCATCCCCGTGCTGCCGCAAACGCCCGAGGCCATTGCCGCCCAATGGGTGCGTGATTACCGAGGCCAGCACATCGGCCTGATGGCGCCGCTGGTGGTCAACCGCAAGGGCCTGTACACAGAACTGGCCAAGTGGGCGGCCAGCAAAGGCTTCGACTACCTGCGTGTGGATGGCGAGTTCCTGCCCACAGCCGGCTGGGGCACGGCCAAGGGCCCCAAGATCGACCGATACCGCGAACACACCATCGAACTGCCGGTGGGCGACGTGGTCGTCACCCCCGAAAACGAAGCCCGCTTGCGCGAGTTGCTGGCCGCCGCGCTGGAGCATGGCAAGGGCGTGGTTCACCTCATCACCGGGCTGGAAGGCCTGGCCGATGCGCTGGCCAACGGCAAGTCCACGTTGCGCATGGGCCGCGTGAAGGTGTTCTCCACCGAACGCGCCTGCCCCAGCTGCGGCACCAGCTTCCCCGAACTCGACCCACGTCTGTTCAGCTACAACAGCAAGCATGGCTGGTGTCCCGACTGTGTGGGCACAGGCCTGGCCCTGACCCGCGAACAGCGCAAGGTGCTGGACGACTCGCAAGCCGATGACAACAAGGGACGCGAACAGACGTTTGCCGAACCCGATGTGGACGACGTGAGCGAGGCCGAATGTGGCGCCTGCCACGGTGCCCGCCTCAACCCGGTGGCCCGTGCGGTGCAACTGCGTGGGCAGTCGATTGCGCAACTCTCGGCCCTGTCGGTCAAGGATGCCCGCAAGTGGACCGACAAGCTCAAGCTCGATGGCCGCGAAGCCACCATCGCCCGCGACATCGTCAGCGAGATCAAGTCCCGCCTGGCCTTCATGGAGCAAGTCGGCCTGGGCTATCTCAGCCTCGACCGTGCCGCGCCCACGCTGTCGGGCGGGGAAGCCCAGCGCATCCGCCTCGCAGCTCAACTGGGCAGCAATCTGCAAGGCGTCTGCTATGTGCTCGATGAGCCCACCATCGGCCTGCACCCCCGCGACAACCAGTTGCTACTCGATGCCCTGCACACGCTGGGATCAGAAGGCAACACCCTGGTCGTGGTCGAACACGATGAGGACACCATCCGCCGAGCGGAACACGTGATCGACATTGGCCCTGGTGCCGGCGTGCGCGGCGGCACCGTCGTTGCACAAGGCTCGGTGGCCGACATCATGGCGTCGGCCGACTCGGTCACCGGCCGCTGCCTGCGTGCGCCCATGCAGCACCCGCTGCGGGTGGATGCCGACGGACAGGCTGTGGGTCGTCGTGCGGTGGACCCGAGCGCCCCCCATCTGGCCCTGAAAGCGGCCAAGCTCCACAACCTGCAGAGCGTGGACGTTCAGGTCCCGCTGCATCGACTGGTTGCCGTCACGGGCGTGTCCGGCTCGGGCAAATCCACCCTGGCCCGCGACGTGTTGCTCACCAACGTGCAAGCCGCCGTCAGCATCCCCTTCAAGGAACGCACCACAACCACGCCAACCTGGACCGGCTGTGATGGTCTGGAAGGCTGGGGGCAAGTGGACCGCGTGCTGGAAGTGGACCAAACCCCCATCGGTAAAACACCCCGCTCGTGCCCGGCCACCTACATCGGCTTCTGGGACACCATCCGCAAGCTGTTTGCCGACACGCTGGAAGCCCGTGCGCGCGGCTGGGGCGCCGGCCGCTTCAGTTTCAACACCGGCGAAGGCCGCTGCCACGCCTGCGAAGGCCAGGGCATCCGCACCATCGAAATGGCCTTCCTGCCGGATGTGAAGGTGCATTGCGACACCTGCCACGGCATGCGCTTCAACCCCGAAACCCTGTCGGCCACTTGGCGCGGCAAGCACATCGGTGACGTGCTCAAGATGGAGGTGGACGAGGCCGTCGAATTCTTCGCCTCGATGCCCTCCATCGCGCACCCGCTCAAACTGCTGCAAGACGTCGGGTTGGGCTACCTCACACTGGGCCAACCCTCTCCCACCCTGTCGGGCGGCGAGGCGCAACGCATCAAACTGGTGACCGAGCTCAGCAAGGTCCGCGACGACATCACCCGCCGTGGTCAGAAGGCCCCTCACACTTTGTACGTGCTGGATGAACCCACCGTGGGCCTGCACCTCGCCGATGTCGAGAAGCTCATCCGCGTGCTGCACCGACTGGTCGACGGCGGCCACAGCGTGGTGGTCATCGAACACGATCTTGACGTGATCGCCGAGGCCGACTGGGTCATCGACATGGGCCCCGAAGGGGGTACCGGCGGGGGGAAAGTCGCTGCAGAGGGTCCACCGGATGACATCATTCGACGCAAAACCCACACCGGCATCGCCCTCAAAAGCGTATTGCGCCGCAACATCAGCTGATTTCCCGATTCGGCCAGCAACAGAAAGTGACAAAATGTCGGCTCTCTACCGTACTGCTGACATGGGCACCACACCGATCGTTCTCCTGGTTGATGACAGCCGCATCTCGCGGATGATGTCGCGCCAGTACATTGCCAAAAAGCACCCTGACTGGCAGATTGAAGAGGCCGGAACGGGTGAAGAGGCGATTGACAAAGCCAATCAGTTCGAGCCGTTCCTGATCCTGCTGGACGTCAACATGCCCGGCATGGGCGGCATTGCGGCCGCAGAAGTGCTGCGCACGGCGCACCCGCTGTCCAACATTTTCCTGGTCACGGCCAACGTTCAGGAAGCCACACGCAAGAAGGCCTCTGACCTCTGCCTCGGTTTCGCAGAGAAGCCGATGACCGAACCCAAGATGCACGCCCTGCTCGACACCTTGAAGGTGATCTGATGATTGAACTCAGCGAGCTGCAGCACGACGCCCTGGTCGAGATATTCAACATTGGTGTCGGCCATGCGGCGGCCGCCATGAGCACGATGGTCAACGAAGAGGTCGCCCTCACCGTCCCGACCATCACCTTCGCCACACGTGCGGAGGCAGCTCGGCAATTGGGCGAACAAGCCAACGACCGCATTTGCGGCGTCAGCCAGAATTACCGAGGCAGCTTCAACACCGAAGCCATCTTGATGTTTCCGGAGCACAAGAGCCTCGAACTCGTGAGCCTGATGGTGGGGGATCACATCCCCCTGCAAGAGCTCACCGAGATGGAACAAGAGGCCATGGGCGAGATCGGGAACATCATCCTGAACGCCTGCATTGGCACCCTGGCCGATATGTTCGAGAGCCAGTTGGAAGGCTCCCTGCCTGTTTACCGTGTGGGCACCTGCGAAGACGTGCTCAACGTGTCGGGTAGCGACGCTGACGCCCCCACCCTGATGCTGCACATCGACTTCATTGTCGAGAAGCACGCCATCAGCGGCTACGTGGCCTTCCTGCTGGATCTGGCGGCCTTGCAAGACCTGCGCGATCAGCTCGACGCCTACCTGGAGAAGGCGCTTGGCTGAACAGACTCCTTTGTGTGCCGCAGTTTTCAACGCGATGAACATCGGCGCCTTCGTGCTCGATGCGCAGCAGCGCATCGTCATGTGGAACCGCTGGATGGTGACCCATTCCGGGCGCGCGGCCGACGCTGCAATCGGCCAGACCTTGCTGGACGTCTTCCCGGAAGTCACCGGCAAGCGGCTGCACGCCGCCGCTGAGCAAGCACTGAAGGCGGGCTTTCCGGCCTTGCTGTCTCACACGCTCAACAAAGCGCCATTGACGCTGTACACCCACCCCAAGGATGCGCAAAGCGGCCTGCTCATGCGGCAGACCATTGAAGTCATCCCGCTGCATGGTGACGACGACGCACGCTTCTGCCTGATTCAGATCCGTGACGTCACCCTTGAAGTGGCGCGCGAAAAACAATTGCGCGATCAGACGCTCGCCCTGCGTGCTTTGACCATCATTGATGGCCTGACGGGCATTGCCAACCGTCGCCACCTGGATGACTGCCTGCTCACCGAGTTCCGTCGCAGCAAACGCAGCCATGCCCCCCTTTCGCTGCTGCTGATCGATGTCGATCAGTTCAAGCGCTACAACGACCTGTACGGCCATCAGCAAGGGGACACCTGCCTGATCAAAGTGGCCGAGATCATGCGCAACCTGGTACGACGCCCCGCAGATCTCGTGGCCCGCTATGGTGGCGAGGAATTCGCCATGATCTTGCCCGACACCTCCGTGGAAGGCGCCAACAAGGTGGCGGAAGCTTTGCGCAGTGAGATCGAGTCACTGGCCATGCCGCACACGGACTCGCCTCCCTGGAAGTGCGTGACCATCAGCATCGGGGTGGCCACGCGCAACCGTTCCACCACGACCCAGTTTGATCTGATCGCACAGGCTGATGCGGCCTTGTACGAGGCCAAGAACAGCGGGCGCAACCGCGTCGTCGTCGCCGAACAACCGCTCTGACAGGGCACGGGCATGATTTGCATGCCCGACACACGCGCACACGATCCAGCAACACTGTAAAGCGAGCATGGCATCATCCCCACAGCTGGACAGACGCCATGCACAACGACCCCTGCCCCGAACACGCCCGAGGCCTTGAGTCAGACCTGAAAACCATGCTGGCACGCCGCCAGGCACTTGGTTGGCTGACCGCCGCAGGCGGCTACGCCACGCTGATGCTATCGGGCTGCGGCGGCGGTGGCGAGGCCGCTGGTGGCAACACCAACCTCAGCAGCACCGCTACGCTGACGGCCACCAGCAGTTCCGGGAGTTCGTGCACCACCTTGCCGACCGAAACCGCCGGTCCCTATCCGGCAGACGGCTCGGTGGCCAGCAATCAAACGCTCAATGCCCTGACGTTGAGCAACTTCGTCCGCAGTGACATCCGAACCAGTGTGGACACGGCCTCGGGCACCGCCACGGGCCTGCCACTGACAGTCAAGGTCCAACTGGTCAACGTGAACAACAGCTGCGCCGCACTGGAGGGCTACGCCATCTACATCTGGCACTGCACGCAGGATGGCCGTTACTCGATGTACTCCAGCAGCATCACCAACGAGAACTATCTGCGCGGCGTTCAGGTCACCGACAGCACGGGGCTCGCGTCGTTCCAGACTATCTTCCCCGGATGCTATCTGGGACGGATGCCCCACATTCACTTTGAGGTCTACCCCAGCCTGTCCAAGGCCACATCGGCCAGCAACAAGATGCTGACCTCGCAAATGGCTTTCCCCATTGCGACGTGCAATCAGGTCTATGACAACGTCAGCGGCTACAGTAGCAGCGCATCCAACTTTGATCAAATCAGCTTTGCCACCGACAACGTCTTCAGCGACGGCTACAGCACACAAATGCTGAGCATCACGGGCAACAACACCGACGGCTACGTGGCCACGCTGACCGTCGGCCTGGCTGTTTAAACCAAGGGCCCCGTGGTCAGCGCACGCGCAGCATGGCCACGATGCCGCCCTTGCGCATCACGCGCCAACCCAACAGAGCCGCCAGGATGACGGCATACACCATCACCTCTGATACATCACTCTTCGCGGCCTTCTTCAAGTAGAAGTGGAACAGCCCGGACAAGGCAACGAAGTACACCAGCTTGTGCAACATCTGCCAGCGTCGTCCCCCCAATGCGCGAATCGCTGCGTTGAACGACGTCAGCGCCAAAGGCAGCATCAGCACGAACGTCAGCATGCCCACAAAAATGAAGTTGCGCTTGATGACATCCCGGACGATGTCATCCATCACCCACCCCTTGTCCAACCAGGCGTAGGCCAGCAGGTGCAACACCGCGTACACAAAGGCCGTCACGCCCAAGGTGCGGCGGTAACGCAAGATCGTTGGCAGGCCTGCGATGTCACGCAAGGGGGTGATGAGCAAGGTGAGCCACAGCCACCGCAAGGCCCACTCCCCCGACTCCTTGATCAAGGCTTCGGCAGGGTTCGCACCCAAAGCATCCATCGAAGCTGCAAACAACAACACCAGGGCGGGCACCGCGCACACCACCCACAGGACTGGCTTGACCCAGGGCTTGAGCAAACCTTGATTCAGCGTAGACGACAACGACATCAGAAAAACTTCCTCAAATCCATTCCGGCATACAAAGCCCCGACCTGGGCCTCATAGCCATTGAACATCTGCGTGGGACGACGGGGCGCGAACAGCCCGCCTTCGCCAATGCGGCGCTCCGTGGCCTGACTCCAGCGAGGATGATCCACCTTGGGGTTCACATTCGAGTAATAGCCGTACTCACCAGGGTTGGCTTTGACCCAACTGGGGGTTGCAGGCCTTTCACTCAGGCGAATGCTGACAATCGATTTCGCACTTTTGAACCCGTACTTCCACGGCACCACCAAGCGCAGGGGGGCGCCATTCTGATTGGGCAAAACCTCGCCATACAGGCCAAATGCCAGCAAGGTCAATGGGTGCATGGCCTCGTCGATGCGCAGGCTCTCCACGTACGGCCAGTCCAGTACCCTGGAACGAACCCCTGGCATCTGCTGCGGATCTGCCAGACTCACGAAATCCACGTACTTGGCCCGACTCGTCGGCTGCGCACGCTGCAGCAGGGTGGCCAGTCCGTATCCCACCCACGGGATCACCATCGACCAACCTTCCACGCAGCGCAAGCGATAAATACGCTCTTCCATGGCGCCCAGCTTGAGCAGCTCGTCCAGGCCCAGCCTGAGCGGTTTGCCGACCTCTCCCTCAATGCTCAAGGACCACGGTCTGGTCTTCAACGATGAGGCATAGGCCGCCGGGTCCGACTTATCGGTCCCGAATTCATAGAAATTGTTGTAGTGGGTGGCATCGTCATACGACGTCCACTTGTCGGTCGCATTGGCCCCCGCCACGGTGCTTCGGGCACCCGGCAAAGCCGCGAGCTGGCCCGGTCGCTTGGCGGGCTGAGGGGCCACACCCTGCGCCCAAACTGCTTCCGCGCCCAAGGCACCCAAAAGCGTGACCGCCCCCAAGGACGAGGTCTCTTTGAGCCACTGTCGGCGCTGGGCATAGATCTCAGGCGGCGTGATCTCGCTGGCCACGCCATGCACCATCCCGCTGTCGGGATGCAAGGTCGAACGTCGCGACGGTGTCCAAGCCATGTACGAGACTCCTGAAGGAGCCTCGACCTTACACCGAGCGGCTGTTTGCTGCAGCCTTACTGGAATTTGGGCATTTCCCCCGAGGGGCCTTGGATCTGCAACAAACGCCCCGCCAAACGTGCCTGCACACGGTCAGGCAGGGGGGCAAAACCGGTTCCCTTGGTCAGCTCATCGCCATGCATGAAGCACCAGTACACGAAGCGCGCAGCCAGTTCTGCCTGCTTCACATCCTTGGGTCGAGCATCCAGCAACATGTAGCTGGTCGCGGTGAGCGGCCAGGCATCATGACGCGGCATGTTCAGCAACGAAGCCGTGTCATCTCCCTTGCGGTAGACATCCGAAGCCACGATGGCAGCACGGAAACCTGCTTCCGACGCTTCCACAGCCGTGCCCTGGGTGTTCAGCAAGCGCACGGCCACCAACTTGTCTTTGATGACACGGTCATACGACACATAGGCCAAGGCCCCGGTATTGCTTTGCAACGCACTCACCATGCCATCGTTGCCCTTGGCCGCCACGGTGTTACCCGGCCAGTTGGGCTTTTGGCTCATGGGGATTGCCTTGGCAAACGCGGGAGAGGACGCTCCGAGATAGCGTGTCCAGATCTCGGTCGAACCCGAGGACTCCTGGCGGACCACACGCACGATGGGCATCGACGGCAGCGACACGCCCGGATTCAACGCGGTGATGCGTTCATCGTCCCAGCGGGTGATCTCGCCCATGGCCATCTGCGCCAACACGGCACCGCTCAAAACCAGTCGATTGGACTTGATGCCGGGCACATTGATGACCGGCACCAATCCCCCCACCAGCAAGGGAATCTGCACCAGCTTGTATTCGGCCAACTGAGCAGGTGTCAACGGATTGTCGGTGCCCCCCATTTGCACCGAACGCGCCTTGATCTGTTTGACGCCATCCCCCGAACCGGTCGGCATGTAGCTGGCACTGGTGCCAGGATTCAGCTCCATGAAACGCTGGGTCCAGCGTTCGTAAATGCGCGAAGGGAAGCTCGCGCCAGCCCCTTTGATGACGGCTTCGGCCTGCACAGACACCGCCGAAAGGCTCATGAACAGCGCCACCACGGTGGCACCAACCCGCTTGTGATCCACGAAAAACTGCATGCGCACAACTGCTTCCAAGGAGGTCATCCAACGAGGCGCGACGATAACGCATGCGATATGACAGTTCCGTGACAAGCGCAGGTTCCCAACAAAAACGACCAGCCAGGCTGGTCGTTTTTACAAGCGCTTACGCAAGATGAAGCAGACAGGCAGGCCTCTCGCCTGCTGTCATCATGCTGCCTTCTTGGCTGCGGTCTTGCGCGCGGCCTTCTTGGCCGCCGGGGCGCGTGCTTCGAACTCGAAGCCCACCTTGCCGGTCTTGGCATCCCAGGTCAGGAAAGCCTTGAACTTGCGCCGCGTCTTGTTGGACACAAAGTTCTCCAGCAGATCGGTCTTGCCGCTGTGCAGCAGCTTGCCCACCTGCTCGGGGGTCACGGGCTGCTGCAAGATGACTTTGCCCGTCTTGAAGTCACAACGGGCTTTGCCAACCGCGTGCTCGCACACATAGTTGGTGCCGTGCTCGTACACATGGCCGCCGCACTTCGGGCATGCGCCCAGGCTGCTTTGCCCGCTGAAATCCACCTCTTCACCGGCCTCGTCGTCCTTCTTGGCATCTTCGCCAAAGTCGAACTCCATCTTCCAGTTGTTGGCTTCGTCGTCGCGCACCAGACGCAACTCGGCCGTGAACGGCCAACCCGCCTTCGACCGGAAGCCTTCCAGGGGGCCAATCTTGTGGTCCCGCATCAGTTGCTCCACTTCGGTCAACTCGAAGCTGCGACCGGCTGGGATCTTGGTCATGCTGAAGCCGCAACCCGAAGCACCTTCCGCATCCCCACCGTGCTTGCCAGTGCAAGTGAAGCGACGGTAGTTTTCCTTGACCAGCCCACCGCAGTTGGGGCAAGGCGTCGTCAAGGTGGCGTAGTCACCCGGGATGGTGTCACGGTCGTATTCTTTGGCCTTTTGAACCACACGCTGGGTCATGGCCGCGATCTCGGCCATGAAGGCCTCGCGGCTCAAGCGACCCTTTTCCATTTCGGCCAGCTTGTGTTCCCAGTTCCCGGTCAACTCGGGCTTGGTCAGGTCTTCCACGTCCAGACCACGCAGCAGCGTCATCAGCTGGAAGGCCTTGGCCGTCGGGATCAGTTCACGTCCTTCACGGATCATGTACTTCTCGGTCAGCAAACCTTCAATGATCGCCGCGCGGGTGGCTGGCGTGCCCAAACCCTTCTCGGTCATGGCCGCCTTCAACTCTTCGTCGTCGATCAGCTTGCCCGCCCCTTCCATGGCAGACAGCAGTGTCGCTTCCGAGTAGCGGGCGGGCGGCTTGGTCTTCAGGGCATTGACCAGCACATCCTCGTTGTGTGCGGCTTCACCGGCCTGCACGGCCACCAGGGTGGACTCATCACCTTCTTCGGCAGCTTCCTTGCCGTACACCGCCATCCAGCCCGGCTTGACCAGCACCTTGCCATTGGTCTGGAAGTGGTGCTCCTTGCCCTGCACTGGCACCTTGGTGATGCGGGTGGTGACCTGGAACTCCGCCGCCGGGTAGAACACCGCGATGAAGCGCTTGACCACCATGTCGTACAACTTGGCTTCGGCCTCTGTCAGGCTGCGAGGGGCCTGCATGGTCGGGATGATGGCAAAGTGATCCGACACCTTGGCGTTGTCAAACACGCGCTTGTTGGGGCGGATGTAGCCATCGTTGACCGCCTTGCGGGCATGCTGCGCGAGCTCGCGCAGTGGGCCGGGCAGGTCCTCGTCCGCGATCATCGACATGGTCTGCTGAACCACGCCGACGTAATCCTCAGGCAGCGCGCGAGAGTCCGTCCGAGGGTAGGTCAGCGCCTTGTGCTTTTCATACAAGGCTTGCGCCAGCGACAAGGTGGTCTTGGCACTGAAACCAAAGCGTGAGTTGGCCTCCCGCTGCAGCGTGGTCAGGTCATACAGCAAGGGGCTGGACTGGCTGCTGGGCTTGGACTCTTCGGTGACCGTGCCGGTCTGCCCGCGAACGGCATCGGCGATGGCTTGCGCCTCGGCTGCAGACCAGACACGATCGGCCTTCTGCTCGGGATCGGCTTCGTTCTTCTTGTGATTCGGGTTGAACCACTTACCGTCATACGCGCCCGCCGCCACACCAAAGGTGCCGCGGATTTCCCAGTAATCGCGGTACACGTGCTTGCGGATTTTCTCTTCGCGTTCCACCACGATGGACAGGGTCGGCGTTTGGACTCGCCCCACCGTTGTCAGGAAAAAGCCCCCGTCGCGCGAGTTGAAGGCCGTCATGGCCCGCGTGCCGTTGATGCCCACCAGCCAGTCGGCTTCGGAGCGACACCGTGCTGCATCGGCCAGCGGCAGCATCTGCTCATCGCTGCGCAGCGCGTCAAAGCCATCGCGAATGGCTTGAGGCGTCATGCTCTGCAACCACAGGCGCTGCACGCCCTTGCCCAGGCCCTTGGCGCGGGTGGTTGCGGTGCTGTCCTGCGCGTATTGCACGATCAGACGGAAAATCAACTCCCCCTCACGCCCAGCGTCACATGCGTTGATGAGCGAGGTGACGTCCTTGCGCTTGATGAGCTTGACCAGGGCATTCAAGCGCCCCTTGCTCTTGTCGATCGGGTTGAGATCGAAATGCGGCGGGATGACGGGCAGGTGCGCGAAGCTCCACTTGCCGCGTTTCACATCGAACTCTTCGGGCGCTTTGATTTCGACCAGATGACCGACCGCAGAGCTGACCACATAGTGTTCGCTCTCGAAATATTCATCGTGCTTTTCGAACTTGCCGTCGATCGGCGTCAGCGCGCGCACGATGTCTTGGGCAACAGATGGCTTCTCAGCAATGACCAGGGCTTTGCTCATGGACGTGTTTATATATGCAAACCGTTCTTACAATGCGGTTCTCGCGCGCATGCACACGAGCGCATGCACACATGTGCACACGCGGGCACGCGCGCGCCCACAATTTCAATGTAACCAATCTGGCCGATGAAGCAAGCCGCGAACAAACCCAAGCCTGCCGCCCGTTCTGCTTCTGCCGCGGCCAGCCCCGACAGCGGCCGCCGCACCCAGGTCCGAGATTCCGGCGTGCACGGCAAAGGCGTCTACGCCGTGCGCCCCCTGAAGGCGGGTGAGCGCGTCCTCGAATACAAGGGCGAGATCATCACCTGGGAAGAGGCCTTGGACCGTCACCCTCACGATCCCAGCCAGCCCAATCACACGTTTTACTTCCACCTCGACGATGGCCATGTCATCGACGGCAAGTACCAGGGCAACTCGGCCAAGTGGATCAACCACTCGTGCGAGCCCAATCTGGAAGCCGAGCAGGTCGGCAACCGGGTCTTTCTGAATGCCCTGCGGGACATTGAACCCGGCGAAGAACTCTTCTTCGACTATGGGCTGGTCATCGACGCCCGGCTGACCCCCAAGCTGAAGAAGGAATACGCGTGCTGGTGCGGTGCCGCCAGCTGCCGGGGCACCATGCTGGCCCTCAAGCGCCGTCGGTGACACAAGGTCATGCAGGACTCGGATCAGACCTTGGCGACGGTGGTCGCCGATTTGAACGGTGCCGCTGAGGCGATCTGGCTGGCCACGCAACCCTTCTACCCGGCACTGAGCCTGGAGGTCCTGCCGCAATGTCTTTCCACCAACACGGTGCTGATGGATCGTGGCCGTCAAGGTGACACCCAGACCACCTTGGTGGTGGCTGCCGAGCAAACCGCCGGGCGCGGTCGGCGGGGCCGTCAGTGGCTGGCGCGTCCGGGTCAGACCCTGACCTTTTCGCTGGGCATGCCCCTGAATCTGGATCAGGTGCCCGGCGGCGGCAGTGCCTTATCGCTCGCCGTGGGGCTGGCCGTGGCCGATGCGCTGGATGCAGGCATGGCCCCCTTCGCCAGCGCCAGCGGGCTGCCGCCGCACAGGCCCATTGGCCTCAAGTGGCCCAACGACCTGTGGCTGGGTGGCCGCAAGCTGGGCGGCATCCTGATTGAAGCCTGCCCGGCCCCAGGCCTGCCCTCCTCGCAACGATGGGTCGTCATTGGCATCGGGCTGAATGTACAAGGCACCCCGGCAACCCCCGACGCCACCAGCCTGATCCACCATGACCAAGCCGCGCTGACGATTGGGCTAGTGTGGCAATGGGTGGCGCCCACACTGATTCGCCGCGTGCAGGCATTTGAACGACACGGGTTTGCCCCCCTGCAAGAAGCCTATGCCCGCAGGGATGTTCTCTTGGGGCAACAGATTGGGCTATGGAGCACACCAGGCCAGTCTCCCGGAGACGGCGATCCACCCAACCAGACTGGCCTCGCACAAGGTGTGGACGCATTTGGTGCGCTGGTCGTGCATACTGACCAGGGCCAACAGACTTGGAGCAGTGGTGACGTCAGCGTTCGCCCCCGCACCAACTGACCCCCACCCCATCCCCTTACTGCCCTCTTCACGCTGCCATGCTGCGCTCCCTGGTGCTGATTCTGCTGATCGTCAACGCCCTGTTCTTCGGATGGAGCCGCGGCTGGCTCAACACCGTGGCAGGCGTTCGTCCCGACCGTCAGCACGAGCCCCAGCGACTCAATCAGCAATTGCACCCTGAACAGTTGCTGATCCTGCCCCCTGGCAAGACACGCGCCGTGGCAGCATCAGAACCCAGCTCAGCCGCATCGGCTGCAGAAGACAGTGCGTCATCCGCCAGCGGGGTGGAGGCGGCAGCACCGTCCAGCAGTGCTGGCGTCAACAGTGCCACCGCTGCGACTGCTGCGGCTTCCGCACCAACACAACCCACGATTTGCCTGGAGGCGGGTCCATTTGACGATGCGGGCATGACCGCAGTGAACACCGCACTGAGTGGCATCCTGCCGCGCTACAAGTGGCGGACCCACACGGTCGACATCAAGGGGCTGTGGATGGTCTACATGGGCCCCTTCACTGACTCAGACACCTATGACCGCAAAAAGGCCGAGATCCGCAAATTCAAAGGGGTCAGCTTTGAAGAGGTTCGCACCCCATCCAACCTCAATCCTGGTTTTTCACTGGGCCGCTACACGCGACAGTCCGATGCAGAGGCAGCACTCGACAACCTGAAGGAACGGGGCATGCGATCAGCACGCCTCATCACCGTCCGGCAAGGCGGTGAAATGAATTTCGTGCGCGTCTCTGAAGCCACCAGCGACTTGAAGGAGCGCCTGGAAAAGGCCAAGCTCCCAGACAAGAAGTCGTTCGGGAAGTGCGTTCAGCGCTAAAGAAACTGAAACAATTGCTCACAAATACCGGTTAGGGTGACGCACATCACACCCTGCGGCATCAAGTTTTTCAGACAATTCGCCGAATTCACCATTGAGCCTGCGCACTGATGCGCTCACTCAACTGGAGGCGAGCATGAAAAAGTGGATCACGCAGTCCGTCGCTCGGCAATTGACCTTGCTCATTGCCGCGGCCGTTTTGGGCATCAGCGCCTTTGCTGTCTGGATACTGGTTGCTGAAAAGAAGACATTGATGGACGAACGTAGCCTGTCCGTCCGGCAGACGGTAGAGGTGGCGCACGCGCTGGTCAGCCATCACCATGCGCGGGCTCAAAAAGGCCTGGTTTCGACTGAGCAGGCTCAAGCTGATGCCCTGGCGGCGCTCCAGACTCTGCGCTACAGCGGCAACGAATACTTTTGGGTCAATGACATGAAGTTGCACATGCTCATGCACCCCATCAAGCCAGAACTGAACGGGCGTGACATCAGCCAGATCAAGGACCCCAACGGCAAGCAATTGTTTGTGGCCATGATTCAGGTCGTGGAGGCCAATGGGCAAGGCTTTGTGCCCTACCAATGGCCCAAGCCAGGCAGCGATGCACCCGTCGACAAAATCTCATTCGTCAAAGGCTTCGCTCCTTGGGGATGGGTCATTGGCTCGGGCGTCTACGTCGACACAGTCATGACCGAAGTTTGGCGTGTGGCCAAGTGGATCGGGGGCATTGGCCTGCTGCTCGTGCTGACGCTTTCTGCATTGGGTGCAGGGGTCGTCCGCAGCATCATACGCAGACTCGGATGCGAGCCTGCCAAAGCCAATGCCATCACGCACAGACTGGCACAAGGCGATCTCTCTGTCCCGATTGAGCTCAAGCCCGGTGACGACGACAGCGTGTTGCACGGGATCAAGGCCATGCGAGACAGCATGTCACTCATCGTTCGGGAAGTCAGGGGACGCGCAGAAGGAGTTGCCACCGCCAGCGCGGAAATCGCACAAGGCAATCAGGACCTGTCCGCCCGGACCGAGTCGCAAGCCAGCGCACTGGAACAAACCGCAGCATCCATGGAAGAGCTGGGGTCCACGGTACGCCTGAACGCCGATAACGCCCGACTGGCGAACGATCTGGCTCAGGACGCCACGCAAGTGGCCAGCAAAGGTGGCGACGTCATGATGCAGGTGGTCAACACCATGCACAGCATCACGGATGCCAGCCGCAAGATCGCAGACATCATCGGCACCATTGACGGCATTGCGTTCCAGACCAATATCCTGGCACTGAACGCCGCGGTCGAAGCGGCAAGAGCCGGTGAGCAAGGGCGTGGCTTTGCCGTGGTGGCAGGCGAAGTCAGACTGCTGGCCAGCCGCAGTGCCGAGGCCGCCAAAGAGATCAAGCGTCTGATTGGCACCAGCGTTGATCGCGTGGAGCAAGGCTCCACATTGGTGGACCAAGCCGGTCACACCATGAGCGAAGTGGTCGACGCCATTCACCGCGTCACACAGGTCATTGGTGAAATCAGCACGGCCAGCGGCGAACAAAGCCGGGGCGTCACACAGGTTGGTGAAGCCGTGACCCAGATGGACCACAACACCCAACAGAACGCCGCCATGGTGGAAGAAATGGCGGCGGCGGCGGCCAGCTTGCGCGGTCAGGCCGAAGGCTTGGTTGAGGTGGTGTCCACCTTCCAATTGGGTGCGCACCACGAGGAATGACAAAGGGGCCCCGCAGGGCCCCTTTGCTGATCAACGCAAGCGCTGATTACTTGGCGATGACGCGCGCCATTTCCAGGCACTTGTTCGAGTAGCCCCACTCGTTGTCGTACCAGGCCACCACCTTCACGAAGGTCTTGTCCAGGGCGATACCGGCTTCGGCATCGAACACCGAGGTGCAGCTTTCGCCACGGAAGTCCGTGGCCACCACCTTGTCTTCGGTGTAGCCCAGCACGCCCTTCATGGCGCCTTCAGAGGCGGCCTTCATGGCATCGCAGATGTCTTCGTACGAAGCATCCTTGTTCAGCTCAACGGTCAGGTCCACCACCGACACGTCAGAGGTAGGCACGCGGAAGGACATGCCGGTCAGCTTCTTGTTCAGCTCGGGAATCACCACGCCCACGGCCTTGGCAGCGCCAGTGCTGGAAGGAATGATGTTTTCCAGAATGCCGCGGCCGCCGCGCCAGTCTTTGTTCGAAGGACCGTCAACGGTCTTCTGCGTAGCGGTGGCAGCGTGGACGGTGGTCATCAGGCCGCGCTTGATGCCGAAGGTGTCGTTCAGCACCTTGGCCACAGGGGCCAGACAGTTGGTGGTGCACGAAGCGTTCGAGATGATGGCTTGACCGGCGTAGGTGCCGTGGTTCACGCCGTACACGAACATCGGGGTGTCGTCCTTGGAGGGTGCCGACATGATGACCTTCTTGGCGCCAGCCTTGATGTGGGCTTCAGCGGTTTCCTTGGTCAGGAACAGGCCGGTCGATTCGATCACGACGTCGGCGCCGACTTCGTCCCACTTCAGTTCAGCGGGGTTCTTGACAGCGGTCAGACGGATCTTCTTGCCGTTGACAACCAGGGTGTTGCCGTCCACAGAGACTTCACCCTTGAAGCGGCCGTGCACGCTGTCGTACTTCAGCATGTAGGCCAGGTAGTCGGGTTCCAGCAGGTCGTTGATGCCCACAACTTCGATGTCGTTGGCGAAGTTCTGCACAGCAGCGCGGAACACCATGCGGCCGATACGACCGAAACCGTTGATACCAATCTTGATGGTCATGATTTGCTTACCTTGCGAAATGAAATCTAGAAAACCGCTTGCTTACTTCTTCTTGGACAGGACCTTGCGGACCGTGGCCACCACGTTGTCCGTGGTGAAGCCGAAGTGCTTGAACAGCACGCCAGCAGGTGCCGATTCACCGTAGGAATCGATGCCCACGACGGCATCCACGCCATACTTCCACCAGAAGTCGGTGACACCGGCTTCCACAGCGATGCGCGGCAGCTTGGCCGGCAGCACGGACTTCTTGTACTCAACGGACTGGCGGTCGAACACGGTGGTCGAAGGCATCGACACCACGCGCACAGGGATCTTCAACTCGGCCAGTTGTTGCTGGGCGTGCAGCGCCAGTTGGACTTCCGAACCGGTGGCGATGATGACGGCCACGGGCTTCTTCTTCAGACCCACTTCCGAAGGCTCGGCCAGCACGTAAGCGCCTTGGGTGATCACATCGGCATCGGCCTTGGGAGCGTAAGGCAGGTTCTGACGCGACAACAGCAGCGCGCTGGGGCGATGCTTGTTGGCCAGCGCCATGGACCAGGCCACAGCGGTTTCGGTGGTGTCAGCAGGACGCCAGACATCCAAACCAGGGATCAGACGCAGGCTGGCGGCGTGCTCGATGGACTGGTGGGTTGGGCCGTCTTCGCCCAGACCGATGGAGTCGTGGGTGAACACGTGCACCACGCGGGTCTTCATCAGCGCAGCCATGCGGATGGCGTTGCGGCTGTAGTCCGAGAAGGTCAGGAAGGTGCCTGCGTAAGGAATGTAGCCGCCGTGCAGGGCGACGCCGTTCATGATGGCGGCCATACCGAACTCGCGCACACCGTAGTTGATGTGGCGGCCAGGCTTGCCATCGGTGGTCACGACCTTGCCTTCACCATCCACGCGGAAAGCCGGCGTGCTCTTGGTGTTGGTCAGGTTGGAGCCGGTCAGGTCAGCGGAGCCGCCCAGCATCTCGGGCACGCCAGCGGTGAAGAATTCCAGTGCGAGCTGGCTGGCCTTGCGGGAGGCCACGGTTTCCGCCTTGTCGTGGGCAGCGGCCACAGCCTGCACGGCGATTTCGGCGAAGTTGGCGGGCAGTTCGCCAGCCATGCGGCGCGTGAACTCGGACGCCAGCTCGGGGAAGGCCTTTTCGTAGGCAGCAAAGCGCTGGTTCCAGTCATTGACCAGCATCTCGCCATCGGCCTTGGCATTCCAGTCTTCGTAGACTTCGGCAGGGATCACGAAAGGTTCGTGGGCCCAGCCCAGGTTTTCGCGGGTCAGCTTGATCTCGTCGCCACCCAGCGGTTCACCGTGAGCCTTGGCCGTGTTGGCGCGGTTGGGCGAGCCATGACCAATGGCCGTCTTGCAAACGATCAGTGTGGGCTTGTCAGCGCTCAGCTTGGCCTTTTCGATGGCGCCATCGACCGCGTCCACGTCATGCCCATCGACAGGGCCGATGACGTTCCAGCCGTAGGCCTCAAAACGCTTGGGCGTGTCATCGACAAACCAGGGGGCAACCTGACCGTCAATCGAGATGCCGTTGTCGTCGTACAGCGCGATCAGCTTGTTGAGCTTCCAGGCGCCAGCCAGGGCGCACGCTTCGTGGCTGATGCCTTCCATCAGGCAACCATCGCCCAGGAAGGCGTAGGTGTGGTGGTTGACGATGCTGTGGCCTTCGCGGTTGAACTCCGCGGCCATCATCTTCTCGGCCAAGGCCATGCCCACGGCATTGGTGATGCCTTGACCCAGGGGGCCGGTGGTGGTCTCAACGCCGGGGGTGATGCCCACTTCGGGGTGACCTGGCGTCTTGCTGTGCATCTGACGGAAGGCCTTCAGATCGTCGATGGACAGATCGTAGCCAGACAGGTGCAACAGCGCGTAGATCAGCATCGAGGCGTGACCGTTGGACAGCACGAAGCGGTCACGGTCCGCCCATTGCGGTTGCGCGGGATGATGGCGCAGGTGACGTCCCCACAGAGCGACCG
Organism: Aquabacterium sp.; assembly: GCF_049317225.1. Lineage (GTDB taxonomy): Bacteria > Pseudomonadota > Gammaproteobacteria > Burkholderiales > Burkholderiaceae_C > Aquabacterium. The sequence continues at coordinate 107,668 of NZ_JBMOIR010000002.1, read as the reverse complement.
CCATGTCGGCCATGCCCATCGGGGCGCCGGGGTGACCGGAATTGGCTTGCTGGACGGCATCCATGGCCAGCGCACGGATGGCGTTGGCCATGGCGGTGATGTTCTTGGTGGAGTTGGGCATGGTGGGAAGCATGGCTACAGGAAAACGCGGATTTTACCTGCGAGCCAACCCCAGCGGCTACTTATCCCAAAGATCGAGGTCAAGGACGTCACAGATACGCCCATCTTTTCGGCTGACCAACGCCGTATGAAAGCCATGTGGAGACTTGAGCGGCAGCCAGCCTACATCCATAGCAGCACAGACTGACGTAGCCAAGAGGGCATCACGCCCGGCCATGCCTTGGCTGCCCCCGCTTGTTGGCAAAGCACGAATGCTGGCAACGGTGTCACCGGCTTGATGGTCGCGCCACAACTCCTGGCGCACCGCCAAGCTTTGCCCGCCCAACTCGGCCATGAGCAAGGACTGGCGGGCTTGGGCGTCCGAAGGTAGGACCAAGCTTTGCAACCGGACGCCTCGCCAAGCCATCTGAACTTGCTCAGATACCGCCAGTGCGAGGCCATCTCGACGAATCTCCATGGGCGAAACCACTTCAAAGTGATCGGCCATCCAAACCAGGACCGTTGGTGACGATTGCAACGCCACCACTACCCCAGCCAACAAGACAATCACTTGAGCAAGAATGATCAGCGCCACATCCGCCACTCGTTCGGCAAGCGACTTGCCCGAGTTGAACAGCCAGAGCGCAATGCCCGTCCCCAATACAGCGGCCACTGCAACCGCCAACATCGCTGGCGCCTCACCCATCTGCAGCCCCTGCCAACTCGCTGACGCCCTGTGCGCAAGCGCCCACTGCATCAATCCAATCAACAAACAGCCAGACACCGCACCGTAAAGCGCCGCCAACTTCAATCTCGTCTTCACTGAACACCTCGTGCCTGCACGTGGCCATCTGGCGCGGTGATTTGGCACCGACTTCTGGCAGCCGCTTTGTCAAAGTCCGTCCATGAATTATCTGGTGCCACCACCCTGCGCCCCTCGGGATAAGGCTCGACCGGGCGCATCAGGCTACGCTGGATATGCCCGTTCTCATGGACCCTGACTCCCGCCAAATCCAACACCGTACCGAACATCACATCTGCCACCATAGGCACCGCTTTGTTGGCATGCATCTGCTGACGCCAGTCAGGCTGCTGAGCCAACAACTGATCACTCAGCCACACCAAAGTTGGCACACGATAGGAGGTTTCGCCTAAGCGAATCAAGCCCGGTGACAAGCACCCCGGCTCATAGAGGTCTTCACCATGATCCGACATGTAAGCCATCGCTGCAGGCACCTTGGAATCTTTCAAAATGCCAATCACCTGTGACAAAACGAAGTCTGTATAGAGCACGGAGTTGTCGTAGGCGTTATTGGTTTCGGCTTTCTTGACAACGCCTAACTCGAAGCCATGCCCTGGCGTTCTCAATGAGGGCTGGTAGAGATCAAAGCGATCAGGATATCGGTGCGCATAATTGAAATGGCTCCCCATCGTGTGCAAGACGATGGCAATACGTGCCGATGCGCCCTTCAGGCCATCCCTGACGATGGTCCGCAGCGGTTGCAACATCGCCTCATCATGGCGCCCCTCGACCTGATAGTCGCCTGGGTTGAAGAACTGAACATGCTGTGCGTCTCGCGCATAAAACACCGTTGACGTCTCGAAGTAACCACTGCTGCCCTGATTGGACAGCCAATAGGTGTCATATCCCGCCTCCTGCAAAGCCCGCAGAAAACCAGGTTCGACTTTTGGATTGGTGACCCCATCGGCCCCAATGATCGGCTCGCGTGACACCATGCCCGGCACTGCCGTACGCGTCGCAATGCTGCGCGTCACGACATCGGTGAAGAAGAACAGATTGGGCTCCACAGAGAGCAAGGGATTTGTCGCCCTTGCGTAGCCTCCCAGTTGCCAACGATCCGTTCGTGACGACTCGCCAATCACAAACACCAAGACCTGCGCACCGACCACAGGATCTTTCACCGCCCCAAATGCGAAGTTGCGCATCTGCTCACGCAATTCAGCCACCTTGCGTCGATCTTGCCAGTAACGGTACATCGCAAAAGGCATATCGAGCGGATAAACCACCGACAACTTGGAACCCATGTAGTCCAGCGGCTCCACGCGGAAAACGTCAGGGGGAGGTTTGATATCAAAGCCCGCCTCCTGCCTGGCAAACGAAAACTGAAGCAGCAACAAACACGCCGGCAGCAACATCAGAAGCCACCAGCGTGACCGATGCCGCCAGGCAATCCCTGCCCGCCGAACGACTGGCACACACAAGCCAGCCAACAGAGAGCAAAACAGCACAGCCGCAACAACCAAATGCGCATAGCTGCTGAGGAAATCCATCAATTCGGCCTCGTGCGTCTCCATGACGATGCCCGCAAACATCCGGCCAAATGGTGTACCAACCTGTGTCCGAAGGTAGAGATCTATGGGCCACCAGGGCAAAAACAGGACCGAAGCCCCCAACAGCGCATGCCAAAGTTTGGGCCAGATCGCGAACCACAACAGCCAAAACACCGCCCCCAAGACCATGGTTTCGATGCGGTCGACGCGCCCTGTGGGCGTCATCGGAAAGACGTCAACAAGATTAGGGGCACATAGCACGAAAGCAAACAGCGCGACACTCGCCCACGCCCATCCTATTTGCCTGTGATTCAAAGCGACCTCACTCAAATTCAACGACAAAAATTAAAAAGGGCACCCGGAGGTGCCCCTTCATCAATTCAGAGAATTGAATTAGATCTTGCAAGAAGTAGGCAGATACTTCAGCTCAACGTTTGTGCCGTCCGTTGCAACATTGGTACCATCACCGACGGTCACGCCAGAGGGGGTAGCAGCCTTACCGCAAATCCAAGTGATGTTCTTGGCGGTGTCGATGCCAGGACGCAGGCTCAGAATCTTCCCGGAGATGTCCTTGTTGGCCTTGTTGCCGAAAGTCACGTCCAGACCGCCACCAGTGGTCACGGCGATTTGGGTCACATAGTTACCCTTGTTGTCGGTCGCAGCAGAACCGGTACAAGTCGAAGCCGAACCGCAAATCGCTTGCACGTTGTCCTTGGGGAACGCGCCAGTTTGCGAGAAATATTCGCTGACAGCAGTCTTCAGGCCGCTGGCCAGATTCAGCGACTCAGACACCTGAGCGCGAACGGTGTAGTCCTGATAAGCGGGCAGCGCCACGGCAGCCAGAATACCGATGATGGCCACCACGATCATCAGTTCGATCAGGGTGAAACCCTTTTGCACTTGCTTCATCACTTGCATGGTCAACTCCTTAGGGCTACGCCCGAACAAATTAGCTTGTTGACAACCCACTACCTTAGCGGATCATGATTCTTATAAGGCAGGTGCCGTGCCAGCTTGATGACCGTGGAAGTATGTGACGAGTTGCACACCTTTCCACGCATCCGAGAGGCGTGTGACACAATTTCCGTCAACCTTGTTAAGCATGTAACGACAAAATTTGTCACCCCGGAGGGTGGATGACACTTCATGTCACTCAATCTTCTTTGGCCGGCGCATGAAACCGCTGCCCTTCTCGCAGCGGCTCAATCATGTGCTGACTGTCCAGCGCTCGGATTTGAGACAGCACCGCCGGCACTTCGCCGGGTTTGGGGTGGGTGATGTACACGCACACTTCCCCATCCAGTTGCGCCAACTCTCGAGCCAGGGACTGAGGCGCAAGATGCCCACTGATGTCAGCCAGCCAAGCCTCGTCATTGCCAAACGCTGTCTCGATCACCAACTGAGCAATCTGCTGCCCGTGCAAGGCCTGCCACAAGGCCGGATTGGGGCCGGTGTCCCCCGTGAACACCCACAATCCTTGCGGCGTATCCACACCAAACCCCACAGCAGGAACCGTATGCGCTGCCGGCAAGACACTGACGCGCCGAGCAGGCAAGCCGCCCCGGGCCGGGAACGTCAACACATCCCCAACCGCAAACTCATGAAAAACCAGAATGGGATGGTCTGCGGTCGGCAAGCGTGTGAAATCAGGCCAGATGACACCATTGAACACATGCTTTCGCAGCGCGTCCAAGGTTTCGGGCAGGGCATGGACATGGATGGGGCGCAAAGAGCTTGGCCCCGCGACGCCCATGCGCAGCTTCATGACCGTGTCGGCCAGAAGCGGAATGCTCAGCACATGATCCAAGTGACTGTGACTGAGCAGAATGTGGTCAATGCGTGCCAACTCATCCAGCCGCAACTCCCCCGCACCACTCCCCGCATCGATCAGGATGTCATCATCCAGAAGGAACGCCGTGGTGTGGCAGCGAGCGGCAATCGAGCCGGAGCAGCCCAGCACGCGAATCATGCAATCAACCTTGCATGAATTGCATCTGCGTCCCCGCCAACTCGATCACGTCGCCGTTGCGCAGATGCACAGGATCATTGCCAACAGGCGCACTGTTCACCGTGGGACGGGCTCCACCTTCCACATGCGCAAAGACATAGCCGCCTGGACGCTTGGTGATCGACGCAACCTGCACGCCGGGCTTGCCGACCGTGGTCACCACCTTGGTCAGTGCAACCTCACGTCCGGCAGCCGCACCGTTGAGCACCTTGATGGAGGCCGGGGGTTGACTGGCCAAACCGCCGAAGCCACTGCTGGCCCCCAAGCCACCCGTCTGGGTGTTCCCAAAACCGGCGTGCGTCGACGCGCTCAGTGGCGAGGCTACAGCGCCTGCGACACCAGAGGACATCGGTGACGCACCGGGCATGGGCATACCCGGCCGCATGATCATGGTCTTTTCGTAGTCCGTCCCCTCTTCAACCATGTACTTGATCTTGTACTTGCCAATCTCAACCGTATCGTTGTGCTGAAGAAGCTGCTTTTTGACGGCCTTGCCGTTGATGTATGTGCCATTGGTGCTGTTGAGGTCCTCAATGAAGACGTCACTGCCCACCATTTGCATAACGGCATGCTCACCACTGACCGCGAGGTTGTCGATCACGATGTCGTTGTAAGGACGACGTCCCAGCGAGGTCTTGTCCTTGGTGATCTGGACCTCCTTGATGACGACGCCGTCGAGCGAAACAACCAGTTTTCCCATGCGAAACCTCTCGGGTATTGATCTTCAATGACGCTCAGTTCATGCCGCCCAGTCGCTTGAACGGCCACCAGGACTTTGAAACCGACTCGCTCGCGCCCTGAGCGCGGGCCAGCACCACAGCAATGTTATCCCTGCCCCCGGACTCATTTGCAGCAGCCACCAACGCTGCCCCCATGGCCGCCAAGTCAGTGTGCTGACTCAGCACGTGGGCAATTTGCGGATCTGTCAACATGTCCGACAAACCGTCCGAACACATCAGATAAACATCCCCGGACTGGACATCGTGCTGGTGCGTTTCCAGCAGGACGGTGTCTTCCACACCCAATGCCCTTGTCACCAGATTCTTGTTTGCAGCGAATTGCGCCTGCTCTGGTGTCAGGATGCCAGCATCAATTTGTTCTTGCAGTAACGAATGGTCTTTTGTGATTTGCTGCAACAGGCCGCCACGCCAGCGATAGCCGCGTGAATCACCAATGTGACCCATGATCAATCGGCCAGGGCGAAACACGGCCAGAACCAATGTGGTCCCCATGCCCGCATAAGTTGGATTTGAATTGGCTGCGCCGAAAATGGCCGCGTTGGCGTTATCGACGCAAATGTCCATGGCACGCCGCACATCGCCATCGCTGGCAGAGGTGCCAGCCTCCATCAACCAACGCCCCAATTCGGACTTGATGAAATCGCACGCCATGCCGCTGGCCACTTCACCGGCCGCATAGCCACCCATGCCGTCGGCTAACACAGCGACAGCACAGCGCTCATCCAGGGCAACGGAGTCCTCGTTATTGGTCCGTATCCGCCCTGTATCGGTTTGACTATAGAACTCGAAGTCCATTTATTTATTGTCGCCGGGATTTGAGGTCTTGGGGATCAGGGTAGTCGCCCGAAGTGAGGGGGAAAGATCACCCCAATTGGATGTCGATGCCCTGAAGCCCTGCCGCAACCGCTCGCAAGTCTTCTGCCATCTGCAGGCCGCTGCCGTAGCGAATATTGGGATGTTTCTCCAGCGCCAGTGCCACGATATCACCCAAAGCCGCCGGCAAATCCGGCCGCAAATCGCACACGTTCGGAACGGGGTCCCGCGCAATGGCGCGCATCAAAATGGCCATCGAATCGTTGCGATAGGGCAACTGCCCCGTCAGCAACTGAAACATCGTGACCCCGAGCGAATAGAGATCACTTCGCCCATCGATGTTCTGGCCAGACAACTGCTCGGGCGACATGAAGGTTGGCGTGCCAAGTACCACTCCGGTTCGCGTTCGGGTCGCGTCGGCGACACGCGCCACACCGAAGTCCATCACTTTGACGCAGTCACGCTTCAGATCCACCATGATGTTGGCGGGCTTGATGTCACGATGGGTGACGCCGCGGGCATGCGCATAAGCCAACGCTTCCGCCACACGCGCCATGATGGACAGCAGCGTGGGGAGCGGCAACAGTCGGTCAGGCAAGGTGAACTGGGTCATGTCCGTGCCCTCGACCAACTCCATGGCGATGTACGCCAACCCATCGCTCTCGCCAGCATCGATGATGCTGACGATATCTGGGTGCTGCAAACGTCCGGACATTTCTGCTTCCCGCAGAAATCTGGCACGGGCATCAGCCAAGTCCGGCCCTGTGAACTCTTGCGTCAGCGCCATCGTCTTGAGCGCCACTTTGCGATCCGTCGTCGGGTCATACCCAAGGTAGACGGCCCCCATCGCCCCTTTGCCGATCTGCCCCTCAATGATGTACTTTCCTAACTGGCGCTGTCGCACCTCGGGCATGGGTCTGGGAGGCAAGGTTCCCCACGTGTTCACCGCGGCCGATTGCGCCAGGTTACGCGCCCGCAGCAACCGGAGCTTGACCTGATTCCACTGCGCATCAATGTCCGCCATGTGCTCATACACATCCCGCGCAGCGTCATACCGAGAGACTTTTTCGAAGGCCACGCCCAAGCGGTCCATGACTTCCAGCACCACCTCTCTGTTGGCCGCACCCGGCACGAAGCCCTTCAGCAAATCCCACGCCTTCTCCACCTGCCCGGAAGTCAACGCTTGCAAGGCCATCCTGATGCGCGCGTGGTCTGCATCGGTTGCCGCATCATGCGCTGGAGGGACCGATTCCGCAGGGCGAGACGGCTCATCGTCCTCAGGAAAGAAAGAAGACAACTCGGACGGCAATTCAGATGGGGGCTGGGTGTACTCCTGTGCATCCATGTAGGACAACACCGTCTCCGGGCCATAGTCCGTATCGGTCCGCTTGGGCCGCACCTCTGCAGGTGCCGTATCCACAAAATCCTGCACCGCACTCACCAATGTATTTTTGCGAGCGGTTGGCCGGACTACCCGGGGCTTCTCATGACGCAGCAACCACCAGGCCATGCCGCTCAACACCAGCAGCAGGACAAACATGATGATCAGAAACGTCAAGAAGCTCATGCGATCGCCTCAGGCCTCTTGCACCGGTGCCGAGCGCGACAGCGCCGTACCCACTGCCCACACCAACATGGCACCCAGTGCGCCCGCGCTGTAACGAATCACCGCTGTTTCGGGCAGGTAGTGCGCCAAAGCAGGGTCTGACACCGCCAATGTGCCGGCAATCCACCCGAGCAACATGCCGCCAGCTGTGATGATGAGCGGAAACCGATCCATCAACTTCAGGACCACACTGCTACCCCAAACGATGATGGGGATGCTGACCAGCAAGCCCAAAATCACGAGGGGCATCTGATGGCCTTGTTGCCCGGAGCTTTGAGCAGCGCCGGCAATGCCAATGACGTTGTCCACGCTCATGATGAAATCGGCCACGATGATGGTCTTGATGGCGCCCAGCAATTTGTCGCTGGCTTGGAGGTTGCCGTGCTCATCCTCGTCAGGCGCCAAGAGCTTGACACCGATCCAAAGCAACAACGCCGCGCCCACCAGCTTCAGATAGGGCAGTGCCAGCAAGGACATGGCAAAGAAGATCAGGACCACGCGCAACAAAATGGCGCCCAACGTCCCCCACACAATGCCTTTGCGACGCAATTCTGGCGACAGATTGCGGCAAGCCAAGGCGATCACCACGGCGTTATCCCCACCCAAGAGGATGTCAATCATCACAATCTGGCCGACAGCCAGCCAGAACTCGGGGGTCAATAAAGCTTCCATGTTGCGCAAAATAAATCAGCCCCTGAGTGTAGGGGCTGAAAAGTGACAACAAATCAAGCAGATGCCCGCATTTAGCGGGCATCTGTCACGATTTGTGAAAAGGTGCTCTTAGATCAGGCTCTTGAGCAGCTTGCCCATTTCAGAAGGATTGCGAGTCACCTTGAAGCCGCACTCTTCCATGATGGCCAACTTGGCATCGGCCGTATCGGCACCACCGGAAATCAGGGCACCGGCGTGGCCCATGCGCTTGCCGGGGGGCGCCGTCACGCCAGCGATGAAGCCAACGATCGGCTTCTTCATGTTGGCTTTGCACCATTGCGCGGCTTCGGCCTCGTCCGGACCACCAATTTCACCAATCATGATGACGGCGTCGGTATCGGGATCGTCGTTGAAGGCCTTCATCACGTCGATGTGCTTCAGACCGTTGATGGGGTCACCACCAATGCCCACCGCACTGGACTGCCCCAGACCCAGTTCAGTCAACTGCGCGACCGCTTCGTAGGTCAGTGTGCCCGAGCGGGACACCACACCGATGCGGCCCTTGCGGTGGATGTGACCCGGCATGATGCCAATCTTGATCTCTTCAGGCGTGATCAGACCGGGGCAGTTGGGGCCCAGCAGCAAGGTCTTCTTGCCACCAGCGGCTTCCTTGGCCCTCATCTTGTTGCGCACCATCAGCATGTCACGCACAGGGATGCCTTCGGTGATGGCGATGACCAGATCCAGGTCTGCCTCGACGGCTTCCCAAATGGCATCCGCTGCGCCGGCGGGCGGCACATAGATCACCGACACGCTGGCACCGGTGTCCTGCGCTGCTTCCTTGACCGAAGCGTAGATGGGAATGTCGGAGAACTTCTCGCCGGCTTTCTTGGGGTTCACGCCCGCCACGAAAGCGTTCTTGCCGTTGGCATAAGCCTGACAGCCGAGAGTGTGGAACTGACCGGTCTTGCCCGTGATGCCCTGGGTGATGACCTTGGTGTCTTTATTGATGAAAATGCTCATGACGAAGTCCTTGTGTTCGGGGCTCAGGCAACGGCGGCGACGATCTTGGTCGCGGCTTCGGCCATGGTGTCGGCGGAGATGATGGGCAGGCCGGAGTCGGCCAGCATCTTCTTGCCCAGGTCTTCGTTGGTGCCCTTCATACGGACCACCAGCGGCACACTCAGGTTCACTGCCTTGCAGGCGGTGATGACGCCATCAGCGATGGTGTCGCACTTCATGATGCCGCCGAAGATGTTCACCAGGATGCCCTTGACATCAGGGTTCTTCAGCATGATCTTGAACGCTTCGGTGACCTTCTCGGCCGTGGCGCCACCGCCCACGTCCAGGAAGTTGGCCGGCTCGCCACCGAACAGCTTGATGGTGTCCATGGTCGACATGGCCAGACCGGCGCCATTCACCAGGCAACCGATGTTGCCATCGAGTTGGATGTAGGCCAGGTCGAACTTGGAGGCTTCGATTTCAGCAGGATCTTCTTCATCCAGATCGCGCAGGGCCACGATTTCGGGATGGCGGAACAACGCGTTGGCATCGAAGTTGAACTTGGCGTCCAGGGCGATGATGTTGCCCTTGCCGTCGCGATTCAGGGGGTTGATTTCGACCAACGAGGCATCGGTCTCCATGTAGCACTGGTAGAGCTTTTGGCAGACGTCGATGAATTGCGCGACCGAGTCAGCAGGCATGGCCACACCCTTGGCCAGTTCTTCGCCCTGAGCCTGAGTCAGACCAACCAGCGGATCGACGAAGATTTTGACGATCTTCTCTGGCGTGCTGTGAGCGACTTCTTCGATGTCCATGCCGCCTTCGCTGGAGGCGATGAACGCCACCTTCTGTGTGCCACGGTCGGTCACGACAGACAGGTAGTATTCCTTCTGGATGTCAGCGCCTTCTTCAATATAGAGGCGACGCACTTTCTGACCTTCTGGGCCAGTCTGGTGCGTGATCAGTTGCATGCCCAGGATGTCGCTGGCGCGGGCCTTCACGTCCTCCAGGGACTTGGCCACTTTCACGCCACCGCCCTTGCCGCGGCCACCTGCGTGGATCTGTGCTTTGACGACCCAGACTGGACCACCGAGTTTTTCGGCGGCAGCCACAGCTTCGTCAACGGAGAAGGCCGGGATACCTCTTGGGACCGGCACGCCAAATCGGCTCAGGATCTCTTTGCCTTGGTATTCATGAATCTTCATCTGGGATCTCGCAGTCAGGTGTTGCGTTCTATGTCGAAGATGACAAACCCGCCAAGGCCGATCAGACCCGAGCGGGGGCATGACATCCATGATGTTGGATGCAGTGCAGCAATCAGCATAGCATCGCAGCCCCCCAGGATAGAGGGGTAGTTTCCTGAGGGTAAACCGCGTTTGCCGTGGATTAAGACAGCAATCGCTGTCAGTCGTCTTCTGACAACGTCAGGCCATCGCCGCGGACCACCCGTCGAACCACCTCACCGGAAAAGCCGCGGGACGCCAGAAAGCGCATCTGCCGTGCACGGTCTTCTTGGGATGTGGGGGGCTCACCATAGCGACGCAGCCACAGCGCGTGGGCCCGATCAAATTCTGTGTCACGCAGGGCTTGCACTGCTTCGCGGGCGACATCAGCCGGCAACTGGTGCTGCGCCAACTCGGACTGAATGCGGGCGGCCCCGTACCGTGCGGACTTGCGGTGCAGCAAGGATTCGGCAAAACGCTGCGCTGAGAGCCAGCCCTTGCTTTCCAGTTCGTTGAGCACCTGATCGACCTGCTCCGGCGACTCGGCATGAGGCGCCAGCTTGCGGGTCAACTCGAGCCGGGAATGCTCCCGCGCTGCAAGATATTTAAGCGCCCGCCCCTTGAGTGACAAGGCCGGGCGCTTGGACGCCGAAGCGTCAGACTTCGTCATCTTCGACGGTGTCCACGGCCGCGACGGGCGGCAACAGTGCGATGCCCAGCGAGTCGCGGATCTTGTTTTCGATCTCACGTGCCAAGTCGGGGTTCTCGCGCAGGAATTCTCGGGCATTGTCCTTGCCTTGCCCGATTTTCTCGCCGCCGTAGGCGTACCAGGCCCCCGCCTTGTCCACGATCTTGGCGGTCACACCCAAGTCGATGATTTCGCCTTCGCGGCTGATGCCTTCACCGTAGAGGATGTCGAACTCGGCCGTCTTGAAGGGGGGCGACACCTTGTTCTTGACAACCTTGACCTTGGTTTCGCTGCCGATGATGTCGTCGCCCTTTTTGATCGAGCCGATGCGACGGATGTCCAGGCGCACGGACGAGTAGAACTTCAACGCATTTCCGCCGGTAGTGGTTTCGGGACTGCCGAACATCACACCGATCTTCATGCGGATCTGGTTGATGAAGATGACCATGCAGTTGGTCTTCTTGATGGTGGCCGTCAGCTTGCGCAGCGCCTGACTCATCAGACGGGCTTGCAGGCCAGGCAGGGCGTCGCCCATTTCGCCTTCGAGTTCGGCCTTGGGGGTCAAGGCGGCCACCGAGTCCACCACGATCAGATCCACCGAACCGGAGCGCACCAGCGCATCCACGATTTCCAGGGCTTGTTCGCCCGTGTCAGGCTGCGAGATCAACAGGTCCTGCAGATTCACGCCGAGTTTCTGCGCGTACTGAACATCCAGCGCGTGCTCGGCATCAATGAAGGCGCACACACCGGCTTGCTTCTGCATTTCGGCGATGACTTGCAGGGTCAGCGTGGTTTTACCGGACGACTCAGGGCCGTAAATTTCGACCACACGACCACGCGGCAGACCACCTACGCCCAGCGCGATGTCCAGACCCAGAGAGCCGGTCGACACCACCTGAATGTCTTCGACCACTTCCCCCTCACCCAAACGCATGATGGAGCCCTTGCCGAACTGCTTCTCGATCTGGGCCAGAGCGGCCTGCAAGGCTTTGGCTTTTTCTGCACTGAGGGCGGATTTGGCAGCAGCGTCCATTCAAATTCTCCGTTGGCTAACGTGTGTTGTTGGTCGCCATTATGGCAAAAGCTGGATGTTTGTACAGTGCTTTTCTGAAATTATTTGCCCCTCTGACGAGGGATTCATGACGCGCTGCTGCATCGCAACAAAACTCATTAGACTGTGCACATGGCCCCACCTTCGTCAGACGACCGGCCTCGTAGCCGGCAGCGCAAGCCCGTCGCCCCCGATATGCGTCACACTCAACGCCCCGCCCGACGGCGACGGATGAGCGATGCAGCTGGCACGCGCCCTCGCGTGAATCTGGCCTTGCAAGGCGGCGGCTCACACGGCGCCTTCACTTGGGGCGTGCTCGACCGACTGCTGGAAGACGATGGGGTGGATCTGGCCGGCATTTCGGGCACCAGTTCTGGCGCGCTCAACGGTGCGGTCATGCTCACCGGCTACATCCAGGGCTTGAAGCAGGGCTCCCCCCAAGCTGCACGCGCTCAGGCCCGCACGGCGTTGCACGATTTCTGGCGGGACGTCAGCCAGCATGGCCCACTGTTTTCGCCGCTGAGCCTGCAGGCCAACGGCACCTTGAGCACGGCGTTCAATTTTGATCAATTGCCCGCCTATCAATGGATGAATGTTTTCATGCGCGCATTCAGCCCGTATGAATTCAACCCCCTGAACCTCAATCCTCTGCAGGGTGTGCTCAAGCGCCACGTGGACACGGAGGCACTGCATGAGGGCTGCGCCCGCAGCGGGATTCCGTTGTTTGTCACCGCCACAGCCGTGCATTCCGGTCAGCCCCGCGTTTTCACGGCGCAGGAGCTGTCGCTGGATGCCCTCATGGCATCCGCCTGCCTCCCGTTTCTGTTCCAGGCCATCGAGATTGATGGCGAGCCCTACTGGGACGGCGGCTACACCGGCAACCCCTCTCTGCATCCACTGATTTATCAAACCGAGCTGTCAGACATCCTGCTGGTGCGCCTGACCCCTCTGCACAAGGTGGACACCCCCACCCACACCATTGACATCATCGACCGGCTCAGTGAAATTGCATTCAACGCCAGCCTGGTGGGCGAGTTGCGCGCCATCGCTTCGGTCAACCAGTTCTATCAGGAGCAGCGCCTGGACCTGGGCAAGTACAAGCGCCTGCACATGCACATGGTGGCGGACGACGAGGGGCTGACCCCCTTCAACGCGTCCAGCAAATTCAACACGGATTGGTCTTTGCTGCAGCAACTTCATGCACTGGGCAGAACGGCCGCAGACACCTGGTTAACAGCACATCGTGACAAGATTGGTGTCACCAGCTCCTTTGACATCAATTCGGTATTTCTGCACCACGGGGGCCAACACCTTCCCCGCAAGCCTTGATCTGCGGCAAGACCTGCCTCGCGCGCTGGCGCAAGATAGAGACATGGCGAAATTGATTGGTTCGCCACCTTCATTCAACAGGAGACCCTATGGATTTGGACAACCACCCTCTGGCACGTGACTTTCCTGAGTTCAAGGACAAGATCCATGAACTGAAGACCGGCAACACCCATTTCGCTCGCCTGCATCGCGAATACGAAGAAGTGGACAAAGCCGTTGTGCGCCTGGAAACCGGGGTGGAACACGGCTCTGACGCCGAACTGGAACAGAAGAAAAAGCTGCGCGTGGTGCTCAAGGATGAGCTGTACGGCATGCTGAAGGCCTGATTTCGGCCGACAGGACAAGTTAAGGCACTCGCTGTAGCCGCCTGACCGGGCGGGTCTGACAGCGCCTCGGGGCACGACGCCACAAGCGTCGCGCCCTTTCTTGTTTTTGGCTTGGATCATATTGGTCGCACATCAGCGACGTACCCTCTTAAAATGGTGGGTTATGACCGAGTCTGCCCGCCCCTCTGCCGCCGCTGCGTCCGGCGCATCCGCCACTGCACCCACCGCTGCTGTCCCGCCCATGCGCCTGTCCGGCCTGGAGCCGGTGAGCATTGGCGATGGCACGCTGTTCGTCAACGTCGGTGAGCGCACCAACGTCACGGGCTCGAAAGCCTTTGCGCGCATGATTCTGGAAGGGCGTTTTGAAGACGCTCTGTCAGTGGCGCGCCAGCAAGTGGAAAACGGCGCTCAGGTCATCGACATCAACATGGACGAGGCCATGCTCGACAGCAAGGCCGCCATGGTGCGCTTCCTGAACCTGATCGCGGGCGAGCCCGAGATCGCCCGCGTGCCCATCATGATCGACTCGTCCAAATGGGACGTGATCGAAGCCGGTTTGAAGTGCATTCAGGGCAAGGGCATCGTCAACTCGATCTCGCTGAAAGAAGGCGTGGACAACTTTGTCCATCAAGCCAAGCTGATCAAGCGCTATGGTGCAGCCGCCGTGGTGATGGCGTTTGACGAAGCTGGTCAGGCCGATACCTATCAGCGCAAGATCGACATCTGCGAACGCGCCTACCGCATCCTGGTGGACGAGGTGGGCTTCGCGCCCGAAGACATCATCTTCGACCCCAACATCTTCGCCATCGCCACGGGCATTGAAGAGCACGACAACTACGCCGTGGACTTCATCGAGGCCACGCGCTGGATCAAACAGAACCTGCCGGGTGCCAAAGTATCGGGCGGCGTCTCGAACGTATCGTTCAGCTTCCGCGGCAACGAACCCGTGCGCGAAGCCATCCACACCGTGTTCCTTTACCACGCCATTCAGGCGGGCATGGACATGGGCATCGTCAATGCCGGCATGGTCGGCGTGTACGACGATCTGGATGCGCACTTGCGCGAACTGGTCGAGGACGTGGTCCTGAACCGTCAGCCCGTCTACAAGGACGGAGACGACACGTCGCTGACGCCGACAGAACGTCTGCTGGGCATTGCCGAGCAAGTCAAGGGTGCAGCCAAGGACGACTCGGCCAAGCTGGCCTGGCGTGGCACGGCCGAGCACCCCGTCAGCGTGGAAGATCGCCTGAGCCACGCACTGGTGCACGGCATCACCGAGTTCATCACCACCGACACCGAAGAGTGCTATCAGAAGATCAAGGCTGGCGGCGGCCGCCCCCTGCATGTGATCGAAGGCCCGTTGATGGCCGGCATGAACACGGTGGGTGACCTTTTCGGTGCGGGCAAGATGTTCCTGCCGCAGGTGGTGAAGTCGGCCCGGGTGATGAAGCAGGCCGTGGCCCACCTGGTGCCTTACATCGAAGAAGAAAAACGCCAACTGGAAGCGGCCGGTGGCGATGTGAAGGCCAAGGGCAAGATCGTGATCGCCACGGTGAAGGGCGACGTGCACGACATTGGCAAGAACATCGTGACCGTGGTCTTGCAGTGCAACAACTTCGAGGTGGTCAACATGGGCGTGATGGTCCCGTGCAAGGACATCCTCGACAAGGCCAAGGAAGTGGGGGCGGACATCATCGGCCTGTCCGGCCTGATCACGCCCTCGCTGGAAGAAATGCAGTATGTGGCGGCCGAGATGGAGCGCGACGAGTACTTCCGCTCGCGCAAGATCCCGCTGCTGATTGGCGGGGCGACCTGCTCGCGCGTGCACACGGCCGTGAAGATCGCCCCCCACTACAGCGGCCCCGTGGTCTATGTGCCGGACGCCTCGCGTGCCGTGGGTGTGTGCTCGGAGTTGCTGAGCCCCGAGCGCCAGGCGACCTACATTGCCGAACTGAACGCCGATTACGAGCACGTTCGCCAACTGCATGCCAACAAGAAGGCCACCCCGCTGGTGACGCTGGCCGAGGCCCGTGCCAACAAGGCCGAGGTGGACTTCGCGACCTACACCCCCGAGGTGCCCAAGTTCATTGGTCGTCGCGTGTTCAAGAACTACGACCTGGGCGAATTGGCCCAGTACATTGACTGGAGCCCCTTCTTCCAGACATGGGATCTGGCCGGCCCCTTCCCCGCCATCCTGGACGATGCGGTGGTGGGTGCCGAAGCCAAGAAGGTCTACGCCGATGCGCAGGCCATGCTCAAGAAGATTGTGGAAGGCCGCTGGCTGACCGCCAATGGCGTGATCGGGCTGTACCCCGCGCAAACCGTGCAGGACGACACCATCGAGGTGTATGCCGACGAGTCGCGCACCGAGGTACTGATGCGCTGGAACCCCCTGCGCATGCAGACCGAGCGCCCGGTGGTGGACGGCGTGAAGCGCCCCAACCGCTCGCTGGCCGACTTCGTCGCGCCGCGTGAAGCCAAGCCGGACTACATCGGCCTGTTCGCCGTGACTGCCGGCCTGAACATCGAGAAGAAGGAAGCCGAGTTCCTGGCTGCCCAGGACGACTACTCGGCCATCATGCTCAAAGCCCTGGCCGACCGCCTGGCCGAGGCCTTTGCCGAGCGCATGCATCAGCGTGTCCGCACAGACTTCTGGGGCTACGCCGCCGCCGAACAGTTGAGCAACGACGCGTTGATCAAGGAAGCCTACCGAGGCATTCGCCCTGCCCCGGGCTACCCTGCCTGCCCGGACCACACGGTCAAGCGCGACATGTTCAAGGTGCTGGACGCGGCCGAGATCCACATGCACCTCACCGAGAGCATGGCCATGACCCCGGCCGCCAGTGTGAGCGGTTTCTACATGGCGCACCCGGATGCGGCGTACTTCAATGTCGGCAAGATCGGGCACGATCAAGTGGCGGACTGGGCCACGCGCACGGGCATGACCGTGACCGATGCCGAGCGGGCGCTGGCCCCCCAGCTGTAAAGCAGTGAAATAAGTCGCACAGGCGTCGGATCATCACCCCTCCTGTTGCCGGCGCTTACAAGGCACACGCCTTGTAAGCAGCCTTTCTGGCATGAACATGGCACCCTCCCGCCATGTCTCGCACACCCAGCCATCTTCACCCCTCCCGGATACGCCTTTGGCCTTGGCTGGCAGGGGTGTGCGCCAGCCTGGTCCTTTCAGCCTGTGGCGGGGGCGCAAGCAACGCTTCCTCCGATCCTGACAGCAAGCTGACGATGTCGGCTGCCATGGTGCCTGGATCTGATGCCGAAGCGTATCGCTTTCTGAGCCAAGCCACCTTTGGCCCGACCGACGCCGATGTAGCTCGGGTCAAGCGCATAGGCTACGACAACTGGATCGACGAACAGTTCAACACCGCGCTACAGAGTTCACACCTTGCCATGGCCGAATCGGCCGCAGCAACCGTGGGGCGAGCACAAGCTACGGCCGGTGATGTGGGCTACAGCTGGTGGACGCATGCGGTCAGAGACCCAGCTCAGTTGCGACAGCGCGTGGCCTTCGCACTCTCCGAGATTTTTGTGATTTCGACGCTGTCGATTGATGATGGCCGCCGTGTTGCGAGCTACCTTGACATGCTGACCGCGAAAGCGGATGCCAATTACCGCGATCTGCTGGAGTCGGTCGCCATGCACCCAGCCATGGGGCAGTATCTGTCGCATCTGGCCAATCGCAAGGAAGATGGTACGGGCCGAGTCCCTGATGAAAACTTCGCCCGGGAGGTCATGCAGCTGTTCTCGATTGGTTTGTACGAGTTGGGGGACAACGGTCGCCCAAAGTTGCAAGACGGGCGGGCCATTGAAACTTACACGGCAACAGACATCAAAGGTTTGGCAAAGGTCTTCACGGGCTTCAGTTGGTACTGGCCCTCCACCAAGTCTGCATTGGTCTGGTGGAAATGCTTCTGGCGCACCTCGGAATGCAAGGATGCCAGCCAGGATGTCACGTCCATGAGCGCCTACCCCCAGGCACACTCGACGTCGGAGAAACAGTTCCTGAGTGTCACCATCCCCGCACAAGACACGACTGACCCTCAAGCCAGTTTGAAGGCCGCGCTGGATCGGTTGGCAAGCCACCCCAACACCGCACCGTTCATCAGCAAACAGCTGATCCAGCGGCTGGTCACCAGCAACCCCAGCGACGCCTATGTCGCCGACATTGCACGAGCCTTCCGCAACAGCAATGGCAACCTTCGCAAGGTGGTCAAGGCCATCTTGCTCCACGACGAAGCGCGACATCCCGCCACCTCGGCGCTGCAAACCTACGGCAAGCTGAAAGAGCCGGTGTTGCGCCTCACCAGCTTGATGCGCGCGATTCCCCATACCAGCCGCCACGGCCACCTTGCCGTTCTATCAAAGCGACGACACGAGCGATCCGGGCAACCAACTGGGGCAGGCCCCGCTTCGGGCGCCTTCGGTGTTCAATTTCTTCCGACCCGGTTATGTCGCGCCTCAGAGCGCCATGGCCCTGCAAGGATTGGTCGCCCCGGAAATGCAGATCACCACAGAGACCTCCGTGTTGGGCTATGCCAACTTCATCCTGCGGGCACTGGACCAGGGGTTTGGACAATGGAACAGCAACACCACCAACTGGGACCTCCGCTTTGACCTCAGCAGCTGGGACAGCTTGGTGACCACCCCGGAGACCTTGGTGGACACGCTGTCCAAAAGACTGCTCGGACACACCTTGTCGGATGATGAACGCGCCCAGGCCATCGCTGCCGTGTCCGCGCTCCCCATCAACTCGAGCAACACGACCACGCTGGCCAAACAACGCAGGCAACGGATTCAAGCTGCCATCGCGGTGATTTGTGTCACGCCTGAATTCATCGTGCAGCAATGAGGAGATCACGATGAACCATCGTCGTCGCGCCTTTCTCCAGCAAATGGCAGCCTTGTCTGGCATGGGTGCTGCCGCACCACTGGCCATCAACTTTGGTGCACTCACTGACGCCGCCGCTCAAAGTGCCGGCAGCGGCTACAAGGCATTGGTTTGCATTTTTCTCAATGGTGGCAACGATGCGTTCAATACGGTTCTGGCGACGGACAGCACATCGTGGACTCACTACGCTGCGCATCGCACGCCCGCCGACAGCAGCGCGGGCATCGCACTGCCTGTCGCCGGCACGGCGGCAAATTCGGCAGCAGGCAACGGCGACCCGGCACGCCTGGGCGGCATCCTGTCCATCGATCATGCGAACCGCGCTGTCCACAGTGGGCGGACATTTGCGCTGCATCCCGCGCTGACCGGCCTTCGTGGGCTGTACCAATCCGGTCAGGCTGCGGTCCTGGCCAACGTGGGGCCACTGCTGAGCCCCACAACCAAGGCCAACTACACCAACCCAACCGTGGCCAAGCCGGCCAAACTTTTTTCACACAACGATCAGCAATCCACCTGGCAATCTTTCCAGCCTGAAGGTGCCAGCGAGGGCTGGGGGGGGCTGATGGGGGACTGCCTCATGGCAGCCAATGGCACAAGCCGCAATGAGGTCGATGCAGCCATCATCCGGCGCTCATTCACCTGCATGTCGCCCTCAGGGACTTCGGTGTGGCTGGCCGGCAAATCCGTCTTGCCTTACCAAAGTGGCTCGTCCAGCGTGATGAGTTTAGGAAACGGGGGCAAGGTCTACGGTCAAGCCGCTGTGTTTAACGCCATGGCTGCGGTGCTTGGCAAGGCCAGTTCAGACGGAAGCTATGCCGTCCCCGCCCGCAACCTGCTGCATGCCGACCACCAGCAGGTGGTGCAACGAGCCCTGCAGGCAGCTGATCTGTTGGGCTCGGGCTTGGTCGGGCAAGGCGTGTCGCCTTGGGGGACTACGCCGAGCTCTGGCACTTACAGCCCTTCTACAGATCCAATGTTGAAGTACACCAGTGTGGTGGATGGCACGCAGAAGCTCAACAGTCTGGCCTTGCAGTTGCAAATGGTGGCCCGCATCATCGCCACCAACACCGTGGCCAACCTGGGGCTGTCGCGGCAGTTCTTCATGGTCAGCCTGGGCGGCTTTGACACCCACGACAACCAGATTCGCGATCACGCGGAACGCATGCTGCAACTCGACCACGCATTGACGTATTTCAATCTGGTGCTGAGCGGCATGCCTGCCGGCGACATGCGCAGCCAAGTCACCACCTTTACCGCATCGGAGTTTGGCCGCACCTTCACGAGCAATGGTGATGGCACCGACCATGGGTGGGGTGCACACCAGTTCATCGTGGGCGGCGCCGTCAACGGCACCGATGTTTACGGCACATTCCCGCAATACAGCACGGCAGACAGCAAAGGGGTCTTCAGCAGTCCCGATCAGATCGAGAATGGTTCGCTGATTCCCTCGACATCGGTCGACCAATATGCTTACACGCTGGGGAAATGGATGGGCGTCAGTCACAGCGATCTGAGCACCATGCTCCCCCACATTGGCGCGTTCAGCACGACCGACCTGGGATTCATGAAGAGCTGATATCCAGCAGCGATTTGAGATACCGACCGGTGTGACTGGCTTCGAAAACCGCCACATCTTCCGGTGTGCCCGCCACCAGCATCTGCCCACCACCCGAGCCCCCCTCTGGCCCCATGTCGATCAACCAGTCTGCTGTTTTGATCACGTCGAGGTTGTGTTCGATGATGACGATGGTGTTGCCCGCATCACGCAACTGATGCAGCACTTTCAGCAGCAAGGCGATGTCATGGAAGTGCAAGCCTGTGGTGGGCTCGTCAAGGATGTAGAGCGTGCGCCCCGTATCCCGTTTCGACAACTCCAGCGCCAGCTTCACACGCTGCGCTTCCCCGCCTGACAGGGTCGTGGCAGATTGCCCCAGGCGGATGTAACCCAGCCCCACATCCATCAGTGTCTGCAACTTGCGTGCGATGCTGGGTACCGCGCTGAAAAACTCCAGTGCCTGCTCCACCGTGAGATCCAGGATCTCATGGATGTTCTTGCCCTTGTACTGAATCTCCAGGGTTTCGCGGTTGTAGCGCTTGCCATGACAGACATCGCACGGCACGTACACGTCGGGCAGGAAGTGCATTTCGACCTTGAGCACTCCATCGCCCTGACAGGCTTCGCACCGGCCACCCGCCACGTTGAAAGAGAAGCGCCCCGCGTTGTAGCCCCGCTCGCGGGCAGCGGGCACATCGGCCATCAACTCCCGAATGGGGGTGAACAAGCCGGTGTAGGTGGCGGGGTTGGAGCGCGGGGTGCGGCCAATTGGTGACTGGTCCACGTTGATGACCTTGTCAAACAACTCCAGCCCGTCGATCTCGTCATGGGGCTCAGGCTCCATGTGGCTCTGGTACAGCTTGCGGGCCACAGCGGCATACAAGGTGTCGTTGACCAGGGTGGATTTGCCGGAACCGGACACGCCGGTCACGCAGGTCAGCAAGCCCACCGGGAACTCGGCCGTAACCCCCTTGAGGTTGTGACCTCGTGCGTTGACCACGCGCAAACGCGGCGTCTCGTCAGTGAAGGTGTGTCGGCGGGTCGGCACTTCGATGCGCAAGGCGCGCGCCAGATACTGCCCCGTCAGGCTGTCGGGGTTGGCGGTTACCTCGTCCGGCGTGCCTTGGGCCAGCACACGGCCGCCATGCACCCCGGCGCCTGGGCCCATGTCGATGACGTGGTCGGCGGCGCGAATCATGTCTTCGTCGTGCTCGACCACGATCACGCTGTTGCCCAGATCGCGCAGATGCTGCAAGGTGCCGATCAGCCGATCGTTGTCACGCTGGTGCAGGCCGATGCTAGGTTCATCGAGCACATACATCACGCCCGTCAACCCCGACCCGATTTGCGAAGCCAGGCGAATGCGTTGCGCTTCGCCCCCCGACAACGTGTCGGCGCTACGGTCCAGACTCAGGTAGTTGAGCCCGACATCATTGAGGAAGCGCAGACGCGAGCGGATCTCGTTGACCACCTTGGCCGCGATCTCGGCCTTGGCGCCTTGCAACTGCAAGTCGCTGAAGTAACGGTGAGCTTCAGCCAGCGTCGCGTGCGCGATTTCGTAAATGGCCTTGGTGTCACCTGTGACGGCATCCAGCAATTTGACGTGGCGGGCCTCGGTGCGCAGGCGGGTACCGTGGCAGTCCGGGCAGGCTTTGGGCTGCTGATAACGCGCCAGTTCTTCTCGCACGGTGGCGGAATCGGTTTCCTTGAACCGGCGCTCAAAGTTGGGAATGATGCCTTCGAAGGGATGCGAGCGTTTGACCTTGCGCTTCTTGCCCCCCGGACCATCGGCTTCGTAGCTGAACTCGATCTCTTCCAGGCCCGAGCCATACAACACGACCTGCTGGATGTGCGCGGGCAGCTCCTCGAAGGGCTGCTCCATGTCCACGTCGTAGTGTTTGCCCAGGCTCTCGATCAGGCTGTAGGTGTAGGTGTTGCGGCGGTCCCAGCCCTTGACGGCCCCGCTGCCCAGGCTGAGCGAGGGGAAGGCCACCACCCGTTGCGGATCAAAGGCGATCACATGCCCCAAACCATCGCAGGTCGGGCACGCTCCGGCGGGCGCATTGAACGAGAACAAACGGGGCTCGAGCTCGGCAAGCGAGTAGCTGCACACCGGACAAGCGAACTTGGCCGAAAACAGGTGCTCCTGCCCCGCATCCATTTCCAGGGCCAGCGCACGACCATCCGCCAGCCGCAAAGCGGCCTCAAAGCTTTCCGCCAGACGCTGCGCCATGTCAGGACGCACCTTCAGGCGGTCCACCACCACGTCCACGTCATGCTTCTCGTTCTTGGCCAGAGGCTGCAGCGCACTGGCCTCCACGATCTGACCGTTGATGCGAAAGCGGATGTAGCCCTGCGCCTGCATGTCGGCGAACAACTCGGCGTGTTCGCCCTTGCGGTCACGCACCACGGGCGCCAGGATCATCAGCTTGGTTTCTTCGGGTAGCGCCAGCACGGCATCCACCATCTGACTCACGCTCTGCGCCTGCAAGGGCTGGCCATGCTCGGGGCAAAACGGCGTCCCGGCACGGGCGTACAGCAGACGCAGGTAGTCGTGGATCTCGGTGACCGTGCCCACGGTCGAGCGGGGGTTGTGGCTGGTGGCCTTTTGTTCGATCGAAATCGCGGGCGACAGCCCCTCAATCACGTCCACATCGGGCTTGTCCATCAGTTGCAGGAACTGACGTGCGTACGCGCTCAGGCTTTCGACATAGCGTCGCTGCCCTTCCGCGTACAGCGTGTCAAACGCAAGGGACGACTTGCCCGACCCCGACAAGCCGGTGATGACCACCAACTCATTGCGCGGCAGATCCACATCGATGTTTTTCAGATTGTGCGTACGGGCGCCGCGAATGTGGATGTGAGGAGCCTCAGCAGGCATGGGCGAACGAGAGCGAGCCATTGGAATCACCAGTACGACAGGGCAACCGAGCATCATAAATCGCAGCGGTGACGCCTGTCACGCATTCACTGCAACCCCAGGCACCAAGCAAGAGTTCGGCCAAAAGTGCAAAAAATGCACACCAAGGTCAGCACCACACACCCGATACACGACCAATGGCATACGATCACCAATCAAGTAACAAGTTGTCACAACCATGTCTGGGCCCAGCGCCATCCGTCTCCGCTCTGTCTCCGCACTGGCTATTCTGGTGCTGGTGGGAAGCTTGTCGTTGACTGCGCTGGTATCTGGCTGGCTGCAGCAAAACATGCGCGACAACGCGCAAATGCGTTTCGAGCGACATGTTCAGCGACTCGAAGACAACATCCGAGGGCGCTTCGTGAAAGCCACTTACGGGCTGAGTGGCCTGCGAAGTACCTTTCTGGCGAATGGTGGTCGTCCGTTGGATCGCGCACAGTTCCGCACCTGGATGATGGCGCGCAACATCCCGGATGAGTTCCCGGGCATCCGGGGCCTCGGCTTCATCGAACGCATCGAACGCGTCGATCTGGATGCATTCATGGCTCGCGAGCGAGCAGATGGCGCGCCGGACTTCGCGGTCCGGACCACTGGGCAGGCCCCCAATCTGTTCGTCATCAAACTCATCGAGCCACTGGCGCCCAACCATGCGGCCTGGGGCTACGACGTGGGCTCTGAGGCCATTCGGCGTGAAGCCGCCGAGCGGGCCATCGACACCGGCACACCTGCGCTGACCGGGCACATCACCCTTCTGCAAGACGCGGCCAAACGGCAAGGCTTCCTGTATGTCGTACCGGTTTTCAAAAGCGCACAGGTCCCCGCCACGGTCGAACTCAGGCGCCAGCAACTGGTCGGACTGCTCTATGCACCCATCGTGGTGGACGAATTTCTGGCAGATGTCGTCAAAGCAACCGACCAACAGTTGGCGTTTCAGTTGTACGACGCCATCACCCCCCTGTCGACACAGTTCATCGTCAACCCGCCCCCTGCAGCACAGCAAGGCCCGACGCAACTCTACGCAGAGCGAACCTTGCATGTTGGCGGCAGGAGCCTGACGCTGCGCATGCGAACCACCGCAGCTTTTGAGGCCGAAGTCGACCGATTCACCCCCATCGGCATCGGCCTCTTCGGGGTTGTGCTGAGCGGCATGATGGCGATGATCGTCTGGCTGCTCGGGATGGGACGTGCACGCGCGGAATCGCTGGCGCAAAGCATGACAGCAGACATTCAGAAGGCCCGCACTCAAGCGGAGGTCGCCCTGCGCGACACGCGCGTCCTCCTGGACACGTTGAGCCGCTACATGCTCATCACCATGTCCGACCCGCAAGGCCGCATCACGGAAGTCAATGATGCGTTTTGTGAGGTCAGCGGCTACACCCGAGAAGAGTTGATTGGCCAGTCGCACAGCATGCTCAAGAGCGGCGTGCAATCGTCCGAGTCGTGGCGAGCCATGTGGGAGACGATCACCAGCGGACAACCTTGGCGAGGCGATATTTGCAACCTCACCAAAGACGGACAAGAGTTCTGGCTGCAGAGCATCATTGCCCCCATGTTCAATGCGCAGGGTGACATCGAACGCTACATCTCCATTCGGGCCGACATCACCCAGAACAAACGTGTCCAGCAAGAATTGGCCAAGATGACCGAGCGCTATGCCTTGGCAACAGACGGCGGAGACACCGGGTTGTGGGAATGCAAGGACCTGCACAAGGGCGAGTTGTGGTGGTCGCCCCAACACTACCGTCTCATCGGCTATGAGCCTGGCGACTTCACGCCCAGCGTGCATGGTTTCATTGAGCGACTGCACCCCGATGACCAGACTCGAATTTACGACGAACTGCAGCAAGCAGCCGACAAGCCGGGCTTCGACATTGACTTCCGACTGCAGACTCGCAACGAAGGATATCGGTGGTTCAGATCACGCGCCAAAGTCTTCCGTGACGAGGCAGGTACCCCAGTCCGAATGGCGGGCATCATCCGTGACGTGCATGATCACCGCATGGCGCTGGTCAAAATCCAGGAACACGGCGACGCACTCCACGCCATCTTCTCTCTGAGCCCTGATGGCTTCGTCGCGTTCAGAAAAGACGGCACGGTCGGCTATGTCAGCCCCGCGTTCTGCAGGCTGACGCATCTGTCTGCGGATGACGTGACAGGCCTGAACGAATCCGCCTTCCTCACGCGCCTGATGGCGCTGAGCAAAGACCCGCAGCGATTGCCCACACTGACGCGACTGAGCAAAGAGCACGCGCACGAACGCATGGTGATCGAAATGAAGCCACCCCTGGCGCGCATGCTGGAATGCCAGTTGCACGAAGGCCATGGGGAAGGCGTCAACAAGGTCTTGCACCTGCGCGATGTCACCCATGAGACCGAGGTCGACGCCATGAAGAGCGAATTCATGTCCATGGCCGCTCATGAGCTCCGCACTCCCATGGCCAGCATCTATGGCTTCACCGAATTGATCCTCAAGCGCAAGATGTCGGACACCATGCGCCAGGACATGCTCGAGAGCATCTACCGGCAAAGCCAGGCGATGATCAAGATCATCAACGAACTGCTGGATCTGGCGCGCATCGAAGCACGCCGCGGCAGCGACTTCCAGCGGGTTCCGGTCGACCTCACTCAGGCGATGGACGCGGTGGTACGTGACTTCAAACCGCCCGAGGGGCGTGATGCGCCCGTGATGGGTGCGTCAACGACCATGCAAATGGTATTGGCCGACCCGGACAAACTACGCCAAGCCATCGTCAACATCTTGTCGAACGCCTACAAGTACTCTCCGCAAGGCGGTGCCGTCGAGATCGACTTCCCCTGCAAGAATGAAACGCAACCGTGGGTCGGCATCCGCATCAGTGACCATGGGATTGGGTTGACACCCGAGCAATTGGCGCACGTGGGTGAACGTTTCTATCGCGCAGACAAATCCGGCAACATCCCGGGCACCGGACTGGGCGTCAGCATCGTCAAACAAATCATGGAGTTGATGGACGGTCAGCTCGACATACAAAGCGCATCCGGCGCCGGCACGCAGGTGACCCTGTGGTTGCCGGCCATGCCCGCTCAAACGCCGTAAGCGCGAACCCCGCCTTAATCGGTTTCGTCGACGCAGTGCGCCACGATGGAGCCCAGACTCCCGATTTCGACCTTGACCGTGTCGCCGGCCCGCAGGAACTTGGGCGGGTTGAAAGCCGCCCCCACGCCGGCACAGGTACCGGTAAAGATCAAGTCACCCGGCTCCAACGTCATCACTTGCGTGAGTTGCGCAATCTGCGCCCACACGTTGTGCATCATCAGGCGAGTGTTGCTGTGCTGGCGCAATTCGCCATTGACCCAACAACGCAGTTCCAGCGCGTGCGGGTCTTCTACTTCGTCGGCCGTGGTGATCCACGGGCCAAACGGCGCATGGGTGTCAAACGACTTGCCCAAGGTCCATTGCGAGGTGCGTTTCTGGATGTCCCGGACCGACACGTCATTGCCCACGGCGTAGCCAAACACCACTTCGTGAGCCCGATCAGCGGGCACATGGCGGCAACGCTGGCCAATGATGGCCACCATCTCGCCTTCGTAGTCCGTCATCTGCGAGATGCGCGGCAGCACGATGTCATCGAAGGGCGCGTGAATGGCGTTGGCCAGCTTGGGAAACCAGATCTGGTGCTCAGGCACCGTCCGGGATTCGCCCACGATGTGCTCGTTGACGTGTTCCAGATAGTTCAACCCGATGGCCAGGGTTTTGCCCGGACGCGGCACCGGAGCCAGCACATGCACGTCGTCCAGCGTAGCGTCGGCGGCAGCGTGTTCACGCAAGGCAGCCACCGCATCCTTGAACTCCGCCCAGCGCGAGATCAAGTCGATCATGGGCTGGTGCGGCGATAAGACGCCGCCCAACGCGCGCCCCAGAGAAATGATTTCGGAGCCGCGCACCAGCCCCACATCCGTCTGCCCCTGGTGTTCGTAGGTGCACAGATGCATGGCCGACCTCAGCGTGCGGCGTTCAGCGCGTCGCGGGTTTCTTGCGCCACGCGCCGCGCCGCGCTGGCAAAGTCGTCGCCGCTGCTGGCGTACAGCACCGCACGCGAACTGTTGACCACGATGGTGCCAGTGATGGCCCCGCTGGCATCGGTGGCCATACCAGCCTTGACCGTGGCCACGGCATCGCCACCTTGCGCGCCCACACCAGGGATCAGCAGAGGCAGAGTCGGCGCCAGTTCACGCACGCGGGCGATTTCTTCGGGGAAGGTCGCGCCCACCACCAGACCCATCTGGCCATTGGTGTTCCAGGTGCATTGCGCCTGCTTGGCGATGTGTTCGTACACGCGTGGCTGGCCTTCCACATCGGCCAGACGCAGGTTCTGCAGATCCGAGCCACCGGGATTGGAGGTGCGGCACAGCAGGATGACGCCCTTGCCCGGGTACTTCAGGAAGGGCTCCATCGTGTCGAAGCCCATGAAGGGCGACAACGTCACCGCATCAGCCTGATAGCGCACAAAGGCTTCGCGGGCGTACTGGTCGGCGGTCGAACCAATGTCGCCGCGCTTGGCATCCAGGATCACCGGCACCTGCGGGGCCACCCGGCGCATGTGCGCCATCAGTCGCTCCAGCTGGTCTTCTGCACGGTGGGCCGCAAAGTACGCGATCTGGGGCTTGAACGCACAGACCAGGTCCTTCGTCGCGTCCACAATGGCCGCACAGAAGTCGTAGATGCGATCAGGCTGCCCCTTCCATGCACCCGGGAATTTGGCCGGCTCAGGGTCCAGGCCCACGCACAGCAGCGAGTTGTTTTGCTGTTGTGCGTGGCGCAGTTGCTCGGTGAAGATCATCGCTGCGCCTTTGCCTTACTTGCCGATGCGCTGAGCCAGCTCAACGGCCTTGCCGATGTAGTTGCCGGGGGTCATGCCCATCAGACGGGTCTTCTCGTCTTCCGGCAGTTCCAAGGTCTCGATGAAGGCCTGGATGGACTCCTTCGTGATGGCCTTGCCACGGGTCAACTCCTTCAGACGCTCATAGGGGTTGGGCAGCGCATAGCGGCGCATCACGGTCTGGATGGGCTCGGCCAGAACTTCCCAGGCGTTGTCCAGGTCATCGGCCAAGGCTTGCGGGTTGACTTCCAGCTTGCCCAGACCACGTGCCAGGCTGTCGTAGGCCAGCAGGGTGTAGCCGAGGGCCACGCCCATGTTACGCAGCACGGTGGAGTCGGTCAGGTCACGCTGCCAGCGGCTGATCGGCAGCTTCTGGCTCAGGTGGGTCAGCACAGCGTTGGCCAGGCCCAGGTTGCCTTCGGCGTTTTCGAAGTCGATCGGGTTGACCTTGTGCGGCATGGTCGACGAACCGATTTCACCCGCCTTGGTCTTTTGCTTGAAGTAACCCAGGCTGATGTAGCCCCACACATCGCGCGACCAGTCGATCAGGATGGTGTTGGTGCGGGTGACGGCATCAAACAGTTCGGCCATGTAGTCATGGGGCTCGATCTGGATGGTGTAGGGGTTGAAGGTCAGCCCCAACTGCTTCTCGATCACGCTCTGGCTGAACGCTTCCCAGTCCTTGTCCGGGTAGGCCGACAGGTGGGCGTTGTAGTTGCCCACGGCACCGTTCATCTTGGCCAGCAGCTTGACGTCGGCAATGCGCTCACGGGCATTGGCCAGACGGGCCACCACGTTGGCCACTTCCTTGCCCACAGTGGTGGGCGAAGCGGTCTGGCCGTGGGTGCGGCTCAGCATGGGGATCTCGGCCAGCGAGTGGGCCAGGCCGCTGAGCGTGCCGATCAGGCCGTCGATGGTCGGCAGCACCACCTGCTCGCGAGCCGCCTTCAGCATCAGGCCGTGGCTGGTGTTGTTGATGTCTTCCGAGGTACAGGCAAAGTGCACGAACTCACCCGCTTTTTCCAGCTCGGGGTGCGTGGCAAAGCGCTGCTTGATCCAGTATTCCACGGCCTTGACGTCGTGGTTGGTGGTCTTTTCGATGTCCTTGATCGCCTGGGCATCGGCTTCCGAGAAGCGGGACACCAGGCCACGCAGGTACGAGCGGGCGGCGTCCGACAGCGGCGCAAACTCGGGCAGACCCGCGTCCGACAGGGCAATGAACCACTCGATTTCGACTTGCACGCGGCGGTGCATCAGACCGAATTCGGACAACAGCGGGCGCAGGGCGGACACCTTGGAGGCATAACGGCCGTCCAGCGGCGACAGAGCGGAGAGAGCAGACAGGTTCATGGCGTTGTCCGAATCGTGAAACGGTGAGACGTGCGTGCTCGCGCCCATGCAGGCGCAAGCCAATCTGTCATTTTACCGCCGCAGACCCATTAGAAGATCAAGCCCCAGCAAGGAGTTCGCGAACCTCATTTCGCACTCAAAAACAGAACAGTATCGATCGCACCACACCTTGGCATCCACCCCCTTCGAGGGAATGACCCCAGATTCCGGCGTAAAGAAACGCAAATCGGCCACAGACTCATAAAATTGTCAGGACTCTCACACTGCGACACAGCATGAAACTGATTGGATCCCTCACCAGCCCGTTCGTCCGCAAGGTCCGCATCGTGCTGGCTGAAAAGAAACTGGACTACAAGTTCATTGTGGAAGACGTGTGGGCGCCCGACACCCGGATCGCCGAAGCCAACCCGCTGGGCAAGGTACCGTGCCTGGTCATGGAAGGGGGCGAGGCCATTTTTGACTCACGGGTGATCGTTGAATACGTCGACACCCTGTCGCCCGTTGGCAAGCTCATCCCGCTGACCGGCCGCGAGCGTGTGGAAGTGCGCACTTGGGAAGCACTGGCGGACGGTTTGCTGGACGCTGCCGTGCTGGCCCGCATGGAAGCCACCTGGAATGGACGAACCGAGGCCCAGCGAAGCCAGGCCTGGATCGACCGCCAAACCGCCAAGATCGACGCCAGCTTGCAGGCCATGAGCAAGGGCTTGGGCGAGCGCCCTTGGTGCACGGGCACCCACTACAGCTTGGCCGACATTGCCGTCGGCTCGGCACTGGGCTACCTCGATTTCCGCTTTCCGCAGATCGACTGGCGGGAGCGTCACCCCAACCTGTCAAAACTGGCCGAGAAGTTGGCGCAACGCCCCAGTTTCGCCGACACTGCGCCGCCCACGGCCTAAGGCTTCAAGGTAAACGAGTCGGCACTGACACGCCCCCAGAACTGTTCAAACACAGCCTGGGGCCACACACCTTCGCCCCGCTCGGCGGCCAGCAAGGCGCCCTCTGCGGCAAACGGCAACAAATTCGACAACCTTCGAACCTCGGTGCCCGATACACGCCGCACGATGTGATCAGCCGTGATCTCCGACGGATGACGCAAGCCAGCCGCCTGCATCAACTCCTTCAGCGCCAACAAGGTATTGCGATGAAAGCGGTACACGCGCTCGGCCTTGTCGGGCACCACCAGCGCGCGCTGCCGCAGCGGGTCTTGTGAGGTCACGCCCGTCGGGCAATGGCCTGTGTGGCAGGTTTGTGCCTGAATGCACCCCAGCGCAAACATGTACCCACGCGCGGCATTGCACCAATCGGCCCCCAGCGCCATGGCCCGCGCGATGTCAAACGCGCTGATCACCTTGCCAGCACAGCCCAGCTTGATGCGATCACGCTGACCGATCCCGACCAAGGTGTTGTGCACCAACAGCAAACCTTCCTGCAATGGCGCCCCCACATGGTCGGCAAACTCCAGCGGCGCCGCCCCGGTGCCGCCCTCGGCCCCATCGACCACGATGAAGTCCGGCCACAGACCCGTGACCTGCATGGCCTTGACCATGGCGAACCACTCCCACGGATGGCCAATGCAGAGCTTGAATCCCACCGGCTTGCCACCCGATAGCTGCCGCAATTGCTCAATGAATTGCATCATCTCAATGGGCGTTGAAAATGCCCGGTGGGCCGCGGGCGACACGCAATCCTGCCCCATGGGCACGCCCCGCGCCTCGGCAATTTCCGGCGTCACCTTGGGGCCCGGCAAGACCCCCCCATGGCCAGGCTTGGCCCCCTGACTCAGCTTGAGTTCGATCAGCTTGACCTGCGGACTGCTGGCGGCCTGCGCAAACTTGTCGGGATCAAATTGCCCATCGGGGGTGCGACACCCGAAGTAGCCTGAGCCGATTTCCCAGATCAGGTCCCCGCCAGGCTCACGGTGATACCGGCTGATCGAGCCTTCGCCTGTGTCATGGGCAAAGCCGCCTCGCTTGGCGCCGGTGTTCAGCGCCAGCACCGCCGGCCCGCTCAAGGCACCAAAACTCATGGCCGAGATGTTGAACACACTGGCGTCATACGGCTGGGAACAAGATGTGCCCATGCCACCAATCCGAATGCGAAAGTCTTCAGACTCGATGTGGGACGGCTGCACCGAATGCGTGATCCACTCATAGCCCGTGGCACCCACGTCTTTTTGCGTCCCGAACGGGCGCTTGTCCGGCTCACCCTTGGCGCGCTGATAGACCAAGGAGCGCTGCTGCCGCGAAAACGGCGCCGCCTCGCTGTCACTCTCGATGAAATACTGCCGGATCTCGGGCCGGATGAATTCGAGCATGTATCGCAGATGCCCGATGACCGGGTAGTTGCGCAAGACCGCACGAGCAGACTGACGCATGTCACGAATGCCCAATGCAACCAACGCCAACCCCAGCAGCGCCAACCACAAGCCCCACAGTTGCCCTCGCCACACAAACGCCGCTGCGCCCAACACACAGAGCAATGCACACATCACCAAGGGTGCATAGCGAATCGGCACGTGTTCATTCAACCGCGTCAACCACTTGGGCATCGCATCCTCCGAAGGCGGTTTCCATCCGTTCTGGATGAGCCCCATCATGCGCCAGGCAAACCCATGACATCAGCATGTTTCCCCTCATCGTGGCGGTTTGGCGCTACACTTCCACACATAGCGCCGATTTGTCCGGATTGCGGGCGCTCAAGAAATTCCGCTAAAGAGGGCGCTGCTGACCGGCCCCTGCTTTGATGCGAGGCCGGTTTTTTTATTGTTTTGAACGTCGTAGCGTCATGTCTTCTCTCGGGGTTGTGACCCCTGCCTCCATGCACTTTGGCACCCCGCTGCCGCTGCAGAGCGGTTCGGTGCTCAAGGACTACACCCTGGTCTACGAGACCTACGGGCGACTCAACGCCGACCGCAGCAACGCGGTGCTGGTCTGCCACGCGCTCAATGCCTCGCACCATGTCGCAGGCCTGCATGCAGACGAGCAAGGTCAGCCCATCCCGAAAAGCCAGGGCTGGTGGGACAACATGATCGGCCCCGGCAAGCCGCTGGACACCGACAAGTTCTTCGTCATCGGCATCAACAACCCCGGCTCCTGCTTTGGCTCGACCGGCCCGATGCACACCAACCCCGACACGGGCAAACTGTATGGCGCCGACTTCCCGGTCGTAACCGTAGAAGACTGGGTCAATGCCCAAGCCCGCCTGCTGGATCGCCTGGGCATCGAACAACTGGCAGCCGTACTGGGTGGCAGTCTGGGTGGCATGCAAGCCCTGAGTTGGACGCTGCAACACCCTGAGCGCGTCAAGCACTGCGTGGCCGTGGCCACGGCACCCAACCTGTCGGCCCAGAACATTGCCTTCAACGAGGTGGCCCGCCGCGCCATCATCACCGACCCGGACTTTCATCACGGTCACTTCTACGAGCACGGCGTGGTCCCCCGCCGCGGCCTGCGTGTGGCCCGCATGATCGGGCACATCACCTACTTGTCGGACGATGTGATGGAAGAGAAGTTCGGCCGCGAAATGGTCGGACGTGAGTTGGGAGGCGCCCCCCACTACAGCACCCAGGACATCGAGTTCCAGGTCGAAAGCTACTTGCGCTACCAGGGCGACAAGTTCAGCGACTACTTCGATGCCAACACCTACTTGCTGATCACCCGCGCGCTCGACTACTTCGATCCCGCCCGCACACATGGCGGCAACCTGTCTGCGGCCATGGCACAGGCCCTGGCCAAGTTCCTCGTCGTCAGCTTCACGACCGATTGGCGCTTCTCGCCAGCCCGCTCACGCGAGATCGTCAAAGCCCTGGTCGACAACCGCCACGACGTCAGCTACGCCGAGATTGATGCCCCCCATGGCCACGATGCCTTCCTGCTCGATGACCCTCGGTACCACAACGTGGTGCGCGCCTACTTTGAGCGCATCCACTCTGAACTGACGGCCGACTGAGGAGCGCGACATGAGTGAAACCCATCTGCATCATGTGATTGCGCAGCTCATCCCCCCGGGCTCGCGCGTACTGGACCTGGGCTGTGGCGATGGCGCCCTGTTGGCGTTGCTGCGAGACACCCGTCAATGCACAGGTTACGGTGTGGAGTTGGACGACAACAAGGTGCTGGCCTGCGTGCAGCGCGGCGTCAACGTCATCCAGCGCAATCTGGAAGAAGGCCTGAGCATCTTCGAAGACAACAGCTTCGACGTGGTGCTGCAACTCAACACCCTGCAGCATTTGCGCAATACCGAAGCCATGCTGCGCGAGACCGCACGGGTGGGTCGGCAGGGCATCGTCAGCTTCCCCAATTTTGCGCACTGGCCGCATCGGTTCAGCGTGCTGCGGGGCCGCATGCCCGTCACCAAGACCCTACCCTATCAGTGGTACGACACACCCAACATCCGTGTGTCGACCTTTGCGGACTTTGAAGTGCTGGCACGCAAGAACGGCCTGCACATCCTGGAATCATTTGGGTGGCACGAAGGGCGTCGGGTCGACCAATGGCCAAATCTGATGGCCAGCACCGCGGTCTTCAAGTTCGACCGCGCTTGAAAAAAGCGGCGTCCACACAGGACGCCGCAAACATCTGAATCAACCAAAGAGCGAGGACATCTGACCACACGAAGATGGTCAGATGATGTGCGGGTCAGAACGCGTGGCGCAGACCCAGGACATAGGATTCACCATTCTTGTAGCCGGACTGCTTTTCATCGTCCAGCATGATGGCGGCATAGACATCCGTGCGCTTGGACAGGTTGTAGTCGTAGGCCACAGTGAAGATGGAATGCATCACACTCTTGGCGGTACCACCGTGCGCAGCTTTTTCCTTGCTTGCACCATATGAGGCCAGCACCTTGCCCGTGGCGGTCACAGGGATCGACGCACCGACTTGATACAGCGACGTGTGCATGCCATTCGTGCCGGTGTAGCCATGGTTTTCGATCTGGCCATATTCACCAAAGAACTTGGCAACGCCAGCGTCGTACGAAGCGTTGATCAAACCGAAGGTTTGGCGCTGACCCTTGGTCAAGTCCAGCTTCGGCGCCTCGGCAGAGCCCACGGTTTGCCACGAAGCCGCCAATGCCAGAGGACCTGAGGTGTAGTTGGCCGCCAACGCGTAGCTGGGGCGCTCGCTCTTGTCGGCCTGCTCGCCTGTTTCAGCCAGCACCGTGGCAGTGAAACCCGACAGATTGGGCGTGGTGTAGCTGATCGCATTGCTCCAGCCCGAGTCCGCCTTGTCATTGCCCCACTTGCCATAGGTCAGACGCACAGCGGGCGCGAGGCCAAACGAGCCGCCAAAGGGGTTGAACTGCACAGTTTGCAGATAGGGCAACGCGATCTGACGACCCAGCGTGACCTTACCAAAGCCGCCCTGGAGGTACAAGTTGGCCGCACGACTCCAGAACGTATCTGCTTGCGTCTTGCCTACGGAGGCATCGTTGCGGCCCGAGGCACCAGTGTCCGGACGCAGGAAGGACTCCAGAACAAAGCCGGCCTTCAGACCATCGCCCAGATCTTCCACCCCCTTGAGGCCCAGATAGCTCGTGACCATCTGGTTGCCATCGACCTTGGTCATGCGCGAATTGTCAGCGCTCCCTTTGGTGCCGCTGTACTGATACGAACCCAAGGTCAGATCAACCACACCATAAACCTGCACAGTGCTTTGCGCAGATGCTGTCGCGGCAAAACCCAAAGCAACAACAGCGGGGATCAGTGATTTCTTGAAAGACATGCGAACTCCTAATGAGGAAACTGTTCACTCGCCAAGATGGTGAACTGTATACAGTTACGCAGTTTTCATGCCAGCCAGATTCAGTGATTTGAGAGAAGTTATGCACCAGAAAGCGAAAAAGGCGCCCCGAAGGGCGCCTTTTATGCACAAATCAGATCAGGTGATGATCAGAAGTTGTGGCGGATACCGATGGCCACGGATTGACCGGATTCCAGGTCGGTTTGACGCTCATTCATGAATGCGCCGTACACGTCAGTGCGCTTCGACAGAGCGTAGTCATAACCCACCGAGAACACTTCGTTCTTGATGGAGTCAGAGCCTGCAGTCTTGAACTTGCTCTGACCGAACGAAGCCAGCACGGCAGCCTTGTCGTTCAGAGGAACGGACACGCCCAGTTGCCAGATCTTGTCCTTGTTGTCAGCATCAGCCGTTGCAACGCGAGTCGTCTTCACGTCGGTGTACTGCAGGAAAGTCTTGGCAACGCCCAAGTCGTAGCTGGCGCCCAGGTTCCAAACCTTTTGGTCAGATGGGTAAGCGGTGTTGGCGCTGGTGTAGCCTGCCTTCACGTAGGTCAGCATGGCGCTCAGAGGGCCAGCGTTGTACGAACCAGCCAAGGTGTAGCTGTTCTTGGTGGAGGAACCAGCGGCTTCCTTCAGAGCAGCCTGAGCCACCACGTTGAAACCTTGCAGGTTGGGGGACTCATAGGTCACCGAGTTCACCCAGCCGGTGTCGAAACCAACGCCGAACTTACCGTCGCCACGTTGACCGACGTAGTTCAGGTGACGCATGGTGGGCGACACGACCATCGAGCTACCGAAGGGGTTGTAGGTGTAACCAGCGGTGAACAGGGGGTTGTCGTACTGACCCAGAGCCACACGACCGAAACCACCGCTCAGAGCAACGCTCGAAGCACGGCTCCAGAAACCACCAGCCTTGTTGGCCATGTAGCCAGCGGCAACACCGGTGTCACCTGCCAAGAACGATTCCAGAGTGAACTCGGCCTTCAGACCGCCACCCAGATCTTCCACACCGGCAAAGCCGATGAAGCTGGTGGTCATGGCACCGCTGGTCACTTGGGTCGTACGACCGGAATCACCCTTGTCGTGTGCGCCTTCCAGCGAAGCAACGCCCATGTCGACCAGACCATACAGCTTGACGCTGGATTGAGCTTGAGCAGCGCCAGCAGCAGCCAGCAGAGCGGCCACGGCCACCAGGGATTTCTTAGCAATCATCAAGTTCTCCTGTTGAGATGAACGAATCTGAACCGATTCACAACCAAAGGTGGGGCTCGTGAATCGTTGAGATCATTGTGGGACGGAAATTCCAACAAGTGCACTAGAAGCAAGATGCGTGCACACCTGCAGGTGGGTTTTCCCGCCTTTTTTGTAGTCGCCACACAACAAAACTCATGTTGAAGTGCCGACACAAGACCTCAACGCAGCCCAACGTCATCACGCCGACACATTGCCGTGGCTCGATGTCTCCAGGCGTCGGCAGTCAGCGGGTCACCGCCCCATCACCTGCAGAATGGCTTCCCCGTAGGCCTGCAACTTTTTGGCACCAACCCCACTGATCTGCGCCAACTCGCCCAGCGTCTGCGGAACCGTTCGAGCCATGTCGGCCAGCGTCGCATCGTTAAACACCAGATAGGCAGGCAAATTGTGTTCGCGTGCCACTTCCGCACGCCACGCTTTGAGCTCACCAAATCTGACCAATGCGTCGCCAGTCAGATCGGCCAGCATGGCTGCCTTTGCACCAGATTGGGGAGTCCGGCCGCGAGTCCGCTTGGGTGCCTCGGTCGGCTCTCGCAGGGTCAGCTGCACCGCCCCCTTCAAGACCGCTCGCGCGCCATCTGTGAGCGCCAAAGTATTGAACTCACCCTCGGCAACGACATACCCAAGAGCGACCAATTGCCTCAAAACCGCTCGCCAATGGTTGTCGGACAAGTCTGCGCCGATGCCAAACGTGCTCAAGGTCTGGTGCCCGTACTGCGCCACCTTGTCGGTGTGCTTGCCGCGCAAGACGTCAATCAGGTGCCCAGCGCCAAATCGTTGCTGCCCGTGCTGCCAAAACCGGTAGATGCAACTCAGCAATTTGCGGGCAGCCTCCGTGCCATCCCACGTGGCGGGCGGGTGCAGGCAGTTGTCGCAGTTGCCGCAAGGCTGACTGGCCTCACCAAAGTAGTCCAGTAACCGCACCCGGCGGCAGTCATGCGCCTCAGCAAGGGCCAGCAAGGCGTCGAGCTTGCCGCGCTGAATGCGCTTGAACTCGTCTGACGCAGGGCTCTCGTCGATCATCCGGCGCTGGTTCACCACGTCGGCCAAGCCATAGGTCAACCAGGCATCGGCCGGCAGACCATCCCGCCCAGCCCGACCTGTCTCCTGGTAATAGCCTTCGATGTTTTTGGGCAGGTCAAGGTGCGCAACAAACCGCACGTCGGGCTTGTCGATGCCCATGCCAAAGGCCACGGTGGCCACCATGACCAAACCATCCTCTCTGAGGAAGCGGTTTTGATTGCGCTGCCGAACTGCGGCATCCAACCCTGCGTGATAAGGCAAGGCCGAGATCCCCTGCTGCGACAACCATTCCGCCGTTTCCTCCACCTTTCGGCGACTCTGGCAGTACACGATGCCCGCATCACCGTCGTGTTCGTCGCGGATGAAGCGCAGGAGTTGCTGACGCGGGTTGTCTTTCTCCACCAAGGTGTAGCGGATATTGGGACGATCAAAACTGCTGATGAAGACCCTGGCCGACTGCAGATCCAGGCGCTCGATCATGTCGGCACGGGTTTGATCGTCGGCGGTGGCGGTCAAGGCCAGGCGCGGGACATCCGGAAAGCGCTCATGCAGGACGCTGAGTTGGAGGTAGTCCTCCCGGAAATCGTGTCCCCACTGGCTGACGCAATGCGCTTCGTCAATGGCAAACAGACTCAACAAGCCGCGCTCATACAGGCTGGCCAATTGCGCCTGAAAGCGCAGATTCGTCACACGCTCAGGAGCGGCATAGAGCAAGACCAGTCGCCCTGACATCAGTTCTCGCTCGATGCGCTGCGTGTCATCCAGCGTGAGGGTGCTATTTAGAAATGCTGCATGCACCCCCACCTCTTCCAAGGCCCCGACCTGGTCGTGCATCAAGGCAATGAGGGGAGACACAACCAAGGTCACCCCCAAGCCGGCACGGTGACGCGCGATCGCGGGCACCTGGTAGCACAAGGATTTCCCGCCGCCGGTGGGCATCAGGACCAGTGCGTCGTGACCAGCCACCACATGGTCAACGATGGCCTGTTGCTGCCCTCTAAATGCGGTGTAGCCGAAGACTTCCTGAAGGATGGCCTGAGGCTGAGACGAAACGACAGACACGATGGAGGCAAGGACGCGACGAAACGCGCAAAGGCAAGGACGAAGTCCGCCATTGTGCGCTCGTCTGCCCGAGATCATCCCCCCATCGCTCGTGAGGGCGATGGGCGCCCAACTCAGGCTTCTCTAAAGAAGGCGACGGAATTTTGAAGCGCCTGAGCTTGCTGCTCCAGCGACGCTGCCGCGGCGGCAGCTTGTTCGACCAATGCTGCGTTTTGCTGCATGACGGTGTCAATCGACCCGACAGACTGGCTGACCTGATCGATGTCCATCGCCTGCTGGCGTGTGGTGGCCGTGATCTCTGAGACCACGTCACGCACATGCCGCACGGCATTGACGGCATCGGCGATGGTCTGCCCGGCACCGTCAACCAAGCCCGAGCCACGCTCGACACGCGCCACGCTGTCGTCAATCAGGGTCTTGATTTCGCGGGCGGCCGTGGCGCTGCGCTGCGCCAACGACCGCACTTCAGCGGCGACGACGGCAAAGCCCCGCCCCTGCTCGCCAGCGCGTGCAGCCTCGACGGCGGCGTTCAAGGCCAGGATGTTGGTCTGGAATGCAATGCCATCAATGACGCCAATGATTTCTGCCATCTTGCGTGAGCTGGCCTGAATGTCCTGCATGGTCTGGACGACGTCATTCACGGCGGAGCCACCTCGTTCGGCCACTTCGCTAGCACGGGCAGCCAATGTTTGCGCCTGCTCGGCGTGTTCTGCACTCAGGCGAACCGCCGTCGACAACTGCTCAATCGTCGCTGTGGTTTGCTGCAGGTTGGACGCCTGTGTTTCGGTGCGGGACGACAGATCCATGTTGCCCGATGCGATCTCCTTGGCTGCATGCGCCACCATTTGAGACGCCTCACGCACCTGAGACACCACCCCAAGCAAGCTGTCGTTCATGCGACTCAAGGCTCCGTTCAGCAAACTCACCTCATCGGAGCCGCTTTGATCCAGGCGCCGTCCCAGCCGACCGTCGGCCACGTCCTGCGCCACCGCCACGGCGGCCTGCAAAGGCTGCGTGATGCTGCGCATGATGATCACGCTCAGCGCCACACCCAACCCCACAAACGCCGCCAAGATGACCAGCAACTTCACAGCCGCCGACTGACCGCGAGCGTGCATTTCATCGACACCGGTCTCACGGCTTTGCTGGGCGGCCGCCATGACAGTCACGACCAGCTTGTCCAGTTGCTCGGTGGGCGGGCGGTCCTTGCCTTTGACGAGCTTGTCGACCACATGCGCGCTCTGATCCGCATCGGCGACGGCGTAATGTTTCAGCGCCTCCATGTATTGCTGGCTCAGCGTCGACAAGGCGGCCTGCGCCTGAGTCAACGGTGCGGGATCGAGTGCCAACTGCGCATACAGCGCAGAAAGTTCCTTGAGCTGATTCTGCGCTTTGTCACCTTCTTTGATGAAGGCGCCTTTGTACTTGTCGAAGGCGGCTTGGTCTCCCCCCCGAAGCAGCAAGTTTTTCCACTCTTGAATTTGAATTTTGAAGGTCACCTGGACCTCGCGCGCCAGGTTGACGGCCTTCTCAAAGTCGGCGGCATGTTGGCCACATGACTCGAATTGCGTCACATCCGCGCGGTGCACCTGCCACGCCAATCCCCCCATGAGCACCATGCCCAGCAGCAAGCTGATGGCCAGTGCGGCCACGCGCACGCCGATTTTGAATTGATCCAGTCGCATGGATGCTCCTTGTGTTTTTGTACTGCAGGGGCAACGCACCGGAACGACACATGCGCCAGCCTCCCCAGACCAGCGCCTCCGGTATCCATGAAGGCCTATCGGCTTCTGTTAAACAAACTTGAACACACCCAGTAGATTGACGCATAAATGACGCGAATTGACTGAATTTCCATTCATTCAGTGGCACAGCTTGGGGTTTGAACGGCTGCCGTACCCCGCTTCATGGGCTCACACTGCCGCCCAACACATGTGAGAAGGAGTCGTGTCGTGAAGCTGGCTGAATGCGTGGTCCTGGTGACTGGGGGAAGTTCGGGTCTGGGCGAGGCGGTCGCCAACATGGCGCATCAACAGGGGGCGCGCGTGATCGTCGCCGACCGTGTCGCACCACGCCCTGAGAGCCAACTGCGTCAAGCAGACCCCGAGGGGCTGCGCTGGCACTGGCAAGAAACCGACGTCAGCGACGAGACCCAGGCCGAACAAGCGGTCGCGGCCGCGATGTCACGCTTTGGCCGACTGGACGCCTTGGTCAATGCTGCGGGTGTGGCGGTGGTGGAGAAGCTGCAAGGGAGAGAAGGCCCGCACCGACTGAGCTCGTTTCAGCGCGCTCTGACCGTCAACCTG
Organism: Aquabacterium sp.; assembly: GCF_049317225.1. Lineage (GTDB taxonomy): Bacteria > Pseudomonadota > Gammaproteobacteria > Burkholderiales > Burkholderiaceae_C > Aquabacterium. Next base: position 66,865 of record NZ_JBMOIR010000002.1, on the reverse strand, counting down.
ATGGGCAGCTTCAACATGATGAGACTGGCCGTGCCCGCCATGCTGCAATCACCTGAGCCTGAGGGGCGCGACGCGCTGGCTTCGCGCGGGGTGATCATCAACACTGCGTCAGTGGCCGCCTTCGACGGCCAGATTGGTCAAGTGGCTTACGCAGCCTCCAAAGGTGGCGTGGTGGCGATGACCTTGCCTGCGGCGCGCGAGTTGGCGCGGGATCGCATCCGGGTCATGACCATTGCGCCAGGCGTGTTCATGACCCCCATGATGGCCAGCCTACCCGAAGCCGCGCAGGCCTCGCTGGCCGCCACGGTACCGCACCCCTCCCGATTGGGGCAGCCGGAGGAGTTCGCTGCCTTGGTCCGCCACATCGTTGAAAACGATTACCTCAATGGCGAGGTGATTCGACTGGATGCCTCGTTGCGCATGGCGCCACGCTGAAAGCTGAGTCAAACTCAAAATTCAACGCCATTGAGTGGCTAAGTGAATTTGAGGGTTAGCCCTGCTCTTCAAGACGGATAGGGCGCGGCATGATGAAAACAAACTGAGTCAGACTCAAATTCATTGTGCCCACCGTCCAGCGACTTCCCTCCCGCAGCGCCCGCTCGCAGTCCCGTCTCCACGAATTGTTGAGTGCGGCCCGACGCGTGTTTTCCGAATGCGGGTACCAGCGCGCCACGATGGCGCAAATTGCGGAAGCCGCCGGGGTCTCCGAAGCCACGGTGTTCACCTACTTCGCAGGCAAGCGTGAGTTGTGCATTCAGGTCATCACGCATTGGTATGACGAGCTCAGCAGTGAGCTCGAGCGGGACGTCCCGCCCTTGCCCAGTGTCCATGCCAAGCTGCACCATGTCGTGCGAGCCCACTTGGTGACCCTGCTGGCCGATGGGTCCGGCATGTGCGCCTTGGTGCTTGGCGAAGGTCGGGCGGCAGAGCCTGAACTGTCTGAAGCCATTGCCGCCTGCAAGCGCCGTTACACCGCCCCCTTGATGGATGCACTGGCAGCGGGCCAGACACAGGGGCTGGTGCGTGCCGACATGCCGTTGCGCCTGTTGAGAGCGCTGGTGTACGGCTCGATGGAGCATGTGCTCTGGGACGCCATCGCATCCGCCAAACGCCCCGACATCAACGCCACCGCCGATCAGTTGACCGAGCTGCTGTGGAGCGCCCTGCAACCACGCGACGCCACCATGTCCGCCCTGACCCGTCTGCGCGACGAGGTCAGTGCGGCCCTGGCCCGCGTCCCATCTTCTTCTGCCGACCTGCCCTCGCAGGCCTGATTTGCCATGCCCGTCATCGAGAGCCAACTCAATCCGCGCAGCGAAGCCTTCAAGGACAGCGCAAGCGCCATGCACGCCCTGGTGGCAGACCTGGAAGCGCAATGGGCGCAGATTACCCAAGGCGGGGGTGAAGGCCCGCGCGCCAAGCACCTGTCACGCGGCAAGCTGCTGCCCCGTGATCGGGTCGAGCAACTGCTGGATGCCGGCTCGCCCTTTCTGGAAGTCGCTCCGCTGGCGGCCTTGAATGTGTACGACAACGCCTCGCCTTGCGCAGGCGTGATCGCGGGCATCGGGCGCGTGTCAGGCGTCGAGTGCATGATCGTCTGCAACGACGCCACGGTCAAAGGCGGTACGTATTACCCGCTGACCGTCAAGAAGCATCTGCGCGCCCAGGAAATTGCGCAGCAGAACCGCCTGCCCTGCATTTATCTGGTGGACTCGGGTGGCGCCAACCTGCCCAATCAGGACGAGGTGTTTCCCGACCGGGACCACTTCGGGCGCATCTTCTACAACCAGGCCAACATGAGTGCGGCCGGCATCCCGCAAATCGCGGTGGTGATGGGGTCGTGCACAGCAGGCGGTGCTTACGTGCCGGCCATGAGTGACGAGACCATCATCGTGGCCGATCAGGGCACCATCTTTCTGGGTGGGCCGCCCTTGGTGAAGGCCGCCACCGGTGAAGTGGTGACGGCCGAAGACCTGGGCGGCGGCGACGTGCACACGCGCCTGTCGGGCGTGGCCGACCACCTGGCTCGCGACGATGCCCACGCCCTGGCCCTGGCGCGGCAGGCCGTGGCCCGGCTGAACTGGCGCAAACAGCCCGAGTTGGCACTGCTGCCTGCGCGCGCACCGGCGTACGACGAACAAGAGCTCAATGGCATCATCCCCACCGACACCCGCAAACCGTTTGATGTGCGCGAAGTGATTGCCCGCCTGGTCGATGGCTCGGAGTTCGACGAGTTCAAGGCCCGCTATGGCAACACCCTGGTCTGCGGCTTCGCGCACATCGAAGGCATGCCCGTGGGCATCATTGCCAACAACGGCATCCTGTTCTCTGAAAGCGCCAACAAGGGTGCGCACTTCATCGAGCTGTGCTGCCAGCGCAAGATCCCGCTGGTGTTCCTTCAGAACATCACAGGCTTCATGGTCGGCCGCAAGTACGAAAACGAAGGCATTGCCCGCGCAGGCGCCAAGATGGTGACCGCCGTGTCGTGTGCGCAGGTGCCCAAGTTCACGGTGATCATCGGCGGCTCGTTTGGCGCCGGCAACTACGGCATGTGCGGCCGCGCCTTCAATCCTCGCTTCATCTGGATGTGGCCGAATGCCCGCATCAGCGTGATGGGCGGAGAACAGGCTGCCAGCGTGCTGGCCACCGTCAAGCGCGATGGCATCGAAGCCAAAGGCTGCACCTGGTCGGCCGATGACGAGGAGGCCTTCAAAGCCCCCATCCGCGCGCAATACGAGGCGCAGGGGCACCCGTACTACGCCTCGGCCCGACTGTGGGATGACGGCGTGATCCGCCCCACCGACACCCGCCGCGTGCTGAGTCTGGCCCTGAGCGCTGCGCTCAACGCCCCCATCCCCGACACGCGTTTTGGCGTGTTCCGCATGTAAGCCCATCCAGAGGACCTCAGCATGTCGACCCTCGATTTCCGCCATGAAGGCACCGTGGCGCACGTGTGGCTCAACCGCCCCGACCAGCGCAACGCCTTTGACGCCGGCACCATTGCCGACCTCACCCAGTGCTTCCGCCAACTGGCGCAAACACCGGGGCTGCGTGTGGTGGTGCTGGGCGCGCATGGCAAGGCGTTTTGCGCAGGCGCCGATTTGAACTGGATGCATGACATGGCGGGCTACACGTGGGACGAGAACCACGCCGACGCCACCCGCCTGGCCGACATGCTGTGGGCCATTGCCAGCTGCCCGGTGCCGGTGATTGCCCGCGTACAGGGAGATTGCTATGGCGGCGGGGTGGGACTGGTGTCCGCTTGCGACATCGCCATCGGCACCTATGCGGCGGGCTTTGCCTTGTCGGAAGCACGACTGGGATTGGCCCCGTCCACGATCAGCCCATATGTGTTGCGGGCGATCGGTGAGCGTGCCGCACGGCGTTACTTCCTGACCGCCGAGCGCTTTGACGCCACCCAGGCCCATGCGCTGGGCCTGCTGCACGAGGTGGTGGACGCGGATGCCCTGGACGAGCGGGTGCACACGCTGGTGCAAACGATTGTGAGCAATGGCCCACAGGCCGTGCGGGCGGGCAAGCAACTGATTGGCGACATTGCGGGCCAGGCCATCACCCCTGCCTTGCGTGACCAGACCGCCCGGCACATTGCCGATCTCCGTGCCAGCGAAGAAGGGCGCGCGGGCTTGCACGCTTTCCTGAACAAATCCGTGCCGCCATGGCAGCAAGGTGAGTGACCATGTTTCAGAAGATCCTGATTGCCAACCGCGGTGAAATCGCCTGCCGTGTCGCGGCCACCGCCCGACGCCTGGGCATCCGGACCGTGGCGGTCTACTCGGATGCGGATGCGTCTGCGCGCCATGTAGCGATGTGCGATGAAGCCGTGCACATTGGCGGCAACCGCCCGCAAGACAGCTACCTGCGCGCCGATCGCATCCTGGCTGCCGCTGTGGCCACCGGCGCCCAAGCCATCCACCCCGGCTATGGCTTCCTCAGCGAGAACAATGCCTTTGCACAAGCCTGCCACGACGCCGGTGTGGTGTTCATCGGCCCACCGCCATCGGCCATCGCAGCCATGGGCAGCAAGTCGGCCGCCAAGGCACTGATGGAGCGGGCGGGTGTTCCCCTGGTGCCCGGCTACCACGGAGACAACCAGGACCCTGCCTTCTTGCAAGCGCAAGCTGACCGCATGGGGTACCCCGTGCTGATCAAAGCCAGTGCAGGAGGTGGCGGCAAGGGCATGCGCGCCGTTCATCAGCCCTCGGACTTTGCGGCGGCCCTGGCCTCGTGTCAGCGCGAGGCGCAGGCCAGCTTTGGCAGTGCGCATGTGCTGGTCGAACGCTATGTCACCCAGCCCCGCCACATTGAAATCCAGGTGTTTGGCGACACCTACGGGCACTACGTGCATGTGGGTGAGCGCGACTGCTCGGTCCAGCGCCGCCACCAGAAGGTGCTGGAAGAAGCCCCTGCTCCTGGCATGACCGCCGAGCGCCGCGCACAAATGGGCGAAGCCGCGGTGGCCGCCGCGCGCAGCGTGGGCTATGTGGGAGCAGGAACCGTCGAGTTCATTTGCGAGCAAGATGGCCGGTTCTACTTCATGGAGATGAACACCCGCCTGCAGGTCGAGCACCCGGTCACCGAGGCCATCACGGGCCTGGACCTGGTCGAGTGGCAACTGCGGGTCGCGGCCGGTGAGCCCCTGCCGCTGACACAAGCCGACATCCGTTTTTCGGGCCATGCCATCGAAGCCCGCATCTGCGCCGAAAACCCGGCGCAACAGTTCTTGCCGGCCACAGGCACCTTGCAAGTCCTGCGCGCCCCTGCACACCAAAGCTTTGCGGTGGCCCCGGTACGCATGGACAGCGGCGTGCGTGAAGGTGATGCCATCACCCCGCACTACGATTCGATGATTGCCAAGCTCATCGTGTGGGGCGAAGACCGCAGCGCCGCGCTGGCACGGCTGGACGCCGCGCTGGCCGACCTGCACATCACCGGTCTGAGCCACAACGTGAGCTTCCTGAGACGCGTGGCGGCCACCCGCTCGTTCTCGCAAGCCCAGCTGGACACCGCCCTGATCGAGCGTGAACATGCGGCCTTGTTTGAGGGCCCGCCCTTGCCCATCGAACACACGGTCGCGGGCGCCATCTTGCGCCTGCACAGCGACGAGACCCATCAAGCCGGTGCCGACCCCTGGTCGCACCCGGATCACTGGCGACTGCACGGCCAGGCCCGCCGGGAGATTCGCCTGCATGTCGACGGACAGTCCCTGCGAGTGATTCAGACCGTGCAGGCCGACGGCACCTGGCAACTGAGCTGGGATGCGGTCAAGGTGTCTGTGCGCCCCTTCAGCCTATCTGACGGGCCGGTGCTGGACGCCGACGTGCACGGTCAACGGCTGCGCCTGAGTGTGTACCGACATGGTCAGGATCTGGATGTGTTCACCCCGGCCGGGCATGCCCGGGTTCAACGGGTGGACCCCTTGCATCAAGGGGATACCAGCGGCGCCGGATCGGGCCGTCTGACCGCGCTGATGCCCGGCAAGGTGGTGGCGATTCTGGTGCAGGCCGGCCAGTCCGTGAAACAGGGGGATGCGCTCGCCGTGACCGAAGCCATGAAAATGGAGCACACCCTGACCGCCCCACACGATGGCACGGTATCGGCCGTGCTGTGCGGGGTTGGCGATCAGGTGGCCGAAGGCGTGGAGTTGCTGCGCCTGGATGTGGCCGCCTGACACCCTCACGAGATCACACCATGAGCCTGACTGCTTTCCCCACTCACGTTACCCTGGTCGATGTCGGCCCACGAGACGGCTTGCAAAACGAATCGCAGCCTGTTCCGGCTGCGGCCAAGATCGAACTGGTCCACCGCCTGCAGGCCGCCGGCCTGCGCCAGATCGAAGTCACCAGCTACGTCAGCCCCAAGTGGGTGCCCCAGATGGCCGACAACGCCGAGGTGATGGCCGGCATCCAGCGCCAGGCCGGCGTGCGCTACAGCGTGCTGACGCCCAATATGAAGGGCTTTGAGGGTGCGCTGGCCGCCCAGGCCGATGAGGTGGTGATCTTTGCTGCGGCCAGCGAAGCCTTTAGTCAGCGCAACATCAATTGCTCCATTGCCGAGTCCATCGAACGCTTTCGCCCGGTGGCCGAAGCGGCCCGTGCGCACGGCATGAAAGTGCGCGCAGCCGTGTCGTGCGCGCTGGGTTGCCCCTATCAAGGCGAGGTGTCGCTGGACACCGTCGAAGAGGTGGTGCAACGCCTGCTCGACATCGGCACCCAGCACGTGGGCGTGGCCGACACGATTGGCGTGGGCACAGCAGGCCGCGTCAAGGCCGTGATGGCGCGCGCCCTCAAGCACGTGCCATTGGCCGAGTTGAGTGGTCACTTCCACGACACCTATGGTCAGGCGCTGACCAACATCTATGCCTGCCTTGAGATGGGCATCCACACCTTTGACGCCAGCGTAGGCGGCTTGGGTGGCTGCCCCTACGCCAAGGGGGCCACCGGCAACGTCGCCACCGAAGACGTGGTGTACCTGCTGCACGGCCAGGGCATCCAGACCGGCATTGACCTGGACGCATTGGTTGATGCGGGCGCCTACATCTCGGGCGTGTTGGGCCGCAAACCGGTTTCACGCGTCAGCAATGCCTTGCTGGCCAAGCGGCAAACGTCCTGACGAGGGCCTGACCCGTTCCTTTTCCCATCGCTTTCGCTAACGAGACTGCTTACCGAGGAGACAAACATGAGCCTGCCGGGACTGAATCATCACCTGGGCGAAGACATTGATGCCTTGCGCGACAGCGTGCGGACCTTTGTGGACAAGGAACTGGCCCCGCGTGCGGCCGACATTGACCGCGACAACTTCTTTCCCATGGACATGTGGAAGAAGTTGGGGGACCTGGGGCTGCATGGCCTGACCGTGTCCGAGGCCTACGGTGGCACCAACATGGGCTACCTGGCCCACATGGTGGCCATGGAGGAAGTCAGCCGGGGCAGCGCCTCGGTGGGGCTGAGCTACGGCGCGCACTCCAACCTGTGTGTGAACCAGATTCACCGCAACGGCACGGAGGCCCAAAAGCAGAAGTACCTGCCCAAGCTGGTCAGTGGCGACTTTGTGGGCGCCCTCGCCATGAGCGAGCCCAATGCGGGCTCGGACGTGGTCAGCATGAAGCTGCGCGCCGACAAAAAGGGCGACCACTACGTGCTCAATGGCAGCAAGATGTGGATCACCAATGGTGGCGACGCCGACGTGCTGGTGGTCTATGCCAAAACCAACCCCGAGGCCGGCGCCAAGGGCATGACGGCCTTCCTGATCGAAAAGGGCATGAAGGGTTTCAGCAAAGGCCCGCACCTCGACAAGCTGGGCATGCGAGGCTCCAACACCTACCCCCTGTTCTTCGAAGATTGCGAAGTCCCGGTTGAGAACGTGCTGGGTGGCGAAGGCAATGGCGTCAAGGTGCTGATGAGCGGCCTGGACTACGAGCGCGCGGTGCTGTCGGGCGGCCCACTGGGCATCATGCAAGCCGTGATGGACAGCGTCGTGCCCTATGTGCACGAACGCAAGCAGTTTGGTCAGGCGATTGGCGAGTTCCAGCTGCTGCAAGGCAAGCTGGCCGACATGTACACGGTGCAACAAGCCGCCCGCGCGTTTGGCTACACCGTCGCCAAAAACCTCGATGCGCTGGGCAGCGCACATGCCCGCCACGTGCGCAAGGACTGCGCCGCGCTCATTTTGTGGACCGCAGAAAAAGCCACTTGGATGGCCGGCGAAGGCATCCAGATCTTTGGCGGCAACGGCTACATCAACGACTACCCACTGGGGCGCTTGTGGCGTGACGCCAAGCTGTACGAAATTGGCGCCGGCACCAGCGAAATCCGCCGCATGCTGATCGGCCGCGAACTGTTTGCCGAAACGGCCTGATCAGCCCGCCTGACAGGCCACCGAACCGTCCACAAAGGCCAGCAACTGGCCTTTGTGCATGGGCACCCAGGGCTCATCGGTGGTCAGGGGTTCGGTGGCGACCACCACCACGCGGTCACCGGCTTGCGTGAGGTCGGCAAAGTCCACCTCGATGTCTTCATCTTGCAGGCGCGCACGCCCAAAGGGGTGCTGCCGGATCAGGTACTGCAGCTTGGTCGTGCAATGGGCCCACAAGGCATCGCCCTGACTGAGCATGAAGTTGAAGGTCCCGTGGGTGGCCACTTGGGGCACCAGCTCGCCCAAGGTATGCGTCAACTCGGCCACCGAGGGCATGCTGGCATGACTCTTGGCCAGCTCCTGCATCAGCCAGCAAAAGGCACGCTCGCTGTCGGTGTCACCCACCGGACGAAACGCCGCATGCAGCTTGGGCGCAAAATCCACCAGATTGCCGTTGTGTGCGAACACCCAGTAGCGGCCCCACAGTTCACGCACAAAAGGGTGGCAGTTTTCTAGCACCACACGCCCCTGCGTGGCTTTGCGAATGTGGGCAATGGTGTTGCGGCTCTGGATGGGGTAGCGCTTGATCAGCTCGGCCACCGGGGAATCTGCGGCCGCCAGATGGTCAACAAACAGACGCACGCCACGCCCCTCGAAGAAGGCGATGCCAAACCCATCTGCATGCTCACGCGAACGCTGGGCGAAGCCTGAAAAGCTGAAAACGATGTCGGTGGGCGTGTTGCCGTTCATGCCCAAGAGCTGGCACATGGGACGTGTCCTATGGAATGCAATGCGAGGATGCCGCGATGATACGGCGTCCTGCTGGGCGGCCATGTCGCCTTAGCCGCGCGGACGACCGTCTCGAGGCGGATCTTTCGGCAGTGCGCTGCAAATCAGCATGTTGTCGTCGTGCTGCTGCACAAACGCGATCATGCCCATCATTTCCAGCGTTTCCGGGTCGCAGGACTGGTACTCCACCCAGTCGTGCGACATCTCGGCGGCACGCCACAATGCTTCCTGCAAGAGGAAGCCATCGGTCGACGCGAGCATCGGCAGATGCTGCCCAACCATCTCAGGCTCATCACTCTTGAAGAGATAGACCCCTTCACGGTCAATCCCGAACACAAACAAGTCCCGATCCCGGAAGGGGCCATCGGGTTGATGCAACTGCTCCAGAGCGCCATCCAGACCGCGCTCCATGATCAACAGATTGGCGTTGATCACCAGATCTTTGGCCTCGTCGGCGCCCCCGTGAGCCAAGTGAACACCCTTGACCGAATCCGTGAGGCCATCGGCGCGCTTCATCAAGGTCTCGGTGGCCTTGTAGGCCTGGTCGATGACTTCGGTGTTTTCGCGCGTCAGGTTGTCCAGGTTGTCGAGCGAGTGGCTGATTTCTTCCAGAGTTTCGCGCTGCTGCGACGTGGTGTTCGACAACACCGTCACCCGACTGGCAATGCCGTGCACCCCCTTGACGACCTCCCCCAGCGTGGCCGACAACTCCTGAATGTGACGCGTCCCATCGCCGACGTGCCGGGTCGACGCTTCGATCAAGTCACTGATCTCGGCCACGGCCTGTGCACAGCGCTTGGCCAGTTGGCGAACCTCACCGGCCACGACCGCAAAGCCGGTGCCAGCCTCTCCGGCTCGGGCGGCTTCCACCGCAGCATTCAAGGCCAACATGTTGGTCTGCAACGCGATCTCTTCAATCATGTTGACGACCTCCCCCATGCGCCCGGCACCCTCTTCGATGGCACGCATGGTGTCGACAGCTTCCGGCATCGATGCAGCGCCCGCTTCAATGGTTTCGTTGACTTGCTTGACGGACAACGCAAGGTGCTCGGCGGCGTCCGCACCAGCGTCCACGACCCCATGAATCCTGCGGATGCGACTGGTCACCTCCTTCAGCGATTGCGATTGCTGCTCGGTGCGCTGCGCCAACTGCACGGTGTCTTCACTCAACTCCTTGCCGGCCATGGCCACCAGCACCGCATGGCTGCGAATTCCCGACACCAGTCTGGACAGCTTGCTGGCCATGTCCTCCATCACGGCGCCCACGTGCGCCAGTTCATCGGCCCCATCCACACGCCGGGGTGGGGTCAGGCGCCCCTGTCCCATTTCGTCAATGTTGTAGGTCAGCTTCTTCAAGGAACCCAACAATGCCGAATGCATGGCCAGCACGGCGTAGCCCAGCACCAGAAAGTCCAGCAAGACCACCAGGATGTAACCCGCGATCACCCGATACTGATGATGCAAACGCGACTCCAGCCGCTCGGTCAGGCGCTGCAGCAAGGTCTGGTTCAAGGTCATCAGACCTTGCAGAACCTGGCTGCCACGGGCCATGACGTCCTGCGCCGAGACATTGGGCTGATCCACGCGCAGGATCTTCACGGTTTCGGCGGCGTACTGGTGAATGAGCTGCTGTGTGGTTGCCCAGCCGGCCGAGGGCATCTGGCCAGCCCGTTGCGCCGCATCGAACATGTATTGCATGTCCACGACTTGATCCACCACCTGTTTGGACAACCCCAGCAACGCGCGCTCGTCGGCAGCAGACACCACGCCATTGCCCGCGATGGCCGCAGCCTCGCCACGCATTTGCGACACGGTTTCCAGCAGCGGGATGTAGCGGTCCACCAGGGACATGATGAGGAAGTAACTGGCGGGCTGCGGGTCCATCAGCAGATATGACTCTTCCCCCGCGATCAACAGCAGATGACGCAAGGACTGCACCTGCTGCGTATGTGCTGCGAACACGCGCGCGGCCTGCTGCTTCTTGCCGAGTGCATCCAAAGGCTTGCTGCGTGCGTCCATCAAGGCCATCAGGTTCTGCTGGATGCCTTGCCATTTATCCGTCATGAGCGGCGAGCCCGCCTGTTTCATGGCCGCATCCAGTTCACGGATGGCCGCCTTCAGTTGATCGACGGTTTGTGCCGGCTCGCCAGCTGGCAAAGACACACCCGCAGCCTCCATGTTCGACAAACTGCGGTGCCGCTGGGTGTAATGGACGACTTCCGTGATCTTGGGCAGCCAGTGCACGCCCTGAATCTCGTGCCGCGCCACACGCATGGTCTGGACCTCACTCCAGATGCCATAGAAGCTCAAGCCCAGCACAATGATGAAGGCCAGGATGCTGAGTGTGGCGATCTTGACCGACAGATTCCGGCTCCGCATGAGGTTCATGCCGGGGGCCAGCAGGCGCTTGAGCAGTGCTTTGTTCATCGCAGTATCAGGAGTTGGCCGACGACAGCCCGACGCGCCGTTGAGCAGCGCGCAGCAGCCACCCCGGTATATCGTCCAATGACACGACATCCTGAGCCCCGCCTTGTCGCAAAGCTTCCTTGGGCATGCCGTACACCACGCTCGACGCTTCGTCTTGCGCGGCCGTCAACGCACCGGCTGCGCGCATGTCCTTGAGTCCCCGGGCGCCGTCATCCCCCATGCCCGTCATGACCAAGCCGATGGCGTTGGCACCGGCACATTGCGCAACGGACTTGAACAACACATCGACACAGGGCCGGTGGTGATTCACGACCGGGCCGTCAAACACCTCGGCGACATACTGGGCGCCGCTGCGTTTGAGGCGCATGTGCTTGCCACCCGGTGCAAACAACACACGGCCGTTGATGACACGGTCACCGTCCTTGGCTTCCATCACCTCGAGGGCGCACAAGGCGTTCAGACGCGCGGCCAGACTGGCCGTGAAATTGGGGGGCATGTGCTGCACGATGACCATGCCGGGCACGGTGCGCGGCAAACGCGTCAGCACGGCTTCGATGGATTGCACGCCGCCCGTGGAAATGCCGATCGCAATGACCCGATCGGTCGTCTCGACCATGGCCTCTGCACCGGCATGCACCACAGGCGGCAAAGGTTGCGGGACTGGCCGAGGCGCGCCAGGCTTCATCGGTGCCCCGGCAATCGTTCGGCGCAATGCCGACAAATTGGCCTTGGCCGCCGCTTTGACGGCCGACACAATGCCATTGCCGTCGTCTTCCAGAAAGGCCTTCAGCCCCAGTTTGGGCTTGGTCACAAACCCCACGGCCCCGGCAGCCAAAGCCTGCATGGTGGTCTGCCCACCTTTTTCGGTCAGGGTCGAGCACATCACCACCGGCGTCGGACGCTCCGCCATGATCTGCTTGAGGAAGCTGATGCCATCCATCCGGGGCATCTCTACATCCAGCACGATGACGTCGGGCCAATTCTGCTTCATGCGCTGCATGGCAAAAATGGGATCCGATGCCGCCCCCAGCACCATCAACCCGGCCCCCGTGAGCAAATCGCCGAGGTGCTTGCGCACCACCGCCGAATCGTCCACGATCATGACTTTGATCTCACTCATCACTCTCAGCCTTTGGTGGGCACGCGCGCACGCCCTCGTGTCATCGTCACCTGCCCCTGGGCCAACTCGATCGCGACATTGCGCGGCTCATTGCCACCAACGTCCACGCACTGAAGCTGGAACCCGTAACGGTCAATCAGCGACCATGCCTGCTCCACATTTCGTTCACCAATGTTGAACTTGACTTTGACCTCATTGGGCATGGTGTCGGCACCGCCGTACAGGTGCACTTCGTAGTCTTGTGTTTTTGTACCGGTCTTGGCAATTTCACGCACCAGCAACTCCAGCGCCTCATCGCCAAATCGACCATCGAGCACGGCCTGAGGGGGGCGCTGGCGAGACGGCAACAGAAAGTGGCACATGCCCCCGATCTGGCGCCGTGGGTGCCACAGCGTGATGGCCACGCATGACCCCAGCAAAGTCTTGACGGTGGCGCCCGTCGTCCCGAAGTACCACTGCCCTGGCAGCAAGAACACTTTCTCGCCGCTGGATGGCTTGAACCGCGCGGGCTTCTGGCTGTCAAACTCGAGCATAGATCGCCGGCTTGACCGCTACCAGCCCCGTGTTGAGATTGCTGAGGGACTCGGAATGCCCCGTGAACAGGTAGCCACCCGGCTTGATCAAGGGCATGACACGGCGAACGATCTCCGCCTTGGCATCGTTCTCGAAATAAATGAGCACATTGCGCAAGAACACCACATCGAACATGCCGATGTCAGGAAGCGGCTGCATCAGGTTGGCCTGCATGAATTGCACATTAGCACGCAGCTCCTTTTTGACCAACAACTGCCCGTCGTAAGGACCGTTGCCTTTCAGACAAAAGCGCTTCAAGTAGGCGGGACTGGTATTGCGTGCCCGCTCCATCGGGTAGAGCGCGCGCCGTGCGGCCTCCACCATGGCGGTCGACAAGTCCGTTCCGACGATCTGCCATCCCCGTGCGCCGATCTTGTCTGCCAGCAGCATGGCAATGCTGTAGGCCTCTTCGCCGGATGAGCTGGCCGCGCTCCAGACCCGGAAGTCGCTGCCCCCCGGGCGCCGCTGACGCAAGAGATCTGCCAGAAACTCGAAGTGCTGTGGCTCGCGGAAGAAATAGGTTTCATTGGTGGTCAGACGATCGACCACCTTGACCAGTTCAGCCTGGTCTTTGCCTTTGATGACCAGGTCCACATAGGCGTCCAGATCACTCAGGCCCCGTTCACCTGCGAGCTTCTGCAAGCGACCGATCACCAGTTGACGCTTGGCCGGCACCAGCTTGATCCCGGAGATCTGATGGAAAGCTGCCGCGACGGCGTCAAACGATTGCTGCGACAGTTTCATCCCTCAATCCCTTGTGCCGACTCGGCGGCCATCAGTGGTGTGCGTATTCCGCGATCAGGGTGGTCAGCGTTTCACGCGCCAGCACCCGCTCCAAATCCAGCACCGACAAAATCGTGCCCTTGGCCTTGGCCATGCCCAACAAGAACTCTCTGGGCATGGGCGTCCCCAGCGGGGGAACGGGTTCGATGTCGTCCTCGGTCACTTCCAACACTTCCGAGACCCCATCGACCAGCAGCCCGACCACCAAGGGGCCATCGGAATCACCGTGGCCCACCGTCACGATCACCACGCTGCTGCGCCGACCGATCTGCGCAGGCGCTTGTCCAATTCGCGCCTTCAGGTCGATCACGGGGACCACCGCGCCTCGCAGGTTCATGACCCCCCGCACAAACGGAGGGGTCAAGGGCAGGGGCGTGATCCGTCCCACTTCCAAGATCTCGCGAACCTGCTCGATGCTCACCACATGCGTATCCTGTCCGACCAACAGGCAGAGGTACTGCCGCGTCAGCACGCCATCCGACGGCACGGGATGGCCATGTTGATCCAGCACAGCAGGCAGGGGTGCATGACTCATCTCACACCTCGCGCAACTGGAAGTAAGACATCAGCTGCTGCAGGCTGGTGGCCTGTGCCGCCAACTCTTCAGACGTGGCCGACAATTGCTCAGCGGCCGACGCGTTCTGCTGCGTGGCGCCATTGAGGTGATCCATGGCGCTGTTGATCTGCGCGACACCGTCGGACTGTTCACCGCATGCTGCGGCAATTTCCTGGACCAGCTCGCTCGTCTTGTTGATCGACGGCACGATTTGCTGCAAGAGGCCACCTGCGCGCTCGGCCAGCACCACGCTGGAACCGGCCAGTTGGCCAATTTCCTGCGCTGCGACCTGGCTGCGTTCCGCCAGCTTCCGTACCTCGGCGGCCACCACCGCAAAACCACGGCCATGCTCGCCCGCACGCGCGGCCTCAATGGCTGCGTTCAGTGCCAGCAGGTTGGTCTGGTACGCGATGTCGTCAATGATGGAAATCTTCTTGGCAATGTCCTTCATTGCATCGACCGTGTGGGTCACGGCCTGGCCACCTTCGACCGCTTCCTGCACGGCCTTGGAGGCCATGCCGTCTGTCACATTGGCGTTGTCCGCGTTCTGACTGACGGAGGCCGCCATCTCTTGCAGCGATGCACTGGTTTGCTCCACGCTCGCCGCCTGCGATGCTGCCGACTGAGACAAAGATTGCGAGGTGTCCGACACTTGGGCCGCGGCCGCAGTGAGCTGATTGGCCGACTGGCGCACTTCCACAATGGTCTCACTGATGGTGTCAATGAGGCCATTGAACTTCTCACCCATCATCCGGAAGAAGGGCTCCTTGCCTTCCAGGTTCATGCGCTGAGAGAAGTCGCCCTTGTTGGCCCCATCGACCAAGTCAGAAATTTCCTTTTCCGCCAGCACTTCAGCAGTACGGTCCTTCCATTCGACCACCGTCCCCAATCGCAGCCCTTGCGGATCCACGATTGGACTGGCAGCCAGAGAGAAGGTCAAGCCACTCAAGGAAATCTGTGTCTTGTGTTCGCTCTTCAGGCTACCCAGAATGTTGCGCTGGTGCGCCGGGTTGCGATGGAAGCTGTCAAAGCTGCTGCCCACGATCCGACTGGCATCGAAATGCGGCAGGGACTGACGCAGGGCCATTTCGTTGCCGCGCAGCATGGCGAGCACCGCGTCGTTGGCGTACACGATCTGCCCATCGGCATCGGCAATCATCAGGTTGGTTGAGCAACTGTCGAGGGCCTGACGCACGCGTGCGTTTTCGGATGCCAGTTGCGCCTCACGCTCACGCGCGGCCAACTCGTCGGTCATGTCTTTCCACTCGACGACAGTGCCCAGGCGAACGCCGTGTGCGTCCATCACAGGCGTTGCGGCCAAATCAAAGCGGCGACCACCCACGCTCAAGCGCGTCTGGTAAGTGCTGGTCAGTCGATCCAGCACTGCGCGCTGGTGCCCTGGAGACTTGTGGAAGTCGTCCATGTTGCTGCCCACAATCCGTGTGGCGTCGAACTTCGGCAAGGCCGTCCGCAGATCGGCCTCCGCCGCACGCATCATGGCTTGCAGCGCCTTGTTGGCATACACGATGTTGTAGCTCGCATCGGCCACCATGACATTGGTCGCCGCCACATCCAGCGCCTGCTTGATGCGCGTGTTCTCTGCCAAGACGGCCGCATCCCGCTCATTGCGCTCGCGCAACCCCGTCTGCATCGCCTGCAGCGCTTGCATCAACTGGGCGGTTTCATTCTGACCGTCGGTGTCCAGACGCTGAGTCAGGTCACCCGCCTTGATGGCATCAGCTGCCGTCACAGCACGACGAATGGGCTGCGTCACCGATCGCACCACGGCAAAACCAATCGCGGTGGCCACGGCCAGCAGAACCAGAATCGCTGACATCAGCTTGAGTCGAGCAGTCTGCGCAGCGGTCGCGCGGGCCTGCAATACCTTGTCCAACGCGGCATAACCAGACCGGAGCATGTCGAACTGCTTGTCGACGACCTTCGTCATGTCGCCGAAGTACGCCAGCGGGTCACTGTTGAGCTCCGAAGCATCCAGAATCCGGCTGTTCACCATGACCAATGCCGCATCGATCTGCCCCAGCGCATCCTTGATGACACCGTCCATGGCCTTGGCAAGGTTCTCGTCGGCTTCTCTGGCAGCGCCGAGTTGTTTGCTCATGTGGCGGCGACTTTCTTGCAGACTGAAGCCCATCGCGATCAGGTCACTGCGCTCCAGATCGGTGAGCGACTTGCGCATCAGCAAACCTGTCCCACGACCGCGCAGTTGCGCAAGGCTCTCGGTGACACGCACGCCATCGATCACCAAGGCCGACTGCAAGAAGTACCCCGATGCTTCCGGGTCCAATGTCAAACCATAGCCATCGGCCAGCAACTCCAGCAAATCCGCGCTCTCAGCAATCAGCGCGGTGTGCGCCTTGAGCGAAGCCGGCGAGTCCAGCGCACCGGTTTCCACCTGTTTGGCCAGCAAGCCCCACCGAGACTTGATGGACACCCATCGGCTTTGCAGCGATTTGTTGGGTGCATTGGCAATGGCCTGCGTCACCCCATCAATGCGGTCCGTGATCTGCTTTTGAACGTCTGCGCGTTGCACTGCCATCTGCTGATTGCCCAACAACACCAGGGTGGACAAGCCACGATGCTGTTGCAAGCCATGCAGCAATTCCGTCATCCCTTGCACGGCAGGCAGGCCTTGTCGCTCCAGGTCGGTCGCCTCAATCTGCTTGGCCGCCTCTTGCAAGTACAGCATCAAAGGCACCACACACATCACCATCGACAAAATGCCGATGACGGCGAACTTCTGCCAAAGCATCAGTCGGGACAAAACATGTTTCATACAAGGCGCTCCGATGGCAAACCAGTTTCAGCAGAAGAGATCAGAAGGACGAGAAGTGGCTCTCATCAATGTCATGCGAGGGATTCATGGGACGCGCCATCACCGTGGTTTGTCGATGCGGCTGATTGGAGGACGACGACGTCGCCTGCGGTGCTCGCGCAACGGGTCGCTCCATCACCTTTGCAACAGCGGGCGCAGGGACATGGCTCGAACGAGGCGTGGGCGCGTTGGACATGCCACCCGACTGACGCAACCTGAAGTACGCCATCAACTCTTGCAACTGGGTTGCTTGTGCAGACAGCTCTTCAGAGGTCGCCGACAACTGCTCGGCCGCCGAGGCGTTTTGCTGAGTTGCGCCATTGAGGTGATCCATCGCACTGTTGATTTGCGAAACACCCTCGGACTGCTCACCTGACGCGGCCGCAATCTCTTGCACCAACTCACTCGTCTTGTGGATGGACGGCACGATCTGCGAGAGCAACTGCCCTGCACGCTCTGCCAGCGCCACGCTGGAGCCAGCCAACTGACCGATCTCGTGCGCTGCCACCTGACTGCGCTCGGCCAGCTTGCGCACCTCGGCCGCCACCACAGCAAAACCGCGTCCGTGCTCACCCGCCCGGGCGGCCTCGATGGCGGCATTCAGCGCCAACAGGTTGGTTTGATAGGCGATGTCATCGATGATGGAAATCTTCTTGGCGATTTCCTGCATCGCCTCCACCGTGCGATCCACGGCCTGACCACCTTCGACGGCCTCTTGCGCGGCCTTGGTCGCCATGCCGTCGGTCACATGCGCGTTGTCAGCGTTCTGGCTGACTGACGCAGCCATTTCCTGCAACGAGGCACTGGTCTGCTCCACACTGGCCGCTTGCGACGCGGCCGATTGTGACAGCGACATCGAGGTGTCCGACACCTGAGCGGCCGCCGACGTCAGCTGCTCGGCCGCAACACGTACCTCGACAATCGTCTTGCTGACCGTATCGATCAGATCATTGAACTTCTCGCCCATCATGCGGAAGAAGGGTTCCTTGCCTTCCAGATCCATGCGGTGCGAGAAATCACCCTGATTGGCGCCATCCACCAATGACGTGATCTCGCGCTCTGCCGCCACCTCCGCCGTCCGGTCCTTCCACTCCACCACCGTGCCCAAGCGCTGGCCTTGCGCGTCATGAATGGGGTTGGCCGCCAACGAGAATGTCAGGCCACTGAGTTGGATCTCGGTCTTGTGCTCGCCCTTCAAGCCCGACAACAGATTGCGCTGATGCGATGGGTTGCGATGGAAGCTGTCAAAGTTGCTCCCCACAATGCGGCTGGCATCAAAGCTGGGTAAGACACGACGCAATGCCATCTCATTGCGACGCATCATGCTCAACACCGAGTCGTTGGCATAAACGATCAGGCCATTTGCATCCGCAATCATGACGTTGGTCGAGCAACTGTCGAGCGCCTGCTTGACGCGTGCATTGTCAGCCGCCAGTTGGCGTTCACGCTCCAGCGTGGCCAGCTCCTGCGTCACATCACGCCACTCGGCAACCACGCCCAGGCGCTTGCCATCCTGCCCCATCACGGGGTTGAGGATCAGGTCCACACGGCGCCCGCCCAGATCCAGACGCGAGCGGTGCACCGTGCGCAACTGCTCCAACATGCCACGCATGACGGCAGGCTCTTTGTGGAACTCATCCATGTTGGCGCCCATCACACGCGACGCGTCAAAGCGAGGCAGATCCTTGCGGAAGTCGGCCTCAGCCTCACGGAACATCTCTTTCAGTGAGTCGTTGGCGTACACGACGTTGTACTCGGCATCGGTCACCATCATGTTGGTGGCGGCCACATTCAGCGCCTGCTGGATGCGCGTGGCTTCATCTGCCCGCTTGCGCGTGTCCGCAAACTCGAAACCCAATCGCGTTTGCACGCGCTTGAGCGACAGCATCATGTCGGCGATTTCGTCATGTCCCGAGGCATCGACCACACCGTCGAAATTCCCCTGGCCATACCGTTCCATGTGACCTTCGGCCGAGCGCATCAGCTTGGTGATGCGCTGTGCCAGGCGCACGCCGCCCCACAGCATCAACGCACCCGTCACCACCGGCCAGCTGATGAGCAGCGGGTCCGGCTTGACCGATGCCACCACGCTGCCCGCCACGGTCAGTGCAGCCAAGGCACCGAGCATCGAGAACTTCCCGCCCACCGAGGCATGCGTCCACACCTTGGACAGCACATTGATGCGCGCCAGCCCGCCCGTCTTCACAGGCTTGCCTTCAATCACGGAAACACCGGGAGCGCGGCCCTCGCGAATGCGGGCATACAAGTCCTCAGCCATCTCAACTTGCTCGCGCGTCGGACGCGTGCGCACCGACATGTAGCCCACGACTTCCGAGCCTTCGCGAATGGGCGTGGCATTGGCCACCACCCAGTAATGGTCACCATCCTTGCGGCGGTTCTTGACCAGCCCTGTCCACGGACGTCCGGCCTGCAAGGTTCGCCACAAGTCGGCAAACGCTTCAGCAGGCATGTCCGGGTGACGAACCAAATTGTGCGGTTGGCCAATCAACTCGGAGGACTGAAAGCCACTGGCCTCGATGAAGTCCTCATTGATGTACGTGATGCGTCCTTTGAGATCGGTCTTCGACACAATGGTCAAGCCATCACGCAACAGGAACTCTTTTTGGGTAACGGGTAGATTGGTGCGCATGATGTTCAGATCTCGGGTTGAACACGAACATGTCCTGCAGGACGTGTTGACTCAATGGCGTAATGGACAAGCGCCGGCACATCCACCACCAGGGCGACTTCACCAGATCCCAGGATGGTGGAGCCCGCAATGGCGCGCAAGTGCCGGAACAGACTGCTCAATGGTTTGATGACGGTTTGATACTCGCCATGCAGCTTGTCGACGATCAGGCCGATGCGGGTCTGACCATCCCGCGCGACCACCAGGCTGCGCCGCGCCGCGGGAGGCGGCTGCACCCCATGCAAACGTGCCAAGTCAAAGAAGGGCAAGACCTCGCCGCGCAGGTTGAAGTAACCCACGCCCGGCTGGGGCGACTGTGCACATTCGGGCGGCACATCAATGCACTCCGACACCACCTCCATCGGCAGCACGTAGTAGGTGTCCCCCACACAGGTCAAAAAGCCATCAATGATGGCCAGCGTCAAGGGCAAGCGAATTTGGGTCGTCGTACCACGCCCCCACTCACTGGCGAGCTGCATTTGGCCGCGCAAGCCTTCGATGCTGCGCTTGACCACATCCATGCCCACACCACGCCCCGAAATGTCGGTCACCTGATCTGCTGTGGAAAACCCCGGGGCGCAAATCAGCTGATCGATCTCGTGCTCGCTCAAGGACTGTTCGGCAGAGACCAACCCGCGCTCCATCGCCTTGCGCAAAATGCGTTCGCGGTTGAGCCCGCGGCCGTCGTCGCTGACCTCGATCATCACTTGACCACCTTCGTGGTACGCATGCAGGGCCAGGGTGCCGCGCTCCGGCTTCCCGGCAGCCAGCCGCTCCTCGGGGGTCTCAAGGCCATGATCCAGACTGTTGCGAACCAGGTGCATCAGCGGGTCGGCAATGACCTCGACCATGGACTTGTCCAACTCGGTTTCCGCGCCGGTGATGATCAGGTCCACCTGCTTGCCCAAGTTCTTGCTAACGTCCCGCACCACACGGTGAAAGCGGGCAAACGTCTCACCAATCGGCACCATGCGCAAAGCCAGCGCACCATCCCGCGCAGACTCCACCAGGGTGCGAATGCGCAACGCGGCCTCAGCAAACGTCGCGGACCCCTCCTGCTGTGCCACCAACTGGGCGCCCGAGCTGGCAATCACCAGCTCGCCCACCAGGTCGATCAACTTGTCCAGCTTGTCGGCCTGCACGCGCACAAACCGCGGGTCGTCTGACGCACGGCGGTCTCTTGACCCTTTTCGACGATCCCCTTGGCCGGTTCGACGGTCGCTGGGCTGGGCATCCAACAGGGGCGTCACCTCTGGCTCACCTGTTGCGTCAGCCGCTGCCGTCACCTCGACGACAACGGGCAACATGTCAACCACAGGCAGCACCTCGGCCGCTGAAGCCATCAGCGCTGCTTCGCCCCCCAGCGGCTCGATCACCAGCTCACAGTCATCGACCGCGAACTCGAACACACTGACAATGGATGCACGGTCTCCCGTGGTTTCGTAAACCGCTTCAAACCCCAGGTGACAGTCTTCGGCATCCAATGCCTCGATATCAGGGACGCCATCATCCAGCAGTCGCACACTGCGCAAGGTCCCCTGCGTACCCATGTAACGCAAGAACGACAAGGGATCGAGCCCATTGCGCAACGCATCTTTGCCAAACTGCACCCACACACGCCACAAGCCCTCCAGTTCATCGGCCTGAAGCGCAGCCAATTCAGCGGTCGGGGACGACGCAGGAACATCTGCCCCACCGCCAAGCAAGGCCATCAACTGTCCCGACAATTCCGCACTTCTGGCGCTGATCTCCGGATCACCATCGGGGGACTCGACGTCACCCAACAGCATCTCCATCTGATCGCGGCTGGCCAGCAACAAGGCCATGGCCTCATCGTTCAGTTGATACTGCCCGGACCGCACTTCCTCCAGCAGCGTCTCCACACTGTGTGTGAAGCTCACTACCCGGTCGCAGCCAAACAGCCCTGCCGTCCCCTTGATCGTGTGCGCAGCCCGAAAGGCCGAGTTCAGCGTTTCAGCATCGTCAGGGGTCTCATCCAGCGCCAGCAACGCCGACTCGAACTGCTGCAGCATTTCGCGCGCTTCCTCCAGAAAGCCTGCACGTGCTGCCGCGAGGATGTCATCGTCGCTCATGTCATGCACGCTCATCGCTGCTCCTCATGCGCGCCTGGGTGCAACGTGGCATCCAATCCATACAGATTCAGAACGTCCCTCACAGACGATGACAAGGGATGCAAGCGCAACTCCAGCCCACGACGAGCCAGGCCACGCTGCAGCGCCAACAACAACTGCAAGCCAGCACTGTCCAACTCGGTGATGCCACTGACATCCACCTCCGTTGTTCCCATATCAAGCAGCGGCAGCACCGATTCACGATGCTGCGCAATGGAATGGATCGTCCATTCTCCAGACAGTGCAGAACTGTGGTCGCTCACGGGCGCATCCCTCCGGGCTGAGTCAGATCCATCCGGCGATCACGCCGCGCACAACTTCGCAACGGCATCCACCAACTGCGAGGGCTGGAAAGGCTTGGTCACCCAAGCCCGCACGCCTGCCGCCCGGCCCTCAGCCTTCTTGGCCTCTTGCGACTCGGTGGTCAACATGATCACCGGCGTGAACTTGTAGTTCGTGGTTTTCAAATGTTTGACAAATGTCAGGCCGTCCATGCGGGGCATGTTCACGTCGCACACGATCAGGTTGATCTTGCGACCGTCCAGCTTGGCGCAAGCGTCCATGCCGTCAACAGCCTCGATGACCTGATAGGCGGCCTTCTGCAGGGCCATCTTCACGACCTGGCGAAAGCTGCCAGAGTCATCAACAATCAGGATGGTTTTACTCATGATGGGACGTCCTCAAAAAAACTCGATTCCGGTTTCCCGTTGAATCGTTGTATTGCCGTGATGCTGCGAGCGCTGCTCTTCCATGGTGTAGCTCGCATCCAGTTGGGCCAGCCATTCACCGGCCTTGGTCATACTGAGATCACCACCCTGCTGGAGATGCTCACCCATGCGTGCCATGTCTTCCGTGACACACGTCAGGATTTGACTGAGTCGATCCTGCATTTGGAAATTCATCAGCACGCGCTCCACTTCGTCGCGCACCAACACACCGGTCTCCTGCAGATCGCGGGATGAACGGTTCAAATCATTCAGGCTGCTCAACAAAGTCGAAATCACCGCCCGAGCCCGCTGATCCACCAACAAACGCAGCGATTCATCGCTGTCATCAAAGCCTGCGGTCTTGATCCGCAACGACTGCAAGGTTTCATCCAAGGCGGTCACGCGCGACATCATCTGATTGGCCGCCGAGCCCGACTGGTTCGACAGCTGACGCACCTCTTGCGCCACCACCGCAAAACCGCTGCCTTGCACGCCTGCTCGCGTGGCCTCAACCGACGCATTGAGCGCCACCATATTGGTACGCCGCGCCAACTGACGGATCTGCGTGGCGGTCTGACGCAAGCCGGCGACCTCCACATTCAACTCGTCCAGCCTGCGGTACGCCTCGCGCCGCGCCTCCATCGACTGCTGCAACGGCTCCATCAAGGCGTTGACGGCATCCTGGCTGTGCGCCAGCACCTCATCCACGCCCGCATCGGTCAAGCCTGCAGCATGCCCCTGCGTGACCTGAACCGCCTGGTCCAGACGCTCCGAAATGGAACCAAAAGACGACAAGATGCTGCTGGTCGCCTCTTCAGAGTGCTGCTTGGCACTGTCGATCTGACGGCTCCAGACGGGCAACACCTCGGCCACCAAGGGCGCCTGTTCGCCCCGCGTGTTCGTCAAACCGCTGTCCTTGTCCCGCGTCATCAGGCGAACACCGAACAAAGTCATGCCACCCAACAAAATGGCTGCCAAGCCGGACGAAAGCCCCAGCCACTCCCCGGCAAAACAAGCCATCACCACACCGACCGTCGCGACGAGCGCCGGCGCCCAGCGCCCAGCAGGGCCGCCGGAGTCCGAGGACTGATCTTCGTAGGTGGAGAGAGGCATCTTGTGTCCTGAAGGGTTGACCAACCGACAGTAAAAAGGAAACACATCGGCTAATCGGCCATTTCACGGAAATCTTGAATCGTGAAAAGCGCCCCAGAGCCGCAGAAAAGGCCGCAAAGCCACGCCATTCTTTCCACATCGTGACAAACATCTGCATTTAGGAAACCGCAACTTCGACCGATAAGCCTGAGATAGAGCCTTACCCACGAGAAGGGGCGTCCGTCATGCAACAGCCATTCCGCCTACCGGAACGACTGAACTTTCATCTGCCCAACTGGCGCCCCAGCCCCGAATGGCTAGACGCCATGCGAGAGTTTTTCCGGTACCACGGCATTCTGGCACCCATGGTCCGTTTAATGCGGCAAATTGGGTTCACGCACAAGGCTTTGTTGGTGGCCGCCGCTTTTGCCGCCCCCACCAGCTTCATCGCCGTGATGCAATTGCAGGCCCAGTGGTCGCAATGGCAGCGCGCCAAAATTCAATACGATGGCTGGCACTTTCTGGTCAAGGCCCAAGCGCTACGCCATGCCATCGACTTCGTGCCGGGCCATGACACCCCTGCCGCACGACAGAAAATTGAGCAAACCTACCTGGCACTGGCCGCCACACAAGACGAATTGGTCAGTACGCTCGGCAGCAAGGAGGCGTGGTCCACGCTTCAAGCCGCCTACCTCAAGCTCAACGCGCCCAACAAGCAGGACTGGGATGCCAGTCAGCCGCTCAAGCAACTCGCCCAAGCCACCGATGCGCTCAGCGATGTGGCCGCCGACCAGGCGCGGCTGACGCTCAACTCATCCCCGGCCATCCAAATGCGCGCACACATCCTGGTACATGGGATCGCAGCCGTCAGCACGCAGCTGGAAGCGCTGCTGTCCCTGCAGCAACAAGCATCGACCCCACGCTCCACCGTGGCCCCTTCGCTGCTGGCAGAGTCAACCATCCTGAAGGTGACGCTCAATGCCCTCATCCACGACACACGGCGCCTGCAGGGCGAAGACCAGACCGTCACCCCATCCCTGCCGGACGCATTGATCGCGCAGATCAAGCAACTGAGCGCGAGCGTCTCTCTGGTGGCCACCGTGGCCCCCGAAAAACAGGCCAGCGTTCTCAACACCATCCCGCCCATCCTGCAGGCATTGCGTCAGCACGAGCAGCGTCTGATGGACGAACTGGGCCTCGCCCTGGCTCAGCAAGAGCAAGCCATGTGGCACCAACTGCTCAAATTGCTCACCATCGTCATCGTCGGCACACTGGCTTCGGCCTACATGATGGCCGCCTTCTCTCGGGTGATGCGCGGGGGCATGCACCTCATTCAGCATGAGGTCGAACGCATGGCACGTGGCGACCTCAGCGGGCGCAAGCTGCCTCGCGGAGATGATGAGGTGGCCCACACCCTGCTCAGCTTGCGCGAGTCACTGGCCCGCCTCTCAGACCTGTTTACCGTTGTCCGACGCGGCGTCGCATCGGTCTCGCATGCCTCAGGAGACATTTCATCGGCCAGCGAGTCCCTGGCCGAGCGCATTCAGACCGCCACGGATGCCATTGCAGGCTTGCAGCAAGGGGTGGTCACCACCCTGGACTACCTTGAATCCAACCAGCAGTGCGTGGCCCAGGCTGTGGAGCGAGCACACCATGTGACCGCCGATGCTCGCCGCAGCCGCCGGGCCATGACCAAACTGGCCGATGTAATTGAAAGCCTGCAGACACGCAGTCGCGAAATCAGCAAGATCGTGACCTTGATCGATGGCATCGCCTTCCAGACCAACCTGCTGGCCTTGAACGCATCCGTCGAAGCTGCCAAAGCAGGCCCGGCAGGCAAGGGCTTTGCCGTCGTGGCCTCAGAAGTGCGCGCGCTGGCCTTGCGCGTGGGCGAAGCCGCACAACAAATCGGCGAGGTGGTGAATGCCTCCACGCACGAAACCGCGCAAGGGCAGGAGATTGCACGCACCACGGTCGAGGCCGTGCGCGCCACCGAAGCCAATGTCGATGACATGGGCCTCATCCTTCACCGTTTGGCTCAGATCACCCGAGACGGGCGCCAAAACACAGAGCTGATGGGCCGCACCATGGGAGAGGTCGACAGCAACAGCGAGCAAACCAGCGCCTTGGTCGTTCAGGTGGCGCATGCTGCCCGAGAGTTGCGCCACCAAAGTCTGAAATTGGCGGAACAAGCCTCGCGCTTCAAGCTGGGGTAGCCGGCAGGGGCCCCAAAGGAGCGCCCCAGCTTTGGGGAGGAAAGAGTGTGCCCATTGGAGGTGATAATGCCTCGGCTAACTAACGGCACCCTCATTTAACCAACCTACGTTTTCAGGAATCGGCCATGGCCTCCATCAACAAAGTCATCCTCATCGGCAACCTGGGGCGCGACCCCGAAGTGCGCTACACCCCCAACGGTGCTGCGGTGTGCAACGTCTCTGTCGCCACCACCCGCAACTGGAAGGACAAGAACAGTGGCGACCGCGTTGAGGAAACTGAATGGCACCGTGTGGTTTTTTATGACCGCTTGGCCGAAATCGCCGGCGAATACCTGAAGAAGGGTCGCCCCGTTTACGTGGAAGGCCGCCTGAAAACCCGCAAGTGGCAGGACAAGGACGGTCGCGACAACTACACCACGGAAATCGTGGCAGAACAAATGCAATTGCTGGGTGGCCGCGATGGCGGCAGCTCAGGCTACGGCGGCCAAGGCGGTGGTGATGACTTCAGCCAGGAAGCGCCGGCTGCACCGAGCCGTCCTGCCGCACGCCCTGCGCCAGCCCCTCGTCCCGCTCCTGCGCCGGCCCCCAAATCGTCGACGGGCTTCGACGACATGGATGACGACATCCCGTTCTAACCTCTCACCGCGTCACGCTCAGACAGGAGCCCGCAGTGCACTGCGGGCTTTTTTCATTCTGAGCCAAACACATCCCCGCCATGCTGGCCGGCATGGCGATCCAGCAAACCCAAGACCATTGCCTGGGAATAGCGACTGGCCACGGTGCTGATGAAACGAGGAAAGTCCACGTGCGCAGCGTCATCGGCACGATCCGAAATCGTACGAATGATCACATAAGGCACCTCAAAGTCATGGCAGACCTGCGCCACCGCAGCCCCTTCCATCTCCACCGCCAACACGTCTGGCAGGTGATGTCGCAAGGTGTCGCAGTCCACCGCAGAACTCACAAACTGATCTCCACTGATGACGAGACCCATGTGCACACGCGGTGCATGCAAGCCCAAAGCATCCAGATGCACCTGAGACAACGCCCCACCGGCGGCCAGCGATGACACGTCCAACACCTCGGCCACGCGATCACGCACTCGTCGGGTCAACGACCGCTCAGGGTGCAGTCGCGTGATGCCCTGGCCTGGCAACTCGTACTTCGGGAACAAGGGGGAGGCATCCATGTCATGCTGCATCAAGGCATCCGCCACCACCACATCGCCGACCCGCACCGCAGCCCCTAGGCCACCCGCCACCCCGGTGAAGATGACGGCACACACGTCAAACTCCGCCACCAACAGCGTGGTGGTCAAGGCCGCAGCCACTTTCCCGATGCGAGACAACACCGCCACCACCGCACGCCCCTGTAAGTGCCCGATCCAGAAATCACGGCCCGCTCGGCGCACGACATCGGCATCCGGCATGCTGTCAATCAGGGCCTGGAGTTCTTCCGGCATGGCGGCCATGATGCCAATACGATCTGCAACAAACGACATGATGTGCGACGCGAAACAAAGCGCACATCATCACACCAATCGAGCGGGCAGAAAAAAACCACCCAGAGGGTGGTTTGTAGAAAGCCGGACGGCATCAACACGACTGTGGCACAAGTGCCCCGGCGCATTGCCCAACCCCAAAAAGGGTTGAGATATAGAAAATTCCCTGAGCGGCGCCTTTTCGAGATGTTTTGTAACCAGCGCACCAGAACATTCTAGGATGCATCCAAATAAATTTCGCGCAAAAATGATCGTTTGTTACCATTTCGCATCGGGCGCCCCCGAAACAGGGGCACGCGAGCATAATGCCGCCCATTGAGCGTCAAACCCACCATGGAACCCACAGAAGCACCAGAAAGCGCCGAATTCTCAGCAGATACCGCCACCAGTTGGGTGTCGGTTTGCCTGAGCAACATGCTGGCACGACACGGCATCACGGCGCGCAGACAGGCCACGGAAATCGCGCACATTTGCGCGATTTCCGTCAGCCAGGCTCGCCGCAAGCTGCGGGGCGCAGCCTGGCTGTTTGACGAGGTCCTCCTGCTGTGCTCGCACTTTGGGGAGTCCATGGATGCCGTCTTCAGCCAGGCGCACGGAGGTCTCGCCACCACCACCAAGGTGGCGGTCTGCCAGGCCACGCTGCTGATGGATGGTCAACGCCTTCCTTGCGAAGTCGAACTGGGCCCACTTTGCAGCAGCGCCGAACAATCGCCCACCCAACTCTTCGCCAAGCGCGACAGCGAGGGCTGGTTTGCCGGCACCCGCACCGGCCTGAGCCGCATGGGTCCATTGGGGCCGTGTTACTTGGTCAAGCATCTGCAACTGGTCACCCCGGAACCGGATGCCAAGGCGCGCATTGCGGTGCTGGACGACGACCAAGGCGCCGCCGAGGCCCTGACCGACTGGTTCAATGAAGTGGGCTATGACGCCCACGCTTTCACGCACGCCGATCAACTGCTGATGGCGTCCGCCAACCCGTTCGACGCCTACGTGCTGGACTTGTTGCTAGGCCACGGGCAAACCTCCCAACACGTTGTGGAACACATCCGACTGCGGCAACCGCGCGCGCCCATCGTGTTGCTGACAGGGCAGTTGCGCGAAGGCAATGCCTCCGAGGCGACGCTGGCCACGCTGCTGCGCACCCAGGATCTGACCTTTTTTGAAAAGCCCGTTCGACCAGCCATGTTGACCGCTGCCATTCAAAGCACCCTTGACCGGTTGAGCCAGCTGCCATGATGTCGCTGGTGCGTCAACGCTTGACGGAAGCCTTCACACGCATGCGCGCCCAAGGCAGGCGCCTGCTCGCGTTGCCGCTGATCCTCGTCAGCATCTGGTTCCTTGTTCGCATCACCGCGCTGGCCAGTCCGACGGATGCCTTGGGCTGGCACGCTCTGGCCGCCTATGCGCAGTTCATGCCACTGCTGTACGTCGGCGCCTACATTGCGCTGCCTCAGCGCGGCGCCTGGTTGTGCTGGGCACACTATGCGGCGCTGTGCGTGCTGTACGCATGGCTCTTCGCGGTGGGCGGGCACGTTCCCCCGTCATCGATGTCGGGCCTGGCGGATGGCTTTTGGTTCACCATGCTGCTGAGCCACCCTTGCTACATCCTGGCGCTGCATTACATCTCGGCTCTGCGCGGCCGCATCCGCGCAGCCGAACAAGCGGCAGGGCAAGACAAAGAGCGCTTCCTGGCCATGCTGTCGCACGAGATCCGCTCGCCCTTGCAGGCCATGCTGGGCTCCATTGATCTACTGGCCCTCAAAGTCAAAGAAGGCACCGCCGAGCAACGCGCCGTCAACCGCATGCGGGTGGCTGCCACACAACTGGACACCTACCTGCGAGACGTCACGGCATTTGCTCGCCTGGAGAACCCGACCTGGAAGCTGAACGTCGGCCCCGTGGTGCTGGTGCCTTTGCTCAAGGATGTCTGCGACCACCATCAGCACAAAGCGCAAGACAAGGGACTGAGCCTCAGCCTGGACGTGTGCGAACTGCCGGCTGACTGGCCCATTCAGACCGACCCGCAGCGCCTTCGCCAAATTTTGGACAACCTCGTCAGCAACGCACTGAAATACTCCGAGCACGGCACCGTTCAGGTTCGTGCCGCGCTGGCGGGCGTGGCGCTGGACGAGATCACCATTGAGGTGCAAGACACCGGCATGGGCATCCCGGCCGCGGCACAAGACAGCATCCTCGAACCCTATGTCCGCCTGGAAGAGTCCATCGACCCCAGGATTGAAGGTACCGGTCTGGGCCTGTCCATCGTGCGCACCTTGGTCGAACGCTTGGGGGGGCGCCTGTCGGTGGACAGCATTCAGGATCTGGGCAGCTGCTTCCGCGTCACGTTCCCCTGCAACCCGGGCCTGCAGAAGAGGCAATAATCGTTCGTTTCAACGTTCGAACACCGCCCGTCCGGGGCCATTGTCATGCGCACGCCATTGCAAACCTTGCCTCTCGGCACCCCTCTGTCTCCCTCTGCAGCACGCGTCATGCTGCTGGGTTCTGGTGAACTGGGCAAAGAGGTGCTCATTGCGCTGCAACGCCTCGGCGTCGAAACCATCGCGGTTGACCGTTACGAACACGCGCCCGGTCAACAAGTGGCCCATCACGCACGCACCATCACCATGAGTGATGCCGAGCAGTTGCGCGCACTGATCGAAGCCGAGCGCCCTCATTTGGTCGTCCCGGAAATCGAGGCGATCGCCACCCCGGAGCTAGAGCGACTCGAAGCTGCAGGCGTGGTGCGCGTCATCCCCACAGCACGCGCGGCACGCCTCACGATGGACCGCGAAGGCATTCGCCGACTGGCCGCCGAAACCCTGGACCTGCCCACCAGCCCCTATCGCTTCTGTGACTCCCTGGCCGAGCTGCAAGCCGCCATCGATGGCACGGATGGACAGCCCGGCATTGGCTACCCCTGCATCGTCAAGCCCGTGATGAGCTCGTCAGGCAAAGGTCAAAGCAAGATTGACGGTCCCGCCGACGTGGCCGCAGCATGGGACTACGCCATGGCCGGTGGCCGCGTGAGCCACGGTCGCATCATCGTCGAGGGCTTCATCGACTTCGACTACGAAATCACGCAACTCACTGTGCGCGCAGCCGGCCGTGGCGACGCCGCCCAAACGGTGTGCACCCATTTCTGCGAACCCATCGGTCACCTTCAGGTCAGCGGCGATTACGTGGAAAGCTGGCAGCCTCATCCCATGAGCCCACTGGCATTGCAGCGCGCCCGCGACATCGCCAAGACCATCACCGACAACCTCGGCGGGCAAGGCCTTTTTGGCGTCGAGTTGTTCGTCAAGGGGGACATGGTCTGGTTCAGTGAGGTCAGTCCCCGCCCTCACGACACTGGACTGGTGACCCTGAGCACCCAAACGCAAAGCGAATTTGAACTGCACGCCCGCGCCATCCTGGGTCTGCCCGTGGACACCAGCTTGCGCAGCCCCGGCGCTTCGGCGGTGATTTATGGGGGCGTGGACACCCAGGATGTGGTGTTTGAGGGCGTGGCCGACGCCTTGGCTGAACCGGGGACAGACCTGCGCCTGTTCGGCAAACCCGAAAGCTTCGTCAAACGCCGCATGGGCGTGGCGCTCGCCACAGGCGAGTCCATTGACACCGCGCGCGACAAGGCCCGACGTGCGGCAGCCAAGGTCAAACCACGCGCCGTCACGCGCTGACCCACCGCACTCAACGACCGTGCAAAGGTGGCATCCATCCTCCGGATGACAACAATCCGGCATCGATGCCACCGGTTCGCGACAGCAGTCCGGGCAGGTCGATGATCTCGATTTCGGCATACCGCAAGATGACCACGCGCTCCCGCTCCAGCGCTCTCAGCGCCTTGTTGACAGTCTGACGGGACACTCCCAGCATGCGCGCCAGATAGGCCTGAGGCAAGCGCACATGTCGCCGCGCGGATTCGGGCTGCAATTGCCCGAAGTTCAACGCCGAAAACAGCAGGCGCCGAGCCAGTTGCTGCTCCATCGTCAAGGTGGCCTGATCTTCCATGGCCGTGAGCATCAAGCGCAACTTGCTGCAAGCCAGGCGAGCCACATCGCGCCAATACTGCGGGTGTTGCGCCAGCCAGTCTTCAATATGAGTTTGGGCCACCACCAGCACTGTGGAGTCGATGTCGGCCACCGCATCCTGGCTTCTTGGCAACTGATCCAGCAGCGAAATTTCACCAAACCAGTGATAGGGCTCGACGTAGAGCGTCAAGCGGTGGCTGCCATCGAACGGATGGCTGGAGCCCAACTGCAAAGCACCAGCCACCACACAACACAAGGCAGCCGATTTATCCCCACGCGCAAACAAGCTTTCACCAGCGCGCAAATGGACCAAACGAGAACGCGCCAGCAAGGCCTGCTGCAAGGGCTCGGGGCAACTGCCAAACCACAAATGGGTTTTGAGCGCGGGCAGCAAACTGCTCGGTGTGGGCTCGGATCTCTTGATCATTGTCGATTAACGGCAAACAGATGGGGATTTGTTCACATCTGGGCAAAAAGGTTGAACGGGCCGCGTGAGATTGTCTAACATTTGACAATCTATTAGGGATTCTTCCCATAGGATCGAGACCATATCTGGAAAAACCCTTAGAAAACATGACCCAAGCAGTACACCCTGGATCCATTCTGCGCGCCAAGTTCATGGAACCCAATGGCCTGTCGGCCAGCGGCTTGGCCATTCGCCTGCATGTCCCCGCGCCTCGCGTGAACGACATCGTGCGTGAGCGTCGTGGCATCAGCCCTGACTCGGCTCTGCGCTTGGCCCGTTTCTTTGGCACCACCCCTCAATACTGGATGGACCTGCAAACCGCCTACGACCTGCGTGTCGCAGAAGACCTGGCTGGCGAGCAGATCTGCCGCGAAGTGAACCCCATTCAGACCTTCAGCGACAACCGCGCTGCGGCCTGATTTTCGGGCCTCAGAGCCCACCGCTTGGCAAGCCTGATCAACTTGCTGGCAACGAAGGATTAACCCGATGCCCTGCATCGGGTTTTTTTTGCCTGCTCGGGGCGGCCCTCTCGCTGCTACTGGAACGCGACTTCCGCAAAGCTACGCAACTTGCGGCTGTGCAACTGCCCCGACATGTCGGCGCGCAAGCGCTCAATGGCCCGCAGCCCAATGCGCAGATGCTGGTCCACCCGCTCTCGGTAAAACTGGTTGGCCATGCCGGGCAGCTTCAACTCACCATGCAGCGGCTTGTCGCTCACACACAGCAAGGTGCCATAGGGCACGCGAAAGCGGAAGCCATTGGCTGCGATGGTCGCGCTTTCCATGTCCAGCGCCACGGCTCGGCTCTGACTGAAGCGCCGCTCGGGCTCGCGCTGCGGCAACAACTCCCAGTTGCGGTTGTCGGTCGAGGCCACCGTCCCCGTGCGCATGATGCGCTTGAGCTCGTAGCCGTGCAGTTGGGTCACGTCGGCCACAGCCCCCTCCAGCGCCAGCTGAATTTCGGCCAAGGCCGGAATCGGCACCCACAGCGGCAGATCCTCGTCCAGCACATGGTCCTCACGCACATAGCCATGCGCCAGCACGTAGTCACCCAGTTGCTGTGAGTTGCGCAGCCCTGCACAGTGGCCCAACATGATCCACGCATGCGGCCGCAGCACGGCAATGTGGTCGGTGATGGTCTTGGCATTGGCCGGCCCCACCCCGATGTTGACCATGGTGATGCCGCTGCGGTCCCTGCGAATCAGGTGATAAGCCGGCATTTGAGGCAGACGCGGCGGCACCGCACCCAAGGCATCCTCGGCTTCAACCGACTGCCCGACACGCCGGGTGACAACATTGCCCGGTTCGACAAAAGCGATGCAATCATCGTCATCGCGCGGGTGTGCAGGATCCGGCGCGCGCCGCATCAACTCATGCCCCATGCGCACAAACTCGTCGATGTAAAACTGATAGTTCGTGAACAGAACGAAGTTCTGGAAATGTGCAGGAGAGGTCCCGGTGTAGTGCTTCAGCCGGTGCAAGGAGTAGTCCACGCGCGGCGCTGTGAACAAGGCCAATGGTCGCGCCCCACCTCGGCTCTCGTAGGTACCGTTGGCAATGCCATCGTCCATGGCCCCCAGGTCAGGCAGGTCGAACAAGTCACTCAGCAACACGCGGCGCTCGGGTGGCAGGCTGCCTTCCAGATGCTGATGCTCGCTCAATGCGAAATGAATGGGGATGGGCGCTGTGCCCAAGCCCACCTCCAGAGACACGCCGTGGTTTTCGAGCAGCAACTCGAACTGCTCTCGGTAGTAGTCGGCATACAGGTCTGGGCGCGTCAGCGTGGTCTCATAGGTCCCGGGACCTGCCACAAAGCCGTACGACAGCCTGGAATCAGCGCGGGCTACAGTGTCGGTGTGAATGCGAACGAAGGGGTACTTGCCACGCACCGGGTGCCGGAAACTCTCTCCCGCGACAAATCGCTTGAGGCAATCACGCAGGTAATTCACCTGGGCTTCATACACCTCGATGACGTAAGCCAATGCCTGATCGGCCTTGTCAAACCTCTGAGTGCTGAACTTGGGCACTGCCATGATTCCCTCCTGAACACGAGTCAAGATGAGAACCATTGTGCGCGCGACTGCATGACATCCCGGCGCGAGCGGCA
Organism: Aquabacterium sp.; assembly: GCF_049317225.1. GTDB lineage: Bacteria > Pseudomonadota > Gammaproteobacteria > Burkholderiales > Burkholderiaceae_C > Aquabacterium. Next base: position 32,975 of record NZ_JBMOIR010000002.1, on the reverse strand, counting down.
GATGCGCGCCCGCGCTGTCGCAATCAGCCGACAGGTTAGCGAGATGATGCGGCGCTGACGCCCGCAGCACCTTCGGTCACGAACGCCACCCGGTTGAGTCCGGCGGTTTGCAAAATCCCGATCAACTCGGCCACACGGCCGTATGAAACGGCCTGATCGGCGCGCAGTTGCACCTCGGTGTCCGGCTTGACACGCGCCTGCTCGGTCGCGCGCTTGGCCAGTGCCTCTTGTGTGATGATCACATCGTCCAGATACAGTTTGCCGTCGGCATTCAAGCCCACATTCATCACCACAGGCACCGGCTGACTCGGAGGCGGCGTTTCGGCATTGGGCAAATCCAGCTTCAGCTTGGACGTCATCATCGGTGCCGTGATCATGAAAATGATCAACAGCACCAGCATGACGTCGATCAACGGCGTCATGTTGATGTCGCTCATGGGCTGACTGCCCTGGGGTCGCTCAAGCCGGCCAAATGCCATGATGCTGTGTCCGTTGAAGGAAGGTCAGCGCGCCTGACGCGCCAGCAAGGTTTCACGCAGGTCGTGCGCAAAGCCTTCCAGGTCAGCCTCGCAGGACGACACGATCTTGCCAAAGATGTTGTACGCCAGCACGGCCGGAATGGCGACCGCCAAACCCGCCGCCGTCATGATCAGGGCCTCACCCACCGGGCCGGCCACCTTGTCCAGGCTCACAGAGGCCTCGGTGCTGATGCCCATCATCGCGTGATAGATGCCCCAGACGGTGCCAAACAGCCCCACGAAAGGAGACACAGCGCCCACAGACGCCAACAACACCTGCCCCGCCTGCAGTCGAGCCAGCACGTCATGCAGGCTGTCCCGCAGGCGACGCGTCAGTTGCGCCTCCAGTTGTGCCTCGGCCTCCAGCGTACCGACCTCGGCCGGCGTGGTCACGGCTTCAACCAAAGGCAGGAGCACGGCTTCACGATCTTGCTGAGCCAGTGCCTGCTGCGCAGCGTCCATGGAATTGGCTCGCCAGAAAGCTTGTGCGCCACGCGTCAGATCGCGCCGTGCGCGTGTCAGCATCCAGCCCTTCCACAAGATCACCACCCACGCCCCGATGGACATCAGCAGCAGCAAAATTGCCACCGCGCGCCCAATGGCATCACCTTGCTCCCAGTACTGCGCCAGACCACCCATGGTGTTGTGCTCCCTTGTGTCTCAGCCTTGATCGGATTACTTCAGGCCCAGCACGTCGTCCATGCCGAACAGACCGTGCGGCTGGTTGGCCAGGAAACGCACCGCACGCAGGCTGCCCTGTGCATAGGTGGCGCGGCTGGATGATTTGTGCGTGATCTCGATGCGCTCACCAATGCCCGCAAACAGGACGGTGTGGTCCCCCACCACGTCGCCGCCACGGATGGTGGCAAAGCCGATGGTGGACGGATCACGCTCTCCGGTTACGCCTTCGCGGCCATACACAGCACATTCCTTGAGATCGCGTCCCACGGCCTCGGCCACCACTTCGCCCATCTTGAGCGCGGTGCCGCTGGGGGCATCCACCTTGTGACGGTGGTGCGCTTCGATGATCTCGATGTCGTAGCCTTCCTTCAGAGCCTTGGCGGCCTGCGCCAGCAGCTTGAAGACCACATTCACGCCCACTGCCATGTTGGGTGCCATGACGATGGCGATGTCACGCGCAGCGTCTTCGATCTCGGCCTTTTGCTCGTCGGTGAAACCGGTGGTGCCGATCACCATCTTCACGCCCAGCTCACGGCACACGCGCAGGTGTTCCATCGTGCCTTCGGGACGCGTGAAGTCAATCATGTACTGCGCATCCTTGAAACCGGTGCGCAGATCCGACGTGATGCTCACACCACTGTTGACACCCAGGAAAGCCGACGCATCCATGCCCAAAGCTGGACTGGCTGCCAAGTCCAAGGCACCTGCCAGATGAGCATCTGGGGCATTCTGAACCGCCTCAATCAGCATGCGGCCCATCCGACCGGAAGAGCCCACGATGGCAATGGCGTGCGAAGTGCTGGCAGAAGAACTCATGAGGAAACTCGGTAGGAATCAGGAATTAGGGGGCTGGACACTGCGCCAGTCAAACTTCAGCGCGAACCGCTGTCCAGCGGTGGGTAGTTGCGCACGGCACCTTGAGGCGCTTTGCGCACCACATCCACCTTCGGTGGGCGTGGCAAGGCCGCAATCTGCTCAGGCGTCATGTCCTTGGGCGCCTCTTTGCCTTCTACAGGCTTGTCGATCGACGCCACAAACTCGCGCTCGGAGGGAAGTGGCTCGGTGTCGAAGCGATCCACCACATCATTTTTGAAGAAGATGGTGACGCGGCGCTTCTGATCCGGCACGCCTTGACGACGAATGGTGAAGGCATAGTCCCAGCGATCGGCGTGAAAGGGATCCATCAGCAGAGGGGTCCCCAGGATCTCGCGCACCTGCATGCGCCCCAGACCGGGCTGAATCTGTGCCATGACCTCTTGCGTCACCACGTTACCCTGGACGACGTCAATGCGATAAGGCTCCAGCGCGCCAAACAGGGTTTCGGGCTTACGCCAGGCCGAGTCACTGCCACAGGCTGTCAGCAGCACGGCAGGCACCAGCACCGCAAAGGCTCGGCAAATCGAAGTCAGCGTCATGAATTAGCTCGTTTGAGTCAGAGAAACGTCGCAACCAGGCTCGACATGACCCGAGAGTTTCTCAGGTTACGGGCATATCGATATCATTGGGCATTCTAGCGGGGGCCGATCAAGGTTGTGCCGCATACGGAGCAGACCATGAATCAAGCAGAAGAACTCAAGAGCAGCGGGCTGAAGGCCACCCTGCCCCGCATCAAGATCCTGGAAGTCTTTCAGCGCGCCAGCCAGCGCCACATGACGGCCGAAGAGGTCTATAAGGTTCTGCTCAACGAGGGCTCCGACATTGGCCTGGCGACGGTCTACCGCGTGCTGATGCAGTTTGAACAAGCTGGTTTGTTGTCGCGCAACCATTTCGAAGCCGGCAAGGCCGTGTTCGAGTTGGATGAAGGCAAGCACCATGACCACCTGGTGTGTGTCAGTTGTGGCCGCGTCGAAGAATTCTACGATCCGGAAATCGAGCGCCGCCAACAACAAATCGCTGAAGAGCGCGGCTACCGCCTGCAGGACCACGCCCTGTCACTGTACGTGGTCTGCAACAACCCGGAATGCCAGTCCAAGGCCGGCCTGGGTGGGCACCACCATCACGGTCACGGCCACTCGCACAGCGCCTGATCGCGCCGGGGCGATCAACCGAGGTCGCCCCGCTCCATCGCGCGCTGATGCCGCTCGATGAACTCTTTATAGGTGTCGATCCCGCGCAATTGCAAGACGGTGTTGCGCACCGCCGCTTCGACCAGCACCGCCAAGTTGCGGCCCGCATCCACGGCGATCACCGCCTTGCGAATGGGCACGCCCATCACTTCTTCGTACAAGGGCTCGTAGGGCAGGCGCTCGAACTCGCGCTCCATGGTTTCCTTGCGGACCAGGTGCACGATCAGCTTGAGGCGCATCTTGCGCCGCACAGCGGTTTCACCAAAGATGGCCTTGATGTCCAACAGGCCAATGCCGCGCACTTCCAGCAAGTTGCGCAGCAACTCGGGGCAACGCCCTTCGATGGCCGTGCGAGACACCCGATACAGATCCACCGCATCGTCGGCTACCAAGCCATGCCCGCGTGAAATCAATTCCAGGCCGAGTTCGCTCTTGCCCAAGCCCGACTCACCGGTCAGCAACACGCCCAAACCCAGGATGTCCATGAACACGCCATGCCGCGTCATGCGCTCGGCGAAATGCTGCGTCAGGTAGCCCCGCAGCACGTCGATCACGTGGCCGGCCGATTCCTGCGTCACGAACAGGGGGATGCCGGCTCGCCCGCACATGGCAATCAGCTTGTCGGAGGGCGCCTGTGCATCGGCCACCACGACCACCGGAGGCTCCAGTGTCACGATGCGCTGAATGCGGCGTTCTTGGTCTTCAGGCGACGAGTTGGCAAAGTAAGCCGTCTCACGCCGCCCCACGATCTGAACGCGATAGGGATGGATGTAGTTGAGATACCCCACCAGGTCGGCTGCGGACTGGGCGGTCTGCACCGCCTCTTCGTCAAAGCGACGCTCGGGATGCGCGTGACCGGCGATCCACTCCCAGCGCAGGGCTGAGCGGTTGGCTTCGAAGAGCGCCTCGGCGCTGATGATGGCTAGGTCTTTGAGGCTGGGCATGCTGGTGCAAAAAACTCAGACGACCATGATGCCGCAAACCTCGGACGCCGGGGAATCAGGCCACCGATTTCAGCGGCTGCCAGCGCTCAATCAAGCCATGAACGTGTGCTGCGTCACCTTCTGTACGAAGCTTTTCGCGCAACTCACGGTCGGACAGCAGTTCGGCGATCTCGGACAGAATCTCCAAGTGACGCTGGGTGGCCGCTTCAGGCACCAACAAGAAGATCAGCAAGTTGACAGGCTCATCGTCCGGCGCATCAAACGGGATGGACTGACTCAGGCGAATCACGGCCGCCAAAGGATTTTTCAAACCCTTGATGCGCCCGTGCGGAATGGCCACACCATGCCCTAGGCCGGTCGAGCCGAGACGCTCGCGAGCGAACAGGTTGTCCGTCACGGTGGCGCGCGCGATGGCGTGTTGATTTTCGAAGAGCAACCCAGCGGCTTCGAAGACGCGCTTCTTGCTGGTGGCGTCCACATCCACCAGAACCTGGCTGGCGGGAAGAATGGCTGAAAGTCGATTCATCTTGTTACAAGCAGAGGCGACGGCGGAAGCCTTGACCCATGCTTCCCGGGACGGATGAAGGGCGGATTATAGTGACAAGCTGAGTCGATGCGGCACATGTCTTGTCACCTGATTTCGGTGATTTTGCACTGCCTGCTGCACCGCAGCAAGCCAGTCTGATTCAAGCATGAAAAACGGCCCCGAAGGGCCGTTAACTTGGCGTAGACCTGCGCTGGCGTCCCGCAATCAGGCTTTCACCAAGCACGCTGAGCGAAGCTTGAAGCAACAGCGCGTGCTTATTGAACTGCGTCCCAACCTGAGTCGTGACGCTTCAGCGATTCGTGATGGTGCTCCTGAACGCGATCCTTGTGCTTGACAACCTGGCGATCCAGCTTGTCCATCAGTTGATCAATGGCGGCGTAAAGGTCTTCGTGCGAGGTCTCGACAAAGATGTCCTTACCCTTGACGTGCAGAGTGACTTCAGCCTTCTGGCGGCGGTCCTTTTCCTTTTGCTTTTCAACGGACAGGATGACGTTGACATCCACAACCTGATCGAAATGGCGGGTTACCCGATCGAGCTTCGTCAGCACGTACTCACGCAGAGCAGGGGTAACTTCGAGATGGTGGCCACTGATCGTCAAATTCATACTGCCTCCTTTCGAGAGCAGAAACGTTGCAAACACCCCGAACCTGACTTGGAACTGCTTTTTGACAGCACCCAAATTTGCGACTCGGGGAATTCAGTGTGCCCCTGTCCGCATCGGATGACAAGGGCGTGACATTGGTGTTTGTCTGGATTTAGAAACCAGTTGCGCCGACATCGCCTCAACCGTTGTGTCAGGTCAAACAAACGTTTTCAGCAGAGACTGACCCCACCAAAGCTGTGGCAGGCAGGCCGGCTCCCGACAAAGCCAGATGACAATAGCGGTCATGAGTAACCTGCGTCCCGCGGCCCCGGCGGCCATTCCGTCTCCCGAACTGTGGGCCATGGCCCTGTTGGCGGTCACGGCCCCCTCCCTGATCGCACCCCATGACCCACCGTCTGTGACCTTCTACAACCAGGCGCTGGCGGTGCTGGGCTGGGGGGTGTTCATTGCTTATGCATCACGCCTGGCCAACCCGGCCCGGTGGGTGTCTGCCGCACGACCGCTGCGAGCCTTGCAGGCCGCGCTGGGCATCATCGGTGCCGCCGCAGCGTGGTCCAGCACCATGGGGCATTTGCCCGGCGGACTGGGCATGATGGGATGCGGCATGAGTCTGGCCGGCATCGTGGCGCTGGAAGCGGGCTGGCGGCATGGCCAGCACGCCAACGCCGAGACCGTGGCCGAGGTGTTTTTCGGCGCGCTGGCAACCGCCGGCGCCATTGGCATGGTGCTGGCCATGATCCAGGTGTTTCACCCTGGCTGGGCCGATGGCATCCTGGTGGCCGCGCCCACCATGGTCGGCCGGGCGGTCGGCAACCTGCGGCAGCCCAATCACTTCAGCACCATGATGGTGTTTGCCGCCTGCGGTGCGGGCTGGCTGGGGGCTCGCAGGCGGCTGGACGGCTGGCTGTCTGCCGCCTTGATCGCCGCCTTCATTGGCGTTGTGGTGCTGACTGCGTCACGCACCGGCATGGTCGGCATGGTGTTCCTGACCTTGTGGGGCCTGTTTGACAAGCGCATGCCACGCCTCGTTCGCTGGACGCTCATTGGTGCCCCGGTGATTTATGGCCTGTTCTGGGGCGGCATGTGGCTCTGGGCCCACTCAGACAAGTCGGTGGCCTTTGCCGCTGAAGCCCGCCTGCATGACGGCAGCGATATTTCGTCGTCCCGCTTCGCGATCTGGGCCAACGTGCTAGACATGATTCGACAGCAGCCCTGGACAGGCGTCGGCTACGGCGAATTCAATGTTGCCTGGACCCTGACCCCCTTCCCGACACGCCCGGTGGCCTTCTTTGACCACACCCATAACGTGGTGCTTCAATGGGCCGTCGAACTGGGCTTGCCTGCGGCCTTGCTGCTGTGCTTGCTGTGTGGCTGGGGCTTTGTGGCCCTGGCGCGTGGCCTGCTGCAGAACGATGCCGAAGGCCAACCGTCCGAGCATCGCTCCACCATTGGCGCGGCCTGCTCGATGGTCGCCATGGCCGGCTTGCACAGCCTGCTGGAGTACCCCCTTTGGTACAGCTACTTCTTGCTGCCGACGGCTTTTGCGTGGGGGTTGGGTCTGTCGGTTCAGGCGGCTGCAGGTGCAAGCGTCCCGGCCGAACCGCCCCCCCCCTCGCAAGGTAACTCGCCCAGCCCGCTGTTGGCGTGCGGCATCATCATGGCCACCGCCGCCGTCTGGTGCGCTGCGGACTACCAAGCAGCGGCCAACATCTATGCCCCACGCCCTGGCGCTGGCGCGCTGGACAAGCGCATTGCCTTCGGCCAAGGCATGCCGTGGTGGGGCTATCAAGCGGACTACGCTGACGTCACCATCGGTGATGATGACGAGCCCGCCAAACCCCCACAGGATTTCCGACGCACGCTGCACAACCTGCTGGATGTACGCCTCATGATCGCGTATGCACGCTCATTGGCCGAAAGCGGCGAAGTGGACAAGGCGCGCTTTGTGGTGGCCCGCATGAAAGAGTTCAAGAACTCGCTGGGCACCCGTTTCCTGGATGAGTGCAAAGCCCCCCAAGAAGACGGGGATGAGGCGCAGCCCTTCCAATGCGCGCCCCCGGAGAAGGCCTACACCTGGCGCGAACTGTTGCCCCAGTGAGCCAAGGGGCTGCGAGCCCCGTCTTCCGCCCTCAGGCACTGCGCACCCAGTGCCCCGACTTGCCACCCTGTTTTTCCAGCAGGGCGACGTCGGTGATGACCATGCCCTTGTCGGCCGCCTTGCACATGTCGTAAATGGTCAGCAGCCCGACCTGCACGGCCGTCAGGGCCTCCATTTCCACACCGGTCACCCCCACGGTCTGCACCGTGACACGGCACACCACCGCACACCCAGGCTCGTCCAACTCGAACTCGACGGCCACGCGTGACAGCGCCAACGGATGACACAGCGGAATCAGATCCGCGGTGCGCTTGGCGCCCTGGATGGCCGCAATGCGCGCCACGCCCAGCACATCTCCCTTGCCCGCCTTGCCCTCTTTCACCAAGGCGAATGTGGCGGGCTGCATGACGATGCGCCCCTGCGCCACCGCCACACGCACAGTCGCTTGCTTGCTGGAAACATCAACCATGTGGGCGTGGCCCTGCTGGTCAAAATGGGTGAGTTCGCTCATGGCTGAAGATGTAAAGAAACGCGAAAACAAGAACTCGGGGCAAGCACTGCGATCCGAGCATTCTGGCTTCGCAGCATACTGCGCAGTCTGATCATCCTGATGGCATACATGGCATCGTCCTTTCGAAGCATGGCCTTTTGGCCCCGCCTGCGCCCAGCCCGGGTGCCACGCTCCCTCGCGCTGACCTTGGCCGTCGCGTGCTGGCCGCTGGCCTGCGGGGTGCCTGCGCAGGCCCAAGACGCTCGCGCTTCCGGCGCCTCCAACGCAGTCGCCTTGCCCGCGCTGGGAGATTCGGTGGGACAAGACCTCTCGCCCATGGCCGAGCGTCGACTGGGGGACCGCATCATGCGCAGCATCCGGCGAGATCCGGACGTGATCGATGATCCGCTGATCCTGAGCTACGTCGAAGAGATCTGGGAGCACTTGCTCAAGGCGGCCCGACAGCGTGGCGAGATCGGCGCCGACCTGGATGCCAGCCATGCCTGGGAGCCGTTTCTGGTGCGCGACAAGACCGTCAACGCCTTTGCCTTGCCTGGCGGCTACATCGGTGTGCATCTGGGCTTGCTGGCCATGACCACCAGTCAGGATGAACTGGCATCGGTGCTGGCTCACGAGTTGTCGCACGTGACCCAACGCCACATTGCGCGCATGATGGGGCAGCAGGCTCGCCAGTCCTGGGTGAGCTTGGCTTCGATGGTTTTGGGCATCCTGGCCGCCAGCCGCAACCCGGCTGCGGCACAAGCCATGATCTACGGCGGGCAAGCCGTGGCCATTCAAGGCCAGCTCAATTTTTCAAGAGACATGGAGCGCGAGGCCGACCGCGTCGGTTTTGGGGTGCTGTCCGATGCGGGATTTGAGCCTGCCGGCATGGCGCTCATGTTCAGCCACCTGGAACAAGCCTCTCGCCTGAACGACGATGGCAGCTTCCCGTACCTGCGCACGCACCCTTTGACCACCGAGCGCATCGGCGAGGCCCAGGCACGCCTGGGCATCCAAGGCTGGCATCAGGCCCTGAGCAATGGGCCAGCATCCGACTCATCGCTTGCAGCATGGCATGCCTTGATGGCCGCGCGTGCACGGGTTTTGACCGACACCCGCAGCGACGCGCTGCACACACAGGCCACAGCCGTTCCGGCCAAGCATGCATCCAGCCTGCAAGCGGTCAGTACCTTGTACACCGCTGCCGTTGCGCAGCAGCGAACCCGTGATCTCGTGCGGGCGCAGCAAACGCTGAATCAAGCACGCCTCAGCGCCAAACTGCTTCCGCCAGCACAACAAGGGGTCGTCGAGCGTGTGGTGGCCTACAGCCAAGTCGACATGCTTCTGGACGCAGGCCAAGCGACCGAAGCTGCCAGGACACTGTCCAAACTGTCTGAAGCCCCTCGCATCAGTGAGCCTTTGTCTCCTCGACCGGATTTGCTGCTGCGCGCGCGCGTGGCTCTGGCGCAGCATGCCGCACCCGACATGTGGCAGGACGCGGCCTACCGTCTTCAGACCCACGTGAGCGATCACCCTGGCGACGCCAGTGCATGGGCGCTCTTGTCAGAACTCTGGCAACACCTGAATCAACCCCTCCGGGCCATCCGAGCGGAAGCCGAAGCCGTGGCAGCTCTGGGCGACCTGCCGGGCGCCATTGACCGCATTCAAGGAGCCGTGCGTCGCTTCCGACAGCCCGATGCGACCGATGTGATCGAGTTGAGCGTGATGGATGCGCGACTCAAGGCCTGGCAGCGCCAGCAACGCGAGGACATGCGCGACGAGGCTGCGCAATGACCCTGGTGGCAACTCGACATTTGCAAACAAGAATCATTCGCAATATGATGCTTTCCATGGCTCGGCGCAACGCGCTGACAGGGGACACCAGAGCCATGGTGTAGATGGGGTGTGGGGCTCCATCTTGATGTTCGCCGCCGAGGGATCAGACCCTCGGCGGTTTTTTTTCGCGATTGCTTTTCGGTTCAGGGCACCCGGCAATGCAAGGTTTTGCCGATCTGGCTATGATGTTTTGAACCGAAGGGGGAGTAGCACCGTGCCATGAGCTCGGGTGACACCTCGTCAGCACGTTGAGGGGCGCGTCCAGCGTCGCTCATCCGGGGTGCACGGCAGGCGATCCAGCCTGTCTGCAAGACCTTTCGGCGCAGCATGTTGCGCTGCCCAGCGTGGGCGGCCCATGTCCGTGCCGAAAGGAGCATCGCATGTTCTCTCAAGCCCCAACCTGGCTCTGGCTGGTCTTCGTCGTCTTCGTGGTGCTGGCCTTGGTGGTGGACTTCGTCGTCCTCAAAAAACAAGGCGCCCACGAGGTCAGCGTACCCGAAGCCATCCGCTGGTCTGCCATCTGGGTGGCACTGAGTCTGGCCTACAACGGCTTGCTGTGGTGGGGCTTTTCCGAGGCCCACGGCCCTGAGGTCGGGCAGACCAAAGCGCTGGAATTCCTGACAGGCTACCTCATCGAGAAGTCACTGGCGGTGGACAACATTTTTGTCTTCCTGATGATCTTCACCTACTTCTCGGTGCCTGCGGCCTACCAGAAGCGCGTGCTGATGATCGGCATCATTGGCGCCATCGTGTTGCGCACCGTGATGATTCTGGTGGGTGGATGGCTCATCAGCCAGTTCCACTGGATCCTGTATGTGTTCGGTGCCTTCCTGGCCCTGACGGGCATCAAGATGTGGTGGGCCGCCGATCAGGAACCCGATCTGGAAAGCAACCCCGCCCTGAAACTCCTGCGCAAGCTGATGCCCGTGAGCCCTCACTTTGATGGCGAACACTTCTGGACCCAGCACAAGGGGGTGCGCATCGCCACACCCCTGCTGCTGGTGGTGGCCCTGGTGGGCTTCACCGACGTGATCTTTGCCGTGGACTCGATCCCGGCCATTTACGCGATCACCGCCGATCCCTTCATCGTGCTGACGTCCAATATTTTTGCCATCCTGGGCTTGCGCGCCATGTACTTCATGTTGGCCGCCATGGCCGCGAAATTCCACCTGCTGAGTTATGGACTTGCGGTGATCCTGGTCTTCATTGGCGCCAAGATGATGCTGATCGACCTCTACAAGATCCCTGTCCTGGTGTCGCTCGGGGTGGTGATCGGCATCCTGGCCGTCACGATGGTATGGAGCGTCAAAACCGCGCCAGCCATTGGGGGCAGCAAGACGGTCGAGCGCTGAAGCGCGCCTGGGTTGATCTGCCCTTCACATCCGCCACAACGTGGCGGATGTGCCTCATGGCGGCAGGGTGACTTGGCAATGTTGTTGAGAATCGCTATCATTTGCATCAACAACCGCATTCACCACATTACCTGGATCGAACCCATGACCATTTCTGCCGTGCCGGGTCGCACCGCGACTGACACCGTCCGTTCCACCCCCTTGCCGCTGGGTGCCCTCGCTGCGGGCGTGGGCCTGAGCTTGCTGAGCGGTGCCGTTCTGGCCCAAACTGCCGCCGACGCCGGCAATGGTGAAGCCCAGACGCTGCCCACCATTTCCGTCAAGGCTCAAGCCGACCGCAAGCCCGAGGCCAAATCGACTTACCAAGCCGTGACCACCACCATCGGCAAGGGCAAACAGGCTTTGCGCGACATTCCCCAGTCGGTGACCGTGGTCACCGAAAAGCTGATCAGCGACCGCCATCTCGACACCGTCAAGGAAGTGCTGCACAACACGTCCGGCATCAGCTTCCAGGCCGCAGAAGGTGGCGAAGAAGACATCCGCCTGCGCGGTTTCTCTCTGCAAACCACGGGCGACATCTTCCTGGACGGCGTGCGCGATCCAGCCATCTACGACCGCGACACCTTCAATCTGGACCGACTGGAGCTGCTGCGCGGTTCGGCCTCCATGCTGTTCGGTCGTGGCTCCACAGGCGGCGCCGTCAACCAGGTCACCAAGGCCCCGTATCTGCAAAATGCCAACGAGGTCAACGTCACCGCAGGCAACCACGCTTACCTCCGTGCCACGGGTGACTTCAACATCCAGACGGGGGAAGACGCCGCCCTGCGCATCAATGCCATGAAGACCAAGGCTGACAACAACGGCGCCGGCTCCAGCATTGACAAAGAAGGCCTGGCCCTGGCCTACCGCTGGGGCATCGGCAAGGCTGTTGAGCAGCAACTGAGCTACCAGCACATCGACAACGACAATGGCATCAACTACGGCCTGCCCTGGATGAAGCCCACCTCGTCGGCCACACAGGGCACGCAGACTGTGATCTCGAGTCTGGATCCGGCGAACTACTACGGCATGCGCAGCGACTACAACTCCAGTCAAGGCGACACGCTGACCTACACCAATCAGGTCAAGCTGGGCGGCGGATCGGAGTTGAAGACGGCGGTTCGTCGTGGTGAATACAAGCGCGATTTGCATGCCAGCACCATCCGTTTGACCTCCGGGTCAGCGCTCGACAATTTCAGCGACGCCACGGTCTTCACTCGCCCAGGATCGCAACTGAAGATCCAGAACATGGAACTGCTGCAGGCACAAACCGACTACACCGGCAAGCACAAGTTCTTTGGCATCAAGAACGACATCGCCGCCGGGATTGATTTCTCCCGAGAACGTCGCTCGGTCTATGCCGCGAAGAATGCAGCCCAAGGCGGCATCACGATCACCAAGCCCACCACCACCGCAGGCACCCCGAACGATGGCGCATGGGTCAATGAAAGCTCACGCGTGCTGGGCCTGAACAACGAGTTCACCGCGACGGGCGCCGGCACCTACCTGCAAGACCTGGTGCAAGTGGCCGACCACTGGAAAGTGCTGGGTGGCTTGCGCTACGACTACATGGAAGGCGACTACACCACCTACAACCTGGCGACCGGTGTTCAGAGTGCAAACTACAAACAGAACATCCACGCCTGGAGCAAGCGTGTGGGCGTGCTGTATCAACCCAATGCGCTGCACTCGTTCCATGCTTCGTATGGCACCTCGTTCAACACCTCGGGCGACACTTACTCGTACAGCGTACTGAGCTCCAACACGCCGCCTGAATCGAGCGAGAACATCGAACTGGGTGCCAAGCTGGACTCGGAAGATGGTCGCGTGACCACGCGCTTTGCACTGTTCCGCGCCACCAAGAACAACGAGCGCAACACCGATCCGGACAGCTCGGCCACACAACTGCTGCTGTCCGGCAAGCGTCACGCAGCGGGCATCGACATGGACGTCACTGGCCAGATCACGGATGCGTGGGAAATCTACGCCTCGTACACCTGGATTCCAGAAGCTCGTGTGGACCGTGCGGTGCCCGGCCTGACCGGCGGCAACCGTGCCGGTGACCGCCCTGGCTTGACGCCGCGTCACAGTGGCACCGTGTGGAACACCTACCGCATCCTGCCGAAGTTGCGCGCAGGCATGGGCCTGAACTTCCGCAGCAAGATTGCCCCGGCAGACATCCCGAACCCTGCCAACGGCTTCTACTACGCGCCAGGCTATGCCACCGTGGACCTGATGGGCGAATACACTTTCAGCCCGACCTACACGGTGAAGGCCAACATCACCAACGTCGGCAACAAGCTGTACGGTGATCAGGTCTACCGCGGCCACTATGTGCCGGGCACAGGCCGTCTGGTGCAAGTGACCCTCAACGCCAAGTTCTAACGGCGCATTCTTCAGGTGGCGTGTCCCATGGGACGCCACCTGCTCGTCCATTCAGAAGTGCTTTGTCATGCTGCTCCACATCCCCCATGTCCTGACCGCCGATGAGTTGCGTCAGTGTCGCGCCATCCTGGCCGATGCACCGTGGATTCCAGGCCAAGTGACGGCAGGCCGCCAAGCCGCCTTGGTCAAAGACAACGAGCAACTGGCCCAACAAGGCGAGCATGCCAAAGCATTGCGTCAAATCATCGTGCCTGCGCTGGACCGGCACAACTTGTTTTTCTCGGCCGCGCTGCCACGCCGCATCGTGCCCCCGCTGTTCAACCGCTACGGCGTGGATCACCCTCGCTATGGCAACCACGTGGACAATGCCATCCGCGTGAACAACGATCTGGGCCAACGCGTGCGCACCGACGTCTCGGCCACGCTCTTTTTCGCGGACCCCGATGAGTACGACGGCGGCGAACTGGTCATCGAAGATACCTTTGGGAAAAAAGGCGTCAAGCTGCCTGCGGGTGACATGGTCATCTACCCTGGCACCAGCGTGCATCGCGTGGAGCCTGTGACCCGCGGCCATCGTCTAGCCAGCTTCTTCTGGATCGAAAGCATGGTCCGCAGCGACGAGCAACGTCGCCTTCTGTACGAAATGGACATGAACCTCATGCGTTTGCGTGAACAGCACGATCACGACGATGCCATCATTGGCCTGACCGGAACGTATCACAACCTACTTCGCATGTGGGCTGAAGTCTGACCCTCTCCCTCTCCCCCTCCCCTCTTGAAATCAGAACACCATGACTCTGTTGACCCGCACCCTGTTCAGCGTCACCCTCGTGGCATCGAGCACCCTGGCCAGCACCGCCTTTGCGCACGGCGCATTCAAGTGCGACGTGCCCAGCAAGGAGTGGAAATTGCGTGAAGACCTCGAAGACAAGCTGAAGGAAGAAGGCTGGGACGTTCGCAAGATCAAGATCGACAACGGTTGCTACGAGGTCTACGGCTTTGACAAGAAGGGTCGCAAGCGTGAGGCCTACTTCAATCCCAAGACCTTTGAACTCGTGGGCGACGTTCAGCAGTGATGTACGTCTGGGATCCACTGGTTCGGCTGGCACACTGGACCTTGGTGTCGGCCGTGTGCGTCGCCTGGTTGTCGATGGAAGACATCGGCCTGCCGCACACCTGGCACGAACCGGCCGGCTATGTGGCCGCAGCGGTCGTGCTCACCCGCACGGTGTGGGGACTGATCGCCCGTGGGCATGCCCGATTCACATCGTTCGTGCGCGCACCGCATGCCGTGCTCACCTACGGTCAACAAGTGCTGAGGCATGCCGAACCGCGCTACATCGGCCACAATCCGCTCGGTGGCTGGATGGTGATCGCTCTGCTCGCTTGTGTGGCGGGCATCGCCTGCACGGGGTGGCTGCAAACCACCGATCGCTATTGGGGATCCGAGCCCCTGGAGATCGTGCATCGCTCACTGGCCTGGGGTTTGTTGGGCCTGGTGACGCTGCATGTCAGCGGCGTTGTGTTCACCAGCATACGCCACCGAGAGTCCCTGGTTCGGGCCATGATCACCGGGCGTAAACCCGTTCGATCCGAATTGGACATCCACTGAACGTTGCCGTCATGTCCGCACCGCCTGCCCCCCACGAAATCCCGACCGATGTAGTCAATCTTGCAGACTATGCGCGCCACGCCCAGGCACGCCTGCATCCGGCTGTCTGGGCCTACCTGAGTGGCGGAGCGGGTGACGAACTGACGTTGACCGCCAACCAGCAGGCGTGGCAGTCGATCAAGTTGTTGCCGCGCGTGCTGCGAGCCCTGCATGGTGGCCACACGCATACGACACTGCTGGGTCAAGAATTGAGCCACCCCATCATGCTGGCGCCTGTGGCCAGCCATCGCCTGGCACACCCGGATGGGGAACTCGGCGTGGCCTATGCCGCCGCAGCGCAAGAAGCCGGCATGATTCTGAGCACACAGGCCAGCACACGACTGGAAGAGGTGGGGCACGCCTTCCTGCATGAACCCGGCCACGGCCCCCTATGGATGCAGCTGTATGTACAGCACGACCGTGCGTTCACGCTGGAACTGGTGCGGCGCGCCGAAGCGGCCGGCTACCAGGCGCTGGTGATCACGGTCGATGCGCCCACCAGCGGCGCCCGAGATCGTGAACGCCGGGCGCACTTTCATCTCCCGGCAGAACTGGCGCAGGTGAATCTGCAAGGCATGGCCACACGCCCGTCCCAAACCCAAGGCGGTGATCCACTGTTTGAGGGCTTAATGGCTCACGCCACCACGTGGGACGACATCGCCTGGTTGCGCGTCAACACGCAGTTGCCCATGGTGCTCAAAGGCGTTTTGCATGCCGACGATGCACGCCAGGCACAGCAACTCGGCATCCAGGGCCTGATCGTGTCAAACCACGGCGGGCGCACGCTGGACACCGCCGTGAGCACCGCCTGGGCGCTGCCCCGCATCGCCGATGCCGTCGGCCAGGACCTTGAACTGATCGTGGACGGCGGCATTCGCCGGGGCACCGATGTGCTAAAGGCCTTGGCCTTGGGGGCGCGGGCCGTGTTGATCGGGCGCCCGTACGTGTACGCGCTGGCCACCAGCGGCGCACTTGGCGTGGCCCATGTACTGCGCTTGCTGCGAGACGAGCTGGCCATTGCCATGGCGCTCACTGGCTGCAAAACACTGGCCGACATCCACCCGGGCTTGCTGATTCAGCATGGATCAGGCGCCATTGGCACGTAGCCGCTTCGGACTGCGCTTGCGCCCCAGGCCCATCTGCTTGGCCATGGTCTTGATGAAGACCCACAAGGCACTCTCTGTCGGCTTCGGGGCCTCACCTCGGCCAATGCGCTTGAGTTGCCCGGTGTACCAGGTCACCTCCATCAGCCCCATGCGATCGATCAGGGGGATGCCGGTCTTCTGCGGCTTCACCTGCTGCCGCGGTTGTTGCCCCGCCAACAAGCGATGGCACACATCGGGTTCGATCGCCAGCGCACGCGCCAGGCCCACCATGTCCACCGCCCCCGACTCGATCGCGGCAGCCATGCCCTGCAGGCTACGAAAGCCCCCCGTCACCACCAGCGGCGTCTTCACGGCTTGCCGGGCCTTCTCGGCAAAGGCCAGGAAATAGGCCTCCCGCTGACGTGTGCTGTCCTTGAGCGGAGCCTGCTCGGCCTTCACCCCGGTCATGGCCGGCGCCTCGTACGTGCCGCCCGAAATCTCGATCAGATCAATGCCGGCCTCTGCCAAGGCTCGGATGGTGTCCAGCGACTCCTCTTCGGTGAAGCCACCTCGCTGAAAGTCGGCCGAATTGAGCTTGATGCCAATCGGGAAACCAGGGCCCACGTTCTCGCGCATGGCTTTCAGCACCGCCAAAACAAAGTGGCGCCGCTTTTCCGGCGTGCCACCCCATTCGTCCATTCTGCGGTTGTGATGTGGCGACAGGAACTGGCTGACCAGATAACCGTGCGCGCCATGGATCTGCACCCCAGTGAATCCGGCCTGCTTGACGATGCCTGCCGCACGACCAAAACGCGCTACCAGCTCACGCACTTCAGCATCTGTGAGTTCACGCGGCGTGGGGAAGAAGGCCTGCATTTCCTGACGAAACGGCACGGCCGATGGCGCCACATTCTCTTTGTTCAAGCCTTTGGGCGCTTGCTTGCCAGGGTGGTTCAGCTGGACCCAGCAATGGGCGCCGTTGCGGGTCGCCGATTGTGCCCACGCGCGCAACTCGGGCAACGCACGATCGTCTTCGATCACCACATTGCCCGGCTCACCCAAGGCCCGACGGTCGATCATCACGTTGCCGGTGACGCACAAGCCCACGCCGCCATCGGCCCAGGCGCCATACAAGGTCGCCAGCTCAGGCGTGGCCTTGCCCTCACGGGTGGCCAAGGCCTCGCTCATGGCGGACTTGAAGAAGCGGTTTTTCACCGTGGCCCCATTGGGCAAGGTAAAGGACTGCGCCAGCACGGCTTGAGGACTCATGTTTTCACTCCCGAACGCAAATCAATCAACAGAGCACGACCTGAATTGAACACCAAAGTGATCAAATATTGATGTGCATGGGCCACATCGCCTCGCAAACCCTGAGGGAGCCTGGTTTTGCCCATGAAAAGCAGTACCATCACTGGATAAGCTCGAAGATGGGCCGTCTGACTTGCCTCAGACCCCCGAGCACGATACGAGACACCAAGCTGACACCTAACGGAGTGATTTGACATGGCAACTGCAAAGAAGGCCCCGGCCAAGACCGCCGCCCCCGCCAAGCGTGCACCCAATGCGGCTTTCCTGAAGCCCCTGACCCCTAGCCCCGCTCTGGCCGCTGTGATCGGTGCCGGTGCCCTGCCCCGCACCGAAGTGACCAAGAAGGTTTGGGACTACATCAAGCAGCACAACCTGCAAGACGCTGCCAACAAGCGCAACATCAACGCTGACGCCAAGCTGAAGCCCATCTTCGGCAAGGATCAAGTCACCATGTTTGAACTGACCAAGCTGATCAGCCAACAACTGAGCTGATCTGGTCATCAGACAAAGAAAAACCCGGCGATGCCGGGTTTTTTTACGTCTGCTCGTGGTGCGTCAGCCCCGTGTGTCCACGCTCGGCCGCCAGCCACTGAAGCACTGGGATGGTCCCGGGCAAGACAGGCATCACCTCCACAGGCAGTGTTTGCCACGCCATGTGCTGACCCTCTTTCATCTCGAACTCACCCGCCCAGTCATACACCTTGCAGAAATGCAGGCGCACCCGAGCATGGGGGTAGTCCATGATCTCGACCTGCCAGGGGTAGGCCTCGCCAATGGTCACGCCAATTTCTTCGTGCAATTCACGGCGTAAGGCCTGCTCCACCGTTTCACCGGACTCCAGCTTGCCCCCCGGAAACTCCCAATAACCGGCGTAGACCTTGCCTTCGGGGCGTGACGTCACCAAAAACCGCGACTCCTGCCCTTGCGCGTCACGCTCGATCAATACTCCCACGGCCACTTCCACCAAAGGGCGATCGGTGGGCTCCATCACGTGGTACGACTTGCGCTCGCTCATGCGCCTTCTCCTGAACCCAGACGACCTGCATGGTCTCGGGCAAATTGATACGCCACACGACCCGAACGTGACCCGCGCTCCAGCGCCCAGACCAGGGCCTCTGGGCGTGCATGCTCAATCGCTTCACTGGACAGGCCAAAATGGCTCAACCATTGAGCCACGATGGCCAGGTACTCATCCTGACTGAAAGGATAGAAGCTGATCCACAAGCCAAAACGCTCTGACAGCGAAATCTTTTCTTCCACCGCCTCGCCCGGGTGCAACTCACCATCAGCCGTGTGTGTGTAGGTTTTATTGTCCGAGTGGTATTCAGGCAGCAAGTGACGCCGGTTGGACGTGGCAATGATCATCACGTTGTCACCACTGGCAGACACGGTGCCGTCCAGAATGGACTTCAAGGCCTTGTAGCCAGGCTCGCCCTCATCAAAACTCAGGTCGTCGCAAAAGATGATGAAGCGCTCGGGCCGCTCGCTGACCAGTTCGATCAGGTCAGGCAGGTCAATCATGTCGGCCTTGTCCACCTCGATCAATCGCAGCCCTGCCGCAGCGTGCGCCTGCAAGCCCGCTTTGACCAGTGACGATTTGCCCGTCCCACGCGCGCCCGACAACAAGACATTGTTGGCCGTCTTACCGGCCACGAATTGGGCCAGGTTGCGCGCAAAGCGAGACTTCTGCGTATCGACCTCTTGCAGGTCCTCATAGGCAATATGAGCCACATGCCGAACTGGCTCCAGCCAGCCCGAAGCCCAGGCAGCAGAGGCGCGCTTTCGGTAGCGAAAGGCCACAGACGCCGACCAGTCGGGGGCGGCAACCACATGGTGGGGAGACGGCAGCAGCGCGTCCAGTCGCGAAACCAGCGACTCGGCCTTCTGCACCAGTTGAATCAGGTGGGGATCAAGCGTCGACATGCGCCCAGTGTAGCGATGCCGGCCCGGTGCTCAACGCAGCAGTTGCATCAGGATCGCATCGAGATGCTCGGTCGGCAGGCGCTTGAAGCCGCTGCGCACAAACCGGTGCAGGCGTCCTTGCAGCACGCTCACGGCCAAGGATGCTCCCACCTGGGCGTCCACCGTGGGCGTGGCGGACTGGCGGACATCAGCCAGCCCCTTGTACGCCTGCTTGAGCAGCGACTCGATCCGATCCCAGCACTGGCTGATGCGCACCGACAGTCGCGCATGCTCCAGCGCCAAGGCATCCCCCACCAGCACACGGCTCATTCCGGGGTTCTTCTCGGCAAACTGCAGCACCAGCGTCATCAGTCGCGCAATCTGGTGTGCAGCATCTTGCTCCCGCTCCAGAATCTGGTTGCCCAGGGTGAACAGGCTGTCTTCGATGAAGGCAATCAGCCCCTCAAACATCTGGGCCTTGCTGGCGAAATGGCGGTACAACGCCGCCTCGCTGACCTGGAGTTGCGCCGCCAAAGCCGAGGTCGTGATGCGATCGGCATCGGGTTGCTCCAGCATGGTGGCCAGTGCTTGCAGGATCTGCAGCCGTCGCTCCCCCGGCTTGGGGCGTTTGCGCGCCGCAGGGGAAGCGGATGGTTCGCTCGATGACGTCATCGTCTCTACAGCCTCGTCGTCACGCACCCCATTGCCCCCTGTTGTTGGACCGGCCCGGCTTCACGCCCTGCCAGCGTGCCATGCATGAAGCGCACGCAGTTTTTTGATTCTGGCACAGACCCATGGGGGGCGACCATGCAGCGACACCCCGGCTTCGGGCCCATGCGGATTGCCCTGCAGATAGTGCTGCATCCAGACCGTTCGCAGCCCCAGGCGCCGTGCACTTTTCAGATTGGCGACGGTGTCTTCCACCAGCACACACCGGCTGGCAGGCAAGCGGTGACGCGCCAACACGACGCGCAGCATCCGGGCATCCGGCTTGGGACGCAAGTCACCAAACACCCGCATGCCCTCGATGGCGATCACGCCCTCAAAGCAGGACACCAGATCCAGCGCAGTCAGCACACGCTTGGCATAGTCGGCCGGGGCATTGGTCAACAGAAACTTGCGCCCGGGCAAACGCGCCAGCGCTACACGGTCCACCTTGGGCATGTGGAGTTGACCTTCCAGCCCGGGCAGCACATGTGTCTGCGCCAGAAAGTGTGCGGCGCGGATGCCATGGTGGCGCTCCAACCCCAGCAGGGTGGCGCCATAGCGGCGCCAGTAATGCATGCGCAGGCGATCAGCCTCGTCGCGCGGCACCCCCAGATGCTGCTCGATGTAATCGGTCATCGAGACATTGAGCCGCCCGAACACGGCACGACTGGCGTCGTGCAGCGTGTTATCGAGGTCGAACAGCCAGATCGGGGCCAAGATCAATGCGAACGGATCATGGTGCCGTAGGCTTCCTCGCTGAGGATTTCCAGCAGCATGGCGTGCGGCACGCGGCCGTCCACGATGTGCACCGTGTTCACACCGCTCTTGGCCGCATCCAGGGCGCCGGCGATCTTGGGAATCATGCCGCCGCTGATGGTGCCGTCGGCAATCAGTTCGTCGATCTGGCGGGCCGTCAGGTCTGTCAACAACTCGCTATCCTTGTTCAGCACGCCCTTGATGTTGGTCAGCAGCATAAGCTTCTCGGCCTTCAAGACTTCCGCCAGCTTGGATGCCACCAGGTCGGCATTGATGTTGTAGCTCTCGTTCTTCGAACCGAAGCCAATCGGGCTGATCACGGGGATGAACTGATCGTCTTGCAGGGCACGCACGACGCTCGGATCGATCGATTCGATTTCACCGACCTGACCCACGTCGTGTTCGATCGTGGGGTCCTTGAGATCCTGCAGCTTGAGCTTGCGTGCGCGGATCAGGCCACCGTCACGGCCGGTCAGACCCACGGCCTTGCCGCCCGCCGCATTGATCAGACCCACGATGTCCTGCTGCACCTCGCCGGCCAGCACCCACTCGACCACTTCCATGGTTTCTTCGTCGGTCACGCGCATGCCCTGGATGAACTGGCCCTTTTTGCCAATCTTGTTCAGCGCAGAATCGATCTGCGGGCCGCCGCCGTGCACCACCACGGGATTCATGCCCACCAGCTTGAGCAGGACCACGTCTTCTGCAAAGTCAGCCTGCAGCGCGGGATCGGTCATGGCGTTGCCGCCGTACTTGATCACGATGGTCTTGCCATGGAACTTGCGAATGTAGGGCAACGCCTGCGCCAGGATTTCGGCTTTGTCGCGCGGAGCAATGTGAGCGACGGATTCGGCGGTGTGAGCAGAGTTGGGCATGGCAGACGCGCTGTACAGAAAAGGTCAGTGAAGGCGCCTATTCTAGAAGCCACAGAGGCACTCCCCGTCAACCCTGATCGGATCCCGAGCGTTTCAGTTCATACTGGGGCCGTTGTACCCCACCGACTGAAAGGATTGAGCCATGAAGCACCCTCAGACCCGCACCTTGGGCGCCCTGCTGTTGGGCCTTGGTGTGAGCTGGGCAGCCTGGGCCCAACCCGTCGACGGGGAAGTCAAGAAGATCGACGCGGATGCGGGCAAGATCACCTTGCGCCACGGTGAAATCAAGAATCTGGACATCCCGGCGATGCAGATGTCGTTCCGCGTGAGCAATCCGGCTTGGCTGAAAGCCCTGCAGGTGGGCGACAAGGTGACCTTCCAGGCGGACAAGGTGAACGGTCAGTTCACGGTCACGGCCATTGAGGTCCGCAAGTAAGTTTCTGCCGCAGACGTCAGAAAGCCCAGATCAGCGCGGCCGTCATGGTGACGTAGCGCGCCAATTTGCCCACAGCCATGTAGGCCACGCACGGCCAGAACGGCAAATGCAACCAGCCTGCGACTGCACACAACGGATCCCCGACCACGGGTACCCAGGACAAGAGGCAGGCCGGTGCGCCATGCCGGTGCAACCAGGCCATCGCCTGCGCCCCCGCCTTGCCATGCTGGGCAGGCAGGTTGGGCGGCGGCACAGTCGTGGGCGCGTCTTCGTCTGCCGTGGCCCAGTGCAGGCGCACCGCAGCCTGGCGCGCGGCATGGCCCATCCACCACGTCACCGCACCACCCAGCGTGTTACCCAGCGTGGCCACCAGCACGGCGGGCCAGAACAAGTCTGGCTGGGCTTTGACCAAGGCAAACACCGCAGGCTCGGAGCCCAGGGGCAGCAACGTGGCCGACACAAATGCCACGGAAAACACCGCGCTCAAGCCCACTTCGGGCAGCGCCAGCCAGTGCATCAGCGCGGTCAAAGCCGCCATCACGGAGGATTCCATCGTGCCATTGTGCCCGGATCGCCCAAAGAAAAAGGGCTGGTGAGACACCAGCCCTTTCACGTCATGCAGCGTGTAATTTCGCGGGGAAATCAGAAGCTGTAGCCGACCGTGGCAGAGAACACGGAGGGGTGGAAACGATAGAACAGACGCTCTTCGGTGTGATCGGTGCGGATCACCACGTCGTTACGCACAGCGGCCGTGGTCCAGCCAGCGTTCAGAGACCAGTTCTTGTCGATTTGATAGGTGCCCCCAACTTGGAAAGCCAGACCGAACGAGTCGCTGGAGCTGATGCGCACCTTGCCATCGCTGTACAGCTCGTTACCGGCAGCTGTCGAAGTGACCTTGAACTTGGTGTAGTTCAGACCCACGCCCACGTAAGGACGGAGTGCAGCAGATTGCTCAAAGAACTTGTAGTTCAGGAACAGTGTGGGGGCTGTTTGCTTGACGCGAGCAACCGTGACGTTGTTGTACAGGTTCACGTGGGAACCTGTGGCCATCTTGCCGTATGCCACTTGGGCGGCAGCCAGCGAGCCGATGGCAGGGTTAGAAGCCAAAGCCGACAAAACGGCACTGGTCTTCAGTGGGTTGGTGAATGCATCGCTGCCAAATGCGGCCTGAATCGGCGCAGCAGCAGCAGCACCGGCCTTCACGGTGTCGCTGACCAGCAGCTTGACGTCGTGTGTCGGGGGGGTGCCCGCGACCAATTCGACGCTCCAGTTGTTGCTGAGCGCACGCTCAATGCTGAAGATCAGCGTGGACTTCGGCTGAACTTCGGTGCGATTGCCTTCAGGCAAGTTGATGACCAGTTGACCGGCGCCGGAGGGAACAGGCAGCGTGCCCACGAGGTCACTGCTGGTTGCGCGAGGATCAACGCGACCAGCGCCCAACTTGATGGTGTAGCCCGACAGAGCAGACTGTGCACAGGCGGAACCAGCAATCAGAGTTGCGGCGACCGAAAAAGCCAAGGTAGAGGTTTTCATATATTGACAATGCTGAGCAAGCTGTGTTGCACGATGTAATCTGACATTCTATGTGCAACGATTGCAAGCCGCATGCAACACAGCCTGCTCAACATTAGGGGTTTACCCCAACAACCCTGACGCACCTGCTCAGAATTTGTACCCTGCTGTCAGCATGAAGATGGACGGGTGAAACCGGTAGAACCCGCGCTGCTCACTGCCCGGCGTCCCTTCTGTGCGAATCACAATGTCGTTACGTACGGCCGCCGTCGCCCAAGCAGCATTCAGCAGCCACTGAGGGGTGATCTGATAACTTGCGCCCATCTGGAAGGCCAAGCCAAAGGAGTCGCTCACGGTGGCCTTGACCTTGCCATCACTGTAAAACTCGGTGCCCGTTGCGTTCACATTGGGTTTGACCTTGGTGTAGTTGACCCCCACGCCCAAATAGGGGCGAAAGATCGCCTTCGCACTGCCAAAGCGATAGTTCAGAAATGCCGTGGGGGCGAACTGGGTCAGCGTGGACACCACCTTACCGTCGTAGGCATTGATGTGAGCCGCCCCCTGTGCAGAGGCGTACGCCTGCAAACCTGCCGCACCACTGCCGTACACCGCAGCGTTGTAAGTGGGATAAGTGGCATACACCGCTGCTGCGGACTTCAGTGACGGATTGTTGACGCGCAGTTTGACGTCATGCTTGGGTGGAATGCCCAGCAACAACTCAACTTCCCAGTGCTCGTCCAGGCTGCGCGCAATGCTGAACACCAGGGCCGCCTTGGGCATCACCTCCAACTGCAAGCCACTGGGCGCAGGACTCAAGGGCACAGATGGGTTGTGCGTTGGCAATAGCCCAGACAGGTCACTGCTCGTGGCCCGAGGGTCGATGTAGGCCCCACCCACTTTCAAGGTGTAACTCTGCGCGCACGCGCCCCCCGCCGCCATCGTGGCCGCGACGGCCAGCGTGAAGTTCGACATCTTCATGGTCATGTCCATCCGTAAGTCAAAAACACCGATATCCGTCGGCCAACTGGCTTTCGGGCCATAGCCAGATCATGGTATTTACTTGATTACGTTAAATGTCAGTAGTTTACGCTTACGTCAACACAAAACATTCCCGGTCAGCGACCTCTGTCACGACGGGGGCACTCAGTCAAGAAAGTGGCCCGTTTGGCTCTGGTCATCCAAGCGCCGGGCAGCTATACTCTGCCTCCTTTTTAAGCAGCCCTGATCGTTTCAGCGGTCGGGGCTGCGGCGTCTTTGCCCGGCCTTCAACGGCCCCACCAAGGTTCACCCATGCCCTCCGAAACCCTGCCCGCCAGCCCGCTGTCGGTCGGCCACATCGTGTTGCCGAACCGACTGTTCGTGGCACCCATGGCCGGGGTCACGGATCGCCCGTTTCGACAGTTGTGCAAGCAGCTCGGCGCAGGCTATGCCGTGAGTGAAATGGTGACCTCGCGCAAGGACCTGTGGAACAGCCTGAAAACATCCCGTCGCGCCAACCATGAAGGCGAGACCGCTCCGATTGCTGTCCAAATTGCCGGGACCGATGCGGCCATGATGGCGGAGGCGGCCGCCTACAACGTTGACCGCGGTGCGCAAATCATCGACATCAACATGGGCTGCCCGGCCAAGAAGGTGTGCAACAAGTGGGCTGGCTCTGCCCTGATGCAAGACGAACCGCTGGCCCTGCAAATCGTGGAGGCGGTGGTCGCAGCGTGTGCGCCCCGCAACGTACCGGTGACCTTGAAGATGCGGACCGGCTGGAGTCAACAGCACAAGAATGCAGAGCGCATTGCCCGCGCAGCAGAGCAAGCAGGCATCGCCATGCTGACGGTACATGGGCGCACCCGCGAGCAGGGCTACAAAGGCCGAGCCGAATACGACACCATCGCTGCCGTCAAGGCTGCTGTCAGGATTCCGGTGGTGGCCAATGGCGACATCGCATCGCCCGAAAAAGCACGCGACGTGCTGCAGTACACCCAAGCCGACGCCATCATGGTGGGCCGTGCTGCGCAAGGGCGTCCCTGGATTTTTGGTGACATTGCCCACTACCTGCAGCACGGTCAACATCGTGCTGCGCCGTTGACCTTGCAGGTGCAGCAATGGCTGTTGGCTCACCTGGAAGACCACTACGGTCTGTACGGCGAATTTGCCGGCGTGCGAACGGCGCGCAAGCACATCGGGTGGGCCGTCCGCGGACTGCCAGGCGGCGAAGCGTTTCGCCAGCGCATGAACGCGCTCGAAGACTGCACCTCGCAAGTGCAAGCCGTGAGAGATTTTTTTGATGACCTCAGCGTGACCTACGACCGCCTGCCCTCTCCAGAGGCCACGGCGTCCGTCGATGATGAGAACGATGCGGCAGGTGACCGGGAGACAGCCTGCACGCTGGATTGAGAAGTATGAGCAAGAAGAACATTCAAGAGTGCATTCGAGACAACCTGGAAGGGTACTTTCAGGACCTGCGTGGCGCCGAGCCGCATGCTGTGTACGACATGGTGGTCAATGCTGTGGAGCGCCCCATGCTGGAAGTCGTGATGCAGCGCGCGGACGGCAACCAGTCCAAGGCGGCTGAGTGGTTGGGCATCAACCGCAACACGCTGCGCCGCAAACTGCTCGAACACAAGTTGATCAAGTGACCCGTTTTTGACATTCCACGATCTTTGAACTGAAGGAAAAACCATGGCTCTGACCGCCTTGCTGTCCGTGTCCGACAAGACCGGCATCGTTGAATTTGCCCAGGCGCTGAACGCCCAGGGCGTGCGCCTGCTGTCCACCGGCGGCACCGCCAAGCTGCTGGCCGAAAAGGGCCTGCCCGTGACCGAGGTGTCGGAAATCACCGGTTTCCCTGAAATGCTGGACGGCCGCGTCAAGACCCTGCACCCCCGCGTGCACGGCGGCATCCTGGCTCGCCGTGACCTGCCCGAGCACATGGCGGCCCTGAAGGAGCACGGCATTGACACCATCGACATGCTGGTGGTCAACCTCTACCCCTTCGCCCAAGCCACCGCCAAGGCCGACTGCACACTGGAAAACGCCATCGAGAACATCGACATCGGCGGCCCCACCATGCTGCGCGCGGCTGCCAAGAACTGGCAGGACGTGGCCGTGATCATCGACCCCGTGGACTACGAGCAAGTGCTGTCGGAAATGAAGGCCGACGGCATCACCCGTTCGACCAAGTTCATGCTGGCCAAGAAGGTGTTCGCACACACCGCCGCCTACGACGGCATGATCACCAACTATCTGACTTCGCTGGAAGCCGGTGCCGAGTTGGCCACCGAAGCTGTGCCTGCCAAGGCCGAGTACCCTGCCGTCTACAACCTGCAACTGCACAAGGTGCAGGGCATGCGTTACGGCGAGAACCCGCACCAGTCGGCCGCCTTCTACCGTGAAGCAGCTCCCGTGGTGTCCACCTTGGCCAACTGGACGCAGATTCAAGGCAAGGAGCTGTCCTTCAACAACATCGCCGACGCCGATGCAGCCTGGGAATGCGTGAAGGCCTTTGAAGCCCCGGCTTGCGTGATCATCAAGCACGCCAACCCCTGCGGCGTGGCCGTGGGCGCGGGTCCGCTGGAAGCCTACACCAAGGCCCTGAAGACCGACCCAACCAGCGCGTTTGGCGGCATCATGGCCTTCAACCGCGTGGTGGATGTGGACGTGATCGACGCCATCAACACCAACAAGCAGTTCGTGGAAGTGGTGATCGCACCGAAGTTCACCGACGCTGCTCGCGCCGCTTATGCATCCAAGCAGAACGTGCGTCTGTTGGAAGTGCCTTTGGACGACGCCACCCGCAAACTGGGCAACGCCCTGGACTTCAAGCGCGTGGGCGGCGGCATGCTGCTGCAATCGGCGGACAACATCGACATCGTGGGCGACATCAAGGTCGTGACCAAGCTGCAACCTACCGAGCAACAGATGAAGGACATGCTGTTCGCCTGGACCGTGGCCCGCTTCGTCAAGAGCAACGCCATCGTGTTCTGCAAGGACGGCATGACCATGGGCGTGGGCGCCGGCCAGATGAGCCGCCTGGACTCCGCTCGCATTGCCTCGATCAAGGCCCAGCACGC
Organism: Aquabacterium sp.; assembly: GCF_049317225.1. Lineage (GTDB taxonomy): Bacteria > Pseudomonadota > Gammaproteobacteria > Burkholderiales > Burkholderiaceae_C > Aquabacterium. The sequence goes on along the minus strand of NZ_JBMOIR010000002.1, from coordinate 5,114 downwards.
TGGCCTGACCCTGCAAGGCACCGCCGTGGCGTCGGATGCGTTCTTCCCGTTCCGTGACGGTCTGGACGTGGTGGTCGACGCAGGTGCGACCTGCGTGATCCATCCCGGTGGTTCGATGCGCGACGACGAAGTCATCGCCGCCGCCGACGAGCGTGGCATTGCCATGGTGTTCACCGGCACGCGTCACTTCCGTCACTGATCCAGTAGCGACTGTCAGCAAAAGGCCCTTCGGGGCCTTTTGTTTTTGGAGCGACCCATTTACTTCGCACACGAAACAAATATACTTCGCTAACGAAATAAATAATGCCGTCGCCATGTCATCCAGACCTCGACTGATCTTCTTGCTCAACAGCGCGCAGCGCCACCTGCAGCAGTGGATGGCTGCGCAGCAGGAATTGGCCACCCCAGCCGCCGTGCCCGCGGCCTCGCCCGCGCAGAGCGGGGTTTTGTTCACCCTCGACAAAAGCGATGGCGTCACCATGGGTGAGTTGGCCAAAGCACTGGATCTCGCCCCATCTGCCGTATCCGGATTGATTCAGCGCATGGAAGCGTTGCAGTGGGTCAGCAGACGACCTTGCACGCTGGATGCCCGCACGCAGCGCGTCTGGCTGCTGGATGCAGGACGCACGCAGCTTCCAGCCTTGAGAAGCGCTCTGGCACGCATCAATCGCCAACTCACCGACGGCTTCACGGACGATGAACTCCAAACCGTCGCCCGCTGGCTGCAGCATGTTCAACACCTTCACACCCAAGACACGCCATGAGTCACGCCCACAGCACTGAATCCGTCACATTCACTTGTGCGGACGGCACAACCTTGCATGGCCATTTCGTGCTCGCACAAGGGGATGCCACCAAAGGCTTGCCCGTGCTGCTGTGCCCCGCCACAGGCGTCAAGCAGCACTACTACCTGCGCTTTGTGAACTGGCTCGCACATCAGGGACACGATGTATTCGTATTCGACTACCGCGGCATCGGCCTGTCGCTCAAGGGGCGACTGAAAGACTGCAAGGCCACTTTGGCCGAATGGGGGCAACAGGATCAGGTGGCCGCGCTGGAATGGTTGCTGGCCCGCACCGGGCAGTCCCAAGCACTGCTGCTGGGGCACAGCGCCGGGGGACAAATGATCGGCCTGCTCCCGAACCACCGAAAAATCGCTCGACTGGTGGGGGTGTCGGCCTCCACGGGCTGGTTACGTGGCATGCGCCCCGCCTTTCGTTTGCAAGCGCGTTTTGCTTTGCGCGGCGTGATCCCGCTCGGGGTGCGATTCAAAGGCTTTGCCCCCACCGCAGCCATCGGCTTGGGCGAAAACCTGCCCGCTGGCGTCGGCCTGCAATGGGGGCAATGGTGTTCTGCAGGGGGCTACGCCACCAATGCGGTGCGCCATCAACCCGATCGCGACTTCCATGCGCAGGTTCGCACCCCCATCACGGTCCTGCACGCCGAGGACGACGACATTGCGACCCCCTCCACCGTCGCTGACCTGCTGCGCACCTTCCCGGTCGCCCCCAAGCAGGCCATCCGAGTCAAACCTGCCCAACATGGGCTCAAGAGCATTGGGCACATCGACTGGTTCCGCAACACCCACCAGGCCCTGTGGCCCTTGATTGCACAAGCTCTCAAAGGGTGAGCCTCTGGCCGGTTATCCTGTGGGCCTCATGAGAATTCTTGGCATTGACCCCGGTTTGCAGACCACGGGCTTCGGCATCATCGACACCGAAGGCCCGAAGCTTTATTACGTCGCCAGCGGGACGATCAAGACCAAGGAAGCCGCACAGGGTGACTTACCCACCCGACTCAAGCTGATCTACGAAGGCGTGCGCGAAGTGGTGGCCCGATATGAGCCGCAAGAGGCGTCGGTCGAAATCGTGTTCGTCAACGTCAACCCGCAGTCCACCCTTTTGCTGGGGCAGGCACGTGGGGCCGCCATCGCCGGGCTGCTGTCCAACGCACAGTCCCCCAAGGTGGCCGAGTACACGGCCTTGCAGATGAAGAAGGCGGTTGTGGGACATGGCCATGCGGCCAAGGCGCAGATTCGGCACATGGTGATGCGCCTGCTCGAGTTGCCCCGCGAACCGCACAACGACGCGGCCGATGCGCTGGGGCTGGCCATCTGTCACGCCCATGCCGGCCATGCCATGGCCCAGATGGCCCGTGCCACCGACCTGAACCGGCGCACACACGCGCAGATCAAGGGCGGCCGGGTGTACTGAGCCCCGGCCCGGTGTGGGTCACATGCCTTCTTTGATGAGGCGGCCCGATACCGGCTGCACCGGACGGGCATTCATCGGGTACAGCCGACTGAACACCGAGATTTGCTCCGGCGACATGGATGCTGGCTGCTTCATCACCAGCCACAACACGCCTTCTGTGCAGGGGGGCGTGGTCAAGGAGCCCATGTAGGTGAAGTACTGGCGTCGCTCCGGAATGAGTCCGGCCAGATCCATCATCGCCATGCCCTGCTGATCCAGGCCCTTCTCAAGCGGGATGTTGTTCCAGACCATCTGCACCACCGGGTGAGCCTTGCCCTGCTCCATCAACACGGCCACGACGGCCAGCTTGCCATCGGCGTCCTTGTGAACCAGATGCGCCACCATGTCAAAGGGGCGACCGTTGATGCGCTCCTCGCTGGGACGATGGAAGTGGAATTGCACCAGTTCGTACCGATGTCCCTGCACCGTGATGCTGTTGCCCGGCTCCACGTTGACCTGGACGGTGTGCCCGTTGTCCGTCACCCGGAAAATGGTGGGACGGTAGTCGAACTGGATCGGGTCCAGCTCGACCGGAATGCCATCGCGAATGTCGATCGGGCTTTGGCGGCGCCCCAACATGCACGTGCTGAACTCTGGCTTCAATCGCCCCCAACTGTCAGGCCCCGTTGCGCCGCCGTAGGCCCAATGCACTTCGTGGCCCATGGGGTCCAGCTTGGACAGGGTGCCGTGGTTGTCGGCCACGATGGTTTCCTGTGGATGCGCACCCGCAGTCCTCTTGCGCACGGCCGGGGCACGTGAGCGCACCTGCACCACCGGCGGGGTCGCGCGCCGCGTACGGACTTCGTTGATCTTTTGGTCGATCATGTCCCGCAGATCGGTCATGGACACATCGCCCTTGTCGACTGCCCCCGACTTGGTGTTGGCCTTTGCATCGGCGCGTGGCTCAGACTTGCCCTCGGATTTGGCTTCCGTACGCAGTGTGGGCTTGATGGACACACGTCCCTCACTGCCATCCCCGCCATGCCCTTCAGCCGCCCAGGCCGCGGGCAGCAACCCGGCACTCAGGCAGAGGGTCAAAGAAATGGCAAGTCGATGCAAAGTCGGGCGCAACATGGTCGAAATCTCCAGCGGACGCCGGGTTTTCGGCCAGTGCAATGCAGAACTTGAACGCCAGTCCTGCGGAAAACCAAAAGTGTGAAGTCAGCCGATAGGCCGGATTCTGTGCAGCCCCGTGTCTCGCGACGCTGGGCCGTGACCGCCATTCCTCTGGGCCGCCTGTCGCCAGAGCGGCTCAATGCCACCTACCCGCACACTCCCCGGGCCAGGTCATCGTGTGCCTATTTGGTGTTGCTGCGCGTAGAGATTGCCCGTTTCACCCGAACTGAATCGGCTCGTCTCTGTTGCTCTGATCCTCACCTCACGGTGGAGAGGTGTTACCTCCTACGCTGCCCTGTGCAGTCCGGACCTTCCTCCAATACGCCCTTTCGGGACCTGTACCAGCGGCGGTCTGGCTGACTTCACCCGCGCATTATCGCCGCAGCTGAAGCCCCCAGGCGAGCAATCCTGTCAGCATCAGCAACAAAGCGGCAAAAGCCAGGGTCACGGTGTTGTGCATGACCATGGGCGCAACCACCCCGGCCACGATGCCGTTGGCGGCACTGGCCACGAAGGCCTGCAGGGATGCGGCCATGCCGCGCCGCGCCGGAAACAGGTCCAGCACCATCAAGGTGACCACCGGCGTGAGCATGGCCCAGCCCAAGGCGTACAGCGCAATAGGAAACAGTGCCCAGCGCACATCGGCCTTGAACACCACGTTGGCCCCGAGGTTGAGCAGGGAAATGGTCAGCATGATGGCGAAACCGATCCGGATCTGCCGCGCAGGGGCGATGCGCCCGGCCAGACGACCGCTGAGCCACGCGCCACCCATGATGCCACTGATGGTGCACACAAAGAACCAGAAGAACTGTGTGGGCGCCAAACCCAGGTGCTCTCCCAAAAAGGTCGGGGCAGACAGCACGTAGAGGAACATGCCGTTGAAGGGGATGCCGCTGGCCAGCGCCAGCAACAGGAACTTGGGGTTCAGCCCCAGTTCGAGATAGCCCTTGAGCAGGTGGGCCGCCTCAAACGGCTGCCGCTGCGAGGGGTGGAGTGACTCCGGCAGCAGCCACCAGTTGCCCAGCCACAGCAACACACCCACCAAGGTCAGGAACCAGAAGACGGCATGCCAGCCGGCATGCACAAACAGAAAGCCACCGACGATGGGGGCCACCGCAGGTGCCACCCCGAAGAACAGGGTCACCTGGGACATGACACGCTGGGCGTCGGCCGGCGGGAACAGGTCTCGGATGACGGCACGTGACACCACGATGCCTGCGCCCGTCGACAAACCCTGCAAGGCCCGAAAGGCAATCAGGTGCGTGATGTCAGTGGACAGTGCGCAGCCCACTGACGCCAGCGTGAACACCGCAATGCCGGTGAGCACCACCGGTCGCCGCCCCAAGCTGTCAGACAGGGCGCCATGAAACAGGCTCATGAACGCAAAGGCAAACAGGTAGGCCGAGAGCGTTTGCTGAATTTGCAGGGGTGTTGCCTGCAAATCTGCGGCAATCCCTGAAAAAGCAGGCAGGTAGGTATCGATGGCAAATGGCCCCAGCATGCCCAGGCAGGCCAGCAGAATGGACAAGGCCCATAACGGCCCCCTCCAAAGGTGTCGCGCGTCAGGATTCATGCTGATTCCGTCAATGCCCCGCGTGCTGAAGGCTCGCCAGAAAATCCGCTGGCGACTGGAACCCAATCACACGGGTCCCGGCCACTTCTTGCCCGTTCGCATCAAAAAACACGATGCCCGGCGGCCCAAACAACTGGAAGCGTTGCAACAAGGCCCGATCGTCCGCGCTGTTG
>NZ_JBMOIR010000001.1:0-468993 GCF_049317225.1 Aquabacterium sp. | reverse complement strand
CCATGATCATCGGGCGCAACTTCCTGGTGAAGATCAACGCCAACATCGGCAACTCGGCGGTCACCTCCTCGATCGAGGAAGAGGTGGAAAAGCTGGTGTGGTCGATCCGATGGGGCGCCGACACCGTGATGGACCTGTCGACCGGCAAGCACATCCACACCACGCGCGACTGGATTGTGCGCAACAGCCCCGTGCCCATTGGCACCGTGCCCATCTACCAGGCACTGGAAAAGGTGGGGGGCGTGGCCGAAGACCTCACCTGGGCCATCTTCCGCGACACGCTGATCGAACAAGCCGAGCAAGGGGTGGACTACTTCACCATCCATGCCGGTGTACGCCTGCCCTTCATTCCGATGACGGCCCAGCGTCGCACGGGGATCGTGTCGCGCGGCGGATCCATCCTGGCCAAGTGGTGCATGGCTCACCACCAGGAAAACTTCCTGTTCACGCATTTCGACGAGATCTGCGAAATCATGAAGGCCTACGACGTGACCTTCTCGTTGGGGGATGGTCTGCGACCAGGCTCACTCAGTGATGCCAATGATGAAGCACAGTTTGCCGAACTGAAGACTCTGGGTGAGCTGACCCAGATTGCCTGGCAGCACGATGTGCAAACCATCATCGAAGGCCCGGGCCACGTGCCCATGCACCTGATCCAGGCCAACATGACCGAGCAACTCAAGCGCTGTCACGAGGCACCGTTCTACACCCTGGGCCCGCTGACCATTGACGTGGCGCCCGGCTACGACCACATTGCCTCGGCCATTGGGGCCGCGATGATTGGCTGGATGGGCACGGCCATGCTCTGTTACGTGACGCCGAAGGAGCACCTGGGCTTGCCCAACCGCGATGACGTCAAGCAAGGCCTGATCGCTTACAAGATTGCCGCGCATGCGGCGGACATTGCCAAGGGTCACCCCGGCGCCCGTGCGCGCGATGACGCCTTGTCTCAGGCGCGCTTTGAGTTCCGCTGGCAAGACCAGTTCAACCTCGGCCTGGACCCGGACACCGCACGGGGCTTCCACGACGAGACCCTGCCCAAGGATGCCGCCAAGGTGGCGCATTTCTGCTCGATGTGTGGCCCCAAGTTCTGCTCGATGAAGATCACACAGGAAGTTCGGGACTTCGCCGCGGCACAAGGAATGGCGGAGGGCGATGCACTGACACACGGCTTGGCGCACAAATCGACAGAGTTCAAGCAGGTGGGTGGCGAGCTGTACATCCCGATCCAGCCCGTTCACCCAGCCCACGAGGTGTGACATGGCGAAGCCCTTGCGCATTGGCGTCGCAGGTGCCGGCCTGTTGGGGCGCCTGCTGACCTGGCAACTGTCCCGGCAGGGGCATCAGGTCAGCGTGTTCGATCCAGCTGCGACGTCCTCGCCCAGCTTCGATGGCCAGGGGGCTGCTGGTTTCACGGCGGCAGGCATGCTCAGCCCTCTGGCTGAGCTGGACGCATCAGACCCCGATGTGGCCGAGCTGGGCTGGATCGCCATTGAACGCTGGCAGCAGATCGTGACCACACTGTCAGCGTCACACGAAGCGCCCTTGCATTTCGCACGTGCCGGCAGCTTGCTGGTGGCCCATGGCAGCGATTGGGGCTCGGCTCGTCGGGTGCTGGATCGCATCGAGTCGGGTGCCCGCCCCTGGCTGCATCAGCCTCAGCGACTGCATGCCCAATCCCTGCGCGAACTGGAGCCCAGTCTGCACGGCAGCAGTGGTCCCTTGCACGCCTGGCTGCTACCAGGCGAAGGCGCCATCTGCACGGTGGGCACACTCAAGCGACTGCAGTCCTGCGCCCAAACTGCCCACTGGCATTGGGGGCACCGGGTCACCACGGTCCGCCCCGGGGCGCTGTGCGTACTGCGCCCCGGGGAAACCGTGTCAGAGACCATGCGCTTCGATTGGGTCATGGATGTGCGAGGCGCAGGCGCGCGTCCCGACCTGCCCGTGAGAGGCGTCAGAGGCGAAGTCATCTGGCTGCATGCGCCAGGGGTGGCGCTGCATCGCCCTGTCCGCCTGCTGCACCCTCGCTACCGTGTGTACCTGGTGCCACGACCGGGCGACCTGGTCATCGTGGGCGCCAGTGAAATCGAGAGCGAAGACCGCTCACCACCGTCACTGAGAAGCACAGTCGAATTGCTGGCGGCCGCACACAGCATTGTTCCCTCTCTGGCTGAGGCTCGCATCCTGAAGCTGGACAGCAACCTCCGACCGGCATTGCCCGACAACCGCCCGCTGGTGCACGTCGAAAGCGGCCTGACACGCATCAACGGACTCTATCGCCACGGTTGGCTCCTGGCACCAGCCCTGATCGACCAAGCCCTCGCACGCATGGAGGCACTCATCGCATGACACCGACCATCACCATCCACACTGACACGGGCCCACTGTCACTGCCGCCCCAGACCCATCTGGATGAAGCACTGCATCACATTTTGAGCCCCAAGTCTCTGACACCTGAGCAGGTTGCCACCGCCGTCAACGGCACTTTTGTTCCGCGACACGCACGCGCACAACACATTCTTCAGGACGGCGATGCCGTGCTGTGCTTCGCACCCATCACCGGCGGTTGATGACATGACTCACCCCACAGATCACCCCATCGACACCTGGCAAATTGGTGACACCTGCCTGCACAGCCGTTTCCTGCTGGGCACGGCAGGCTACCCCTCTCCCGAGAGCCTGCGCCAGGCCATTCAGGCATCAGGCAGTCAAGTACTCACACTGGGTCTCAAGCGCACACTGGGCGTGCCAGGCGTTGGAGACAATGGCTTCATGCAAATCATCCGCGAGGCGGCACGGGATCACGGTGCGCACATGCTGCCCAATACCGCAGGCTGCCGCAGCGCCCACGAGGCCGTGACCCTTGCGCACATGGCGAGAGAGTTGCTCAACACGAACTGGATCAAGCTGGAGGTCGTGGGCGACGAGCAGACCCTGCAGCCGGACCCATTCGAGCTGGTCCAGGCGGCCGCACAACTGGTGCGTGCAGGCTTTGAAGTGCTGCCTTATTGCACCGACGATCTGGTTACCGCCCGCAGGCTGCTGGATGCCGGCTGCAAGGTCCTGATGCCATGGGGAGCGCCCATCGGGTCCGGCATGGGCTTGATGAATCCGTGGGCACTGCGGACCCTGCGTGCGCGCCTGCCAGGCGTGACCCTCATCGTGGATGCCGGCCTGGGGGCCCCCTCTCATGCGGCAGCGGCCATGGAGTTGGGCATGGACGCGGTGCTGCTGAACTCGGCCGTATCGCAGTCTGGCGCCCCAGTCCGCATGGCTCGTGCGTTCAAGCGGGCCATCGAGGGCGGGCGAGAGGGGCATTTGGCCGGTTTGATGGCCTGCAGCGACATGGCGGTGGCCACCACGCCGGTCAGCGGCCAGCCCTTTTTACTGGATTGAGTCATGTCACGTTCACCCTTGATCTGGTGCATTGCCGGACACGACAGTGCAGGCGGTGCAGGCCTGAGCGCCGATCAGCGCGCAGCCGATGCACTGGGCGTGCATGGCTGCCCGGTGGTCGCCGCCACCACGGCGCAAAACTCTCTTGGGGTTCAGGCCGTGAGCCCCACGCCCCCCGAGGTGCTGGCGGCACAGCTGGAAGCGCTCTCGCAAGACCTGCCACCATCGGTGATCAAGACCGGCCTGCTGGGCAGCGTACAAGCCATCGAACAGGTGGCGGCATGGGTGGATCGCTGGCGCGCACATGCACCGCCTGACGTCGATCCACACCGGCAACTGGCACTGGTGATCGATCCGGTGCTGGGCGCCTCTGCAGGCGGGGCCTCGTTTGCGGACGCCCCCCTGGTTCAGGCCTATCGAGACCTGCTGCTCCCGCGAGCCACGGTGATCACCCCCAATCGAGCCGAAGCGCGCGTCCTGCTCGGCATGACGCACACACACGAGGGGCGTGATGACGCGTTGCCCGCATTGGCACGACGACTCAAAGCCATGGGGCCGCGTAGCGTGGTGATCACGGGTGGCGACGCAGCCGGCACCGGGCCACATTGCCGGGACTGGCTGGACACGCCCCACGCATCAGGTTGGATGGTCGCCCCCCGCATTCCAACCCAACACGCCCACGGCACAGGCTGCACTTTTGCCAGTGGCGTAGCCAGTGCTCTGGCGCTGGGGCACGTCGAAGCCGATGCGGTAGTGCTGGCCAATCTGCTGACGCGAGACGCCTTGCAAAACGCACGTGTGGCGGGCAGCGGCCCCGGCCCGGTCATTGCACGCGCCGGCTTTGCCCGATCACCCCGGGCAGACGGCGTACCACTGCCCTGGCTGGGGCTGGCAGAAGACCCACCCTGGGCCCTCGTCCACGGCACGCGCGCGTTTGCGCCCTTCGTGCCACCCGGCAACGGGCTCTATGGCATCGTGCCGGACAGCGATCAGGTGCAGCATGCTGCCCATGCAGGCTTGCAATGCATACAGTTGCGACACAAGTCGCACGAGGGTGCGCGGACTCACATCAACGCAGCGTTGCAGGCCGTTCAGCGACACAGCGTTCAGCTCTTCATCAATGACCATTGGCAAGACGCGCTGGAGGCCGGGATGGCCCACGAACTCATGCCTGGATGGGGGCTGCATTTGGGGCAGGAGGACTTGCTCTCACTCACCGCAAACGATCGCGCGCACTTGCTGTCGGTACGTCACGCCATCACACTGGGATTGAGCTCCCACAGCTTGTGGGAGTTGGCACGCGCGGCCGGTTGCGGGGCCAGCGTCATCGCTTGCGGACCGGTTCACCCCACGACGACCAAAGACATGCCGTGGCGCCCACAAGGGCTTGACAATCTGAGTTGGTGGGTCGCCCACAGCCCGGCCCCTGTGGTGGCCATTGGCGGCCTGCTGAGGCCTGATGACGTTCAGGATGTGGCGCGCTGCCGCCCTGCTGCCGCCTGCATCGTTCGCGGGCTGGGGAACACGCCCTCAGCCATGCGCCAGGCCTTGCAGGCCCTGCGCACCGCCTGGCAAGCTGGCTTGGCTTTGTCGCCCATGCCTGCCCCACCGTTGCCACACCCGGTTTTGCCGAATTCGGGAATTTGAGCGATATCCGGCGAACTTCGGCACAGCTGGCCGTTCAGTTGCTGCGGCCGCAGTTTCACCTACGAAGCCCCGCAAAGAGCCCTCCCATGCCAAGCACTGGCGGGAGCAACCCGGGGCTGTGGTCGTGTTTGACAGCCAGCGACTCGACAGGTGCCGGTCTATCTGTTGAGCAATGCGCGAACACGCTTTCAGCCGTTCAAGCGCATTGCCTCGGGGACAGGACATGCTGAAGGCACCGTTGCCTTCAGTGGATCCGCCGCAATCAGAGACCGTCTTCCAGCAGCCACTGTCTCAAGGTACGAACCATGTCGCGGTCGTTGTGCAGCCAGGCGTTGTGACGGTAGTCGTTGTAGTAAGCCTCTTCGGCGGTTTGTTCGGCCAAGGCTTCATACACAAAGCGCAGCACCATCTGGCCCGCCTGTGGCTCTTCAATGCGCATGGTAAGACGGATGGGCGCAGTGTCGCCATGTGCTTCGGGCGTAAAGACCAGTTCCGTTTCTGGCGTGACCACGACCTCGTCCACCAACTGATGCGGTCCAAAGACCTGCTTGCGCCGGTACACACCTGGCTCGGTTTCCTGCCACTCGCAGGACTCGGGCCCCATGGGAAACCGCTGAGGCGTCAGCGCACGGGCCATCAAGCCCCGCCAGAGCTGGGATCGGGTCAAGGTGGGCGTCACCATTTGCAGGTTGCTCGCCGGAGAATTAATTTCAATCAGGTGTTCAAAGCGCATGGCGCAAGCTTAAACCTGACGCAATACCAGCATGCGTCAAACAGCTTCTTTTGACGTCAAGCATGTCACCCGACAAGAGGGCTACACTGGCACCCGTTCCTGTTTTAACACCAGCCGCGTTCAGGCGCGGACCTCGCTCATGTCCCAGTGCACGACTTCTGTTCCTGCTGCTGATCAGGCTGCCAAGCCCATTCAGCTCGTGCCCAAGAAATCCGTTCTCAACAGCCATGGCTGCGGAGGGGATTGCACAGACCCGGACTTCCTGAACGGCCGCTGGCCTCGCGCCGAAGTGCTGGCGTTGTTCAACCTGCCCTTCAACGATTTGCTGTGGCAGGCTCAGCAAGTGCACCGTGAGCACTGGGACCCCAACGAAATCGAACACGCGACGCTGTTGTCCGTCAAGACGGGCGGTTGCCCGGAAGACTGCGGCTACTGCCCTCAGTCTGCGTCCTATGACACCGGCGTGGAAGCCAGCAAGCTGATGTCGCCCGAGCAAGTGCGCGAGGCCGTGGTGGCTGCGCGTGATGCTGGTGCGAGCCGCTTCTGCATGGGCGCGGCCTGGCGTGCCCCGAAAGACCGCGACATCGAAAAGGTGGCCGAGCTGATCGGCGTGATCAAGGCCGAAGGACTGGAAGCCTGCTGCACCCTGGGCATGCTGACCGACAGTCAAGCCTCGGCACTGAAAGATGCGGGGCTGGATTACTACAACCACAACCTCGACACCGCGCCCGAGCTGTACGGCGACATCATCACCACGCGGGATCTGCAAGATCGCCTCGACACGCTGGGCCACGTCCGCAACGCCAACATCAAGGTGTGCAGCGGCGGCATCATCGGGATGGGTGAAACGCGTGAAGGCCGTGCAGGCTTGATCGCGCAGCTGGCCAACCTGCCGACCTACCCGGAATCGGTCCCCATCAACGATTTGGTGCGGGTGCCTGGCACGCCTCTGGCCGAGACGCCGCAACTGGATCCGCTGGAGTTTGTGCGCACGATCGCGGTGGCCCGCATCACCATGCCGAAGGCCCGTGTTCGCTTGTCGGCAGGTCGTCAGCAAATGAGCGAAGCCGTGCAGGCCATGTGCTTCCTGGCGGGCGCCAACTCGATCTTTTACGGCGACAAGCTGCTGACCACCGGCAACCCTGAGTTCGACAAGGACCAGGCGCTGATGGCCAAGCTGGGACTGCGCAGCGGCAAGGCCGTGACGGCCAAGGCCGACGCCCCCTGAAAGACAACAGCCCCGTCACCACGCTCGGTGGCAACGGGGCTGCCATGCGGCCTGAATCAGATCAGAAGCGATAGCCGACGTAGGCGCCCGCAATGACGGGGTTCAGCGTTGCATCGATCTTTTGGCCCGTGCTGAGCGTGGCGGTCACCTTCAACAAGGTCTGACCGACCATGGTCTCGACAAAGAACTTGTCGTTGACTGCGTATGTGAACCCAATCTGAGGCGTCAGGGCAAACTTGTCACTGACACGCATCGTCGTGCGGCCACCTGGATCGGTGATGGCCGTCAGCGTGCCATTGCCCGTTTCCTTGATGAACGAGACATAGGTCAGCCCCAAGCCCACATAAGGCCGGCATTTCGACTTGGCATCGTAAAAACGATACTGGGTGAACAAGGTGGCCGGCACCACATCGACTTTGCCGATTTCACCGACATTGCCAATGGCGCCATCACCCTTGATGTGATGGGTAAACGGCACGGCCAGTGGCACATCGAACGACACGTGGTCGGACCACATGTAGCTGATGCCGCCGCCCAGGGTGACCGCACTGTCCACCTTGATGCGGGTATCGGGCAAAGACGGGGCCGTCATCTCCCCGCTGTTCACCTGCGGGGAGATCAGCATGGGACCCGCCCGCAGCATCCAGGTGCCCGCGGACTGCGCTTGGGCCCCTTGCATGCCTGCCACACAGGCCAGCACGGCCACGCACACATTACGCAATTGCTGAGTCATCTTGTCCTCCTGCTCAGAGCCAGCCGGCTTCGGTCAAACGCTTGGCCACCATCTGAGCCAGCAACTGATGCCCGTACGGGGTCGGGTGGAAGCTGTCAGCGTAGAGGTACTTTTGCCACCAGGTGGTGGTGCCATCGGCACCCGCTGTCGGGGTGATGGCAGAGGCATTGGTATCGGTACACGCGACCACCGTGGAGGGGGTATCCAACCCGGTCACGCCAGGGGCCAGGGTGCCACCATGGTTGACGATCTGATCACAGACGGTTTGTGAGACATTGCTCAAACCATACTGCGACGGCGAGTCCATCTCGCTGTTGAAGTTAGTGTAGAAGTCCACGATCACCACTTTGCCGGCATGGCTGGCCACGTTCGCAGCCAGGCGCGCGTTGAAGGCCTGAATCCATGCGGTGGCGATGGCTTTCAGCCCCGTTGCGCTGGCTGTGTCGAGCCCCGCCAGGACCGCCTGGAAGCGAGGGGTTCGGGTGACATCCAGAATGTTCAGGATGGCCACACGCTGTGCGCCTTTGTCCAAGGCATTGGTCACAACAGAATCAACCAGCTTGTCCGCCAGGGCCTGGAAGTACAGCACGCCAGCAGCCGCCCCGGTGGGGTCTTGCGTCATGGCCGTGGAGAACGCGCTGCCAGACAACAAGGTCAGCATGATCCCTTGGAACGTGGCAGGTGTACTCAATGATGTCAGCACCGTGGCCATGTCATTGGCCGAGCCCTCGCCCACGATCAGCACGTCTTTGCTGGAGAAGCCGGCGTTGCCCGCATCGACCAGTTGCTTGATTTGCGACATGGGCACGCTCTCGACGGCCGTGGTCGTCCCGCCGCTGGTGACGGTGTAGTTCACACGAGCCCCGGCCACCGCAAAGTTTGTGCACCCCGTGACACGCGTGAAGCTCACGCCGGAGTAGGCATTGCAAAAGCCGTTGATGCCATAAGTGGCGGCGATGCGCTCGGAATACACCTTGTAGCTGGTGCCGCCCGCCGCCTGAACGGTGAACTTGTAGCCAAAGGTGCCGGAGTCAGCCAGGCTGGCCCCCACCACTGTGACGGCCGAAGCCTGGGTCTTGGTATCACCCGAGTTGCCGCCGCCACCGCAAGCACTCAACAGCACAGCAGCAGACACCGCCGCCAACATGAATCTTGTTTTCACCACTCGTCTCCTCGGCGGAACGTTTGCCCGCAACGGAACCGATTGTGACCATCAGGAATAGTTGGCGTCACCTCGGGAAAACAAGGTGTTTGATGACAAAAGCGGACACTTGCTTGTCTTCACAAGCCACAGCACGTCCGCCATGCCTTAGTCACGCTTCTTGGAAACCCAGGCCCACACCATTTGTGCCTGGATGGGCTCCTGCCCGGACGCGTCGGTGATCTTCACGGCCACGGTGACCTCACCCTTGTCCTGGGTACGGATCTGCTTGATCTGGGCCTCGGTCAAGTGCGCCTCTGCACGCATGTCGCCTTGCGAGCGCTTGAGGTAATCGACCTTCATGGTTTTGATCAGCGGCAGTTTGTCGTCAGGTACGTTCATCCCCACACAAAAGCCGGTTGCGGTTTCCGCCAGCAGGGCCATCGCGGCGGCGTGCACGCCCTGAATGTGGTTTTGCACTTTGCGCTGGTTGCGAATGCTGACCACCACGCGCTCGGTATCGATCGCTTCGTAGCGCAAGCCTGCGGTTCCCACCAACGGCACCGCACGTCCCAGCACTTTGCTGATCGCCCAAGTACGCAGCGGAGCGGGCAATTTGTCAAATTGGCGAACAGTGCGAGCCAAGCGATTGGGTGCGGTCATGGGCAAAGTGTCAAAGGCGGTCAAAGAATGATCGACATGGTAACGCGTCCCATTGAAGCCACATCGATCGATTGGCCCGATGCGTCAAAGTGCCGCAAATGCAAGAAATACCCAGCGACACGCTCACACTTTCGTTTGTCATCATTTGTACACAGGCGTAGTCTGGCGGTTTGATATTTCCGAATCAGCACAGGAGACCGCAGACGATGGCCACCAAATCCACCACGGCACGCAAAACGACTCGAACCACGCGCACACCCGCCGCCAAGACCCGCAATGCCGCGGTGCGTCGCGCCAGCTCTGGGGACATCAGCCCGTCGCACACACCGGAAGGTGTCGAACAGTTTGTGGCCGCACAGGCTACCGAGGCCAGCCAGCAGCATCAGGTGGCCGCGCTGAAGGACATCGTGACGCACACTCGCCCCGAAGCATTGGCGGAAGTGATCACCACGGTGCTGAAGGGCACCTCCCCCGACGATGCCGCGGTACTGCGCCATGCCCTGCGCGGCTCGCTGGTTGAACCGCCTGTGCGCGTGGATCCGGACGAGGTGCTGGCACCGAACTGGCGTGATGCTTCGACCTACCCCTACAAAAACCTCATGTCTCGCAAGAGCTATGAGAAGCAGAAATACCGTCTGCAAGTCGAGCTGCTGAAGCTACAGGCCTGGACCAAAGCCACTGGCCAAAAGGTGGTCATCTTGTTTGAGGGCCGAGATGCGGCCGGCAAGGGCGGCGCCATCAAGCGCTTCATGGAGCACTTGAATCCACGGGGTGCACGTGTGGTCGCCTTGGAAAAGCCATCCGACCACGAAAAGGGCCAGTGGTATTTCCAGCGCTATGTGCAGCATCTGCCCACGGCGGGCGAGATCGTGCTGTTTGACCGCAGTTGGTACAACCGCGCGGGCGTCGAGCGCGTCATGGGATTCTGTACCGATGCCGAGTACAAGGAGTTCATGCGCCAAGCGCCGGAGTTCGAGCGCAATCTGGTTCGCTCTGGCGTGCATCTGATCAAGTTCTGGTTCTCTGTGAGTCAGAAGGAACAGCGCCGCCGTTTCAAGGAGCGCGAGACCCATCCGCTCAAGCAGTGGAAGCTGTCCCCCATCGACAAGGCTTCACTGGACAAGTGGGATGACTACACGCGCGCCAAGGAAGCCATGTTCTTCCATACCGACACGGCCGACGCCCCCTGGACGGTGATCAAGAGCGATTGCAAGAAGCGCGCACGCCTGAATGCCATGCGCTACGTGCTGCACAAGTTGCCGTTCACCAATCGCGACATCGACCACATCCCGCAACCTGACCCGCTGCTGGTGGGGCGAGCCAACGTGGTGTACGAGCAGGGCGAGCATCCTGGCATCACACCGGCCAGCGAATGACAACGTTGATGTCAAGCTGAAAACAAAGAGGCCCCAAGGGGCCCCTTTGTGTGTGGAGGTCGTGACTTCCGATCAGTCTTGGCGACGACGGCGTGCAGCAATGCCGGCAATGCCCAAGCCCGCCAACATCAAACTGACCGTGCTGGGTTCAGGCACGCTGGGCTGATCGCCACCTGTGTACTCCCACGTCACGAAGTCTTGATAGGAATTGTGGGACAGCTTGGTCAGCGAATAAGTCGCCACACCAGAATAGTGGGTCGCGGCCAACAAATAACCGTTAGCCAAATCTCTTACCGCTGCATCTTCGCTGGTTTTCGCACCGTCGTGTTGCCCGCCTGCAATATTGAAGTCCTGCCCCGCCCCGGGAGGGGTGACGCTGAACGAGTTGGCTTCGAACTCATGCGTGATTTCCCAGATGGCGACCTGGAACGCTGCATACTCACGCGCGGTGTCCACCGAACCAAAGCTTGAGCTAAACAGCTTGGTCAGGTTCGTCCCTGCGGGGCCAGTGAACGTCGAAGATGTGTACGTCTTAAGGCTTGTTGAAGTGTATTGGGCCAACTCGACACAAAACGCCTCATACAGCGCAGTTCCTGTGCTGCCCTTCAGTGTCATCAAACCCGCTTTGGTCTGATCAACACCGCCCCAACTATCCCACTCGATGTCGACGGTTTCCCCATAACCAGTCGCGATACCACCGTAAGCAATTTGCTCGGCGTGCGCCACGGTTCCCATTGCGGCCATCACGGCCAATGCCACAGCAGACTTGATGCTTGTCATGTCGCTTCGCGTGATCACCACGCGCCCCCTGCAAAGTTAAGACACCACAACCGTGTCGGTCACCGTACTGCTCAAGGTGACAACAGGTGCGCGGCGGTTGCATGCCCACACCCCGGGGTTTGACGCTGTTTTTTTGTTTTTCAAACCCTGACGTAACAACTGTATCCACGTCGGGGCGCGCCTTCTACCCCTCGAATAAGTGGCAACCCTAGCGTGAGGATGTCACACTTGGCGGAACTCATCCCGGTCCACGCGGCCATCGACCAGGTCAATGACACGGTCACATTGCGCGGCCAGGCGCGGATCGTGGGTCACGATCAGGAAAGTGGTGCCGGCGTCGCTGTGAATGCGGCGCATCAAGGCAAACACCTCTGCAGACGACTGCGTATCGAGGTTCCCTGTGGGCTCGTCTGCCAGCACCAGTTGAGGCTCGAGCATGAGGGCCCGCGCCATGGCGACGCGCTGCTGCATCCCGCCAGACAACTCGGCCGGTTTGCGGTGAAGAGCATGGCTCAGCCCGACAGCTTCGAGCAACTGCGTGGCGCGCTCACGCGCCCGATCCGACACCCGCCCCTCCCGGGACAAGGCGGGCAAGCAGACATTTTCCAGCGCAGAAAATGCCGGCAAAAGGTGGTGAAACTGAAAGACAAAGCCCAGGGTGTCTCGACGCATCCGGGTCAGGCCATCGTCGTCGAGGTCCTGGGTGTGCTGCCCAGCCAGTGTGTATTGCCCGGAGGTGCTGCGCTCCAGCAAGCCCAGAATGTTGAGCAAGGTGCTCTTGCCGGAACCCGATGGGCCGATGAGGGCCACAAACTCACCCGCGTGCAGGGTCACATTCAGACCGTGCAGCACCTCGACCTCGTTGGCCTGCCCCACGTTGTAGGACTTGCGCAGTTGCGTCAATTGAACCAGGGGCGTCGCACTCATCTCATGTCTTTCACAAGCGAATGGCTTGGGCAGGGTCCATTTGCGCGGCGCGACGTGCAGGCGCGACGGCAGCCAGCACGCCAGCCAACAAGGTCACGCCCACGATCTGCATGGCCATGCCGGGTGCCAGAGAGATGGAGAACAAGGGCAGGCCATCTGAGCCCTTCACAAACGTGGTGAAGGCCTTGATCAGCGCCACCGCCAACACCACCCCCAACACGGACCCAAGTGCAGCCACCACCGTGCCTTGCAGGAGGAACACCCGCTGAATCTGCGCGCGGGAGCTCCCCATGGCACGCAGGATCCCGATCTCGCGCTGCTTCTGCACCACGGACACCACCAACACACTGGCAATGCCCAGCACCACCACCAGCATCACCACCGATCGGATCAACATGGTGCTGACACTTTGGGCGTTCAGGGCCGACACCAGTTGCGCATTGGCTTCCTGCCAGCTTTCGACTTTGGTAGGCAACTCGCGCGCCAGGGTCTGGGCCAAAGCTTTGGCTTGCCAGACATCGTCGACCCGCAGATCAATTTGCGTGACCCCGCCGGGCAAATTGAGCATGGTCTGCGCCGAACGCAAGGGCACGATCACCACCCGCCGGTTGAGGTCCTTGATGCCCAGATCGACCAAGCCGGTCAAGCGCAGAGATTCGCTGCGGTCGTTCGTCGACACGGTGATGCGATCCCCCACCCGGACGCCCAGATCGTCGGCCAGGGTTTGACCAATGATGGCGTCACCTGGAGACAAGACCAACTGTCCCGTCACCAGCTTTTGCCGCAAGCTGACGATGCGGTCGTACTGAGCCAAATCGACCCCGGACAACGCCACGGCACGGGTGGCTTCGCCCCTGCGCGCCAGTGCCGCCCCCCCAACCATGGGCGACACCGCCGACACCCCTTCACGCTGAGAGAGCAGGGTCACCATACCCTGCCAGTTGGTCAAGGTTTGCAGGCGCTGAGCCCGGGCCTGCGTGTCCGTCCAGCGGATTTCACCCGCAGCCGCTGGGGGCAGTGCTGGCGTGACCTTTTCGTCCTGTGGCGACAGGGTGATGTGCGCTTGAGCGCCCAAAGTCTTGTCCAGTGTGTTGCGTTGCAGGCCACTGATCAGCGCCGAAATGTAGGTGACGACGGCCACGCCCGCAGCCACCCCGACGATCATGAGCAGGCTTTGAAAGCGGCCTTCCTTCAAGAAACGAAGCGCCACTTGCCACTCGAAGCCAAGAGAGAAGGACTTGAACCGCATGAGGGGCGCCAATGCTTATCGTGCAAAGGTGGACGAGATGCCGGCGGCCCCGTCCTTGGACAGCCCGACCGGCGCTGTGCTCATGGCTTGCGCCGACATTCGGTGCGCGCGCACGCGCGTTCCTTCGGTGACCGTCGGATCCAACAAGATCACCTCGGCATCCTTCAATCCCTGCGTGACTTCAACATGGGACAAGCTGCGCAACCCCAGTGTCACGCTGCGTGCGTGCGCCCGCCCGCCTTCCAGCACCATGACCACGCCCCGCTCGCCTTGCGCACTCGGCACGACGTCTCTCACGGCCCGTAAAGGCACGGCCATCACATCGGCTTTCTGGCCGGTCACCACTTCGACCGACAAGGTCATGTCTTCCCGCAAGAAATTGGGACGAGGCCCGTCGACCACGAAGGTCACCTCCACCGAGCCACTCTGGGCATTGACGGTGGGAGACAAGCGATCCACCCGCGCCTGAAAGGCCTGCTGTGGATAGGCATCGGCCACCACCCGAGCACGCTGACCAGCAATCAACTGCCCCAGATAGCGCTCATCCACAGGGGCTACCAGTTCTGTGGGGCCCGTGACCGACAAGGACAGCAAACCTTTTCCAGGTTGAACGATTTGGCCAGGTTCGACCATGCGCGTGAGCACTTGCCCGGCGCCGGGCGCTCGGATGACGGCCTGATCCAGCCGCGCCCGGGCCACGTCCACGGCGGCCTTGGCCGCCTCCAGTTGCGCCGCAGCCGCCTGCTGCTCGCTGCCGGTCACGCCATTGGCTGTCACCTGCGAACGAGCCACATCACGCTGTGCGCGGGCCACGTCCACATTCCGGCGCGCTTCATCCAGTCGGGCCTGACTGTAGAACTGCGAGGCCACCAGGTCTTGCACCCGAGCCAAGTCACGTTCCGCCACTTGTAAATTAGCTTCGGCCTGCGCCAGTGCGGCTTTGGCACTCGGCCACGACAAGGCTTGCTGCCCTTGCAACCGCGCTTGCGCTTGCTGCAGGTTACCTTGGGCTTGCGCCCAGTTCGCTCGCCATTCGTCGGATTCGAGTTGCAGCAGCGGAGCACCGCCCTGAACCCAGTCTCCTTCTTTGACCAGCACGTGTTGCACTCGTCCGGTCACGGTGGCGCCCACCTCGACACGCGCAGGGGTCTTGACGCGCGCCGTGAACTGCAGCGTCCGCATCAGGGCTTGTCGCGCCACCGGCACGGCATCCGACTCAACGGGGCGCCACTTCGCCCAAGCCACCACAGAGAGACACAGCACCGCCGCCGCAGCCCAGGCAACGCGGCGCTGGCGCCACCAAGGCGTCGTCAATGCACTCATGGGGCCCGCTCCGGCCAGAAATCAAAGCTCGCGGTCATGTGTTCAGCACGCAAATATGTGGGGTGCGATGAACTTACCACGAAGCCTGCAGCACGGCGCTTGCAGGGCTTTGATCTGTCTCACCAGGGCGCTGTCTCGCCACGCGTCTGTGCCAGTTGGGCCCGCAGGGCGGCCACGGTCTGCAGCAGTCGGGCAATTGTTTCTTCAGGCGACTCGCCGGGGCGCGGGCCGTCCCCACCTTCGGAGGCCGAGTGCGCCGCAGCCGGTGCGTCGTCGGGCGACACATTCGCTTCGGGCGCTTTGGGCCGCGCGCGGGCCTCTCGCACCTGGCGAGCGGCTTGCTGCAATTCTTTTTTGCCACCGGCGACCGCAGCCACTTGCTCGTCCACCGGCAAGGTGGCCACGGCAGCGGCGGCGTTGATGGAAATGGTGCCCGCCTTCACGGCCTCGACCAGCTCCGGGGCAGCCTGCTTCTGAATTTTTTCGATGTGACTGACCGTGGTGCTGCTCAGACGTGCGGCGCGAGCCAGTGCCTCGCGGGTTTCCAGCGTTTCGAGCTCTTGCCGTGCCTCAGGGCTGATCTCGGGTGCCGACCCAGAAGGGGTCTCGCCCGCTGCCGCAGCGGCTTCGGCCTGCGCCGCCGCCAAGGCTGCCTGCAAGGCCTCGCGCCGCGACGCCAGGATCTCTTTCTTGCGCAAGGCCAGCACGCCGCGCTGGAAGTCCGACACGCTGCGCCGCCCCAGATGCTGCTCGATCATCCACAGGTGCACGTCTTCCATGCAGGTGAAACGCGGGTTCTGCACCGTCTGAAACGGGATGCCATGCTTTTGGCAGATGCCATAGCGATTGTGCCCGTCGACCAGAACGTCACCCCACAAGACCAGGGCGTCACGGCAGCCTTCGGCCAGGATGCTGCGCTCCAGCGCCTCGTGCTCTTCCGGGGTGAGCGGGTCGATGTAGGCGCGCAGTTCTTCAAGGACGGTGATGGTCATGGGCAAACAATTCAGGGATCACAACGAACGGGGCCGGCATCCTGCCACAAACCCAACTCAGCCGAGGTCGAATCGCGTCCGCAGCGCGTCACAAAAATCGGGGCTGCCGCTGATCGACAAGGTGTAGGTGTGACGCGGCATGCCCGGTGCGTGCTGTTGCACCACCACCCGGCTGTTGCGCTCGTCGAAATGCAGCACCTCTTCCAGCGTGAACTCTTGCTGCCCCTGCAGGTCATGGTCCCAGACGAAGCCATCTTCCAAGGGGCCATGGGCTTCACCAAAATGCTCGAACGCCCAGGCCAGCACCTGGGTCATCTCACCCAAAACGGCCTGCACATGCTCGGGGCCCACGCTGGCCATGGCCTCGAAGGTCCCGATGCCATCGGTGTCTTCGGCGTAGTCAAATTCAAGGTATTGCAGGGTCATGGTGAGGGTCTCACGAGGCTGACAAGGCGGGCACGGTAGCACGACTTTCAGGCAAGATCGGACCCGTCACCGCCCCTCGCTTTGCCACAAGGACCGTTTTTCATGAGCGCCTCTGCCACGCCCTTCCAATGGGCCGACCCCTTGCTGCTGGACCAGCAACTCCGAGAAGATGAGCGACTGATCCGCGATGCGGCACGAGACTACGCCCAAGGCCGTCTGGCTCCGCAGGTGGTGGACGCCTTCCGGCACGAACGCACCGACCCCGCCATCTTTCGGGAAATGGGCGCACTAGGTTTGCTGGGCGCGACCATTCCGGAGGCCTACGGCGGCGCGGGCCTTAACGCGGTGAGCTATGGCCTCATTGCCCGCGAAATCGAGCGTGTGGACTCGGGCTACCGCTCGATGATGAGCGTGCAGTCCTCGCTGGTCATGGTCCCCATCCATGAGTTTGCGACCGAAGGTGCCCGCCGCCGCTACCTGCCAAAACTGGCGTCGGGCGAGTGGATTGGCTGCTTTGGCTTGACCGAGCCCGACCACGGTTCCGACCCCGCCAACATGCGGACCCGCGCCACCAAGGTGGATGGCGGCTACACCTTGCGAGGCAGCAAGATGTGGATCACCAATGCGCCGATCGCGGATGTGTTCGTGGTGTGGGCGCAGTGTGAAGAAGAGGGCCCCAAAGGGCGACGAGATCAGATTCGGGGCTTTGTGCTCGAAAAGGGCTGGCTGGGCCTGAGCGCCCCGGCCATCCAGGGCAAGGTGGGCCTGCGGGCTTCGGTGACCGGTGAGATCGTGATGGACGATGTGTTCGTGCCCGAGGACAACGCCTTCCCCACGGTGCGTGGACTCAAGGGGCCGTTCACCTGCCTGAACAGCGCCCGCTACGGCATCGCCTGGGGTGCCTTGGGCGCGGCCGAAGATTGCTGGTTCCGTGCCCGCCAGTACGTGCTGGACCGTCAGCAGTTCGGGCGCCCCCTGGCCGCCAATCAACTGGTGCAGAAAAAGCTGGCCGACATGCAAACCGAGATCACGCTGGGACTGCAAGGCGCGTTGCGACTGGGGCGCATGAAGGAGGAAGGCACGGACTCGGTCGAGATCACATCCATCATGAAACGCAACAACTGCGGCAAGGCCCTGGACATTGCCCGCATGGCCCGCGACATGATGGGTGGCAACGGCATCAGCGACACATTCGGCGTGGCCCGGCACCTGGTGAACCTGGAAGTGGTCAACACCTACGAGGGCACCCACGACATCCACGCGCTGATCCTGGGGCGGGCCCAGACCGGCATCCAGGCCTTCTTCTGAACGGCCATCGCCAGCCGCCATGCAAGCCTTTTACGCCGATCATTTCGTGTTGCCCCTGCCAGTGGGGCACCGCTTCCCCATGGCCAAGTACGCCCTGCTGCGCGACGCCTTGGTCCAGCATCTGCCCGCTGTGCAGTTGGCCGAAGCCACCGCCGCCTGCGATGCCGACCTGGCCCGCGTGCACACTGCGCGCTACATCGAGGCCGTCACACAGGGCAGCCTGACCGCAGCCGAGCAACGTGAGATCGGCTTTCCATGGAGCCCGGCCATGGCCGAACGCGCCCGGCGTTCCGTCGGGGCCACCTTGCAGGCCGCCGAGGCCGTGCTCAACGGTGCCGGGGTGGCGGCCAACCTGGCCGGCGGCACGCACCACGCGTATGCCGACAAAGGCAGCGGTTTTTGCGTCTTCAACGATGCTGCCGTGGCGGCACGGGCCATGCAGGCACGGCGCCCAGGCCTGAAAGTGGCCATCGTGGACCTGGACGTGCACCAGGGCAATGGCACGGCCAACATCTTCCAGGGCGATGACACAGTGTTCACGCTCTCCCTGCATGGCGACAAGAACTTCCCGTTTCGCAAAGAAGCCAGCGACCTCGATGTGCCACTGACCGATGGTTGCACCGACAGTGACTACCTGCCCGCCCTGCACCACGCGCTGGAACAACTCGATCAGCGGTTTCAGCCAGATGTGGTGATCTACCTGGCGGGGGCCGACCCACACGAGGGCGATCGCCTCGGGCGACTCAAGCTCAGCGACGACGGCATGGCCGAGCGGGATCGCGCCGTACTGGATTGGGCCTGGCTGCGGCGCCTGCCTGTGGTGCTGACCATGGCCGGCGGCTACGGCCACGACATCCACAGCACCGTCCGCGTGCAACTGCACACCTACCGGATCGCCCTGTCTTACTGGCAGCGCTGGCACCCTGAGGATGACTTGCTCGCCAACGCGTGACAAGTCCTGCGGCAAGGGGTAAGTTCTCGGCATGCCCATCGCAGCCCCCCCACCCGACGATGCCAGCCCGCTCATGGCGCGCAGCCGGGCCATGGTGACGGCGCTGCAGCAGCAATGGGGCGCCCAGTTGATCGAAACCCACATCTCGTGGGTGCTCATTCATGGGCAGCACGCCTGGAAAATCAAAAAGCCGGTCTGCCTGCCGTTCGTGGATGCCCGACTGCTCAGCACCCGCCGCCATCTCTGCGAAGAAGAATGGCGACTGAACCGACGCCTGGCACCTGCCTTGTACCTGGGCGTGCAAGCCATCACCGGCACCGAGGCGCAGCCCTACGTCGGCGGCACCGGCGCTACCTTGGACTACGCCGTGCACATGCAGGCCTTTGCCGCCGACGCATTGGCCAGCACCGCCTTGAAGCAAGGACGCCTGCAAGCCCGCCACCTGGAAGATTTCGCCCAAACCCTGGCGCGCTTTCACCGTGCCGCACGCGGCCCCTTGCCGGCGCCGCATCTGGGCGCCCCCGACAATCTGGTCAGAACGGTGGATGCCGTGGTGGCCCAACTGGCTGCGTTTTACCCCGCCGAACCATTGGCGCCCATCACCACCTGGCTGGCCGAGCAAGCACAGCGCTTGCACCCGCTGTGGCTGCAACGCCAGCGCGACGGTCACGTGGTGGAAGCTCATGGCGACCTGCACCTCGACAATCTCATCCTGCAAGAAGACCAACTTCAGGCCTTTGACGGGATTGACTTCAATCTGGAACTGCGCTGGATCGATGCCATGCAGGACATGGCCTTCCTGACCATGGATCTGATGGCTCATGATCGCGCCGACCTGGCCTGCATGTGGCTCAACGCCTACCTCGACGCCAGCGGGGATCATGACGGTCTACCCTTGCTGCGACATGCCATGGTGTACCGGGCATTGGTGCGTGCACTGGTCGCATACCTGCGCGGCCAGGATCACGCGGCCGAAGCACAGCCCTACCTGCGTCTGGCGCACCGTCTGATGGCCGCCGGCGATGCACGGCTGCTCATCATGCACGGCCTGTCAGGCTCAGGCAAAAGCCACCTCAGCGGGCAACTGCTGCGGCACACCTTGTGTGTTCGCCTGCGCTCGGATGTCGAACGCAAGCGCCTGTTTGCGCACACCTCGCCCCAATCGCTGTACAGCACGATGGCCTCCGAGCAAACCTACCAGCACCTGCGCAGCCTGAGTCAGATGGCCCTGCAAGCCGGCTGGCGCGTGATCGTGGATGGCTGCTTTTTGAAGCGGGCGCAACGCGACGCTTTCCGGGCCTTGGCGCAGCAACTGCACGCACCCTTTGCCATCGCGCATTGCGAGGCTCCGGTCGCCGAACTGGAACGGCGCTTGATCGCACGGCAGGCGCAAGGACAAGACCCCTCGGATGCCGACATCCACGTCCTGGCTCAACAGCGGCACGCGCCACACCAATTGGATGCAGATGAGTGCACCGAGGTGTTGGGGGGAGAGCAAGCGCCCGAAGCGATCGTGTCCGCGTGGCTCAAGCGGTCGGCTTCTTGATCCAGGGCCGCATCATCCCCTCTTGCGCGGTCGAGGCGACCAGCCGCCCGTCACGGGTGTAGAAGTGTCCACGGCATAAACCGCGCGCACCACCCGCATTGGGTGAATCGATGTCGTACAGCAGCCAGTCATCCAGGCGGAAATCGCGATGGAACCACATGGCGTGGTCGATGCTGGCCAAGCGGATGTCACCTCGCAGCAGGCTCAAGCCATGGGGCGCAATGGCTGCCAACAGCAAGCCGTGGTCTGAGGCGTACGCCAGCAAAGCGCGATGGATCAGAGGGTCATCAGGCAACGCATCCATGGCTTTGACCCAGATTTGGGTGGCGCCCTGCCTCGGTTTGGGATTCAAGATGTCCACGTCCTGAACACGACGGAACTCCAGCCCGCGAGGGGCCAGCGCTTTCTCGCGCAAAAAAGCCGGCAGCATCGGCAAGATGGCCTGGCGTTGGGCGTATTCACTGGCCAAACCCTCGGGTCCGGCCACCTGGACCATGGGGAACTGATGCTCCGGGCCAGTGTCAGCCGTCTGGAAGGAGGCGGTCAATTCAAAGATGATCTTGTCACGCTGACGCGCCGTCACCCGACGCATGCTGAAACTGCCCCCATCGCGCACACGGTCCACCTCGTACTGAATGGGCATGTGTTCGCCCGGCAGCAGGAAATACGCGTGCAAGGAATGGATGGCACGACCTTCCGGGGCCGTGCGACTGGCCGCCATCAAGGCTTGGCCCAACACCTGCCCGCCAAACACGGCAGGCGTTCCGATGTCGTCGCTTTGCGCCTGGAACCGATCGGGCCCGATCTCCTCCAACTGCATCAAAGCCAGAAGTAGATCAACTTGTTCTGAGGCATTCGGCGGCATCATGGATTGCAACAAACGGAAAAAACTTGACGCGGCAAGTATTACCCGGGATGGTGGCGCTCGTTACATGGATGACAATGGACGCGACGCATATGCACCACAGACATAAACGGACATGAGGGCGATTCTGCGTCGCGCCCTACCGCCCGAACGAGGCAGGAGGAGACCATGGACATCACACTGGATGCGGTATCCAGCACCTTGCTGATTCCGCTGGCCGCGCGTGCCCAGGGCGGCGCGAGTTTCCCGTGGATGGCCTGTCAGGACCGGCAGGCAGCCGCCACCCTGTCCGAGCTGAACGTGGATGTCAGCACCTACCTGTCTGACCGCGCCACCGTGCTCAACATCTTGTGGCGCACACAGGTGCTAAAACAGGCGGGCCAAGACTTCTTTGCGCATCACCCCGAGAGCCTGGGCGTCTGTCTGGGGTGCGGCTTGTCCGATCATTTCCAGTGGTTCGATCAAGGTCGCAACCATTGGATGGATGTGGACCTGCCGGCCGTGATGGTCCTGCGCCAACCCTTGATTCCCATGCACTCGCGCCGGCAGACCCAAGGCAGCAGTTGCCTGAAGGAGCCAGGATGGTGGCAGCGACTGGGCCTGCCCAGCGGCCCGCAGGCCAAGCCCGTCTTTCTGCTGTGTGAAGGGGTGTTGATGTACCTGACGCCCGATCAGGTCGCCAACGTGCTGCGGGAATTCGGCGAGCACGCCCCGGCGGGCTCCCGCTTCGTCCTCGACACCATGTCGCATGTCGCGATTGGCATGGCCAAGTACCACCCCAGTGTCAGTCGCACGGGTGCCGAATTTCGGTGGGGCCTGCGCAGCATGGATGAGTTGACGGCGCCGCATCCACGGCTGCGCCTGCTGTCCTCACGCAGCGTGTCAGAGTGCTATGGCCTGACAGGGCAAGCCACAGAGGCGCTCTGGCGCCCATGGATCTCTACGCCCATGTACGGCATGGTGGAGCTGGGTGTCAGCACTCAGTGACTCCAGACCCAGATACGGGCACCACTCATGTCCAGACGGTTGATGGACAACTCGCCCACATTGCCGCCGTTGTAATGCCCGCCTACTTGCTGCAGCACCTGGTTCACGGAGAAGGTGTAGTCAGAAGGGGGGGCCACCACCATCAACTGGGTCACACCACGCCCGTCATACAGCGAGGTGTCCAGCGTGGCCCCCGCAGCTTGTAACCAGACGGACTGAAAGCTCTCTGCCGACAGATCCAAGGCAAACACCCGGCCGTCAAAAAAACGCATGAGGGACTGCGTCACCACATCGGTCGACAGTGAGGGCTCCGGCATCACGAAAATGCTTTCGCGCGCCTGCACGTCGCGCAACTGATCGTCACTCAATGGCTGAGATGACACTTTGAATATGACCACGGCCAGCAGGGCCAGCAAGCTGACCACGCCCGTGTGCAACCACCAACGCATCCGCATGGCGTCCTCCTCTCGTTCTTCTCTCCGTTTAACTATACGAAGTTGCCGCTGTGCGCACAATGACTGACGCGGCCAGTCATGTATCACGCACCATTGCGCAACAGGGGGGACTCTGGATAGGCTCGCAAGCGGCAAAGGCGTAGACTGTTCGGAGCACTTTTGACCTATTCCCACCAGGAGTTGGACTTGCTCTCCGCGTACATCACCCACGCAGACTGTGCCCGCCACGAGATGGGCCCTCAGCACCCCGAATGCCCAGAACGTCTGGCCGCCATCAATGACATGCTGCTGACCAAAGGGCTGTTGGATTACATGGTGCCCTATGACGCACCACTGGCCACGGAAGAACAGCTTTCGCGCGCCCATTCAGCCCTGTACGTTCAGGAACTGATTGCTTCTGCACCCAAAGAGGGCTATCACCAACTGGACCCGGACACCGCCATGAACCCGTTCACCTTGCCTGCGGCACTGCGGGCGGCAGGTGCGGCCGTCATGGCCACCGACCTGGTGATCAAAGGCGAGGCTGCCAGCGCCTTCTGCTGCGTGCGCCCGCCCGGGCACCACGCCGAGCGTGCCGCCACCATGGGTTTTTGCTTCTTCAATAACGTCGCCGTGGGCATCCGGCATGCCCTGGACGTTCACGGCCTGCAGCGCGTGGCCCTGATCGATTTCGATGTCCACCATGGCAACGGCAGCGAAGACATCTTCCGCGGTGACGAACGCGTGCTGATGTGCTCCATCTTCGAGAAGGGCCTTTACCCCTTCAATGGCGAAGATGCGACCGGGCCCAACATGGTCAATGTGGGCCTGCCCACGCGATCGGGCAGTGAAGCGTTCCGTGAGGCGGTGACCACACAGTGGCTGCCAGCGCTGGATCAATTCCGGCCGGAGTTGATCTACATCTCGGCAGGCTTTGATGCCCACCGCGAAGATGACATGGGCAACTTGGGGTTGGTCGAAGCCGACTATGCCTGGGTCACCCAGCAACTCATGGAGGTGGCCTGGCGCCACTGCAAGGGACGTGTGGTCTCCTGCCTGGAAGGCGGGTACGTGATGAGCCCGCTGGCTCGCAGCACCGCAGCCCACGTTCGCGCCCTGATTGGAGCAGATTGAAGCCATGGACAAGCATTACCTCACCCCACTGTTCGATCCGAGGTCGGTCGCCATCTTTGCCGGCTCTCCGGATCACCCTGAAAGCCTGACGCCCCAAGCCGTGCTGCTGCACCCCGCTTTGCGTGCCCAGCGCTACACCGGCACCTACCGTTTCATCGACATCCGTGAAACCAGCGGCACCTTGGCTGACTTGGCACAAGTCCGCGCTGACCTGGCCGTGATCGCCCTGCCGCTGGCCGACGTGGGTCCCGCCATTGAGCTGGCCGGACGCGTCGGCTGCAAGGCCGCAATGGTGCTGTCCAACGGCGTGACCGCCGAGCAGGCCGAAGAGATGAAAAAGGTGGCGCGCGAAGCCGGCATTTACCTGCTCGGCCCCAACTGCGCCGGCATCCAGCGCCCCCCCTCGCTGCTCAACGCCAGCATCTCCGGCCCGCTGGCCGGCAAGGGCTCACTGGCCCTGGTGTCGCAATCCGGGGCCCTCACGGCCTCCATGCTGGACTGGGCTGCCAACAATGCGGTGGGCTTCTCCTCGGTGGTATCCATCGGGCCGCACACCGACATGGACATCGCCGACGTGCTGGACTTCCTGGCCGCCGACCGCCAGACGCACAGCATCATCATCTACGTGGAAGGCATTCAGAACGCCCGCCGCTTCATGAGTTCGCTGCGCTCGGCCGCCACCGCCAAGCCGGTGGTGATCCTCAAAGCCGGGCGCAAGCCAGAGGGCAATCAGGCAGCGCAGACGCACAGCAGTGCCATCGTCGGCAGCGACGATGTGTTCGATGCCGCCCTGCGCCGCGCCGGTGCCGTGCGTGTGAAGTCCTTCGTGCAACTGTTCTCGGCCGCCAAGTGCCTGGCTTCGCGCTACCGCCCTGTGGGCAAGCGCCTGGCCGTCATCACCAACGGCGGCGGGCCGGGCGTACTGGCCGCCGACTGGGTCAACGAAATTTCGCTGCAGCTGGGTCGGCTGTCGCCCGAATTGGCCGAGGGGCTGAAGCCTCAACTGCCCGAGTTGGCATCGCTGACCGATTTGATTGACCTCTCGATTGACGCCACGCCCGAGCACTTCAGGCTGGCCGTGGCCGCTGCCGCCAAGGACAAACACATTGACGGTGTGCTGGCGATTTTCTCGCCACGTGCCGGCGTGGACTCGGCCGAGGTGGCCAAGGCACTGGCCGAGGCCAACCGCAGTTTGGGCAAGCCTTTGCTGACGTGCTGGATGGGCGATGCCTCGGTGAGTGGCGGACGAGCCGTGCTCAAAGAAGCATCCATCCCCACCTTCCGCACACCCGAAGCCGCCGTGGGCGCGTTTGGCAACATTGCCAACTTCGCGCAAAACCAGTTGCTGCTGCAGCAGACGCCCCCTCCCCTGTCTGCACTGGCTCAACCAGACATTGAAGGCGCGCGCCTAGTCATCGAAAGCGTGCTGACGGAGCGCCGCAAGGTGCTCACGGAGATGGAGTCGAAGACACTGCTGTCGGCCTTCCACATCCCGGTGACCGAAACCATTCTGGCCCGCAGTGCCAGCGAGGCCATGATGATCGCCATGCAACTGGGCTTCCCGGTGGCACTCAAGATCGACTCGCCCGACATCAGCCACAAGTCCGACGTGCAGGGCGTGGTGCTCAACCTCATGAACGGCACGGCCGTGCGTGACAACTTCAACGACATGATCGAGCGCGTCAAACGCCTGCAGCCCGATGCCCGCATCAACGGCGTCACGGTGCAGAAGATGGCGCGCACGCGGCGTGGCCGCGAGATCTACATCGGCATGGTCACCGACGAGCCGTTCGGCCCGGTGATCGTGTTTGGCGCCGGCGGCACCATGATCGAGCTGATCAATGACCGGGCGATGGAGTTGCCGCCGCTCAACCAGTTCCTGGCGCGACGACTGATCGACCGTTCTCGCGTCGCCGAGACCTTGGGGGAATGGCGCGGCGCCCATGCCGTCAACATGGAGGCCTTGGAACAGCTGCTGCTGCGCGTCTCCGAAATGGTGTGCGAGCTGCCGCAACTGCGCGAGATGGACATCAACCCCATCATCGTGGACGAGCATGGGGCTGTGTCGGTGGATGCCCGCATCGTGATCGACAACGCGCCACAGGCCGTCAGCGGTCGCCACAGCAATTACAACCACCTGGCCATCTTGCCCTACCCGGCGCGCTATGAGCAGTTGCTGCCCATGCGCGGGGGTGGCGAGTACACGATTCGCCCGATTCACCCAGACGATGCGCAGATGCTGCAGGCGCTGGTGCAGGGCTTGTCGTCCGAAAGCCGCTATTTCCGCTTTGCGTCGGCCATGAACGAGTTGCCCGCCCCCATGCTGGCCCGCTTCACGCTAATCGACTACGACCGAGAGATGGCCCTGGTGGCCGTGGTGAAAGAGCGCCACGCCAACGACGAAGGCGAGATCACGGAAACCGAGCGCATCATCGGTGTGTCGCGCTACATCACCAACCCGGACCAGACCAGTTGCGAGTTCTCGCTGCTGGTGGCCGACGATCTGGCCGGCAAGGGCATTGGTTCACGCCTGATGGAAGCCATCATGGACGTGGCCCGTGAAAAGGGCCTGCATGAAATCATCGGGCTGGTGCTGACCAACAACTCGAGCATGCTCAAATTGATGCGCAGCCTGGGCTTCTCGGTGAAGGCCTACCCGGATGACCCAGACTTCCGTCTGGTCACCCACATTCTGTAAGCCCTCGCTGATGCGGTCTGCGATGCGGCTTCAGTGCCGCGTCGCGCCGTCGGGTTCGAAATCCATCAGCAGGCTGGCGTTTTCCAGCACGCGCCACAAATGCGCCGGCATCTGCAGGATGCGCTCGGGCGTACGGGCCTGACGCACCCACGCACCGATGTCACGGTGCTGGTCCGCGGTCAGAAGTTGCAGGTCAAGCATCTCGTCGAGCAACAGCATACGGCCTCCTGTGGCTGGGAGAACGACTTCACTATCGCACAGCTGGGGGCTGCGTGGTGTGACATCAAGCCGACGGGCTGGATGATGCGTTGGTGTCATCGTTCAATCTTTGCACCAGCAAGCTTCGGGCCTGATGCGCCTCGGGAATCGGCAGCACCGGCCAGACGTGCACCATGCCGGGCGCCACCGACAGGTGCAAAGGCACCTGCGCGTCGCGCAAACGATCGGCCAGCGCCAAGGCATCGTGCGAGAGGATGTCTCGTGCACCCACGAGCAAGGTCACAGGCGGCAGGCCCCGCAAGTCGGCCTGCAAGGGGCTGACATAGGGGTGGGCCGTGCCCCATTCGCCGGCATACAGCCGTCCGGCTTCCCGGGCGCCCGCCAGCGCCAGCATGGGGTCGATCCGGGCCGTCTGTTCGGCCTGTGGGTGCGGCACCCGCACATCCACCCAGGGGCAAATCAGCGCCAGCGAGGAGGGCAAGGGCAGGTCGTCGTCGCGCAGGGCCAAGGTCAGCGCCAAGGCCAGACCACCGCCCGCCGAATCCCCCATGAACGCCAAGGGCTGCGTGGGCCGGTGCGCCTGCCACGCGGCGCAGAGCGACATCGCCCATGCGATCACATGAGGGGCCGGGTGTTCGGGGGCCAGCGGGTAGAAAGGCACCACAAAGGTCCGCCCGGTTTGGGTCACCAGGTCGGCAATGAGGTCCCAGTGGTAGCGGTTGATGGGGCGCACATAGGCCCCGCCATGCCAGTACAGCACGGGCGCGGCCGATGAGGGCGCAGCCTCGCGCGGGGACACGGTGTACACGTCATGCCCCTGGTGCGAACCCAGTTGAATCGACAACCGGGTCTGCAGGGTCGCAGAGGGACGGTGCGGGCCTTCGGCGCGCACGTCTGCAATGCCGCGCATCAAGCCTTCAACGGAGGCATAGATGCGCTTGCGCCGAATCAGCTTGAGCAGGGCAACCAGAAGATGACTGCGCAGGCTGGGCAATTCGGCGCCTCCGATCGTCAGATCAGTTGGGCTTGGCGGCGAACAAGGAGGCCGCGCGCGTCTTGATTTCTTCGAGCTCGTTGGCGCTTACCGAGTACTGGCCGGTGGTGCGGTTCACGTCGATGCGGAACTCGACGTCCTTGCCACGGTTGCTCAGGATGCCGCTGGTGAACTCATAGTCCGAGCGGCGGGCAGGCAGGTCTTCGGTGGCCACGTTGTAGTCTTCGTAATCGACCTTCGAGATGTCGCCACTGGCCATGTCCAGCAGGCCCGTGGACTGGATCTCGTCCTCGCTGAGTTCGTCGATGATGGTGATGGGCACTTTCAGGTCCACGGCAAACGCTTTCTGCTCACAGTTGAGCGGGTAAGAGGGACTCGCAACCGAGTCCAAATCAGGATCAAGGGGGCGGATTCTGGCACGAGCCGCTCAGCTTGCGGCGGCGGTTTGGGGCACCAGTCGCCACAAAGAGGTGACTTCTGCGGCACGTGCCGCATGCAAGGGATCTTTTGGATCGTACGCCTTCCCGTGACGAGGCCGGATGTCCAGTCGGCCCGCCACTTGCAGCCCGGCCTGGTCGATCCACTGCAGCAGGTCCGCACGACTGCGCAAGCCCAGGTGCTCCGCCAGATCCGACAGGATCAGCCACCCCTCGCCGCCCACGCTGAGGTGCGATGCCAGCCCGGCCAGGAAGCCCTTGAGCATCTGGCTGTCGGGGTCGTACACCGCCTGCTCGACCGATGAGTTGGGCCGCGCAGGCACCCATGGCGGATTGCAAACGATCAAGGGCGCCTGCCCCGGCGGGAACAAGTCGGTTTGCTGCAAGGTCACCTGCGCAGTCAGCCCCAATCGCGACAGGTTGTCGTGCGCGCAGGCCAGGGCCCGCGGCGCCATGTCGGTCGCCACCACATGCTGCACCCCGCGTTGGGCCAGGATGGCCGCGAGCACGCCGGTGCCCGTGCCGATGTCGTAGGCGCGGCTGTCTTGCGCCACGGCCGCTGGCAGCGGGGCCTGCTTCACCAGATCGAGGTACTCGCCGCGTACGGGCGAAAACACACCGTAATGCGGATGGATCGCGGCGCCCAGTGCAGGCACCGGCACACCCTTTTTGCGCCACTCGTGCGCCCCGATGAGGCCCTGCAACTCACGCAGGGCGATGACGTAGTCTTCCTGGGCATCGCCATAGGCTTCCTGGCAGGCCTGGGCGACATCCGGTGCACGACGCAAGGGAATCTGGTGACCCGCAGACACCGGGATCAACAGCATGCCCAATGTGCGCGCACGCTCGGCCTGCCGCTTGCGATGCAGGTGAAATGCCTGCGCCGGCCCTGTGGCAGCCTCACGCGATGGCGTGCGGCGCCCCGTGGCTGCGCGCTTGTCCATGCGCCGTGCCAAGGCCTGCAGCAACTGCCGCCCGTTGTGAAAGTCGCCCTGCCACAGCAAGGCCGTGCCTTCGCAGGCCAGGCGGTAGGCCGTGTCGGCCGGGGTCTGGTCGTCGACGCGCATGACGCGCCGGGGTGCGGGCACCCCCGACTCACTGCGCCAACGGGCCGAACAATCCTGGCCGTCGACGGACCAGTGGAGGGTGGGGAATGCGCTCATCAGACGCGCATGTTAGCGCCCTCCGCCTGTGGGCGATCAGATCATCCGGATCTGAACCTGCTCGTGCAGGCGTGCGACATCCCCCGGATCACACAGGGCGGTGCCACTCGACAGCAAGGCCGCTGCGCTGGTGGCCATGGCATAGCGGAAGGCCTCGGCCACAGGGTGCCCCTGCGACAGGGCCCACACCAGCCCGCCCACAAAGCTGTCCCCCGCACCAATGGTGCTGGCCACCTTCACGGTCAAGGCAGGTGCGCGCAGGGCGTAGTCCGCGGTGATCAGCATGGCGCCCTCTTCACCCAAGGACACGGCCACGATCTGGGCTTGCCCGGCGTCGATCACGGCCCGGGCCGCCGCCACTTGCGCCGACTCGTCCGGCAAGGGGGCCCCCGTCAACTCAGAGAGCTCCCGCAGACTGGGTTTGACCAGGTACACCCCTTGGGCCAGCGTTTGCGCCAGCGCTGCGCCGTTGGAATCCAGCACCAGACACCCGCCCACGCGCCGCACATGGTGGGCCACCTGGGCATAAAAATCCGCCGGCACGCCCGGTGGCAGCCCGCCGCTGAGCACCACCCAGCCCCCGGCAGTCACGCGGGCAGTGACGGCATCCAGGCACTGCTGCCATTCGGCTTCGCTCAAGGTCGGGCCGGGCAACACGAAACGGAAATCCTGCCCGGATGCAGTCTCATGCGCCGAAAAGCTCTCGCGGGTGTCGCCAGCAATGGGAACCACCTCGGCCGACACACCCTCTTCGGCCAGCAAACGGCTCAGGGTCTGACCGATGGCACCACCCGCTGGATAGATGGCCCGGACATCCGCACCAAGACGGTGCAAGACACGTGCGACATTGATCCCGCCACCGCCCGGATGCCATTGCGCCTCCCCACAGCGCAGTTTGTGCACAGGCCGCACACGGTCAATCGACGTGGAGATGTCCAGCGCCGGGTTCATGGTCAGGGTCAGGATCTGGCTCATACCAACTCAAAACGTGAGGATGAGCACATCCTAAGACGAATGGCGGCCCGGTCTTCACGCACAACGATTGCACGCATTCTGCAATCTTCGGTACTAGACCACACTCCATCCCATTTTTCGTGAATGAATGCCATCAAGCGGGCGCGGCTCTTGCTCGATAGGGTTGCATGAACCACCGGGCTCCCGCCATGAACATCGACAACTTTCTCCCATACATGCGCGACGTGGTGCGCTGCGAAAGCTCCCTCAGAGAGCTCAATTTGATGTGGCGCGTCATCGAAGCCATGGCTGAAATGAATTGCGGCGACGATGCCAGCGGTCTGCTGCCCATGATTGCCGCCACCCGCCAGGGTTTTGAGAGCTTGGAAAAAGACCTCGTGGTGAGTCTGGTGCGCCAGCGCGTCGACAACGTCATGGCCGAAGTCGGCACCCAGGCGCGCGACGTGATCGACATCGTGGTGCGCAACCTGTACGAACGCACGGCCGATGTGGGCTTCCTCGCCACCGACCACGAATTGTGTGAATACGCCGCAGGCCTGCGCACCGACCGCGCGGCCGCCGTGGACCGTCTGCGAGCCTACCGCGACAAGTACACCGTCTACGACGAGATCATCCTGCTGGACCCCAAAGGGGCCGTGCTGGCGCACATCGACCCGCAATCGCCCATCGAGGGCAGTCATGACCCGCTGATCCGAGCCACAATGGACAGCGAAGGCTATGTCGAGACCTTCCGCCCCAGCGACCTGCGCCCCGGCGGACAACCGGCCCTGATCTACTCTCACCGCATGCTGCACCCGCACACCGGCACGGTGGTGGGCGTGCTGTGCCTGGTCTTCGGCTTCAACACCGAAATGGAAGGCATCTTCGCCGCCCGACACCGTGAAGAAGGCCGCTGCAACATCCTGCTGCTGGATGAACATAACCGTGTGCTGGCCAGTGCGGACGAGGGCTGGGTGCCCCGTGGCACCAAA
Organism: Aquabacterium sp.; assembly: GCF_049317225.1. Classification (GTDB taxonomy): domain Bacteria; phylum Pseudomonadota; class Gammaproteobacteria; order Burkholderiales; family Burkholderiaceae_C; genus Aquabacterium. Next base: position 437,693 of record NZ_JBMOIR010000001.1, on the reverse strand, counting down.
GTGCCGGTGAACCGATCGGGTCAAGCGGACCTGTGCATCCACGCGGGCCGCAAGTACCTGACCCAGACCTTTGCTGCCAAGGGCTACCAAGGCTACCCGGGGCCCACAGGCTGGCAGGGGCAAGTGATGGTGCCGCTGGAGGTGGCCTTCGACCGGGAAGGCCCTGGCATCTTGGCGCAACTCGACGAAGTCATTGCCGAAGGCCTGTTGTCGCACGCCGCCACGTTCTGCCCCCCTCTGTTCGAGATCATTCAGACCGCCGAAACCGTGCGTCGGGTGGTGTGGAACGGCGAAGTCATGGCAGCCGGCGATCAACGCGACCTGCGCGCCTTGAAGTCGGTGCTCGGCCAGATCAGCGACAACGGTGCACGCAGCAATGCGGTGTTTGCCCAGTCCATTCGCGACTTGTACGACGCCGCCCTGGCATCCAACCTGGAGTCGGCCGATTTCACCGCTCGACTGATGGTCGACCTGCTCGATCGCAACCTGTACGAGCGCGCCAACGACTGCCGCTGGTGGGCCATGACCCCCACGCTGCAACAAGCCCTGTCCGCGCCCGCGCTGAGCTCAGCCGACGCCCAGCATATCCAGCAGATTCTGGCCTACATCAACGGGCTCTACACCGTGTACACCCAGTTGGTGGTCTACGACCGCCACGGACAGATCGTGGCTGCCTCCAAGCCCGCCGATGTGGAAGGCGTATCCGTCGTGGGCCAACGCATCGACGATGCGGCGCTGGCCAGCACCTTGGCGCTGAGAGACCAGCAGGACTACCACGTGAGCGCCTTCGAGCCCTGCGCCCTGTATGGCGATCGCCCCACCTACGTGTACCACGCGGCCATCCGTGACCCACACGACCAGCAAGTGGTTGGCGGCATCGGCATCGTGTTCGATGCAGAGATCGAATTCAAGGCCATGCTGAAAGACGGCCTGCCGCAGCAAGCGGCCTCTCAAGCGGTCTACCTGGATCGCAATGGCGCCGTGCTGTCCAGCACCGATGCAACGCTGCCGATTGGCTCACGCTTCGCCCTGCCTCCCGACTTGCTCAAGCTGGAAAAGGGCCACAGCCTGGCCCGTGTTGTGATCCGCGACGATCAGTACGTCGTCATGGCCGCCTGCGTCTCCAACGGTTACCGCGAATACAAGGTCACCGACGGGTATCACAACGACGTCCTGGCCGTCTGCTACTGGCCGCTCGGCGAGGTTCGAACCGCCCAACTGACGCCCGCGCGCCGCCGCGAAGCCGCCCAGCTGGAGCGCAAGATGCTGTCGCACTGTGATCAGTACGCCACCTTCTTTGTGGACGACAGTCTGTTTGCCTTGCCCGCAGCCTCCGTGGTCGAGGCCCTGCCCGCCACCGAGCTCAAGCGCCTGACGCTGGAGGGCTCGCAACACCGCATCGGCATGCTGGCCCGTCAGCGCGAAGGCCGCATCGTCAAATACCTGTGGGTGTTTGACCTGTTCACGCTGATGGGGCTGCCTCGCTGCGAAGACCGCGGCGCCCAGGTCATCGTGCTGCGGCAAGGCGACATGGAGGTGGGGCTGCTGGTCGGCGACCTGCACGCCGTGCCCGCCTTTGAGAACAACCAACTCTCGTCCGCACCCGCCATGGGGGCGGCACAAGGTCTGGTCAGCCACCTCATTCGCGCCAATGCCGGCAAATTGCTCATCCAGTTGCTCGACCCCGTAGCCCTGGCTGCCCGATTGAAGCTCGAAACGCAAATCATGGACCGCTGAAATCGGCGCTCCGGACATCCCCCTGTGCAAACCGTCCGTCAGGGGGCGTCCGGAGCCGGTGGCATCCGGCAAAATGGCGGGATGACCGAAGCGTTCCCCTCCGACACGCCGCGCCTGGACGCCAGCCACGCCGCGCCTGTCGAGTCGCCCGACAGCCCCAGCTTCGACAGCTACTTCCGCGACCCCGAATTTGCCCCCCTGCAAGCGCTGGCCTGGGCATTGACCCGTCGCGCCGAGCTGCTCGAAGCCTTGCGGGGTCTTTTCCATGGCCCGGCGGCCATGGTGCAGTTGCGCCTGTGGTGTTTCATGGAACTGGCCTGCCAGCCGCAAGCCCGCCTGTCGCGTGAAGACATCCACCAGTTGTTTCATGCCGTCTGGCCGGATGCGCTCGAAACCGTGCTCAAGCGCCTGCGCGACCTCAACCTGCTGAGCTGGGACGCCTCGGCCCTCGACTACCAACTCACGCCCCTGGCCCAGCAGGTGCACAGCCTGCTGACGCCGCTGACCACCCCGCCCCCGGCCGACGACGCTGAAGACGACCTGGCCCCGCTGCTGGCACAAGTGGCCGGCGCCCAGCAACTGGGGTTGGTCAACGCCAACCAGTTGCGGCACCTGCATGCATCCCTGGCGCGACTGCACGACGAATTCGCCGAAGCCATTGCCAGCGGCTCCGAAGCCCGCCTGCGTGCCGCACAACCGCGCTTTGACCGGGCGCTGCAACTGGTCGACCGCGCCGGTCAGGCCCTGACTGCGCTGATCCGCGCCGAGCACGAAGACCCCCGACTGGAGCGCGAAGCCCGCGCCATCGGCCAAGAACAGGCCCGCCTGCTGGCCATGGCCAGCCAGTTCACCCGCGCCCTGCAGCAAGCCGACCGCCAGCGTGTCACGCTGGGCTCCACCGGTCTGACCACGTCCGATGTGCGATCCTGGCTACAAACCCACCCCGCGCTGTACGAACTGCTGGGCAACGCCCTGTCGGTGCCCGTGCGCCCAGTCTTCGTCAGTCAGCACGACCTGATCGACGTCACCGAAGGCGAATTCGAGCGCGACCGGCCCGACCCCGAGCGCAGCGTCGGCCTGCCACCGCCCAGTGAAGCGGCCGCCGGCCAACTCGACACCCTGAGCCTGCCCGGCGAACTCTCGGCGCTGATCGACCTGCTGGGCAACTGGACCCAGCACCTGGCAGAACTGCCGCCCCAAACCGACCCCACCGACGAAGCGGCCCCGCCCCCGGGCAGCCGCCCCTTGCACGAAGCCATCCTGGGGGGACGTTTTGCCCAAGCCGCGTACCGCCTGCAACTCATGCCCTTGCTGGGCGATGCGCAGGCCCAAACGCTCAAAGGCACCACGGGCGATCTCGCCCGTGCACCTTGGCAATGGCAACTCACCCCCCGCCACGTACCGACCACCGACGAGGCCGTGGCCCTGATCAGCGAAGGCTTGATCAGTCCCCGCCCCGTTGAAGACACCGCTTCCGACGCATGAGCTCACACATGGATGACGCGGCCCTGCTGGCCGCCGAACTCTTGGCACGCCGCTGGCTGCCCCGCCAGCACCCCAAGGTCAAACGCGCACTGATCGACGCCGACCTCTGGGCCGCCACACAGGACCGTCTGGCTCAGGTGGGTCTGCGCCTGATCGACAACCTCTACGCCGACCACGTCAGCGTCGCCCTGCTGCGTCCGGCTGAAACCGCCGTGTTCGGTGAATCGGGCCTCAACAGCCACAACAACATCGACCTGCCGCGCGATGCGGTCTCCCTGTTGGTCGTGCTGTGGTCGCTCATCGTGCTGCCCAAGCGCGAACGCCAGCAAGCCCGCGCGGCCAGTGCCCACGGCAGCGAGCAAAACGACATGTTCGGCAAAGACAAGCCGCTGCCCACGGCCGCCAGCGTCAGCCCACTGGTGTCGTACCGCGCCTTGTTGGCCGACTTCGGCGTGCAACTGGGCAAAAAGACCCGCATGGACGCCAACCTCAAGCGGCTCGAAAACCATGGTTTCATCGTCCGCAAGGGCGAGGACATTGCAGAAGGCCCGCTGCTCGACCTGCTGCTGGACTACGACGCGCTGTCCCAACGCATCCTGCAAGGCGCCCTGGGTGACGTGCTGGCCCAGGCCAAGCAACTCGCCGACAACCTGCCCCTGGCCCTGACCCAGCCCCCGCTGGAAGAACTGCCCGACGACGACGAACTGGCCGAAGACGCCGCGCTGCTGGCCAGCGACACTGAGCCCCCTGCCCCTGACGCCCCCCGCGAGGCCTGATCCCGATGTTTCACCTGCAAAGCCTCGAACTGCTGCACTGGGACTACTGCCAGCGCCTGACCCTGCCCCTGGACGGGTCCATCATCACCGTCGCCGGCCCCAATGGCTCGGGCAAGACCACCCTGCTCGATGCCATGCGCACCCTGCTGGGCCTGGACTGCTCGGGGGGACGCAACTACAAGACCTACGCCCGCCACGCCAACGCCGACAGCGCCTGGCTGCGTGCCACCGTCGACAACCGTCCCCGCAACCGCCAGTCCTCCAACCGGCCCTTTGCCCGCTGCCTGCTGTACAGCGATGTGGTGACCCTGGCCTGCCGCATCGACCGCAACGGGGGTGACTGGACGCGCCGCTACCTCATGGTGGAAGGTGACGTCAGCATCGAACAACTGATCGAGCGGGGCGACCGCGAGTGGCTCGGCATCGACAACTGGCGCAAGCGGCTGGAAGGTGCAGGCCTGTCGCGCGCCATCGCCAAGGTGCTCGCCCTTGAACAAGGTCAGACCGACCGCCTGTGCGAATACAGCCCGAAGGAATTGCTGCGCCTGGTCTTCGACGTGTTCGGCGACCAGGACGTGCTCGATCGCTACGACGAAGCTCGCACCCACCAAAAGCAACTGCTGCAGGAAGTGGAAGGTGCCGAGCGCGAACTCTCCCACGGCAAGGCCCAGCGCGCCGAACTCGAGTCGCGCGTCAATCTCTATCGCCAGTACGAACTCAAATGCCAGGAGCGTGAAACCCTGGCGACCGAAGTCGTGCCGGTGCTGGCCAGCCACGAAACGCGCAAGTCCCTCGCGAACAAGCTGCGCGAACTGCATCGCCAACGCCTGCAGTCCGCCGACGACCGCCGCCAGCACAGCCAGGTCAAGTCAGACCTGCTGCAGCGCCTGCAAGACCAGACCGATACCGCTGCGCGGGTCGAAGAACTGGAAGCTCAGGTCCGCACCGCGCGTCGCCTGCAAGAAGAAGCCCGTGACGCCGAGCGTCCGGTCGAGGCCCTGGTCAAGCGTGCGGACGAACTGCAAGGTCTGGCCGTGGTCGAAGGCGACGGCGAGAAACTCACGCTGCGCATTGCCGAACTGAGCGAACACAAACAGAAGCTGTCCACACAATGGCAGCGCCTGAAAGACCAGCGCGACGACGCTCAGCGCGCCTACGATGCCCTCAAGGGCCAGCGCCAGGCGCCCCCGCCCCCCGAGGTGCAACGCTTCCGCCGTGTGCTGGACGAAGCCGGCATCGCCCATCACCTGATCGCCGACATCATCGAGATCACCGATGAAAAATGGCGCGCGGCCGCCGAAGGCGTGCTGCGAGGCAGCCGATGGGTCGTGGTGCTGGCCCAATCCGGCCAAGAAGCGCAGGCCATGGCCCTGGCCGAGAAGGAACGTTTCCGCCACTACATCGTGGCCGATGCCGACGACGCGCCCGCCAAGCCCGACGCCGACAGCCTGCTGGCGGTGCTGAACTTCTCTGCCCCGGCCCCGCACTGGCTGCTGCGCCAGCTCGGCAACATCCGACGCGTGGCCAACACCGACGCCGGCGTGAAGGCCGGTGGTGAATGGATCACCCCCGAGGCCTACCACCGGGACAACCGTGGTGGTCGTTCGGTCTGGGTGGACCCCAGCCAGCATCAGTTCGGCGCCACCGCCATCGCGACACGACGCCAGTCCATCGAAAACCGTCTGGCGCAGCTCGATGAAGAGATGACCCGACTGGTGCGCGATCAGGCCTTCTTCGATCGCCAGTTGCAAGATGCCCGCCAAGCCGCCAAGGGCTTCACCGCGGCGGCCGAACTGGCCGAACGCGAAGCCGAATTTGGCGAAGCACGCCGTCAGTTGCCCGTGCTCAAGCAAGCCCGCGTGGACGCCGGCGAGCGCTGGCAACAGGCCGAGACCCAACTCAAGCGCGCCCTGGTGGAACAGACCAATGCGCAGCATGCGTACAAGCAGGCGCAAGAGCGACTGGCTCATCTGGAGAGTCGAAGCGCCCAGCACGAACGCGAATGGCAGATCCGATTCGACGACATCATGGCGCAAGCCCTGATGTCACGCGAAGTGAAGTTGCAGCTGCCCCGCCGCTGGCGTGAACCCACCCGCATCACCGAGATGCAAGGCAAGTACGGCAACGTCACGCAGGCCCGCCTGCGCGCCGAAGCCGTCGAACGTGAGCTGACCGAAGGCCAGTGGGAAACCGATCCCACTGTCATCGAGCAGCTCACGCTGATGAATGCCAACGTGCTGCGCCAGGAAGACGAGCTCAACCAGCGCAAAGCCGCCAACGTGGCCGCCGCCATCGCCGTGGACAACGCCCGGGCACGCTACACCGACGTGCTCAAGGTCACCGTGCGTCGCTACCGCAAGAACATCACCGAACTGGGCCATCTGGCGGGCGTCGAAGTCAACGCCGAGTTGCCGCACCTCGATGGCGATGACACGGTGCTGCGACAGGCCGAGTTGAAGGTGCACTTCAACTTCGATGGCAAGGGCAGCATTGGCCTCAACGACGGCGAAGCCTCGGGCGGTCAGCAGGTCATCAAGTCCCTGATCCTCCTCGTGGGCCTGATGAAGGACGACGAAACGCCGGGCGGCTTCGTCTTCATTGACGAACCCTTCGCCCATCTGGACGTGCGCAACATCCAGTTGGTCGGGCACTTCCTGCGCTCCACGCGTGCACAGTACGTGCTGACCACGCCCATCACGCACAACGTCGAAGTGTTCGAGCCGGCCGATGTCACCCTGGTCACAGCCAAGAAGCCCAAGGGCGCACGCTGGGCGCCCCCGATCGGCGTGCTGCAGCGTCGCCCGCCTGCCGACGTCATCTGATGCCCGACTCAGGGGCAGGCGTGCCCCTGTGAAGGCGCCTTGGCGGGCATCAGGCTCATGGCCCGTTCGGCCATGGCCGTGATGGTCAGGCTGGGATTGACGCCCAGATTGGCCGGCACCGCTGAGCCATCGACCACATACAGACCGGGGTAGCCGAACACCTCGTGGCGTGCGTCGATCACGCCCTGATCCGGGCCATCGGCCACCACCGCACCGCCGAGGATGTGGGCCGTCACGGCTTTGTTGCCCACGCTTTCCAGCAAAGGACAAATGGCCTCGCCCCCGCTGACTTGCGCCAGATGCTGGGCCGCCTTCAGGGCCTGCGGAATGAAGGCCAGCGAATGCGGTGTCCCGGCGTCCCGCTGGGTGGTGAGCCGCGTACGCCACGGCATCAGCGGATGCCGCTTGCGCACCAGCGCCAGTTGCGTATCCACGTTCTGCATGACCGTCAGCATCACGGCCCGCGCAGGCCAGTCTGTCGCCGCCCAGTTGCGCCACACCCGCCCGGGCTGCCGCGCCATCGCCAGCAAGGTTTTCCAGCGGCGCGCACGCGGCGTGTCGGCCGCCACCAGCGGACCACAGGTCCATCGCATGTATGCGAAGCTCGACGGGAATCGGTTTTGCGTGATGTGGGTGCGCGCATCAGGGTAGAAATGGGTGGTGATGGCGGCCCCGTCCTGATTGGCGATCTGGCCCTTGGGCAACAGCACGCCCACGATGGATTCACTGTTGGTGCGCACACGCTGACCCAGCGCACGCGGTAGCGCCGGCAAGGTCCGCGACACATCCCGACAATGCGACAGCAGCGACACCGTGCCGACCACGCCCGCCGAGACGATCACCTTGCTGGCGACATAGGCTGCGCCCCCCGCAGGGCCCTGCACCGCCACACGGTATCGCCCATCGGCCTGTGGCACGATGTTCGTCACCCGAGTGTTCGGTACGATGCGCACGCCCTTCTGCTCGGCCAGATGCAGGTAGTTCAGATCCAGGCTGTTTTTGGCACCATGCTGGCAGGCCGACAAGCATTCACCGCAATGTCGGCACCCCTCCCGCCGGGGGCCCTCGCCACCAAAAAACGGGTCAACCCCCTCGCCATGCTGCCCAAAGTAAATCGCCTGCGATGCGATGCCCCCAAAGCTGCCCTCGGCTTGCATGGCCTGCGCGGTGTTGCGCAACAAGGCGTCCTGAAGCCCACGCCCCGGATTGGGGGCGCCGCCGAGCATCCGTTCGGCCGTGTCGTAATGGGTGCGCAAGGCCTGATGCCAGTCCCGCACGGTGCGCGGCCAATCCGGTGACGCAAACGTGGTCTCCGAAGGACGCAACAGCACGCCGGCAAACACCTGGCTGCCACCGCCCACAGCCACCCCGCCCACCACGGCCACATCCGGGAAAATCCACTGGCGAAAGTAGCCCCGCAAACCCAGTGCTGGCGCCCAGATCAGGCGCAGCACACTGCGCCCCCCCGCTACCACATCGTCACGCTGCAAGCGGCGTCCCTGCTCCAGCACCACCACCGAATAGCCTTTTTCGGCCATCCGCAAGGCACTGACCGCCCCACCAAAGCCCGATCCGATCACCACGCAATCCACGTCGTGCATCTCATCCTCGCTGGACAGGCGTCAACAAAAACGGAAGCCGCAAATGCCGCAGACCGGGTAAGGCGACATGCATCATGCCCAGCCAGCAGCCGTCGCTCAGCGGGCGCAACTCGTCGACTGCCCAGCACCAAGGCACGCCGGCATCGTGGGGGTATTGCAAGCGCACGGCCATGCGCCCGTCTAACGACGAGAGCGCCAAGGCCGACTGCATGGGGAGAGACTCTCGCACGGGACCGTCCGCCCCGTCGCGTACCAGGTTGACCGTACGGCCATGATCAAAGCGCTTGCCAGACCACCCCGCCAGCGCCGTGAGACGCAGGGACGGTCCGGCACTCCAGCGCAGCCAGGCCGGCCCCACAAACTCCGCCAGAAAATCGACATGCTGAGGGATGGCCTGCGGCGCCGGCAACGCCGCAAACACCGTCAGATATTGCCACCACCCGAGCCGCCGTACGCTCGCGGCGGCCGGGGGGAATGTCATCGCTGTCATGCTGGCTCCCACAGGATTAAGCTGTGCCAGCCAGTGTAGGAAGCCGCCGCGCCGAGGCCATCGGCTCAAGCCCCGAATGGATAACCCTCGTCAGCACCATGCCGCATCGCACCACTTCGGCAAGCAGCGTGCGCACGGACATAAAAAAACCGGGCCAGAGCCCGGTTTTCATCAGCGGTCAGCGGTTCGGTCGATCAAGCGGCCTTGCGACGACGCGACAGCATGCCGACCACGCCCAAACCGGCCAAGGCCAAGGCGTAGGACTCTGGCTCAGGGACCGGAGTCGGATCGCTGCCGCCAACGTAGTCCAGTGTCAACGAACCACTGAACGGCACGCTGGGCTTACCGGGGGCGGGGTCCAGCAGGTCAACCGTGATGAAGTGATCCCCAGACACCAAGCTTCCCTGGGTCTTGCTGTAAACGTAGTACCCGAAATAAGCACTGGTTACATCCACGTCTTGGACAAAGTTTGCGCCATCCAGCTTGATCGAGACCACTGGATTGGACACACCAGCACCGGTCAGGCTGATGGACAAAATGGCGGTGGCATCATAGACATCGTCCAGTGTGAACTTGAAGGTGGTGTCCCCTTCGCCGGACAAGAATGCCCCGTAGTTCGTACCATCGTAGACACTCAGTGTCAGGTTCGTGGCCGCCATCGACGCGCCAGATGCGGCCAACGCAACCGCAGCTACAACGTGCTTCAATTTCATGATTGATCTCCCAGAAGTTAAGCGACTCGCAGACAACTGCTGACGTCCACCAAACCGGGAGAGATCAGACAACGAAAATCGCGAGGTCGTGAATGCATTGAAGCACACGCCCCCCGGATAACATCACCCCGCAAACAGGTGGGTTACACGGAACTCCCCTCAGCCGGGGGAATCCCTTGCGTCCCCAAAAGCAAAACAGGCCCCGAAGGGCCTGTTTTCATTCAGCGAAACGCACCCATCAGGCTGCGAAGCGCTGTTCCAGCTTGGCCTTGGTGGCAGGCATTTCAGCAGGCAGGTTGTACGACAGCTGAGTGAACAGCTCGTCGTGCAACTTCAGTTCTTGCTGCCACGCGGCCTTGTCGATGCCGATGACGGACTGGAACTGTTCCTTGGTGAAGTTCAGGCCATTCCAGTTGATGTCTTCGTACGTGGGGCTGATGCCGAAAGCGTTTTCCACGCCATTGGCCTTGCCTTGCAGACGGCCCAGCATCCACTCCAGAACGCGCATGTTTTCGCTGTAGCCAGGCCACACGAACTTGCCGTCGGCGCCCTTGCGGAACCAGTTCACGCAGTAGATCTTGGGCAGAGCGTGACCAGCGGCTTGCAGCTTGGCGCCCAGGCTCAGCCAGTGCTGGAAGTAGTCGCTCATGTTGTAGCCCATGAAAGGCAACATGGCGAACGGGTCGCGACGGACCACGCCTTGAGCGCCGAAGGCCGCAGCGGTGGTTTCCGAACCCATGGTGGCAGCCATGTAGACGCCTTCGGTCCAGTCACGGGCTTCGGTCACCAGCGGCACGGTGGTCGAACGACGGCCACCGAAGATGAACGCGTCGATGGGCACGCCAGCGGGGTTGTCCCACTCGCTGTCCAGCGCAGGGTTGTTGGTGGCAGCCACGGTGAAGCGGGCGTTGGGGTGAGCCGCCTTGGTGCCCTTTTCCTTGGCAATGGCAGGGGTCCAGTCGTTACCTTGCCAGTCGATCAGGTGAGCCGGGGCCTCGTCGGTCATCGACTCCCACCACACGTCGCCGTCGTCGGTCAGGGCCACGTTCGTGAAGATCACGTCACGGTCCAGCGACTTCATGCAGTTGAAGTTGGTCAGGGTGTTGGTGCCAGGAGCCACGCCGAAGTAACCGGCTTCAGGGTTGATGGCGTACAGCTTGCCGTCGGCAGCAGGCTTGATCCAGGCGATGTCGTCACCGATGGTGGTGACCTTCCAGCCGTTGTAACCCTCTGGCGGGATCAGCATGGAGAAGTTGGTCTTGCCGCAAGCCGATGGGAATGCAGCCGCCACGTGGTACTTCTGGCCTTCGGGGTTGGTCACGCCCAGCAGCAGCATGTGCTCGGCCAGCCAGCCTTGGTCACGGCCCATGGTCGAAGCGATACGCAGGGCAAAGCACTTCTTGCCCAGCAGCGCGTTGCCGCCGTAGCCCGAACCGTACGACCAGATTTCGCGGGTCGTGGGGTAGTGGACGATGTACTTGGTGTCGGGGTTGCAAGGCCACGCCACATCTTGTTGACCTTCGGCCAGCGGTGCGCCCACGGTGTGCACGCAAGGCACGAATTCACCGTCCGCACCCAGCACGTCGATCACGCCCTTGCCCATGCGGGTCATGAGCTTCATGTTGACGGCCACGTAGGCGCTGTCAGACAGTTCCACGCCGATGTGGGCGATGTTGGAACCCAGAGGACCCATGGAGAAGGGCACCACGTACATGGTGCGGCCCTTCATGGCGCCCTTGAACAGGGCATTTTCGCCGGTTTGCAGCTTGGCGCGCATTTCCGCAGGCTCACACCAGTTGTTGGTGGGGCCGGCGTCTTCCTTGCGCTCAGAGCAGATGAAGGTGCGGTCTTCCACGCGGGCCACGTCGGACGGGTGGGTCCAGGCCAGGTAGGAGTTGGGGCGCTTTTCAGGGTTCAGCTTCTTGAACGAGCCGGCAGCCACCAGTTGGGCGCACAGGCGGTCGTACTCTTCGGTGGTGCCATCGCACCAGACAATGTCCTTGGGCTGTGTCAGAGCGGCGATCTCGGCCACCCAGGCAATCAGCTTCTGGTTCTTGACGTATGCAGGTGCATTCACCTGAACAGCAGCAGTCATGACAAACTCCAAAAAATAAAAAACAGGGTCTCGGCAACGCTGCTGACATGCTTTTTTTGATCAGAATCAAGCACTTGCAACGTTATCGACACCCCGTCCAGCACTACCAACACGGGCACGCATGGCGCCTACGGTTGCTGAGTTGGTAACCGCGTATTCTAAAACATCTGGAGCGTTTTGGGGTCCCCCTGCTGGATGGGGGGATGCCCTGCCCCTCTGTGCGGGGTGAGAACTCGATCACACCGCGTTCTGATTTTTGTATGCTGGACACCTGTGGTGCCCTGCTCACCTCGCTCTCTCTTGTGTCATCGCATGTCTGAACTGGATCGCCGAACTGTCATTCAATGGGCCTCGACTTCGCTGGCCTTGGGCTCGACGCCACTCTGGGCGAATCCTCGGGTCGCCCCCCGCGCAGAAAGTCCCTTGGTGGGCACCGACCCCATTCTGATCAGCACGGGCCTGACCTCGCAGTGGCAAGCGGCCATGCGGCAGGACTTGGGCTGGTCGGCGCGATGGCAAGCCATGGAAACGCGCGTGCTGCTGGACCAGCTTGAACAAGGCCATGTGGACGCGGGGCTGTTCCTGCACCACCCACGCGCCGACGAACTCGACAAGCAAGGCCTCATCCACAGCCGTCAGACCATTGCGCGCACCGACGTCCTGATCGTGGGCCCGGAAGATGATGTCGCTGGCATCCGCGGAGAAACCGACCCCGGCCGTGCCTTGCGTCAAATCATGGCGGCCTGTGCCGCGGGTGCCGCGCAATGGCGCCCCACGGAACCCGGTTCCGCCCTGAGCGCACTGGCCGACCGTTGGACGCAAGGCCAGATCGCCAAGCTGCCGGCGGTGACGCCCACGCCGGGTCGCTCTCGCCCCCCCGCTTATCGGCTGATCACGCAAGCCCAATGGCAAAAGCTGCCACCCAAGGGGGAAAAGCTGAAGGTCTGGATGCAAGGTGGGGCCTCGATGCAGCTGGCCGTTCAGGTAGCGTGCTCGTTTCGCGTGCGGCATCCTGGTGCCAAGCTGTTGGTCAGCTGGCTGCAATGGCCTTTGGCCCAAGGCGTCATGAAGCGCGCGGGTGCAGGCTGGCAGCCGGCTGCCGCGCCCAAGGGCTGAGGCGGTGTCCCCGAGTAGCCTGGATGCCTTGATGCTCAGCGGGCAGGTGGCCTTGTGGTCCCTGCTGGTCTCCGGCCCTTTGGCGGTGGCCTTGGCGGGCTGGATGAGCCAAAGCCAGCGGGCCGATCACCCTTTTATGAACAGCCTGATCTTGCTCCCCGTCGGTCTGCCGCCCGTCGTCGTCGGATTTCTGCTGTGGTCGGCATTCTCCGCCCACGGCGCGGGCGGCCAGCTGCTCCATGAGTGGTTGGGCTGGACGCTGCGCCTCGTCCCGGATGGCGCCGTGCTGGTCGCCAGCGTCATGGTCACACCCATGATGATCCGCATGCTGCGGCCAGCCTTTGAGGCGCAATGCCCCGAACTGCTGGCGACGGTGCGCACCTTGGGTGCCTCGCCCTGGCAATCCTGGTGGTCTGCCTGGTGGCGCCCCCGATGGCCAGCCGTGGCCTCAGCCTGGGCGCTCGGCTTTGCTGCGGCCTGGGGTGAGTCTGGGGCCACCATCATGTTGGCCACGCTGCTGCCAGACGCCACACGCGCTGCCACCGTGCCCTTGGCGCTTTGGCGCGAAACGCCCTCGCAGGCATGGCCCCTGGCAACCTGCTCTGTCGCGCTCGCCATGATGGCTGTGGCGCTGAGTGAATGGACACGCAGGCATTGGCGCACACAGGCCTCGCGAGCACATCGACCATGACGGCACGCCCCCTCCCCCGCAGCCTCAGCGTGGAGTTGCGCCTGCAACTCCCGGGGCTGGACGTGCGCACTCAGTTTCGCGTTCTGCCGGGCCGCACCTGCGCATTGGTCGGGCACGAGGCCTCCAGCCTGAGTGCAGTACTGCAGACAGCAGCGGGGCTGATCCCGGCACGTGGTGGGCGCATTGCCTTGGGCAACGAAGTGATTTACGACTCAGCCGCCAAGGTGAACTGCCCCCCACACAAGCGCCACTTGGCGTGGCTCAGCGCGCAAGCCCCTCTGCTGCCGCACCTGTCGGCCAAAGGCAACCTGACATTCCGCTACCGAGCCGCCTCGCACACACCCCGCACCGATGTCCATGACCTCGCTCGCTGGCTGGACATTGCGCACGTGCTGGACCACGTTCCCACGCAACTCACCCACGCACAGCGCTTTCGCGTGGCACTTGGGCGAGCCTTGCTGTCCGCCCCTCATGCTTTGCTGCTGGATGATCCCCTCTCAGCACTGCCCGCAGCCGACCGCGCACCGCTGTTGAGCTTGCTGGCAGAAGTCCCGCGTCGATGCCAACTTCCGGTCGTGCTGGTCAGCACGCGCATGGACGAGGTCATCGCCATGGCGGATGACATGGTGGTTATCCACGAGGGCCGCACGGCCAGCGCAGGCGCCGTGGCGCAAATTCTGTCCGATGTGTCGTTCGGCACGTTCCTGGACGGCGAGCAGGCCGGCAGCGTGCTGGAGGGCGAGGTCAAGCGACATGACATCGAATGGCTGCTCAGTGAGCTCGAGGTCTGCGGGCAACGCGTCGCGGTCCCAGCCATTTTGTTCCCGGTGGGCAGCAAGGTACGGCTGAAATTGCGCGCGCGTGACCTCAGCTTGCACCAAGAGATGCCAGCGGACACCAGCAGCAGCAATCACCTGAGGGGCATCGTGACACAGGTGATGCTGGCTGGCGAACACGGTAGCTATGGCGCCGTGGTGGTGGCGCTGGACCATGCGCTGGACTTCAGCGGCGATCAGTCACGTCCACCGGTTCACGTGTGGGCCATGCTGACCCGCAAGGCCATTCAGCAAATGGGCTGGGCCCCGGGGCATCCCTGCGTGGTGGGATTCAAGGCCATGGCCACACAGGTCACCGCCTGGCACTGAGTGGCGCATACTGTCGCCCTGTCGACTGCTGTCTGATTTGCCCGCCATGCCCAGCCTGCTTCCGCGCCACCTGCTGTCCGTGAACACAGCGGTCGCCACCCCGATCGAGATTGACGGCCGCAAAATCCTCACGGGCATCCGCAAGCGTGCCGTCAGCACGCTCGACGCGCCCCATGCAGTGGACGTTCGCCCACTGGGTTTGGCCGGCGATGAACAGGCGGACCTCAGCGTGCACGGCGGCTTGAGCAAGGCGTTGTATGCCTACCCGCACGAGCACTATGCGTTCTGGCAAACGGTGCGGGCACAGGCCAAAGTCCAGGACTGGAACGAACCCATGCCCCACGGCATGATGGGTGAGAACCTGACCTTGACCGGCCTGCTGGAAGCGGATGCCTTTGTCGGCGATCAGTTGCGCTTTGCCAATTGCGTGCTGGCCATCAGCGAACCTCGCAAGCCGTGCTTCAAGTTCGACGCCATCATGGGCTTTAAACAAGCCACGAAGATGATGGCGCAATCCGGCTACTGCGGCTTCTACCTGTCCGTCATTCAGGATGGCGCGATCCGCGCAGGCGAAAGCTACGAGGTCATCCCTGGACGTCGCGAAGTGAGCATCGCCGAACTGTTCCGCGCCAAGATGAACCGCCGCCACACCGACTGACCGGTGTCACAGCGGGATCCCGCTCAGTCTTCGTCGTCCCAGCGCTTCACGCTGAGCTGGAGCTGATCCAGCCATTTGCGCACCTCGGCGCTGGACGCCAGTGTGTGGGTTTGCCACTCCGGGCGCGGGCTGGGCCGCTTGGCCTGTTTGAGCACCATCGCAGGCTGGCCCGACGCAGACACGCCTGGTGTCAGGCTCATTTCAACCACGGGCATCTGCCGCAGGCTGAACGTCACCACGGCACCACTGACCTTCTCCGTCAACGGCTTGATGTCTCGCACCTTGCTGCGCAAGCTCACCAAGGCCTCGTCGATCTTGAACGGGGGCGGGGCAAAAAAATCTGACAGCTCATCGGCCATGATCACCCTTTCCGTGCATTGGTCACCCCGGCTGCCACATGGCCCGATGGCACATGCGGCGCGGCATTCTCGACATGCCCCGCCTGGTCATCAAAGAAGAAGTCGGGTTCGAACTCCCGCAGAAATTCGCCTTTGGGCAACCCACCCAAAAACAGCGCCTCGTGCACGTCAATGCCCCAATTCATCAGGGTGCGGATGGCGCGCTCATGGGCCGGCGCCCCGCGCGCGGTCACCAATGCGGTTCGCAGGCGCATGCCACCAGTGGCGCCTTGTGCCTCGGCTTGCTGCAGCACATGCAGGGCTTCGAGCAAGGGCTTGAACGGGCCATCCGGCAAGGGCTGGCGGGCCAGGGCCACTTCGTGCGCCTGAAAGGCCTCCAGGCCGCCTTGCTGGTAAACCTGCTCGGCCTCATCGGAAAACAGCACTGCGTCGCCGTCAAACGCAATGCGCACTTCGTTCGGATGGCCCTCGGCTGCCCGCGCCGCATGGGGTAAGACCCGAGCGGCCGGCACGCCGACCGCCAATGCCGAACGCACATCGGCGTCATTGGCGGACAAGAACAAGTGCGCCTGCAAGGGGCGCAGGTATCGCCAGGGGCTTTCGCCTCGGGTGAACACACCACGCTCAATCGGCAAGCCATAGTGATGGGCCGACCGGAACACCCGCATGCCCGACACCGGGTCATTGCGAGACAGGATCACCACCTCGACCCGCGACTGCTCCGGCGTGTTGAAGGCCAACAGCTTGCGCACCAGCGAAAACGCGACACCTGGCTTGGCAGGCTCATCGAGCTTTTGCTGCTGCAAGGCCATGTAGGCGCGGTCATCGCTGCCTTCAAAGAGGTGGTTCTCCTCTTCAAAGTCAAACAGCGCGCGCGAGGAAATGGCCACCACCAGGCGACCGTTGAGACTGGCTGGCATGGCTCACTTCACCCAGGTGTTCATCTGCATGATCGGCATCATCACCGACATCACGATCAGCATCACGATCAGGCCCATGGCCACGATCAACAGGGGCTCCAGCACCGTGGCGATGGCCAGCGCCTTGCGCTGCACCTCCGCACCCAGTTGGTTGGCCGCACGCTGCAGCATCACGGGCAATTGCCCGGTCTGCTCTCCCAGTCGCGCGAACATGGCAAGCAAGCCCGGAAACCGCTTTTTGGCGGCCAAGGCCGAAGCCAGCGGCGCGCCTTCGCGCACCTGAACCAGGCAATCCATGGCATCAGCCCGCATGGCACGATTGGACAAAGTCTCCGCCGCCGCTTGCAGGGCTTTCAGAATCGGCACGCCGGATCCGGCCAGCATGGCCAGGGTGCCGGCAAAGCGCGCGGCGTTGTACCCCCGCGCCAGCCGACCGATGATGGGCAGCCCCAACCAAGCCGCATCGAATCGCTCGCGAAATCCTTCGTCACGGCGCGCGACCATGAGGCCAGCGCCCCCACCGATCAGCGCCAGCGCCAGCAACCATCCCCAGTTGCGCATGAAGGCACTCAACCCCAGCATGAATTGCGTCAGCATGGGCAAAGCCCGCTTGCTGCTGGAAAACACCTGCGCCACCTGCGGCACCACAAACACCAGCAAGGCCACCACGATCACCACGGCGAACACCGACACGATGGCCGGATACAGGGTGGCCCCAATCAGCTTGCTGCGCAAGGCTTGCTGTTCTTCCAGATCGGTGGCGAGCTTCTCGAGCACCTGGCCCAACTGACCGCTTTGCTCACCGGCAGCCACCACACCACGGTAGACATCGTCGAACTCGCGGGGCGAACCCGACAAGGCTTGGGCAAAGGGCGCACCGGCATTCACCTCGGCACGCAAGTGCGCCACCAGCTCACGCTGACGCGGGTCTTCGGCCTCGTCCGCCAAGGCGGTCAAGGCACGCTCCAGCGGCAGGCCTGCCACCACCAAACCCGACAGTTGTCGGGTCCAGATGGCCAAGGCGGTCGGGTTGAACACCCGGCGCGCGAACAGCTGGGTGGCCCCCTGCGCAGCCCCCTCGGCGGCCATGACCACCACATCCACCTTCAAGGGAACCAGTTGCTGGGCGCGCAATTGCGTGCGCGCCGCCTTGGGGTTATCGGCCTCAACCAGCCCGTTGACGGTCTTGCCCGACGCGTCGAGGGCTTCAAAACGGAAGGCTGGCATGTTGAAAACCTCGCCTTGCTTATTCGCGTGTGACGCGCAAGACCTCTTCCAGAGAGGTCACGCCTTCGGCCACCAGACGATCGCCATCGTCTCGCATGGTTTTCATGCCAGCCGCCTGAGCCACCTCGGCCAGACGGGCCTCGGCGGCACGGCTGTGGATGAGCTCGCGAATCTCGTCATCGGCCACCATCAACTCGTAGACACCGGTTCGGCCCTTGTAGCCGCTCATGCCGCACTCGCTGCAGCCCACCGGGTGCCACTTGCCATGACCATCCTGACGCTTGCAATGCGGACACAGCTTGCGAACCAGGCGCTGTCCCAGCACCCCCAGCAAGGACGACGACAGCAGGAAGGGCTCGATGCCCATGTCGGTCAAACGGGTGACGGCACTGGGTGCATCGTTGGTGTGCAAGGTAGCCAAGACCAAGTGACCGGTCAGAGAGGCCTGCACGGCAATCTGTGCGGTTTCGAAGTCACGGATTTCACCAATCATGATGACGTCCGGGTCCTGGCGCAAGATGGCACGCAGGGCCTTCGCGAAGGTCAGGTCGATCTTCGCATTCACCTGTGTCTGACCGATACCGGGCAACTCGTATTCGACCGGGTCTTCCACCGTCAGCACATTGGTGGTGGCGGCATCCACCGTGCTCAAGCCAGCATACAGGGTGGTGGTCTTGCCCGAGCCCGTCGGACCGGTGACCAGCACGATGCCGTGCGGCTGACGCAGCAACCGCTTGAAGCGCTCCAGCGTGTCGCCACTCATGCCCAAGGATTCGAGGGTGAACTTGCTGGTGTCGCCCTTGTCCAGAATCCGCAGCACCGCGCGCTCGCCATGGGCCGACGGCAAGGTCGACACCCGCACATCCACTGCGCGGCCGCCAATGCGCAAGCTGATGCGCCCGTCTTGCGGCAAGCGCTTCTCGGAGATGTCCAGCTCGGCCATGATCTTCAGGCGCGAGATGAGCGCCGCATGCAGCGCCTTGTTGGGCTGCACCACTTCGCGCAGCGTGCCATCGACGCGGAAGCGCACCGCCGACGAGCGCTCATAGGGCTCGATGTGGATGTCCGACGCGCCGTCTTTGGCCGCCTGGGTCAGCAACGCATTGAGCATCCGAATGATGGGCGCATCGTTGCTGGACTCCAGCAGGTCCTCCACGGCAGGCAGGTCTTGCATCATGCGAGACAGGTCGACGGCACTTTCCACCTCTCCGACCACAGCCGCTGCACTGCCTTCACCGCCAGCATAGGCCGCCGCAATGCGCTGCGACAAGGCATCAGGGGCCTCATGCTCGATCACGTCGACCGCGTGGACGCGCATCACCTCCGACAAGGCCGAGGGCGACACGGTGAGGCTGGCCCACAGCGTGCTGCGAGGCCCGTCACATTCCAGCAAAACGCCCTGGGTCTTCGCAAACGCATAAGGCAAAGGGTGGCGAACAGCCATGACGCGCGCCCCCGCTTACTGGCCTGCCGGAACCGACGGCGTCGGCATCAGCTTGGGTGCATAACGCGAGTCGGCCGGCATCACCACCGTCGGCGTCGGTCCATTGGGCTCATCGAGTGGCTGACGCACCGAGGGCATGCTCAACTGATTGCTGAGCTTGAGCGGATCCAGCATCGGCACCTCGTTGATGCCCAGTACCGGGTGCTCCGCCGGCTTGCTGTCGGCCTGACGCTGGCGCATCAGGTCGTAACGGTCCATCGTCAAGGCATTGGCCGCTTCCTGTGTGCGCATCACGATCGGGCGCAAGAACACCATCAGATTGGTCTTCTTGCGACTGCGTTCCTGGCTCTTGAACAGGTTGCCCACCACGGGGATGTCGCCCAGCAAGGGCACCTTCGAGGCCTCGTCGCTGTACTCGTCCTTCATCAGACCGCCCAGCACCAGCACCTGCCCGTCGTCCACCACCACGGTGCTCTCGATCGAACTCTTGGACGTGGTGGGGCCACTGGTGGTCGAGGTGGACGACACGCGCGCATCTTCCTGGAAGATGGTCATGCGCACCGTACCGCCCTCACCCACTTGCGGCCGCACTCGCAGCGTCAAACCCACGTCCTTGCGTTCGATGGTCTGGAAAGGGTTCACCGTTCCGGATGAGGTCGTGCCGGCGTTCGTGTAGCTGCCCGTGACGAAGGGCACGTTCTCACCCACAACGATCTTGGCCTCTTCGTTGTCCAGCGTCACCAGATTCGGTGTGGACAGGATATTGCCGCCCGCTTCGGTCTGCAGGAAGTTGGCCAAAGCGCCCAGACTGTACGTACCGTCGCTCAACCGACGAGCCAGGGCCACCGTCAAGCCTCCCACCGATGGAATGCCGCCACTCTTGGCCGTGGCGATGGCGCTGGTCAACGACGAAATGTCTGTTGTGCCCAGGTTGGTCCCCACACCAACGATCTTGTTGCTACCTGCCGCCCCCGCCCACTGAACACCCAGTTGCGCGGCCTTCTCGGCGTCGACCTTCACGATCATCGCCTCGATGTAAATCTGCGCGCGACGACCATCCAGTTGATCAATCACCGCGCGCAACTGGCGATACATCGAATCGGTCGCCGTGATGACGAGCGAATTGGTGGCCGGATCAGCCTGAATGAAGCCCCCCGTCGACGGCTGCGCCGAAGCCGCCACAGGTGACGAGCTCTGCGAAGACGCGGTCCCGGACTGCGTGGACGTGGCCGCAGCCGTGCTCGCCCCGGTGCCCGTATTCAATGACGAAGAAGCGCCCGCCCCGCTGGCACCCGATGCACCGCCACTGGTCGAACCATTGGCACTCGGGAAGGCAGCGCGCAACACCTGCGCCAGCTTGACCGCGTCAGCGTTCTTCAAGTACACCACATGGATGCCGCTGCCGCCCAGCCCTGATGTCCCGGGGCGATCCAATCGCTGAATCAGCGTGCGAACCAAGGCCATGCGCGCCGCATTGGGCGCACGCACCAACAACGTGTTCGTGCGTGCATCGGCCATCACCAAGGTACTGGGGCTCCCCCCTGCGGCACCGCCTGGCGTGGCGGCCGAACCGCTGCCATCGGCCATTTTTTGCACCACCGGCGCGAGATCCGATGCAATCGCGTATTGCAGCGGAATCGCTTCCATGTCCGTGGCCACCGGCACATCCAGCGCCGCAATCATTTGCGCGATGCGCTTGAGGTTGTCCGCGTAGTCGGTGATCACCAGCGTGTTGGTTGCGGCATTCGCATTGATCGTGTTGTTCGGGCTGATCAGCGGGCGCAGCACCGTCACCAGGTTATTAGCGGTTTCGTACTGCACACGGAAAATCTGCGTGATGACCTGATCACCCGAGCGCTTCACCGCCCCGACATCCACCGTACCTGTCTGCAACTTGGCCTCGGCCTCGGGCACCACCTTCAGCAGGCCCGACACTTCCACCACCGTGAACCCCTGTCCGCGCAGGGCTGCCAGGAAATTCAGGTAGGCCTCTCGCGGCGTCAGCGGCTGATCGCTGTACAGCGTGATGTTGCCCTTGACGCGCGGGTCGACCAGGATCTGGCGTTCCACGATGGCAGCCATCGCCCGGGCCACGCCGTCAATCTCGGCATTCACAAAGTTCAGGGTGACGGTCGGCCCTTCTTTGCGAACGGCCGACTTGGTCGCTGCCATGGCCAGCCCGGCAGGCAACAGCCCACCCGGCCCGAAGGTCAAGGCCAGCGCCATCACCAGCGCCGTGGCACGGGGGCGAGTCAGCAGAAGTTGGTGCTTCATGACTTATCCGATCGAAATGACAGAACGGTCGCCTTCGCGGCGCCCGATGATGTTCAACAAATTGTCCAAGGCACCGCGCTCCGCCTCGCTCGCACGGGCCTCGCCGCGAAACTGCACGCCTCGCGGTCCAATCTGGCCCTCGCCAGACAATTGCAGCGCCCCCTCCAGGGTGCGCATGGACATCTGCACGGGTCCTTGCGGATGGCCCTGCAGCAAGAGTCTGTAAGACCCGATTTGGTTCAACGTGGTCACACGTGACGCCACATGATCCAACCAGATATCAACCTGACCAGAAACCTGCAACTGCCCCTTGGCCCACGCCACAGACAACTGGTTCGATGAGACCCGCAACGCACCGCTGAGTTGCAAGGTGTTCCAAGGGGTCCCCAAGCCTCCCAGCCATGCCGCCGGCCAATGCCCCAGTTCACCAGACGCCTGCACGGCCGATCGCGGATCTGGGCGAGTCCCCACCGTCACATCCACGCGGCCCCACGATGGCTTGATGTGAATCGCAACGGGCTCGGGCATGCAACAGTCCTGCTGCAGCACCAGACTCAGCCCCCGCTCGCGCCATCCCAACTGCCAATGCAGTCGCCCGGGCAACACACGCGCATCTCGGCTACCAGGCCCACCACTCAGCACCGCCACGGCACTGCCTTGCCACACCGTGCCATCGGCATCGGCCAACAACAGACGTTGAGACGTCACGCCGGTGACCGCATTCGCCAGCCAACTGGCAGGCGCGCACATCACCAGCCCCGCCACAGCCCCCAGGCCCGCCCCCAGCCAGCCCCAACGGCGCCCGGCACGACGCATGCTCTCCCACCGCTCGGACTCGAACGTCGAATCCAAAGCCCGCGTGGTGGCAGCAGCCGCACCCTGCAACCAACGAGGCCGGCGAACGAAGAGCGACGGCAGCCCAGCCATGCGTGACTTTGCAGGCAAGGTCACTGCTCCCCCTGGCCAGACAAGGCCAGTGTGATGGTGCCGTTGTACACCCCGACTGCGCTTTGCTGCAAGGCGGCCTCGACGGGACGCGCGCGCGCACCAGAGCGAACTTCGTCCAACCACGATGCCAAAGCCTTGCCCGACACGCCCGTCAAGTTGACCGTTACACGATCACCCTGCGTCATCAGCCGGGCACCATCGCCCAAACGCTCGGTGGCAGCCTTCAATGCCGCCTCAGCTTGCACCGGTGGCACAGGGGGGCGTTGCTTCAGCACCCGTGCCTCTTCGGCCTCACGGCGCATCTGATCCAACTGGGCATCCAGCTCACGCAACTGGGCCGGCGTCTGCGCCAGCGACTTGACCGCCGGGCGCACGCCCACCATCACCACCAGCGTGAGCAGTGCCAAGGCTGCTGCCACGCTCAACAACTGCCGCTCCCGAGGCGCCATGGCCGACCAAGTCGACTGCCACTGGGCACGGAGCGCTTCGAGTTGCACAAACTGTTTAGCCATCTGCTTTCCTGTCGAACTCAAGGATGCACCGCGCGACGCACCGTGACCAGCGCATCACTCTCGCTGCTCACGGCCAGTCCTTGCGCAGACAAGCGTGTCCGCAACTGCGCCATCTCGTCAGCGCGCCACCCAGCGGGCAACGCCACGGTCAGGCTACTGCCGTCGTACTGCAACTGAGCCGTGGGCTTTTCTGGTGGCCACACACTGGCCAACGCGGCCATCAGCGCCTCCAGATCATTGCCACCAGGCTGTCCAGCCTGAGCACGCAGTGTCTCCGTCGCGCGCTGCATTTGCGCCGGCGCATCGACCACCACCTGAACCTGTGGGTGCGCCTCTTTGAGGACCTGAACCATCTGCGCACGACGCGTCTTGATCTGCGATTTTTGCTGCCAGGCCCACAGATTCAACCCGACCAGTTGAACCGCCACAAAGGCCACCAGGCCCACCCGCACCGGGCGCCACTGCGGCCCGAGAAACTGGCGCCAGCGGTCTGACAAGACCTGCAGTCCTTTGCTACGAGGCGTCAACTCGAACTGCAGGAGATTCCATAACGAACGCCCCGCAGCCAACATGAAGGCCTGCTGCGTCTGAACCATGACGGCACGGCCCAGCCACCGCTCTGACTGTGATGCCACAGGAGGCGTGGCGTAAAAACGGGCCTGCGCCGGCAAGGGATCTGGCAGCAATTGGCGGGACAAGCTCCCCGCCAAGGGCCACGTTGCTACCCCTTCGGGCGACGACCATGTCAGCAACACTGGCGAGCTCGGATCCCCTGCCGCCGGCCCGCTCTCTCCGGGCTCGTGAAAATAGGCAGCAGGCGGATCATCTGGCGCCACACCGGGAACCACCCGATCGACTCTCACCCGCGCCTTCTCCAGCGCCATCAGTTGTGCCGTGAGCCAGGTGTGATCGCAGGTCGCGACCCACGCCATCTGCCCGACTTTGGCTTCCGGTGCCACCGCGAAATGCAGGTTGTCCGGATCATCCAGCAACGACTCTTCAAGCAAGCCCGCCAACGCTGCACGCAAGCGCGCCTGAGGCGCCTTCGGCAAGGTCAAGCGATGCCAACTGACATCCGTGGGAGGCATGACCGCAATCACACTGTCAGCACTGGGCAGCATGGCAGGCGTTGCACGCCCCTGCCTGACGGCGTTGATGCCGTCATCGGTCAGCACGAAGCTGTACTCCGCCGCGCCACATGACGACGCACCGACGTCCGCAGCCTCCGCATCGCCGCTCAAACGCGCGCGTGCAGGCAATTGAATGATGAGAATGCTCATGCCCGGACGTTCAGATGTTCAATGTTCCTTGAAACGCACCGGTTGGCGCGCCCGACGATTGTAGAAGTGCCTTCGCAGCGTCCCTTTAAGGATTCATACCTGCTTGGCACCCTGCACACCCCGATCATGGGGTCGCAGTCATACCGGATGATGACTCCAAGCCCGAAAACCGCGACTGCTGTCGCACCAGCACATCAGCACCGACACGCTGCAGCAACTGACGCTGCTCGATCACGTTGTCATCCATCCGCAGACGACCACTCACCTCGAAGAAGTCAGACGTGACCGCCAGACGATCCACATTCCATCGGCCCGCCCCAAGGATGGCCGTGATCGCATCGACAGTTTTGAACGGATTGCGCTGACGCTCCTGCACGATGCGCGATGCACGCGCCAAATCCAGCCCATCCACCGCAGCGGCAATCACCTCTTTGCTGGCCGTGTTCACATTCACACGAGAAGCGTCGGGCAACAGGGTGATGAAAGGACGCAGCCGCTCCACGGTGCCAGCGTCCAGCCCCAGCCAGGTGAGCTCACTCACACTCCGGGGCAAGAGTGGCGCTTTGTTCCGCCCCTCGTCACCGCCCAGCTTGTCCAGCGCAGACGCATCACCAGACTTCGTGGCCAACGACGCCTGACGCAAAGAGTTGGCCACACCGTCCGCCAGCGCGGGCGACAAACCGGCCGCTTCGCACAAGCGCCGAAACACCGCCAACTCTTCAGGCACCACATCACCCTGATCATTGACCAGGTTGTGCAGGTTGTACCGAGCGGACGCATCCTCCACCTTGCCCGACAAGAAGGCCTCTGGGGCATCATCTTGCTCACCGGCCCTCGCATTGTTGGCCGCATCTGCGGCCAGGAACGTGGACAAGCGTGCTTCCGCCAACGGAATGGCCCAAGGCTCCCCCAAGTGATCCGGCCCGCCGTTTCGCTGGTCTTCCCGCAAGATCATGCGCGCCCAATCTTGCGCACCACTCAGCACCCAACCTGCCTGGGACCGTACACGCTCAGCCGCCTCGACCTGAACGGCTCGCCACTGCTGCCAGACCATGGAGGCTGACAACGTGGCCACCAGCGTCACGATCACCATGGCCATCAACAAGGCCGCGCCACGCTCATCACGCACGCGCCAAGGGGTCCGCACCAATCGAAGATTCCTGCTTGCCGTCATGCCATCCCTCAGTTCTGGCCCGGCTGAGGCGCAAGCATCAGATCCCGCGTCAAGAGACCCGAAAACCCGCTGCCCTCGCTCAAACTGACTTGCACGCGGACGGCGGTGGGCAACTGCTCTCGCGCCGCCACCGCGCCCGAGGGGGCACCGCTCTTGACCACATCGCCGCTGGATTGACAGTTGGTGACGGCGCCACCCCGGAAGCAGTACACCTGCCATTGCAGCACCCCACGCAGGGCAACCAAGGTGCCGGGCTCTCGCCCTTGCAACTGCCCGGCTGCGCGCCAATGATTCTGCAAAGCCCCCACCTGCGTGGTATCCGCACTGGCCCACCGCTGCAGGCGTCCGTCTCGCACCGACCAGACCACCACACGAACACCCGCACCGGTTCGGCGCGTCATCATCAGATTCGCGCCATCAAACTGAAGCCCCTTGACGATCTGCGTGTCCGTGACCTGCGCCAGATCCGTCTCCAGTTGCGTCATCACCGCCTGCAGTCTCAGGGTTCGCTTCAGGTTGTCATCCGAGATCTCACGTGCCCGCGTGATCGCATCCATGCCCTTCCAGGCGGATGCTGCCAGAACGGACAAGATCAAGATGGACACCAACACCTCGATCAGCGTGAAACCCAGGGCTTGCCGATGAGGGATGAGATGACGACGCACAGTGCTCACGGACATCGCCTCAGAATCGCGGCAAAACCGTCGACAACTTGACGATCGGTGCGCCCTGCTCATCCAGCACTTGCGCATCGACACGCCGGAAATTCGGATTGGGCGTGGCGCGAACCATCATCTTCCCAGGCAGCCGCCGGCCAAGTTGCGAACATTGAAAATCACTGTCCCCCTCAGGCGGAAAGGTCTTCGCCAGCTTCAGCCCGGTCAACTGGTTTTCAGCGCACCACTGACCCAGCGTCAAATCGCTCATGCGTTGCGCATTGATGCTCAAGCCGCCGGCCGCCTTGATGCCGGCAGACAAGGCCATGGCCACAATGGCCAGGGCCACCAACACCTCAATCAAGGTCATTCCGCGACCCCATTCAAGGTGACGTTGCATTGGCGCTCCCTTCCTCTCCGGGCAAGCTGTCCTCGGTGGATTGACCATTCAGCACCTCGAATGGGCCGAGTCCCTTGGTTCCCACGATGATTTGCTTGTCATCCAGGCGGAGCAGCACACTCTGCGCCCCAATCACGGGCTCAGGCCCCAGCACAATGCTGCGCGCACCGACGACTTCGGCGCGCACCTCGGGCTCCAGCCATTTCAACGGCGGCATCAACGCCGCTGGCAGCCCCAGAAACTGATAGTCTGCCTCGCTGCCCTTGGCCTGCGGCACCCACAACACGGTCATGGCCCCGGCCCGCGCCTGCGTACGAGCCGACTCCAGCAAAGCAATGAGCCGAGCGGCCTCGCGCTCCAAACGCGTCGAAGACGGATCCGGCACCGCAAAACTCACCACGGCCGTGGCAATGGCCAGCATGGCCACCACCACCATCAACTCCAGTAGCGTGAAGCCGCGGGCGCGCCCGCGCTTACTGCCAGGAGCCGATATCGGCATCGCGGCCTTCACCACCGCTTTGACCATCTGCACCAAAGCTGAACACGTCGACTGCGCCCTTCACACCTGGGTTCACGTACTGATAAGGGCGCCCCCATGGATCATTCGGCAGCTTTTCCAGATACGACTTCCAGTTCGGCGGAATCGGCGCGGCCGTCGGCTTGGTCACCAGCGCCTGCAAGCCTTGCTCACCGCTCGGGAATCGCTGATTGTCCAGCTTGTAGAGCTTCAGCGCCTGCATGATGTTGCTCACGTCAGTGCGTGCGGCGGTCACGCGTGCATCATCGGCACGATCCAGCACGTTGGGCACGATCAGCGCGGCCAGCAGCCCGATGATCACCAGCACCACCATCAGCTCGATCAGTGTGAAACCTCGTTGCAGGGCGCGCATGGCCTTCTGCCCCCCTTGCGGCATTTGCACAAACTTCATGTGTCGATCCTAAACAGACTTGAACGGTCCACAGGTGCTTCGCATCTCCCTTGAAGCATCCCGGCGCGCCAGCATGCCCGAGCGCACAGCCCCCATGATGCGGGATGAACCCGAGGTTTGATGCGTCGTTTAGCCAGGCTGGCGCAATGAACACCCATCATAATGGTCAGATCATGGCGTCACGCATCTTTGCACTCATCACTTGGGCCGCAGTCGCAGCCAGTTTGGCGTACTGGGGCCTGCGCTGGCTGGCGCACCCTGCCGCCGTTCCTCCTCACGCCCATCGCGTGTCACTGGAGAGCGATGTACGGGGCGACTTCCAGCGACTGCTCGCAGGTCCTGCAAAAGCAGCATCCAGCGTCGAGCCCAACGCTGCATCACAGTTGGCGGGTCGCATTCGGCTGATTGGTGCCGTGGCACCGCGTGGATCCGAACAAAGCGGTGGCGTGGCACTGATCTCCGTGGACGGCAAGCCAGCACGGGCCGTCCGAATCGGCGGCACAGTGGATGGCGATCTGGTCCTGCAAAGTGTGTCTCAGCGTCAGGCGCAAATCGGCCGCTCCGATGCCGCGCCATCCATCACTTTGACGTTGCCAACCTTGCCGATGGCCGCAACCGGAACACTGCCAGCCCCCACCGGGGTGGTGCGCAATGCAGGCTCGGCCTATGCACAGGCTGGGCCCATGGGCGCGCAGCCTACCGTGCAAGCGGGGGGCGGCATGCCGCCGCCACCCCAGCACCCGGCTGGTCACACCAACCGAGACTGATCCCTGTCAGCGTAAGAACAAGCGGTACACCGGATTGCGAGATTCATCGACCCAGATGTAGCCCAAGTTGTCCAGGAACGACTTGATGGACTTGGTCTCTGCCTTGGGCACTTGCAGGCCCACCAGAATGCGACCGTAGTCGGCCCCCTGGTTGCGATAGTGGAACAGGCTGATGTTCCAGCCCGGCGGCAAACTGGTCAGGAAGGTCATCAAGGCGCCCGGCCGCTCGGGGAACACGAAGCTGAACAGGCGCTCCCCTTCTGCAAGGGATGAACGCCCCCCCACCATGTGACGGATGTGGGTCTTGGCCAACTCATCGTGGGTCAAATCCACGGTGTTGAACCCTTGCTGCTCGAACTGACGGGCGATCTTCTTGGACTCGCCCTTCTCCTTCGTGGTCAGCCCCACAAACACGTGAGCTTGCTTCTCGTCGGAGATACGGTAGTTGAACTCGGTGACACTGCGTGGACCAATCGTCTCGCAGAATCGTTTGAAAGAACCCCGCTCTTCAGGGATGCTGACCGCCAACAAGGCCTCGCGCTCTTCACCGACTTCGGCCCGCTCGGCCACAAAGCGCAAGCGGTCAAAGTTCATGTTGGCACCGCAATTGATCGCGATGTAGGTCTTCCCTTGTCCGCCATGACGCTCAGCGTACTGCTTCAGCGCCGCCACCCCCAGCGCCCCGGCGGGCTCTACGATGGAGCGGGTGTCTTGATAGATGTCCTTGATGGCCGCGCACACCGCATCGGTGTTGACGATCACGAAGTCGTCCACCAGGTCCTTGGCCAAGCGCATGGTTTCTTCACCGACCAGCTTCACGGCCGTCCCATCGGAGAACAAGCCCACGTCATCCAGCGTCACGCGCTTGCCCGCCTTGACCGACCGGGCCATGGCATCCGAGTCGCTCATCTGGACCCCGATGACCTTGATCTCGGGGCGAACCGCTTTAATGTACGCCGCGACGCCGCTGATCAGCCCGCCGCCCCCGATGGCAACAAACACCGCATCGATCGGGCCGGAATGCTGGCGCAGGATTTCCATGGCGATGGTGCCCTGCCCCGCGATCACATCTGGGTCATCAAAGGGATGGACAAAGGTCATCCCCTTCTTCTTTTCCAGCTCTTTCGCGTGGCCTGCCGCATCAGAGTAGCTGTCGCCGTGCAGCACGATCTGAACGTTCTCTCCGCCAAACGCACGCACCGCGTCGATCTTCACCTGCGGCGTGGTCGTCGGCATCACGATCGTGGCCTGGCACCCCAGTCGTTTGGCCCCCAGCGCCACCCCTTGGGCGTGATTGCCGGCGGAAGCGCAGATCACCCCCTTGGCCAACTGCTGCTTGCTGAGCTTCGCCATCTTGTTGTAGGCGCCGCGCAGCTTGAAGCTGAACACCGGTTGCTGGTCTTCACGCTTGAGGTAGACCTGATGCCCCAACCGCCGCGACAGATTCCGAGCCTCGTCCAGAGAACTCTCCACCGCCACGTCGTACACACGGCTGGTCAAGATTTTCTGAAGATAGTCCTGCACGGTCAGAACAGGTGCTTTCGCGGCCTTGCGAGGAGCCTTGCCGGGCTGCTGCTTGGCAGCCGCACGCTTGGCGGTGGGTTTGGCGGCGGTACGCGCGGTGGACATCAGAAACTCCGAAAACCGAAAAGGGCAGAAAGAGCCTCACAGTCTACTCGTCCCCGGCATTGCAACCGTCGAACAAGGTGAAGCCTGATCGGCTTGGTGCGTCTAAGACTGCACGAAAGCGCAGCGCCAAAGAAAAAAGCCCACAGCTTGCGCGGTGGGCCTTTGGGATGCGACACGGTGCCGAAGCACCGCGGCAAAGATCACTTCTTGCGGAAGCGGCGGATAGCAGCCAGTTGAGCAACCATCTCGGCCAGTTCGCTTTGGGCGCGTGCCAAGTCCAGATCGCTCTGGGCATTCTGCACAGCCTCTTCAGCCAAACGCTTGGCTTCAGTGGCCTTGGCCTCATCCAGATCATGACCACGGATGGCCGTATCGGCCAGCACGGTCACGCAGTGAGGTTGCACTTCCAGAATGCCGCCAGCCACGAAGACGAATTCTTCTTCGTTGTTGTCGGCGCGCTGAATGCGCACGGCGCCCGGCTTGATGCGGGTGATCAGCGGGGTGTGACGCGGCAGGATGCCAAGCTCACCCACCTCACCCGGCAGGGACACCAGCGTGGCTTCGCCCGAAAAGATCGACTCTTCGGCGGAAACAACGTCAACGTGAATGGTGGACATATTGAGCTTTCAAAATGGGTTCAACGATTTGCACCGTCAGGCGCAGGGCAGGAGCTCGACTCCGGACGGCGCGAAAGCAGGCAACCGGATCGAATCTGACACGAGGCCGGACCCGATCCGAGTGCAATGCTTATTGCATCGTCTTGGCCTTTTCGAAGGCTTCGTCGATCGTACCCACCATGTAGAAGGCTTGCTCAGGCAGAGCATCGCATTCGCCAGCCACAATCATCTTGAAGCCGCGGATGGTTTCCTTCAGGGACACGTACTTGCCAGGCGCGCCGGTGAACACTTCAGCGACGTGGAACGGCTGCGACAGGAAGCGTTGGATCTTACGAGCGCGGGCAACGGTGAGCTTGTCTTCCGGAGCCAGTTCGTCCATACCCAGAATCGCGATGATGTCGCGCAGTTCCTTGTAGCGCTGCAGCGTGTTCTGCACAGCACGGGCGACGCCGTAGTGCTCTTCGCCCACCACGTTGGGGTCCAGCTGACGCGAGGTCGAATCCAGCGGATCGATCGCAGGGTAGATACCCAGCGAAGCGATGTCACGAGACAGCACGACGGTGGAGTCCAAGTGAGCGAAAGTCGTCGCAGGCGACGGGTCGGTCAAGTCATCCGCAGGGACGTACACGGCTTGGATCGAGGTGATCGAGCCGACCTTGGTCGACGTAATACGCTCTTGCAGACGGCCCATTTCTTCAGCCAGCGTAGGTTGGTAACCCACGGCGGAAGGCATACGACCCAGCAGAGCGGACACTTCGGTACCGGCCAAGGTGTAACGGTAGATGTTGTCCACGAAGAACAGCACATCCTTGCCTTCGTCACGGAAGGCTTCGGCCATGGTCAGACCAGTCAACGCAACGCGCAGACGGTTTCCTGGAGGCTCGTTCATCTGGCCGTACACCATGGCGACCTTGGATTCAGACAGGTTGTCCTGCTTCACCACGCCAGCGTCCGACATTTCATGATAGAAGTCGTTACCTTCACGGGTACGCTCACCCACACCAGCGAACACCGACAGACCGCCGTGGCCCTTCGCGATGTTGTTGATGAGTTCCATCATGTTCACGGTCTTGCCCACACCGGCGCCACCGAACAGACCCACCTTGCCGCCCTTGGCGAAAGGCGAGATCAAGTCGATCACCTTGATGCCGGTTTCCAGCAACTCGGTCGAGGGCGACAGTTCCTCGTAAGCAGGAGCCTTGCGGTGGATCGGAGCCGTCAGGGCTTGGTCCACGGGGCCACGTTCGTCGATGGGGTTACCCAGCACGTCCATGATGCGGCCCAGGGTAGCCTGGCCCACGGGGACGGTGATCTGAGCATTGGTGTTGAACACCTGCATGCCGCGGCGCAGGCCGTCGGACGAACCCAGCGCGATGGTACGGACAATGCCGTCGCCCATTTGCTGTTGCACTTCGAGGGTCAGCGCGGAGCCTTCCATCTTCAGGGCGTCGTACACCTTGGGCATTTGGTTGCGTGGGAATTCCACGTCCACCACGGCGCCAATGCACTGAACGATCTTGCCCACTGCTTGTTGCGTGTCAGCCATTTTTCGTTCCTTCAATCAATTCAAAATCTTCGGATCAGACCGCCGCCGCACCGGCAACGATCTCGGACAGTTCGGTCGTGATCGCGGCCTGGCGGGTCTTGTTGTAGACCAGCTTCAGTTCCTTGATCACATTGCCGGCATTGTCGGTAGCGGCCTTCATGGCCACCATGCGGGCCGACTGCTCCGAAGCCATGTTCTCTGCCACAGCCTGGTAAACCAGCGCCTCAACGTAACGGACCATCAGCTCGTCGATGACCACCTTGGCGTCCGGCTCATAGATGTATTCCCATGCATGAGTCGGTTCGCCTGCGAACTCGTCGCCTGCCAAAGGCAGCAGTTGGTCAACCATGGGCTCCTGCTTCATCGTGTTGATGAAGCGGGTGTAGCACAGGTAAACCGCGTCGAGTTGACCAGCGGTGTAAGCGTCGAGCAGAACCTTGACCGGGCCGATGAGCTTTTCCAGATGGGGGGTATCCCCCATGCCGACCACGCTGGCCACCACGTTGGCACCCATGCGGTTGAAAAAGCCGGAAGCCTTGTTACCGATGGCGACCACGTCCGCCTGCACGCCATGACCTTCGAGCTCTTTGAGCTTGTTGGTTACGGCACGCAGAACGTTCGTGTTCAAACCACCGCACAGACCCTTGTCTGTGCTCACCACGATCAGACCCACCTTCTTCGCGCCAGCGTTTTGCTGCATGAAGGGATGGACGTACTCGGGGTTGGCGTGAGCCAGGTTGGCCGTGATGCTGCGCACCTTTTCAGCGTAGGGGCGAGCCGCAAGCATGCGATCTTGCGCCTTGCGCATCTTCGAAGCCGCGACCATTTCCATGGCCTTGGTGATCTTCTTGGTGTTCTCGACGCTCTTGATCTTGTTGCGAATTTCCTTGCCTACGGCCATGGTGCGCTCCTTTAGGCGAAGGTCTTCTTGAACGCGACGATGGCCGATTGCAGTTCGGCTTCGCCGTCCTTGTCCAGGGCCTTCTTCTCTTCGATCTTGGCGAGCAGAGCAGCGTGACTGGTCTTCAGGAACTGGTGCAGACCAGCTTCAAAGGCCAGAATCTTCTTGACATCCACGTCATCCATGTAGCCCTTGTTCACGGCGAACAAAGTGGCACCCATCAGGGAGACCGACAGAGGTGCGTACTGAGCCTGCTTCAGCAGTTCGGTCACGCGGGCACCGCGGTCCAGCTGCTTGCGGGTCGCAGCGTCCAGATCGGAAGCGAACTGCGCGAAGGCGGCCAGTTCACGATACTGAGCCAAGTCGGTACGGATACCACCGGACAAGCTCTTGATGACCTTGGTCTGAGCGGAGCCACCCACGCGAGACACCGAGATACCGGCGTTGATCGCAGGACGGATACCAGCGTTGAACAGGTTGGTTTCCAGGAAGATCTGACCGTCGGTGATCGAGATCACGTTGGTCGGAACGAAAGCGGACACGTCACCGGCTTGCGTTTCAATGATCGGCAGGGCGGTCAAAGAACCGGTCTTGCCCTTCACTTCACCGTTGGTGAACGCTTCGACGTAGTCGGCGTTCACGCGAGCGGCACGCTCCAGCAGGCGGGAGTGGATGTAGAACACGTCGCCTGGGAAAGCTTCGCGCCCGGGAGGACGACGCAGCAGCAGCGACACTTGACGATAAGCCACAGCTTGCTTGGACAGGTCGTCATAAACGATCAGGGCGTCTTGGCCACGATCGCGGAAGTATTCACCCATGGCGCAGCCAGAGTAGGCCGACACGAACTGCATGGCAGCCGAGTCAGAGGCCGAGGCAGCCACCACGATGGTGTATTCCATGGCGCCAGCTTGTTCCAGCGAGCGCACGACGTTCTTGATCGACGATGCCTTCTGACCGATGGCAACGTAGATACAGGTCACGCCTTGACCCTTCTGGTTGATGATGGCGTCGATGGCGACAGCGGTCTTACCAGTCTGACGGTCACCGATGATCAGCTCGCGCTGACCACGACCAACCGGCACCATCGAGTCGATCGACTTGATACCGGTTTGCAGGGGTTGGTCAACGGATTGGCGCGCGATCACACCAGGGGCGATCTTCTCGATGGGAGAAGACAGCTTGGCGTTGATGGGGCCCTTACCGTCGATAGGCTGACCCAAAGCGTTCACCACGCGACCAACCAGCTCGGGGCCCACGGGCACTTCCAGAATGCGGCCGGTCGTCTTGACCACGTCGCCTTCGGAGATGTGCTCGTAGCCACCCAGAATCACGGCGCCGACGGAGTCGCGCTCGAGGTTCAGGGCCAGGCCGTAGGTGGGGACGCCGGAGGCGTCTGCGGGGAACTCCAACATTTCGCCTTGCATGGCATCGGACAGGCCGTGCACGCGGACGATACCGTCGGTCACGGAGATGACGGTACCCTGGTTGCGAATGTCGGCAGCCGCGCCGAGACCATCGATGCGGCTCTTGATCAGTTCGGAAATTTCTGCGGGATTCAGTTGCATTGCTTTGCTCCCAGGCTGGTCAAGGGCTGCTCGAAGGCAAACCTCGTTGACGACAACCGGTGGCGCAAGGACCACCGGTGGGGTTGAGCGACTATTCGTTGTGAGGCCGGGCTCCGGATCAGGCCAGGAGTGCCGACTTCATGCGTTCCAGGCGGGCCTTGATCGAAGTGTCGAGCACTTCGTCGCCGACCACCACGCGCACGCCACCGATGAGATCGGATTCGACCTCAACCTTGGCTTCCAGCTTGCGACCAAAGCGCTTTTCCAGCGGCACCAGAATGTCAGCAACTTGCGCGTCGCTGATTTGGTAGGCGCTGTAGATGCGTGCTTCGGACACACCCTGGCGGGCTTGCACGAGGGCTTGGAACTGCTCGGCCATCACCGGCAGAGCCGGCAGACGACCGTTTTCCAGAACGGTACGCAGGAAGTTGGCCACGGCCGGAGCCAAAGCCACCTTGGCAGCCTCAGTGATCACGCTGAAGACTTGCTCCTGCGTGGCACGAGGGTTGTCGGCGAAGCTCTGCAGTTGGGCGTCGCGAGCGACTTGACCCAGTGCAGTGACTTGAGCCACCCAGGCAGATTGCTCTGCCTCGGGAGCAGCCTTGAACAGTGCTTCGGCGTAAGGACGGGCAATGGTGGCAAGCTCGGCCATGATCACAGCTCCGACTTCAGGCGGTTCAGCAGGTCCGCGTGGACCTCAGCCGACACCTCGCGACGCAGAATCTGCTCGGCACCCTTGACGGCCAGACCAGCGACCTGCTCACGCAGGGCTTCACGGGCTTGCACCGCCAGTTGATCGGCTTCAGCCTTGGCGTCAGCAACAATCTTGGCTGCTTCGTCAGAAGCACGCTTCTTGGCCTCGTCAACGATGACTGCTGCGCGCTTTTCAGCGTCAGAGATACGTTGAGCGATTTCGTCGCGGGATTGGGCGAGCTGCTCCTGGACGCTCTTGTTGGCGTTCGCCAGTTCA
This sequence comes from Aquabacterium sp., assembly GCF_049317225.1. Taxonomy (GTDB): domain Bacteria; phylum Pseudomonadota; class Gammaproteobacteria; order Burkholderiales; family Burkholderiaceae_C; genus Aquabacterium. The sequence goes on along the minus strand of NZ_JBMOIR010000001.1, from coordinate 402,246 downwards.
AGCTTAGCCTTGTCGGCAGCAGCCAGACCTGCAGCGATCTTGCTTGCGCGCTCGTCGAGAGCCTTCGTGATCGGGGGCCACACGAATTTCATCGTGAACCACCACAGGATCCCGAAAACCACGATCTGCGCGAACAGCGTTGCGTTCAGATTCACGGCTCGGACCTTTCTCGGTTAATTGGGATGTTCAGTCGAGAAGGGACCGATTACTTGGCCAGAGCGGCGATGAAGGGGTTCGCGAAAGCGAACAGCATGGCGATACCAACACCGATCAGGAAAGCCGCGTCGATCAGACCAGCCAGCAGGAACATCTTGGTTTGCAGTTCGTTCATCAGCTCAGGCTGACGAGCGGTGGCTTCGAAATACTTGCCACCCATCAGGGCGATACCGATACAAGCACCGATGGCGCCCAGTGCGATGATCAGACCACAAGCGATAGCGACGTTAGCCAACACCAGTTCCATGATTGCTCCTAAAAGAAAGGTAGGTTAAGTAAAGAAAAAAGAAAGAAACGTATTTCAGGTGACCGAAGGGGATCAGTGACCTTGATGTGCCTGACCGATGTACACCAGGGTCAACATCATGAAGATGAAGGCCTGGAGCGCAATGATCAGGATGTGGAAGATGGCCCAGGCCGAACCTGCCAGCACACCCAGGATCCAGAGGCCCGCACCACCGAAGGTGAGCGCTGCGCCAATGGCACCACCCAGCAAAGCGATCAGCATGAACACCAATTCGCCAGCATACATGTTGCCCCACAGTCGCATACCGTGAGAGATCGTCTTGGCGCCAAATTCAACCAGGTTCAGGAAGAAGTTTGGCAGGGCCAGGGCGATGGTGCCACCCACGCTGTGAGCGTGGAAGGGGGCAGTGAACAATTCTTTGATGAAGCCGCCGATGCCCTTGATCTTCATGTTGTAGTACAAGCAGATCAGCAGGACGGAGATCGACATGCCCAAGGTGATGGACAAGTCGGCGGTCGGAACGCTACGCATGAAAGCGTGATGCGGATCATGACCGGCCACCTTGTAATACTCTTCCCAAATACGGGGCAAGAGATCGACAGGCAGCAAGTCCATCGCGTTCATGAAGAAGATCCACACGAACACGGTCAGCGCCACAGGCGCAACAGCCTTGCGAGAGGTTTCATTGGGAACGATGCCCTTGGCTTGGGTGTCCACCAGCTCGACCAGCATTTCCACCGCAGCCTGGAAGCGACCAGGAACGCCAGAAGTAGCCTTGCGGGCAGCTTTCCACAGCAGGAACACACCCAGCAGACCCAGAGCCACAGACCAGAACACGGAGTCCAGGTTGATGTAGTTCCAGTCAACGATGGCCTGCTTCTCAGTGAAGTTCTGCAGGTGGCGCAGGTGGTGCCCGATGTATTCCGGAGCGGTGGGGCCGTGGTGGGCCGCGTGTTCGGCCGTAGCAGCGACAGCGTCAGACATCAGCAACTCTCGTTAAATCAAGATTTCTTTTCGTGGCGCCGTCCGATCAACAGCACCACCCCAACAACTTTCAACACCAACACCAAGGTCACCATCAAGGCCACCCAGTCCAGTGGCCTGATCAGCTTGGGAGCCAGCGCCAGCAAGGCACAGATCAGCCCTAGCTTGAGCACCTCCCACACCAGGAGGCGCCCAACCCCTCGCCTCGCATTGCGTCCAAACACCCCGCGCGCCATGAGCAAACTGGGCACCACCACCACAGCCACCGCATAAAGCGACGACAGCAGAGCAGACACACTGCGCGACAAGCCCCCCCACAACAGCGCCACTGACAACCCAAACAGAGCCTGCGCAGCAACAACCTGCCACACAGACATTGAAGGATTGCGAGCGATCAGGGCTTGAGCCTCCTCTCGCGTCAGCGCTTCCACGGGCGGATCGATGTCTTTGGACCAGTCGGATAGTTCGAAGTCAGAATCCTGGTTAGCAGGCATGGCTTGTCACTCTCTGGCGCAAAAACACCGACCCAGATGTCGGCAAAACCTAAAGATTATACGCACTTACCCGGAATCATCCAAGTGTTTTGCGCGATTGCAGGCGAACCGGGGCTGAGGTCACCACCGATCTGCGGGTTTTGATGCCTGTCGTCATCGATTCCCCTACTTTCAAAACAACGCCGACATGCGAATCTGCGCCGCTCCGAAGGCGCCGTAGACGCCGATTCAACCAGATCAGGGGGCAACATGTTTCGCGCAGTCAGTGGTTGTTTGGGGGCGCTCTGCCTGTGGGCGCTCACCACTGCGCCCGCGCAGGCCGCCGGTGAGTGGCAGAACATCCAGTCGGGTGCAAACCGGCGGGACGCCGTGCAAGCGTGGGTGCGCGAAGTAGATGGCAGCCCCGTCAAAGAGTTCAGAGGACAAACCGAGGCGCATTACTCCGTGTTGAGCACCCTAGCATTGATCACAGATCCCCGCCAAATGTGCGCCTGGATCTTCCAATGCGCATCCGCGACACAACCGTCCGACCGCCCGGCAGACCATGTCTATCTGAGGTTCAAAGGTGCATGGCCAACCGCAGACCGTGACCTGCTGGCTCGGGCCAGGATCCGCCAAGACAGCGATGGCAGCATCGTGGTGGACAGCCGGGAGGTCAGCGACTACCCCGTTCAGGCTGGTGTGATCCGCATCCCTCACCTTCGCAACCAATTCAGATTGACACCACTGAAGGGGGGTTGGACTCGGATCGAATTCCGAACCCGGGTGGACCTCGGCGGGCAGGTGCCGGCGTGGCTTGCCAATTTCGTCTCGACACAGGCCCCCATCGCAACACTGGAGGCCATCCACCGGCAGCTCGCCAAGCAGCCCCAATCGGAGCGCAGCCTGGCGGGACTTCCTGCATATTTAGGCAGCGAAGTGACGATACCCCCGTGGCATATCAATATGTATCAGTGACCCCCCACCTACAATTGCGGGATGACTGCTGCAACCCCTCACTCCATTTCGCTGCCACCGCTGGCCAATGATCGTTTCTTGCGCGCCTGTCTGCGCATGCCGACGGACTACACCCCCGTCTGGCTGATGCGGCAAGCTGGCCGCTATCTGCCCGAATACCGCGCCACGCGCGATGTCGCCGGCAGTTTCATGGGTTTGGCCACCAATCCAGAATTGGCTTGTGAGGTCACGCTGCAGCCCCTGCGTCGTTATGACCTTGATGCCGCCATCCTCTTTTCCGACATCCTGACTGTGCCCGACGCCATGGGGCTGGGCTTGAGTTTTGCCGCAGGCGAGGGACCCAAGTTCGCCAAAGTGGTGCGAGACGAGGCTGCCGTGGCCGAATTGGCCGTGCCGGACATGGAGAAACTGCGCTACGTCTTTGACGCGGTGGGCACCATCCGCAAGGCCCTGGCCGATGAAAATGGTGTGGGCAAGGTGCCCCTGATCGGGTTCTCGGGCAGCCCCTGGACCCTGGCCTGCTACATGGTGGAAGGCGGCGGCTCGGATGACTACCGACTGGTCAAGACGCTGATGTACCAGCGCCCGGATCTGATGCACCGCATCTTGGCCGTCAACGCCGATGCCGTGGCACTGTACTTGAACACGCAAATCGAAGCAGGCGCGCAAGCCGCCATGATTTTCGACTCGTGGGGCGGCGTCTTGGCAGATGGCGCGTTCCAGCAATTCAGTCTGGCCTACACCAAGCGTGTGCTGGGACAACTGAAGAAGGAACACAACGGCTACCGCATCCCGCACATTGTGTTCACCAAGGGTGGCGGCATCTGGATTGATGAAATCGCCGACAGTGGCTGCGACGTCGTTGGCCTGGACTGGACCATGAACTTGGGGCAAGCACGCGCCAAGGTCGGCGACCGTGTGGCACTGCAGGGCAACCTGGACCCCAATGTTCTGTTCGCTCAGCCGGAGCAGGTCCAAGCTGAGGTCATCCGTACGCTGGACAGCTTTGGCAAGCCCAGCGCAACGTCGGGCCACGTTTTCAACCTGGGACATGGCATCAGCCAGTTCACCCCACCTGAAAACGTGCAAGTCCTTGTGGACACAGTCCACAACCACAGTCGCAAACAGCGCGGCTAAGCCGACCTCGGCGCCTGGGTCGCCTGCAGCAGCGCGACTCAGGCTTCATCACGCGTGGCCAACAATGCGGCCACCAAGATGAATGCCCCCCCCAGCAACTCCATGGGGCGCAAGGTTTCCCCACCGATCAAGACTGCGGACGATGCGGCAAACACCACCTCGGTCAACATCACCACTGAGGTGATGTGAACGGGCACATTGGCCGCGCCGTATTGCATGGCCAGGTTGGAACAAAAGAACACGGCCCCCATGGCCAAAGCGGCGGGCAACCACCCGGTTTCAAGCGCCGGCCACGGGGTGACCAGTCCTTGGGGCATCAGCAGCATGCCCAACAACCCGGGCAGTGCGATGCCGCCCAGGAACATGCTGAGGGCTCGTGCCGAGGATGGGGTTTCTGCGTGACGACGCAACAGTACGTTCGTCAAGGCGAAGCCTGCGCCACCCGCCAAACCCAGCCAGTCGGCCAGGCCATTGAAGCGAGGCCACCCACCTGACTCCGGCTTGAGCACCAACAAAGCCCCGATCAAGGCCAACGCGATGCGCACGAGCGCCGAGAGGGTGACCCGCTCGCCCAAGAGCCACCAAGCCAGCCCCACCGCCCACAGGGGCATGAGATAGAACAAAAGCACCACACGGACCACCTCGCCCGTGGAGATGCCCCAGTTGAACGCCGCGTTGGTTCCGCCTGCAGCGAGCGCCAGCCACCACAGCGTCGGTGTCTGGCGCAGTGTCCGCCACGCCTGAGGCTGCCAGGCACTGATCAGGAGGGTGCCCAACAGAAAGAAGACAAGGGTGGCCCAGATGGCGTGCAGCCCCATGCTCTGCAATTGCCTCAATGGCCACCACGACAGCCCCCAGACGAAGGCATTCAACAACAAACCAAGGTACGGCATCAGAGAATCAGCGGCGCTCAATGACCATCGGAACAATCTGCAGCATGTGTCGCGCCCGCTCTGCCGCAGCATGCGCTTCAGAGCGCGTGGCGTAAGGCCCGACCTGAAGCTTGTAGTACGGGGCCTCGTGAAAAACAGCCAGCATGGGCAACAAACTGCTGAGGTCTGTTGACACACGCTTGTGCATGCGATCTACGCCCTCCTGGCGTGCCAAGGCGGCCAACTGCACCCAGAAGCCCCGCGCTGCCACAGTATGCGCCCTGCCTGCAGCCTCTGCTGCCCTGCTCACATCAGATGGAGGCGGCAACGTTTTTGTCTCGGGCGCCATCGGCTCCCGAACGGGGGTGGGCGCGGACTCACCCAACGCACCTGACGGGGCAAATGCCACAACCGGATCAACCGCGCGCGCGTCAGGCTGCCAGGATCCTGCCCGAATATCGTCGAAGGTCAGCCGCTCAACCTCGACCTGAGAGTTGCCGTGACGCTCAATGCCCAGCTTGACCGCTGCCGCGTAGCTGAGATCAATCACCCGACTTGAATGAAACGGCCCGCGATCGTTGATGCGGACAATGACCGACTTGCCCGTTTTCAAACTTTTGACACGCGCATAACTGGGAATCGGCAGGGTTCGATGCGCGGCAGTCAGTCCATAAACGCTGTAGAGCTCACCACTGGCCGTGCGGCGCCCGTGAAACTTGGTACCGTACCAAGACGCGGTCCCAGTTTCTTTCCAGGGGATGTCACCCACAACCGGTTCATACGATTGCCCCAACACGGTATAGGGCTTGTTGGGACCTCCGGACCTGATCGGCTCGATTCGAGGAACGGGGTCAGGCAGGCTGGCCAGGTTAGGCGGTGCGTCAATGGGCGCACCATCTTTGTCCGGGAAGCTCCCCGGCACGCCAGGAACAGGCCGACGATCGGGCCCAGGGCCCGACGCACACCCGGCGACAAGTAACAACACGCCCAGTACGCCGCCGATGCGACGCACGATGCGCTGAGCAAAAGCAACGTGGTTCATGCCCCGCACCATAACCGATCCTGCACGGTTCACTGCACCAACGCCCGTCAAACGGCCACCCAGCCTGCACAATGGCGGCTATCTCGCTTCATTTTTGCGCGCAAGTTATGTCCGATCACCTCGAGTACCCGTTCGACCACCCTTTTGAGCGCGGCATGCGCAACCGCCGTGCGGCACTGGGCGATGCCTGGGTTGATAAATCCGTCGCCAAAGCGAACGCTTTCAACGCAGGCTTTCAACACTTCATCACGGACTACGCCTGGCACGGTGTGTGGGGGCGTCCAGGCTTGGACTGGAAGACCCGTCGCATCATTGTGATGGCGGTGACCTGCGCGCTGGGCCGCTGGGACGAGTTCGAAATTCACATGCGTGGCTCGCTGACGCCTGGCAACGCCCACACACTGACCCCCGAGGAGGTTCGCGAGGCGCTGATCCAGATTGCCATCTATGCCGGGGTCCCCGCGGCCAACACAGGCTTTGCCAAGGCACTGGGCATCATGCGAGAGTTGGGCATGGAGCCCCCTCCGCATCCAGCGGATCTGTCATGGCACCCCGGTGTCGGTCGCTCAGTCTTTACCAGCACACGCCCCAAGCTGCACGCCACCGTACGCGACGCGCGCAACGGCCAGCCGCAGCACACGATTGTGTTCAGTCATGCACTGGGCCAAGACAGCTCCATGTGGGATCTCGTCGCGAACGAAGCGGCGTCGACCTGTCGCGTCATTTGCCCCGACACGCGGGGACACGGACGCTCCGCCATGCCACACGATGGCGTGACCCTGGCAGAGTTGGCTGCCGATGCGGCACGCCTGATTGACGAAGTCGCAGGCGGTGAGCCCGTCATCTGGGTTGGCCTGTCGATGGGGGGCATGATTGGTCAAGAACTGGCTCTGCGCCACCCAGAGAAAATCAAGGCACTGGTGCTCGCCAACACGACCTCAGGTTATGACCAAGCCGGTCGGGAAGCATTGGGGCAACGCATCGCAGCGGTTGAGGCTCACGGCATCCAAGCCGTCAGCACTGGGGCCATGCAGCGCTTTTTCAGCTCCGCCTTCCGCGAAATGAAGGGGGCAACCGTGACACGTCACCAACGCCTGTTGGAGGCAACCGACCCTGAAGGCTATGCCGCATGCGCAGCCGCTCTGTGCAGCGCGGACTATGCGGCGCAACTCAGTCAGATCAAGGTGCCGACCCTGCTGATTGCCGGCAGCGAAGACGAAAGCACGCCCCCCCAGCACATGCAGGTCATGGCGCGCAGCGTGCCCCATGCGCAAATGGTGACCCTGCAGGGGTGCGCGCACCTGAGCGCCGTCGAACAACCGGGGGCCTTTGCCGAGGTGCTGGGGGAGTTCGTGGCCAGTCTGTGAAGCCCGGCCCACCAGAATCAAAAAACCCGCCTCGGCGGGTTTTTTTCAGGCCGTTCATTCAAGCTCGACGGCGCTTCAGCCCCGCCATGGCGAAGACGCCCAAGCCCATCAACACAGCCGTCCCAGGCTCTGGCACTGCCGCAACCGCTTTCCCCACCACGAAGTGAACGTGACTGTTGGCTGCGCTACCGTACACCCCACCCACATTTGCCAAATCCAGCATGATGGGTGCCTTGGCTGCCACGATGCTGTCTGCCGTGATGCCTGCACCAGTCAGTTGGACTGATGTAGACGATCCTTCCGAGAACGTGCCGTCCTGGAAGTCCAGATTCCATTTGTAGGTATACCCGGCGTCTTGCGTCAAGCCCGACGACACGTATCCAGACGAACTTGTCAGACCGATCCCCGACAAGCTATTGACCCCGCCCGACGAAGCGTTCAGCCAAAGTGCTTCCACGAACGTCCCGGAGGTCATCAATGCGGGAAAAGCGCTGGTGTTCTGCTTCAGAGTCAACACCACACCACCTGACACATCGCTGACCTGCAGGGTTGCCACCGAGTAGTTCAGTGTCTTGGTGTCAACCACGTTGTCAGTGGTGGAGGTGTCAAAGAACGTTTTGAATTCGTAGGTGTATGCAGCAGCCTGCACTGTGGTCGTCACAGCGCAGCCGGCCAACAAGCTCCCTAGCGCCAAACACTTCTTTAACGGATGGATCATCGTCATCTCCGGGTGTATTCACCCACGGCCGCCAGACTAAGCATCTTGGAGGCAAGCCCGGCATGATGATTGATGGTATGAGCGAGCATGCTGCTCGTGTCACGGGTTCACCCTTGGTTACCCACCCCAACCACCTGAGTCGGGGATCACATCCCGACACGCATTCAAGGGGCTGCTTGCACTATCCTTGGCACCCTTGCCTGCTGCGGATGCGCTCACGCGCCCCGTTGAGTAGGTAAGCTCGTAGTGCTTGCCCGATGTCTTCGTCTCCTTCGTACGCCCCGCCCTCTATGAATCCGGCCCAAATGGCTGCTGTGCACCACCTCGATAGCCCCTGCCTGGTGCTGGCGGGCGCGGGGTCCGGCAAGACCCGCGTGATCACCCACAAAATCGCCCGCCTGCTCCAGCCCGGGCCGGGAGCCGGTTTGGCCCCCTCGCAGATCGGGGCCATCACCTTCACGAACAAGGCCGCCGCGGAAATGCGCGAGCGCGTCAAGAGCCTGATCGGGCCGAAAGCCGCGGGCAAGCTGCTGGTGTGCACCTTCCACTCGCTGGGCGTGAAGCTGCTGCGCGAAGATGGCGCGGCGCTGGGGCTCAAACCCGCGTTTTCGATCCTGGACAGCGACGACGTGACGTCCATCCTGCGAGACGCCGGCAGCACCACCGACGCCAAACTGGCGCGCCACTGGCAATGGACCATCAGCCTGTGGAAGAACATGGGGCTCAACAGCGAGCAGGCCCTCGCCCAAGCCCAGGACGATGACGAACAAATCGCCGCCCGGGTGATGAAGCTCTATGAGGAGCGCTTGCTGGCGTACCAGGCGGTGGATTTCGATGACCTGATCGGCTTGCCCATGAAGCTGCTGCAAGAGCACGAAGCGGTGCGCAGCAAGTGGCAGCGTCAGTTGCGCCATGTGCTGGTCGATGAATATCAGGACACCAACGCCACGCAATACGAATTGCTGAAGTTACTGGTGGGTCCGGAAGGCATCTTCACCGCTGTGGGCGACGACGACCAGTCCATTTACGGCTGGCGGGGTGCCACGCTGGACAACCTCAAGCGCCTGCCGCAAGATTTCCCCAATTTGAAGGTGATCCCGCTGGAGCAGAACTACCGCTCCACGTCGGCCATCCTGCGGGCGGCCAACCATGTGATCGCCACCAACCCCAAGCTGTTCCAGAAAACGCTGTGGTCGGACCTGGGGGAAGGCGAGCCGGTCAAGCTGATGGAGTGCGACAACGAAGAGCACGAAGCCGAGCGCGCCGTGGCCCACTTTGTCACCCTGCGCAACCGCTTGCTGGAACTGCACCCCGGTGACCCGAGCAAAACGGACTGGAACAACTTTGCCATCCTGTACCGCGCCAACCACCAGGCCCGCCCGTTTGAACAGGCACTGCGCAAGGCCAACATTCCCTACAAGGTGTCTGGTGGGCAGAGCTTTTTCGACAAGGCCGAAATCAAGGACCTGTGCGCCTGGCTGCGCCTGCTGCTGAACAACGACGACGACCCCGCCTTCCTGCGCGCTGTGACCACCCCCAAACGCGGCATTGGTCACCAGACCTTGGGCGCCCTCGGCGAGTTTGCCGGCAAGTGGAAGGTCAGCCTGTTCGAGGCCCTGTTTGCCGACTCGCTGCACGCCAGCCTGAACAAGCGCGCGCTGGAAGGGCTGCACGAGTTTGGCCGATTCATCAACGACCTGGAATACCGCGCGCGCCAGACCTATGGTTCCGAAGCCGCGAAGGTCTGGCTGCTCGACTGGCTCAAGGACATTGGCTACGAGCAGCACCTGTACGACAACGAAGAAAACGAAAAGGTGGCGGCCGCCCGCTGGACCAACGTACTGGACTTTGTGGACTGGGTGGCCAAGCGATGCGGCGGGGCCATCGAGAACGACGGTGGCATGACCGTCGAGACCGAGAAGAAGAGCGTGCTGGAGGTGGCACAGCTGATTTCGCTGATCACCAGCCTGGCCGAGCGCGAGAGCGATCAGAAGCAAGTCACCCTGTCGACCCTGCACGCCTCGAAAGGTCTGGAGTGGCCCCATGTGGTGCTGGCTGGCGTCAACGAAGGCTCCCTGCCCTTCTCGCGGGAGGAAGGTGACATCACGCCGCAACAGGTCGAAGAAGAGCGCCGGCTGATGTACGTGGGCATCACACGGGCCCGCCTGACATTGGCCGTGAGCGTGCTCAAACGACGCAAGAAAGGCCGCGAGTATGTGCAGGCCATGCCCAGCCGCTTCATTGCCGAAATGAAACTGGGTGAAGGCGGCGGTCCCAAGGAAGACCCCCGGGAGAAACTCAAGCGTCTGCGTGAAGAAATGGCCGCAAAGGCCAAAGCCTCAGCCGAGGCCGCACGCGCCCACCGAGATTAGCGAGCGCTCACTTTCTTCACTGGCTCGTACCGTACAGACAAAAAAAAACCCGAGACATGCATCTCGGGTTGGAATTGCCGTTTGAACGGTAAAGTGGAGGAGACAAAAAAACAAAGCAGTGTTGGGACTCTGCGGTTTGCAAAAAGTTCCTTACTGCTGCTACAAAGTGTATCAAGTGTGCAGGATTGACGCAATAGCGTCCCTGACGCACGCGTCAACAGGACTCAAGCATGGAATGCACGATCAACTGGCAACCCGCCTCGGGCATGGCCTTCATGGCCGAAACCGGTAGCGGCCACATCATCAACATGGACGGCGCCCCCGAAGGCGGCGGACGCAATCTGGCGCCTCGCCCGATGGAAACCGTGCTGGCCGGCACCGGCGGTTGCACCGCCTATGACGTGGTGCTGATCCTCAAGCGCGGTCGCCACGATGTGCGCGGTTGCCAAGTGAAGTTGACGGCCGATCGCGCCGACACCGACCCCAAGGTGTTCACCAAGATCAACATGCATTTCATCGTCACGGGCGTGAACCTGACGGAAACCGCCGTGGCCCGCGCCATCCAGATGTCGCACGAGAAGTACTGCTCGGCATCCATCATGATCGGCAAGACCGCCGAGATCACGACCAGCTTCGAGATCGTCTCAGCCTGATTTCGTCAGGTCGTCAGATGCGGTGGGCGACGGTGGTCATGACCTTGGCCGCCAACCGCATCAGCCCTTTGACCGGCGCAGGCAGCGGGGCGCCACCGGCCTGAAGGGCTGCATCAGCGTGCGCCACCTCGTCGTCGCGCATTTGCGCCACGATGGCGCGCGAGCGGTGATCGCCTGCGGGCAAACTGTCCATGTGACTGTTGAGGTGGGCCTCGACTTGTCGTTCGGTCTCGACCACAAAGCCCAGGCTGATGGCATCCCCCGCCTTGGCGGCCAACAAGCCGATGCCAAACGCGCCGGCATACCAGAGCGGGTTGAGCAGACTGGTGCGTCCGCCCAACTCACTCAAACGCGCCTCGGTCCACGCCAGGTGATCGTTCTCTTCGCGCGCCGCTTCCTCGAACTGGGCTTTCAACGCGGGATCGTTCGTGCCCCAGGCCTGTGAGGCGTACAAGGCCTGCGCACACACCTCGCCCACATGATTGACCCGCATCAGCGCCGCCGACAAGCGCTTGTCTTCGGCCGACAGTTCGCCATCCGGCTCGGCGGCTTCCGGCAGAGGCCGTGCCGCCGAGTGCGTGGCCAAGGCCGTGCGCATCGCCGTGTCCACCGACATGATCAGGCGATCCAAGGCGTCGTGGCGAAGGGGGGAAGATCGGAGCGTGCTCATACGTGAATGGTACTCAGACAGCGTCAACGCTGCATCAGGCCACGACTGCGCGCGATCGACATCAAAATGCCCAGCGCCAGCCCCAGGGTCACCATGGCCGTACCGCCATAGCTGATGAAGGGCAAGGGCACCCCCACCACGGGCAAGATGCCGCTCACCATGCCCATGTTGACAAAAGCATAGGTGAAGAAGCTCAGCGAAATGCTGCCCGCCATCAGTCGGGCAAACAGGGTGGGCGCCTGCGAGGCAATCACCAGCCCCCGGAAGATCAGCGCCAAGAATCCGACCATCAAGGCCAGCCCCCCGATCAACCCCTGCTCTTCGGAATAGGCGGCAAAGGCAAAGTCCGTGGTGCGCTCGGGGATGAACTCCAAGTGGGTCTGGGTGCCCTTCATGAACCCCTTGCCGCTGACCCCACCCGACCCGATGGCGATCATGCCCTGGATGATGTGGAAGCCTTTACCCAGCGGGTCGGTCGTCGGGTCCAGCAAGGTGCAAACCCGGTTCTTCTGATAATCGTGCAGTCCCATCCATTTCACGTCGGGCTGACACAGATCCGTCTGGTAGCCCACGATGAGGCTGATGCCAATGGCCCCGGCGGCCAGCACCGGCAAAATCAGACGCCAACTCAAGCCGGCAAAAAAGATCACATACAAGCCCCCCGACAGGATCAGCAAGGCCGTCCCCAAGTCCGGCTGCTTGAGCACCAACGCCACAGGCATGAGCAACAGCCCGCCCGCGGCCGCAAAATCCAGCGGACGCAACTGTCCCTCCCGACGCTGAAACCACCAAGCCAGCATCAGGGGGGCGCCGATCTTCAAGATTTCAGAGGGCTGGATGACGACGCCAACGTTCAACCACCGTGTCGCCCCCTTCTTCGTGATGCCAAACACCGCTGTGGCAATCAACAAAAACACCCCGAATGTGTAGATGGGGACCGCCAGAGACATCAAACGCTGCGGCGGCACTTGCGCCACCAGGAACAACAGGAAACCCGCAAGCAGGATGTTGCGCAACTGATCCATGAACCGTGTGCCGTGGTCAAACCCGACCGAGTACATGTTCACCAGCCCCAGCGCGCACATGCACAACACGATGAAAATCAACGGCAGATCAAACCCTTGAAAAATGGGTTTGAGGCGCTGCAGCCAGGAAGGCTTGTCAAAGGCGACTTTCATGGCGATTCCTTCGAGGCTGCAGGCATCACGACAGACGCGGCCGAAGCGGGGGCGGTGGGCACCACCGGCAGCGGGTGAGCGGGCTCAGGGCTGGATGGGGCGGAGCCCGGCGCAGAGGCTGCCGGCGTTGCACGTGGCACTGGAATGCCATTGGCCGACAAAGCATCTGCAGTCAGGCCGGTCACCGTGCCACCGAAGGCATCTCGCCCCAGCGGCAAAGGCACATCAGACACCTTGCGAGGTTGGCCAGTGGGCGCCACGCCGCGACCTTGCTGGACCGCCAGGATGTCCTCTTCGCTCGGATAGATACCTAGCAGCAAGTAGTCCAGCACACGACGCGCAATGGGCGCCGCCGCTGCGGCACCGAAACCGGCATTTTCAACAATCACGGCCATGGCCACGCGGGGCGCATCCACGGGCGCGAAAGCCTCGTAAAGCGAGTGGTCCCGCCGGTATTCGTCCATGCGGGAGGCCACATATTTTTCGCCTTGCCGCAGCCCCACCGCCTGCGCGGTCCCGGTCTTGCCGCCGCTGGCATAGCCTGCCCCCATGAACACACGCGTTGAAGTGCCCTGCTGGGTCACCCCGTACATGGCATCCTTGATGAGCGCCGTGTGCTCGGGCTTGTACGGCACCGGATCCAAGGTGGCGCGCTCGGCTTGCCGGCGCTCGCGGGTCACCACATCTTCAATGTGACTCACGAGGCGAGGCTCATACCGCTGACCATTCGTCACCACGGTCGACAAGGCTGTGGCAATCTGCAGCATCGTGAAGCTGTTGTAGCCTTGGCCAATGCCCAGCGAGATGGTTTCCCCGGCATACCATTTGCGCTGCTCGGGCCGACGGTAGGCCTTGCGCTTCCAGTCGGTGGACGGCAGGATTCCCGAAACCTCGCCCTTGAGGTCAATGCCAGTCTGGCGACCGAAGCCCAGAGGCGACATCTGATCGTGGATCAGATCCACGCCCATTTCATTGGCCAGCGAGTAGAAGTACACATTGCTGGACTCAACGATGGCGCGACGCATGTCCATGGCGCCGCCGCGCTCGTTCTCCGGGCTGCGGAAAGCATGGCCACCAAAGTTGAACACCCCGGTGTCCATGATGATGGTGCGCGGATCACGCTTGGCCGTATTCAAGGCCGCCAGCGCCATGAAGGGCTTGTAGGTCGAGCCGGGGGGGTAGGTGCCACGCAAGGCCCGGTTCAGCAAGGGCTTGTCGGCGGACTCGTTCAGGTCCTTCCAGTTGTCCACGTCAATCCCGTCCACAAACAGGTTGGGATCAAAGGTGGGTTTGGACACGAAGGCCAGCACATCCCCGTTGCGCGGGTCGATCGCCACCAGGGCGCCGCGACGGCTGCCGAACAGACGCTCGATGAGGGCCTGGAGCTTGATGTCAATCGACAGATGGATGGTGTTACCCGGCGTGGCCGGGTTGGAGCGCAAGCGACGAACAGCCCGACCGCCTGCACTGGTTTCCACCTCTTCAAAGCCGGTGATACCGTGCAGTTCGCGCTCGTAGCTTTGCTCGACGCCCAACTTGCCGATGTACTCGGTGCCGCGGTAGTTGGCACGGTCTTCGTCCGGCCAGTCTTCCATGGCCTCGGCTTCGCGCTGGTTGATGCGACCGATGTAGCCCAACACGTGGCTGGCCAACTCGCCATAGGGATAGTGGCGGAACAAACGTGCCTGGATATCCACCCCCGGAAAACGGAAGCGTTGCGCGGTGAAGCGAGCCACTTCGGCGTCCGTCAGGCGTGTGCGGATCGGGATGGACTCGAAACTGCGAGACTCTTCCCGCAAGCGCTTGAAGCGGCGACGATCGCGGGGCTGGATGTCCACAATGTGGGACAAGGCATCGATCGTCCCCTCCAGATCATCTACCTTGGACGGGGTGATTTCCAGCGTGTAGGCCGAATAGTTGTTGGCCAAGACCACGCCATGGCGGTCCACAATCAAGCCCCGATTGGGCACGATCGGCACCACCGCGATGCGGTTGTTCTCGGCCTGCGCAGCCAGGTCATCGTGCCGCACCACTTGGAGCACCACCAACCGGTAGAGCAACAAGCCGAAGCAGAACAGGACGAAGCCCGCGGCCGCCCACAAACGGATGCGGAAGCGGCTGAGTTCGGCCTCGACGTTCTTGAGTTCGGTCATGCGCGACGCGGTGTTCGGTGCCCGCCCTCAGAGCGGGCGGTTCTTGTCACGATCGGGCGGGCGGCGCTGGGGCGCCAACAGCACGAACGCAGCCACAGGCCACAAGAGCCCTTCGAACAACGGCGCCAGGGTCAAGGCCCAGCCGGGGAAGCTGGCCCCGGCCATCAAGCGCACCACCAAGGACACCGCATGAGCGGCGACAAACAAGGGCAGAATCTGCGCGGCCTGACCGCTGACCGAGAACCACAGCAAGCGACGATGCACCGTGATGGCGAAGAAGCTCAACAAGGTGTAGGCCAAGGCGTGCTGCCCCAGCAAGGCGCCTTGATGCACATCCATGATCACGCCGAACAAGAACGCAGCCCCCACGCCGACGCGACGCGGCTGGTGCACATTCCAGAACACCAACGCCACGGCCAGGAAGTCGGGCATGCCTGCCCAGCGCCCCCAGGGCAGCATGTTGAGCAAGGTCGCCAGCAACAAAGAAAACCAGACGAAGACCGGGTTCACCGGCAGCAGCAGTTCGCTGCCACGACGCATCATGGCTGCTCTCCTGATCGCGACACGCTCACGGAACTGGCCGCACGCAAACCGCCTTTGCTCTGCCCACCGACAGGCAGCGAGGCCGACGAGGCGGCACCAAGTGGACGCTCGGGCATCTGCGTCGAGGCTGGCGCCAGCAGGAGCACGTGGTGGGTGCTGTCCGGACTGGACAAGGGCTTCAGGCTGATGCGCGCAAAAGCCGAATCGGCACGTCGCTCGACATGCAGGACTTTGGCCACCGGCAGGCCACTTGGGTAGATGCCGTCGAGGCCCGACGTCTGCAACTCGTCGCCGGCTTGCACATCGGCATTACCCGCCATGAAGCGCAACTCCATGCCGCGTGACTGAGGCTGGCCGTAGGCCACCCCTCGCTGCTGCGTGCGCACATTGATGACCGGCACGGCCGCATCCTTGTCCGTGACCAGCGTGACTTCAGAGGTCAGCGGGAACACTTGCGTGACTTGCCCCAGCACACCGGTTTCGTCGATCACCGGTGAGCCCAGCGCCACGCCATGGCTGCTACCGCGATCGATGACCACTTTGCGCGTGAACGGGTCGGGGGCGTCAAAGAGGATTTCCGCCGCCTCGGTCTGCACCTCGATGCGCGGGCGCAAACCCAGCAAGGCGCGCAGGCGCGCATTCTCTCGCTCCAGCTGACTCATGCGCACCACGCGCTCGGCCTGCTGCGTCAGTTGCAGTTGCGCCCGCGCTTGCAAGGCGCGAGCCTCGTCCATGCCAGAGAAGTAGTGCACCACGTTGTCCCAGGCTCGCACGGGCGCCAGCAGCGCAAACTGAATGGGCTGCAACCCCGTGGCGATGGCTGCACGCAACGGCTGCGTCATCTTCCAGCGGCTGTCCGCCACCATCAGAAGCACTGCCAGGGCCGCATAAAACATCAGACGGGTGAACGCCGATGGCCCTTGCTTGAAGAAGGGCGGCGGCGATCGTTCGAGTGTGGCCAGCGGCATGAGGGCGGCTTTCAGGCTCCACAAACAACAACGAGGGCCTCAGCATGCACCGGGGCCCTCGTCTCGGAAGGGGTGACTTACTCGGAAGTGAAGATGCTGCCCAGGCGCTCCATGCGCTCCAGGGCCATGCCGCAGCCACGGACCACGCAGGTCAGCGGGTCTTCGGCCACGTGCACGGGCAGACCGGTTTCTTCGGCCAGCAGGCGATCCAGATCACGCAGCAACGCGCCACCACCGGTCAGCATCATGCCGCGCTCGGCGATGTCGGCGCCCAGTTCGGGAGGGGTTTGCTCCAGCGCGTTCTTCACGGCCGACACGATCTGGTTGAGCGGGTCGGTCAGGGCTTCGAGGATCTCGTTGGACGAAATGGTGAAGCTGCGTGGCACGCCTTCAGACAGGTTACGGCCCTTGACTTCCATTTCCTTGACTTCGGAGCCGGGAAAAGCCGAACCGATTTCCTTCTTGATGGCCTCGGCAGTAGGCTCACCGATCAGCATGCCGTAGTTGCGGCGGATGTAGCTGATGATGGCTTCGTCGAACTTGTCACCACCGACGCGGACCGAGCCCTTGTAGACCATGCCGCCCAGCGAGATGACGCCCACTTCGGTGGTGCCGCCACCGATGTCCACCACCATGGAGCCGGAGGCCTCGGAGACAGGCAGGCCGGCACCGATGGCGGCGGCCATGGGTTCTTCGATCAGGTACACCTCGGAGGCGCCGGCGCCCAGCGCCGACTCACGGATGGCGCGGCGCTCGACCTGGGTCGAACCACAGGGGACGCAGATGATGATGCGAGGCGACGGCTTGAGGACCGAGCGGGGGTGCACCATCTTGATGAACTGCTTGAGCATTTGCTCGGTGACGGTGAAGTCGGCGATCACGCCGTCCTTCATCGGGCGGATGGCCTCGATGTTGCCAGGCACTTTGCCCAGCATGGCCTTGGCTTCGTGACCCACGGCCTGAATGGTCTTCTTGCCGTTGGGGCCGCCTTCGTGGCGAATCGACACCACCGAGGGCTCGTCCAGGACGATGCCCTTGTCACGCACATAGATCAGCGTGTTGGCCGTACCCAGGTCAATGGCCAGGTCGGTCGAGAAATACTTGCGAAACATGCCGTACATGCACAGAACTCCGGGTGAGGTCTTGTCCTATCCTGCGGACTGGGGCGGAAACACTCACGCCCTCGCTGCGCAAACACGCGACAAGACCTGCTGAAAAAGTGGAGACACCCGACCCGGAGGCGGCCTGCGTGAGGTCCGCGACGCTCCTGGCCGAACGTCCGAAAATCTTGGGGTTTATCCAATCGCACCCAGCTGACCACACAAGGAGGCAAAAGGGTTTGTGGATAACCTAGGATAATACCCCATGGCCTGCCATTTACTTGGCAGTGCAACCGTCTGTTACCCCTGGAATTGCCATGGCCCTGACCTCTCAAGACGTCAGTCGCATTGCCCAACTCGCGCGCCTCGAATTGCGCGACGATGAGCAGGCTGCGATGCTGACCCAACTCAACGAGTTTTTCGACATCGTCGAGAAAATGCGTGCCGTCGATACCTCCGGCGTCGAACCGCTCTACACCCCGCTGTCGGCCATCGAGGACGTGACGCTGCGCCTGCGCGCCGATGCCGTCACCGAAGCCAACAACCGTGAGGCCAACATGGCCAACGCCCCCGCTCAAGACGGTGGCCTGTTCCTGGTGCCGAAGGTGATCGAATGAGCGCATTGCACGACCTGACCCTGGCCCAGCAGAGCCAGGCCCTGGCCTCCGGCCAGACCACCTCTGTCGCCCTGACCCAGCATGTGCTGGACCGCATCGCGGCCCACACCAAGCTGGGCGCCTTCCTGCACGTGGACGCCGAAGGCGCACTGGCTGCGGCCGCGGCTTCGGATGCCCGCCGTACGGCCGGCCAGTCCTTGGGCGCCCTGGATGGCGTGCCCATCGCGCACAAGGACATTTTTGTGACGCAGGGCCAACCCACCACCGCCGCATCCAAGATGCTCAAGGGCTACCAAAGCCCGTTTGACGCCACCGTCGTGGCCAAACTGAAGGCCGCTGGTGTGGTTTCGGTGGGCAAACTCAACTGCGACGAATTCGCCATGGGCGGCGCCAACGAGAACTCCGCCTACGGCGTGGCCCGCAACCCCTGGGACACCACCCGCATTCCAGGGGGATCGTCCGGCGCATCGGCTGTGGCTGTCGCCGCCCGCCTGGTTGCTGCGACCACCGGCACCGACACCGGTGGCTCGATCCGCCAACCCGCGGCGCTGACCGGCATCACTGGCATCAAGCCCACTTATGGCCGCTGTTCACGCTTCGGCATGATCGCGTTTGCCTCGTCGCTGGACCAGGCTGGCCCCATGGCTCGCACCGCCGAAGACTGCGCCTTGCTGCTGCAAGCCATGAGCGGCTTTGACGAGCGCGATGCCACCAGCGCCCAGCAGCCCGTGCCCGATTTCGTGGCCGCACTGAGCGCGCAGCGCGCAGGCGCGACCGCCGACAAGCCGCTGACCGGCTTGCGCGTGGGCGTGCCCAAGGAGTTTTTTGGTGAAGGCGTGAGCGCCGATGTGCTGGCCGCCAACCGCGCCGCACTGGCTCAACTCGAGAGCCTGGGCGCCACCCTGGTGGACATCAGTCTGCCGCGCACCGAGTTGTCGATCCCGGTGTACTACATCATTGCCCCCGCTGAGGCCTCGTCCAACCTGAGCCGCTACGACGGCGTCAAGTTTGGCCACCGCGCTGCCAAGTACGGCGATCTGAACGACATGTACCGCAAGACCCGCGCCGAAGGCTTCGGCGCCGAGGTCAAGCGCCGGATCATGATCGGCACCTATGTGCTGTCGCACGGCTATTACGATGCCTACTACCTGCAGGCGCAAAAGCTGCGCCGCATGATTGCGGACGACTTCCAGGCCGCGTTCCAGGTCTGCGACGTGATTGCCGGTCCGGTCTCGCCCACGGTGGCGCGCCCGATTGGTTCGTCCACCGACCCGGTGCAGGAATACCTGGCCGACATCTTCACCCTGCCGGCGTCGCTGGCCGGTCTGCCCGGCATGAGCGTGCCCTGCGGCCTGGGTGAACACGGCCTGCCCGTGGGCCTGCAGTTGATCGGCAACTACTGGCAAGAGGCGCAACTGCTGCACACCGCGCACGCCTTCCAGCAGGCCACCGACTGGCACCAGCGCGCCCCGGCTGCCCTGGCTTGATCCACCGAGACGAGACACACACCATGAGTTCCCCCCTGATCCGTGGCTACGAGGTCGTCATCGGCCTGGAAACCCACGTGCAACTGTCCACCGCATCGAAGATCTTCTCGGGCGCGTCCACCCAGTTCGGCGCCGAGCCGAACACCCAATCGTGCCCCGTGGACCTGGCCCTGCCCGGCACCCTGCCCGTCATGAACGAAGGTGCGGTCGACCGTGCCATCGAGTTCGGTCTGGCCGTGGGCGCCCACGTGGCCCCGCGCTCGATCTTTGCGCGCAAGAACTACTTCTACCCCGACCTGCCCAAGGGCTACCAGATCAGCCAGTACGAGATCCCCGTCGTGCAAGGCGGCTCGGTGAGCTTCTTCGTGGACGACAAGCCGTTCACGGTGCGCCTGGTGCGCGCCCATTTGGAAGAAGATGCGGGCAAATCGCTGCACGATGACTTCGCGGGCTTCAACGGCGAGAAGTCGTCAGGCATTGACCTGAACCGCGCCGGCACCCCGCTGCTGGAGATCGTGACCG
Organism: Aquabacterium sp.; assembly: GCF_049317225.1. Lineage (GTDB taxonomy): Bacteria > Pseudomonadota > Gammaproteobacteria > Burkholderiales > Burkholderiaceae_C > Aquabacterium. Next base: position 381,949 of record NZ_JBMOIR010000001.1, on the reverse strand, counting down.
AGCCGGACATCCGCTCCAGCAAGGAAGCGGCCGAGTACGCACGCGCGCTGCACACCCTGGTGGTGTGGCTGGGCATCTGCGACGGCAACATGCAGGAAGGCTCCTTCCGCTGCGACGTGAACGTGTCGGTGCGCCGCCCCGGTGCGCCGCTGGGCACGCGCCGCGAGATCAAGAACCTCAACAGCTTCAAGCACATCGTGCAGGCGGCTGACTACGAGATCAACTGGCAGATCGACGAGATCGAAGACGGCCGGGCCATCGAGCAGGCCACCATCTTGTTCAACCCGGACACGGGCGAGACGCGCGCGATGCGTACCAAGGAAGACGCGCACGACTACCGCTACTTCCCCGACCCCGACCTGCCCCCGCTGGTGATCGCGCCCGAGTGGATCGAGCGCGTGAAGGGCCGCATGCCTGAGTTGCCACGTGTGATGGCCGAGCGCTTCGTGAAGGACTACGGCCTGCCCGCGTACGACGCGACGATGATGACGCAGTCGAAGGCGTTTGCCGCCTTCTTCGAAACCGCGGCGCAGGCGTGTCAGCAGCCCAAGTTGGTGTCGAACTGGCTGATGGGCGAGGTGTCTCGCCGCCTGAATGCGGCCGAGCAGACCATCGAGCAATCGCCCATCAGCGCCGCGCTGCTGGCCGCGATGATTTCACGCATTGCCGATGGCACCATTTCGAACAACGGCGCCAAGCAGGTGTTTGAAGCCTTGTGGAGCGGCGAAGGCCACGGTGACGATCTGGCGCGCGTGGACGCGGTCATCGAAGCCAAGGGCCTCAAGCAGATGAGTGACACGGGCGAGTTGGAGAAGATCCTCGACGACATCCTGGCAGCCAATGCGAAGTCGGTCGACGAGTTCCGAGCAGGCAAGGAAAAGGCGTTCAACGCCCTCGTGGGTCAGGCCATGAAGGCCACCAAGGGCAAAGCCAATCCCGCCTCCGTCAACGAGCTGTTGAAGAAGAAGCTGGCGGGCTGATCGGCTCACGCTCCAGCAAAAAGGCCGGTGTCACCACCGGCCTTTTTTCATGCTGAAGGGGAGTCCAGAACTCAGCGGGTCGGCAGGGCCTCATCGGCGGGCACACTGCCCGGCGCCGCACCGGCCCACAGTTTCTTCAGGCGCGCCAACTCCGCGTCATACAGCGCATTAAGGCGAACCATCTCGGCGCGTTGCTGCTGGATGATGTCGCGCTGGGCCTGCTGCTGTGCGTCATTGGCTTCGAGTTGCGTGCGCAGCTTGCCGGGCAAACGCTTGCCTTTGTAGAACTCCGCTTCGGCGTCCAGGGGCTCACGATCGGTCTGCAGTTCGCGCAAGTGCAACTCACTGTTGCGGATGGCTTTGCGCAAATCATCCATGGCCGACTCGCGCGCCTTGCCGTGCGCCGCCTCGTTGGGGAAGCGCATCATCAGGTTGCGGTCGCGTCGGACGGCGTCCTTGCGCGCGGCCTCTTGCTGATCACGTTGTCGCTGGCGCTCTTCCTCTGCCGCGCGCTCTTCCGCATTCATGCGCGGAGGCAAGACGCGGCGCTGCGACCCGTCCTTGTTGAGGACACGCTGCTCACGGTCCAGACACTCGGCAATCGGACGGTCAGACGTGAGGCGTTTTCCGGAGGCGTCCACACAGCTGTAAATCCCCTGCTCTGCCGCAACCGCGGCAGACATGGCGCATCCTGCCGCAGCAGCCGGCACCAGCAAACGCCAAAGAACAAGACGACGCATCAGGGACAAAGGCATGAACTCTCCGAGGCCTTCACACAGCAGGTGTCATGACCACCATCATATAGAACGCCTCAGACTCCGTAACGTTGACGGTATGCCAAAACGGCGGGGTGGAAGGCCGTCAAGGCAGGATCCGACTGCGTCTCAAGGTATTGCAGCAGGTCACGCAGGGTGGCGATGGCCACAACCGGCAGTTTGTAGTGCTGCTCGACCTGCTGGACGGCGCTCTCAGCGGAGTCCTGCCCGTTCGCCGTGGCTTTTTCCTGGCGATCCAGCGCGATGGTGACGCCAGCGGGGGTGGCGCCCGCCTTGACGATCAAGTCAATGGACTCACGCACCGAGGTGCCTGCGGAAATCACATCGTCAATGATGAGCACACGACCCTGCACGGGTGCGCCCACCAGGGTACCGCCTTCGCCGTGGTCCTTGGCTTCCTTGCGGTTGTAGGCGAAGGGCTTGTTGTGCCCCAGTCGGGCCAGTTCGATCGACACGGCGGCAGCCAGGGTGATGCCCTTGTAGGCGGGGCCGAACAGCATGTCGAACGCCAGACCGGAGGCGATCAGGCGGCGTGCATAGAATTCAGCCAGACGGCCCAGCTTCGCGCCGTCATCGAACAAGCCGGCATTGAAGAAATAGGGCGACAGACGCCCGGCCTTGGTCTTGAATTCTCCAAACCGCAGCACCTTGGATTGCACGGCAAAGGCCACAAAGTCCTGAGCCAGGGAGTCGTTGGAAGAGGTGTTGCTCATGATGATGGGTATCTTGTGTTTCGTCTCGTGTCTCTCAACGTCAATGGCATCCGCTCGGCGGCGACCAAGGGGCTGGTGCCCTGGGCTGAAAGTGTTTCAGCCGATTGTATGGGCGTGCAGGAACTCAAGGTGCATGTGGATGACATGCCCGAGCCCTTGAAAGCCTTTGCCGGGATGAATGGCCACTTTCATCACGCCGAGAAGAAGGGCTACTCGGGCGTGGGGCTGTACACCCGCCATGAGCCCTCGGACGTGATCGTGGGCCTGGGCAGCGCCGACCCAAGCGGCGAGTTCGACCCGGAGGGACGCTATGTGGAGTTGCGCTTTGACAAGCCCGGCCGCAAGCTGTCACTCATCAGTTGCTATTTTCCCAGCGGGTCCAGCAGCGAAGACCGCCAGGAAGCCAAGTTTCGCTTCCTGGACATGATCGAGCCGCATCTGGCCGCCTTGCGCGGAGAGCGCGAATACATCCTGATCGGCGACGTGAACATCGCCCATCAGGAAGCTGATCTGAAAAACTGGAAAGGCAACTTGAAGAACAGCGGCTTCCTGCCCGAGGAGCGTGCATGGATGACCAAGCTGCTGGACCCCGCTGGCACCACCCGGCTGGTGGATGTGTATCGCACCCTGCATCCTGACGCCACGGACACCTGCTACACATGGTGGAGCAACCGAGGCCAGGCCCGCGCCAAGAACGTCGGGTGGCGCATTGACTATCACTTGGCCACCCCCGGCCTGGCCAGTGCCGCACGGCAAGCGAATGTCTACAAAGATCAGTGGTTTAGCGATCACGCGCCCCTGACTGTGGACTACGATTTCACCTTGTAACAAAACTAGGAAGCGAGCAGCGCATGACCTCCACCACCCACCGTTGGCGTTTTTTCCGTGCGGGCGGTTTTGACCAGGTGCGTTTGGACACGGGCGCAGACCTCGCCAATCTGGCGCAGTTGGACCAAAAGCTGTGGGTGGCGCTGTCGTGCCCCACACAGGGGCTGGAGCTGGATCAGCAGACCCTGGCACTCATCGACAGTGATCGAGACGGCCATGTGCGCGCGCCCGAGCTGATCGAAGCCATCACTTGGGCAGTGTCGCATCTGAAATCATCGGACACCTTGGTGCAGGCAGGCCCGTTGCCGTTGTCTGCCCTCGATGACGGACACGATGCCGGGCGGCGCCTGCTGATGACAGCCCGCCGCATTCTGGCCAGTCTTGGCAAGCCCGATGCGACCGACATCACGGTCGAGGACTGTGGGGACAACGCCCGCATTTTTGCGGGCATGGCGTTCAATGGCGACGGCGTGATCACCGCCGCCGGTCAGTCGCCGGCCGTGCAGGCGGCCATCGGCGCCATCATCGATGGCTTGGGCGGCACGCCAGACCGAAGTGGTGACATGGGTGTCAACCGCGCCCTGGTGGAACGCTTTTACGCAGAAGGTCAAGCGCTGCAGGCATGGCGACGCACCCCTGCCAGTCAACCTGACTGCCTGCCATTGGGCGCAGACACCGAGCTCGCCTTCAGTGCCCTGACTGCGGTACGCGACAAGATCGACGACTTCTTCATGCGTTGCCAACTGGCGGCGTTCGATCCCCGCGCAGCCCAACTGCTCAACGGCAGCGAAGACGCGCTCAAAGCACTGGGGGCGCAGTTGCTGTCGGCCGGAGGGGAGGCCGACATGGCCGCCCTGCCACTGGCTTACGTGGCGCGCGATGCTGCCCTGCCACTTCAGGCCAATCTGAACCCGGCCTGGTCGGGGGCGATGGCACAGTTCGTGTCGCTGGTGAGCACGCCGCTGCTGGGCGCTGTGAGCAGCTTGACCGAATCGGACTGGCAGGCCCTGAAGCAGCGCTTTGCCGCATACGCCACGTGGTTGTCTGCCAAGCCAAGTACCCCACTGGACAGCCTGGATGACGCGATGCTGGACACGCATCTGGCTGCCGGCACCCAACAAGCCTTGCTGGACCTGCTGGCCCAAGACGAAGCAGCTGCAGACGAGGCAGCATCGATTGGCGACGTGGAGCGTCTGGTGCGCTACACCCGCGACCTGTCCCGACTCGCCAACAACTTTGTGTCGTTCACCGACTTCTACACACGACGCGACAAAGCCTGCTTCCAGGCCGGTACGCTGTACCTGGACGGCCGCAGTTGCGAGTTGTGCGTGAAGGTTCTGGACCCGGGGCGCCATGCCGCGTTGGCCACCCTGTCTGGCGTGTACCTGGCTTATTGTGAATGCACCCGCCAGGGCGAGAAGATGACGATTGCAGCCGCCTTCACGTCGGGCGATTCGGAGCAATTGATGGTGGGGCGCAATGGCGTGTTCTACGACCGACTGGGACGCGACTGGGATGCCACGATCACCCGCATCGTCGAACACCCCATCAGCATCCGTCAGGCCTTCTGGACACCCTATCGCAAGGCAGCCAGCCTGGTGGCGGAACAGGCCCAGAAATTCGCGGCCGCACGCGCCAAGGCATCGGATGACTTGACCACGCAGGCCATCACCAAGGCAGGCGACAAAGTCACCACCGCGCACGCCGCAGCGCCAACCCCTGCCCCACAACAGCCTGCGCCCTTTGATGTCGCGAAATTCGCGGGGATCTTTGCGGCCATCGGGTTGGCTGTGGGCGCCATCGGAACGGCCCTGGCGTCGGTGGTCACCGGGTTCATTGGATTGAAGGCTTGGCAGATGCCGCTGGCTCTGATGGGCTTGATGGTGCTGATTTCAGGACCTGCCATGCTCATGGCTTACTTCAAGCTGCGCAAGCGTAATCTGGGCCCGATCCTGGATGCCAATGGCTGGGCGGTCAATACCCGCGCGCGCATCAACATTCCATTTGGCACCGCGTTGACCCACATGGCCCAGTTGCCCGCTGGCGCCGAGCGTGCCCTGACCGACCCCTATGGCGACAAGAAGTCGCCGTGGAAGGCCTACGTGGTCGTCGCCTTGCTGATCACTGCACTGGTGGCCAGCGTGGTGTTCAAGGACGAACTGCACACCTTCTGGTCACAAAGCCAGTCGAGCCAGGCCAAAGCCCTCTGAGCCCCTCAAGCCGGGGTGCTCCCGCACCCCGTACACAGGGTATCTCCCGCCACACGCCCACTGACACCAGAAATTTCATCGGCGTAAGATGGTCCGGGCACGCCTCACCAAGAGGGGCGCGGGAGAAGCCATGTCACCTCATGAGCTGTATGCCCTGGTGGGGTCCCTGTCATTGGGCACCCTCACCTTGCTGTATGCCTTGCAATGGCGCGACAACCAACAGCCTTGGGCGGCCTGGTTCGCGATTGCCTTTCTCTTTCACACGCTGCGCTATGCGCTGCACCCCCTGACCCAACCGTCACATGGCTTGACCAGCACATGGGCCATGGTGTTTCTGACACCCTCGCTCATTGCCATGACAGAGGGGATGAGCCACTACATCGGTCTGAACCCTCGCGCGGCGCATGCTGCGCGCTGGATCGCCATCACAGGTGCCGTGGCCGCGCTGCTATGGGGGGCGGTGCCCGGGCTGAGCGTGATGCAGGCCGGTGTCGTCTTTGCCGTGTTCGTAACGGGCTGGGCCATCATGGCGGCATGGGCCACGAGTCATGAACCCTATTCGGGGCACGGATGGGTGTTCATCACGATGATTCTGTTCCCGACCTTCGTGAGCGCTTCCTTGATGGGCTGGCTGGATGCCACACTGCTGCGCTACCTGGCGGCCATTCCCACAGCGATTGTGGGCATCACCCTGCTGAGCACAGGCTTGATGCGTGCCCAGCGTCAGGTGCGCGCCGAACTGGCACAACGCACCTCGGCGGAGCGTGCGCTGCGAGACCTCAATGAGTCGCTCGAATTGCGGGTCGCAGCCCGTACGGCTGAATTGCGGCAGATGGTCGAGGGGCTCGAAAGCTTCAACCGGAGCGTGTCGCACGATTTGCGGGGCCCGCTAGGTGGCATCGCAGGCATCGCGCAGATTGCAAGGGATGCATTGGGGCATCAGGATGTTGACAAAGCCGAGCGCTTGCTGGCGGCCATCCAGGCGCAGGCAGAGTCTTCAGCCAGGCTGGTGTCGGCATTGCTGGCCCTGGCCCGCGTCGACAACACCCCACTGGCCCAGCAGCCCCTGGCCCTGAACGAGTTCGTGCCCTTGATGGTGGATCGGCTGAGGGATGCCGACCCAACCGCGCCACCACCGCCAGTGGTCATCCGACGCCCACTCCCCGTTGTGCTGGCCGACCCCGATTTGCTCAGCCAGGTGTTCATCAACCTGCTCAGCAACGCGATCAAATTCAGCCGAACACGTGAACGCCCGCAAGTCGAGGTCGGTAGCCTGCGGCAGGACGGAGAAATCGTCATCTACATCCAGGACAACGGTGTCGGGTTCAGCACAGAACAGGCTGAACAACTCTTTCAGCCCTTCCAGCGTCAGCACGGCAGCGACTTTGAAGGTCATGGCGTGGGGCTGAGCATTGTGCGCCGCATCGTGGAGCGGCACGGCGGGCGCATCTGGGCGCACAGTCAGGCGGGTGAAGGTGCACGCTTCCTGTTCACGCTGCCATTGGCAGCCCCGGCATCACTTTGAGGTCCGTCGAGCAAACGGCAACACACGAGCACCGACTGGGCGCGCAGTTTGGGTGATCTTGCGAATGTGCTGAGGCCAGGGTTCATCACTGGCCAGGCCGTGAATGATCACGCGCAACTTGCTGGCCAGCAACTGACCAAAAGCGGTCGCCATGGTCGGCTCCTGCGTGAGCAGCTCATCGATGTCGGCGGCACTCAGATGCAGAAGGGCCGTCGGCAAGTCTGCGATGGCATCCAATGCACGGGGCTGGCGGTCAAACAGCGACAACTCGCCCAGCCACTGGGAGGGCCGGACCCAGCCGATGACTTTGTCGTGGTCCTGCGCATCGGGCATGCTCAGGCGCACCCGCCCTTGCAACACGCAATACAAGCCACAGAATTCGTCGCCCCGAACAAAGAGCGCCTCACCGGCTGCGGCATACCGTACCTGCGAGCACGCCAGCAGAACTTCGGACTGCGCCTGCGTCAGCTGCGAAAACCAGCGACCGGCTCGCACCACGCTCAATGGGTCAGGGTCGTGAAACAGTGTGTGGCTCATGGGCGCCCTCCGGGGTTCAACCAGCGGCATGCATCAAACAGTCGCAAGTGATGTTTTGCCACGGCTTGGCGGCAAATGCCTACGGGGACTACCCTCTGACGGCCTGAAACCTCCCTCGTCCAAGGGACGGATTAGCACAGTCAGTCGACCTGTGCAAAGCCCCTACGGTCACGGACCCGGAAAAGAGTTGCGAACATGGCGCCCATGTGCCCTGAAGGGCGCGTTGTCATCCCATCACCTGAAAGACCCGTCGACATGTCTGATCTGCTGAACAAACTGCAATGGCGCTATGCCACCAAGAAGATGGACCCGGCCAAGGCTGTACCCGAAGAAAAGGTTGAGCGCATTCTGGAAGCAGTGCGTCTGACCGCCACATCTAGCGGCTTGCAGCCCTACCAGGTTCTGGTGGTCACCAACCCAGCCTTGCGCGAGCAGATCAAGCCCCATGCCTGGAACCAAGGGCAGATCACCGACGGCTCTCACCTGCTGGTCTTTGCGGCTTGGGACAACTACACCACCGAGCGCATCAACAGCATGTTTGACCTGGTCAACGAAGAACGCGGCTTCAAGAACGAAGGCTGGGAAGCCTATCGCCAGATGCTGCTCAACACCTACCCCAAGCGCGACGCAGAAACCAATTACCAGCATGCCGCGCGTCAGGCCTACATTGGCCTGGGCTCTGCCTTGATCGCCGCAGCTTACGAGGAAGTGGACTGCACGCCCATGGAAGGCTTCGACCCCGCCAAGGTGGACGACATCCTGGGCCTGCGTGAGCGGGGCCTGCGCTCGGTGGTGCTCCTGCCGTTGGGCTACCGCGCCGCAGAGGGCGACTGGCTCGTCAACCTGAAGAAGGTGCGCCGCGCCCGCGATCAATTCGTCATCGACCTGAAGTAAATCAGATCGCGCGTGCCTCTCGGGTGCTAGGCTCTTTGCGAGCCTGTCGGCCGCCATGGGAACCTGAGATGTCACGCGCGTTCAAGCTGGATTTATTCGATCACATCCTGCCGGTGATGAGCCTGGTCGTCACGGCCGGCTTGGCCTGGATTTTTGCCACGCAAACCGGATGGGTGTACTGGCTGACGCTGCTGGGATACCCCGTGCTGTGCTGCGCGGTACCGCTGGTCATGTTCTTGCGAACCCGTCACAGCAATTACGGTGGCGCAGCAGCGGGCGCCATGGTGTCGTCCATCGTCTTCAGCATGTTGATCGGCTTTGAAGTCGTGGCGTGGGTTCTGGCCTACCTGTTCGGTTGAGCGCTCACCCCAGTGCCGCGCTCTTGTCTGGCGCGACCAAGGGCAACTCCAGGGTGATGCAACTGCCTTGCCCCTTTTGACTCTGAGCCTGGACGGTGCCACCCAGCAGATCCGTCACCAGGGTGTACACAATGTGCAAACCCAGCCCGGAGCCGCCCCGCCCCATTTTGGTGGTGAAGAACGGATCAAAAATGCGCGCCAGATTGGCCTCGTCGATGCCGCAGCCGTTGTCCTGCACTTGAATGCGGACACGCTGCGCATCCAGCATCCGACACACGATGCGCACAACCTTGGGGTGTGTCACGTGCTCAAAGGCATGCGCCACTGCGTTGTTCACGAGATTCATGAGCACCTGCGTCAGCGGACCGGGATAGCTGTCCATCCGCACATGAACAGCCACATCTTCGTCCAGTTCCACCTGGCTGCGCCGCAACGTGGGGCTCAGCGTCAGGCGCATCTCGTGGATCACCTCTGCCAGTTCAAACGGACGACGCTGGTAACTGGACTGGTCAACGGCCACCTGCTTGAAGCTGGCGATCAACTCGGCGGCGCGGCGCAGATTGCGCTCGATGACCTCCGTGGACTCTTGCCAGTTCGCGAGGAACTGTTCCAGCACCGAACGGCGCAACCCCTGTTGCACCTGCTCGGCAAATCGCTTGTTGTGATCGGCCAAAGTGCTGGCCACCATGACCGCGTTGCCAATGGGCGTGTTCAACTCGTGCGCCACCCCGGCCACCAACGCCCCCAGACTGGCCAGCTTTTCTGATCGGACCAGGTCATCACGGGTTCGCTTCAAATCGTCAATGGCCGCGCGCAGGGCTTCCGTGCGCTCATCCACCCGCTTTTCGAGCGTGGCGTTCAGCTCTTCCAACGCTTGCTGGGCCAGCCGAATGTCGGTGACATCGTAGAAGCTGGTCATCAACTCACGGCCAATCATGGCGCCGCCAATGAGCACATGGCGATACTGCCCACTCTTGCAGCAAATGCGGAACTCCGTGGACCGAATTTCCCCGCCGGGTTGATCCACTGCGTCCAAGCCCAACTGCCAGGCCGACTGCGCTTGCAAACGGTAAGCCTCATCGGGGTACGCCTTGGACCACCAGTCATCAATCGTCGGAATCTCGTCAGCGTGATATCCGAAGAGGTCGCACCAGCGTCGATTGACGGCATGCACGGCCCCTGTCGGTTCGAGCAACGCCAACGCCACGGGCGCACGCTCGAAGAGCTGTCGAAAACGTTGCTCACTCGCCTGAAGTGCCTTTGCCGCACGCTCTGAATCGGTCACATCGCGCAACACAGCCACCGTTCGCAAGCGGGGCGACTCGCCGGGCCAATGCATGGCGCGCGCCGGGTTGAGCGTCACCTCGGCAGTGAACACATTGCCATCCGGTCGCTTGTGCTGCCACCGAAACTGCTGGCGCTCGCCCGACAAGGCCTTGGTCAGCAAGGCCACGGCCGCCTCATCGGAGCTGGCCCCGTCACGCTGATGCCCTGGGGACAGATCCTGGGGCCGAGAGCCGATCAGCCGTTCTCTGGGCAAACCATAGAGCCGCTCTGCCGCAGGATTGCACTCGATGATGTGGAAGTCTTCCACGAGCAGCATGGCATCGTTCGCACTCTCCACCATCTCGCGGAACTCTCGCAGGCTGGATTCGGCTCGGGCACGCTCCTCGTCCAGTTCTCGTTGTGCCGTGACGTCCTGGTAGGCCGTCAACAGGCTGTATTGCCCCTGAACATGGACTGCCTGCACCGTGACGATGACACGCAGCCATCGACCATCGGCCACTCGCATGTCTGCCTCGACCACTTGTTTGGTGCCTTCTGCATGGGCCCGCGCCAGGACAGACTCACGCAGTCGCGCATCCCGCCAGAGGTTGAACGCATTGCCCTGCTTGCCCTGAATGTGCGCCAACGCATAGCCAAACGTGTCACACCAGGCCCGGTTCCAGTACGAGGCGATCGGGGTGCCGTCTGCGGACATAGGCGTCCATGACAGCGGCACGGGTGCCAGGTCAAACAAGGCATCCGAGACAAAAGCAGGCGTCGGCGACATCAAGCATCCTCTTTCAGGGCGCGCCAAGCTGTGGGCCCATACGCCAAGCGTACGCGCATTGGCCCATCCCGCAACCGCGAGAAAACACCATCTCGTGCTCAGGCACGTACGACCGCTGTGCGCGCTCGCTTGCTGCGATACATGTCTGCATCGGCGACGGCCATGAGTGCGTCGGCATCGGCACCATCGTCGGGAAACACGGCAATGCCGATGCTGGCGCCCACGCGCAGGGACTGCCCTTGCAGCACAAATGGCGCAGTGAGTTGCTCCGTCAGGCTATCGGCCACGCGCTGGCAAGCCTCGCGATCCGCCACGTCGTGCAGGATGAGCGTGAACTCGTCGCCTCCCCGGCGAGATACCGTGTCACTGGCGCGGAGGGCTTGCTGCAGGCGCATCGCCACGGCCTTGAGCAAGAGGTCGCCCACATCGTGGCCATGTGCGTCATTGACGGCCTTGAACCCGTCCAGATCAATGAACAACAAGCCCAGGCGGCCCTGCTCACGACGTGCGCGGGCCATGCCAACTTGCAGGCGATCATCAAACAACAGGCGATTGGGCAAGTTGGTCAAAGGATCGTTGTAGGCCAGGCCACTCAGATGCGCCTCGGTGCTGCGCTGGGTGGTCACGTCCATCACCGTTTCCACGAACAGCTTGCGCGATTCCCACATCGCTTCATGACGTTCGGTACTGGCGATGAAGGTACTGCCATCCGAGCGATGCCCCACCAGATCCTCGCCCTGTGGCCGCAACAACGTGCTCACACGCAGCCCCACCAAGGCCTCTTCACCATAGCCGAACATGCGGGCCATGGTGTCATTGGTGCGCAAAATCGTGTCCGCATCGGTGTCCAGCACCACCACGGCCGCAGACACCTTGTGCAGCACCTCATCAAGCAGGTCATGCTGCAAGCGGGTCATCTGCATCCGCTTGGCGTACAGCCACATGGAAAAGAAAAAGGTGCCCAACGCCAGAGAGAAGGTGACCCCCAGCAGCAATCGGATGCGCCCGGCTTCTTGCTGTGTCCACGCCTCCAGGGCACCGGTCAGGCGGTTCATCTGATCCAGCAACAGCAAGTTGTCGGCCCGTGCATACGGCATCGCAGGGCCGATCACCTGTGGCAGCTGATCGGGGCGGGCATCCATCACGCGCTGCAAGCGGCTGCGCCAGGGTGCCCATGAGGTCATGGCCTCCTGCAGCACCACCGTCACGCTGCTGGCGCGGACCGGCTCCAGATACACCGGGCGGCCGTATCCATCCAGCGTGTCGCGCCCCTCGGCAAAGCCACTCAGGGTGCCATCAAACAGCTCATAAGCGTCGCGCAACTCGCGCTGCGCGCGGTCGGTCGACAGTCCGAACTGCAGGTCATGCTCCAGCTGGAGCAGGGACTTTGCCATGCGTTGCGACAACATCCGCTGCCGCCCTGCCAGGTTGATGGCCACTGCCCCACGCTCCACTTCCAGCGACTGCCAGAAATTCAGTGCGATGGCGCTGAGGTCAAAAAACAAAAAGAGAGCCACCGCGATCAACAGACCGCGTGAATAGGGCGTGCGTGCGCGTGCAGAGCTCATGCTGATCGCAACTTCCACCCCATTCACGCTGAACTGGGGTGCTCCATCCTGAAATTGTGTGCGTCCTCAGTGTGCCTGCTCGTCATGCCTCAACGTGACACCAGGCCTGCCAACTCGACTGCACCGAGAACGATTTCTCGCGGCAGCGTTGCAAAAAGATGCATGGCAGACTATGCCACGATCATTTCCCTGCATGCCGCAAACCACGAGACGACCACGGATACTCGTCACATGAATCAACCCACCTTCATCCAACTGACGGGCGCCCTCCTGTTTGGTCTGGCCGTCTTGCACACGTTTTCGACCAAGTTCTTTGAGCGCCTGGCGCACCGTCAGCCTCGCCATGCTGGCATCTGGCACCTGTTGGGCGAAGTCGAGGTGGTCTTCGGCTTCTGGGCGCTGGTCCTGATGCTGGTGATGTTTGGCAGCAGCGGGGGTGAAACGGCCATTCACTACATCGAGTCTCGCAACTTCACCGAGCCGCTGTTTGTTTTCGCCATCATGGTGATCGCTGCCACGCGCCCCATCCTGCAACTGGCCGGCCGGTTGGTCAGGCTGATCGCCCGCGGCTTGCCCTTGCCGCAGCCCGTTGCGCTGTACTTTCTGCTGTTGTCACTGGTGCCGTTGCTGGGCTCGTTCATCACCGAGCCCGCCGCCATGACGATGGCCGCCCTCATGCTGAGGGACACCTCGCTGGCACACAAGCCCTCCACCCGCCTTCAATATGTGACCTTGGGGGTGCTGTTCGTCAACATTTCGATCGGCGGCACCCTCACCCACTTTGCGGCGCCTCCCGTGCTGATGGTGGCAGGGACCTGGGGTTGGGATCTGATCTTCATGTTGACCCATTTCGGCTGGAAGTCCGCGATCGCCGTGGCACTGAACGCAGCACTGGCCACCTTGGTGTGCCAGCAAGAACTGCGGCAAGCGCCCCCACCTGCTGCGGCCGAAGCCGGGTCGGCCCCCTGGACATTGGTGATCACGCATCTGGCTTTTTTGGCGCTGGTGGTGGCCTTTGCGCACCATCCCGCCGTGTTCATGGGGCTGTTCCTGTTTTTCCTGGGCATTGCGCAGGCTTATCCACGCCATCAAAATCCACTGATCCTGCGTGAGGCCTTGCTCGTGGCATTCTTCCTGGGCGGACTGGTGGTGCTGGGCGGCTTGCAACAGTGGTGGCTGGAGCCCGTTCTGATGTCCATGAGCAGCGACACGGTTTACTGGGGGGCTACTGCGCTGACGGCCATCACCGACAACGCTGCGCTGACCTATCTGGGCTCTTTGGTGCAGGGCTTACCCCTGGACTTCAAGCTGGCTCTGGTAGGAGGTGCCGTCACCGGCGGGGGGCTCACCCTGATTGCCAACGCCCCGAATCCGGCGGGAGCGGCCATCCTGAAGGACGTGTTCACCGACAAGGCCATTCAGCCCCTGGGCCTGCTGCTGGCTGCGCTGCCGCCCACCTTGATTGCAGCCCTGGCGTTGCGCTGGCTCTGACCCCGCACGACAGCAGGGCCTGACTCACGGCGCCTTGGGCGCCGCTGATGTGCTGTCCTTGTCCAGCAATTTGTCCACGCGCGCTTGCGCCCGGTTGCGCACCACAAATCGCTCCAGCACGGACAGGTCGCGCATGAGTTGCTGCCCTTTGGTGGTGCAGGCTTGCTGGCGCACTTGCTGATCCGCCTTGCGCAGCGCCTTCCATCGGGCTTCAGCGGCTTGCAGCATCTGATCCGCTTCCGGATTACGCAGGCCTTTCTTGTAGGCCACCCCGATGAAAGCAAATCCCAACTCGGTGTCCGAGAGGATGGCTTTATCTCGGGCTGCGGAGCGCGGCTGCGCCTGGCGCTCGACCACGCGCGCCTTCAAGGCTGCCGTGCAATCCGAGGCCTCGGCGTAAAACGGATCCCCGGCAGGCTTGGCGGGGGGCTGCCCCTGCGCCCACGCCGTGAAGCTGGCCACACACAGGAGACTGGCAAGAGTCTGTCGCGCCTTGATCATGCGCCACATGTTACGTCAGGTCGCTCACCGCTTGGTGGCATCTCCGGCTCGTTCGCCAAACACCACATCGGGCAGCGACAAGGTCGCCTGCGCCACGTCCAGCAGCTTGCGGTTGTGATCCATGGAGGCCTTTTGCAAGGCACGGAAAGCGGCGTCTTCCGTCAAACCCAATCGCGCCATGAGCACCCCCTTGGCCCGCTCAATCAACTTGCGCTCGTGTAACGCACGTCGTGCGCTCTCCAGCTCCACCTCCATGCTGGCAAGTCGAGCCGATTGCGTTTTGAGCACATCCAGCAACACGTGCATGGAGGGGTCGTTCGCGGCGCTGGCCGGCACAGGTTTGGTTTCCGAATCCAGCTTGAGTGGCAACGCGGGCACGCCCTGCTGCCCTGACTTGGTCTGGAAGAAACGCGCCACGGCCAAGGCATGCTGAGGGGGATTGGCTTTCAGCTGCGTGACGAGGCTCTCGGAGTCTTGCAAACTTTGTCGAGCCTGCTCGATCTGCGTGGCGCACGCGCCCGACAAACACGCCACCAGCTCGGACTGAATTTGCCACATCTCGGTGATGCGGGCGGTGGCGGCCGCAAACCAGTTCTCACTCATGGACTGGTCCAAGGCCGCACCGTCACGCGTCACGCACAAGGTGCGGCGCAAACGCTCCAGCTGCGCCATGTTGGGCACCAGTTGGTAGCGTTGCCAACGCTCTTTCAGGGCCGTGTCGGCAAACTCTTCAAAAACGCTCAGGCCACGCTCTTGTGCTTCGATGAGTTGGACCACGCGCTGCTGTTCGGCCTCGTCACACTGCCCCGAGGCGAACAACTGAGCGCCCACGGCACGCTCCTGCCCCGCAGCCTCCTTGCCTTGAACAAGGTGCACAAAGGCTACCAGCAACCTGGAAATCGCCGGGTTGGAAGCGGCATCGGCCACCAACACGATCAATTCCAGCAAACCCGCGATCACACCGCTGAAGGCGGCCACCGCGTCATGCGCAGAGCAACTGCGCTGAGCCACGCGAGACCGCAAATCCGTGAGCGCATCCAGATCCAGTGCCACCCACGCCATCAAGGACAGCATCTTGGCCGACGCGCCCTGCTCCGGCAGCAACTGGGCCGACAAGCCGGCATGGAGCGCCTGCTCGATCTGTTGGGATGCCGACATGGCAGCCTGCCGTTCCGGCACAAACCGCTCGCCCGACGAGGCCAAATAAATGCTGGTCGCGCCGCGTTCATGCTGCAGCGCGTGAATCAATTGCCCGACCAGATCGACCAGATCGATGCGCACAGCCAGTTGCTGCAACGCTTCCAGCTCCAGCTGTCGGGCACGTAAGACGAATTGAGACACGGACACAGGCATGGCAAAAACACAAAGACGCTCTGCGGCCATTGTCGCCAATTTGCGCGCAGAGATGGGCTCATCAACTCCAGTCAGGTGATGGCCACCTCGATTCGCCCCCCCGTGACACGCAGTGAATAGGCGGCCACGCTACAACTTGGGTCTTCCAGGCACTCGCCCGTTCGCAGGTCAATGTGGTTCTTGTAGAGCGGCGAGGCCACGACCACCCGCTCGCCCAGATTGCCGACCAGCCCGCGCGACAACACGCTGGCCCCGGACTTGGGGTCCACGTTGTCAATGGCGAAGTACTGCTCCTGGCCCACTCGGAAGACCGCCACGTGGCGCCCCTCCACCCACGCGCACACCCCGGTGTCCGGCCAGATCTCGTCGGCACCACACACGTCGGTCCACAGGCCCACAGCGGGCGCATTCATTTTCATGACGGCATTCATCTCTCTCTCCTGTTCCCCGGCTTAGACCGCAGCCTCGGCCGATGCATCGGCACGTTCGTCTGCACGCGCCGGACGGATCTGGCCGCGCTCCTTCACAAACACGATGCGCTCGTCCTTCACGTCGCTGTTGACGAAGGAGCGGAAGCGCTTGCGGGTTTCCGGATCGGTGATGGCCGTCTTCCACTCGCACTGGTAGGTGTCGACCACATGCTGCATCTGGGCTTCCAGCTCCGCATTGAGGCCCAGGCTGTCATCAAGGAGGACGCCCTTGAGGTAGTCCAGCCCCCCTTCCAGGTTCTCGCGCCAGGTGCTGGTGCGCTGCAAGCGATCGGCGGTGCGCACATAGAACATCAGCACACGGTCGATCAGCTTGATCAGATCGGCCTTGCTGAGATCCGAGGCGAACAGCTCGGCGTGACGGGGCTTCATGCCGCCGTTGCCGCAGATGTACAGGTTCCAGCCCTTTTCGGTGGCGATGACGCCGATGTCCTTGCCCTGCGCTTCGGCACACTCGCGGGTGCAGCCCGACACGCCAAACTTGATCTTGTGTGGTGCGCGCAGACCCTTGTAACGGTTTTCCAGTTCCACGGCCAAACCGACACTGTCGTCCACACCATAGCGACACCAGGTCGAGCCCACGCAGCTCTTCACGGTGCGCAACGACTTGCCATAGGCATGACCCGATTCGAAGCCAGCGGCGATCAGCTCTTCCCAGATCAGGGGCAGTTGCTCCACGCGCGCACCAAACATGTCCACACGCTGGCCACCTGTGATCTTGGTGTACAGGCCGTACTTCTTGGCGATCTGCCCCACGGCGATCAAGCCGTCGGGCGTGACTTCGCCGCCGGCCATGCGCGGCACGACCGAGTAGGTGCCATCCTTCTGGATGTTGCCCAGGAAGTAGTCGTTGCTGTCTTGCAGTCGGGCCAGGTCCTTCTTGAGGACAAAGTCGTTCCAGACCGATGCCAGGATGTTGGCCGCCGTGGGCTTGCAGATGTCGCAACCCAGGCCTTTGCCGTGCTTGGCCAGCAATTCGTCATAGGTCTTGATCTGGCCCACGCGGATGAGGTGGTACAGCTCCTGACGCGAGTAGGCAAAGTGTTCGCAGACATGGTTGTTGACCGCCATGCCGCGCCTTTTCATCTCGGCCTTCATGACCTGGGTCACCAGGGGCACGCAGCCGCCGCAGGTGGCGCCAGCCTTGGTGCACGCCTTCAGGTCCGCAATGCTGGTGATGCCTTCGCCCACGGCCGAGCAGATCTGGCCCTTGCTCACACTGTTGCACGAACAGATCTGGGCGCTGTCCGGCAAGGCGTCAGGGCCCAGGCCGGGCTTGGCCTTGCCATCGCTGGCGGGCAGGAACAGGAACTCGGGATCCTCCGGCAGCGGGATCTGGTTGAGGGTCATCTGCAGCAAGGTGCCGTACTCATCGGCATTGCCGACCAACACGGCGCCCAGCAATTGCTTGCCGTCCTGGCTGACCACCATCTTCTTGTAGACCTGCTTGACCTCGTCCACGTACTGGAAGGTGCGGCAGTGTGGGGTCTTGGCATGGGCATCGCCAATCGAGGCCACGTCTACCCCCATCAGCTTGAGCTTGGTGCTCATGTCGGCACCCGTGAAGGCGGCCGACTCATCGCCTGCGATGTGCTTGGCGACCACGCGGGCCATGTCATAGCCCGGAGCGACCAGGCCAAAAGTCTGATCGTTCCAGGAGGCGCACTCGCCAATGGCGTAGATGTGATGGTCACTGGTGCGGCAGTGATCGTCGATCACCACGCCACCGCGCGGGCCAATGGCCAGCACACACTGGCGGGCCAGTTCATCACGAGGGCGGATACCGGCCGAGAACACGATCATGTCGGTCTCGTGATAGCTGCCGTCTTCAAACATCATGCGGTGCTTGTGCTCGGCGCCATCGACGATCTTGACGGTGCTGTGGCTGGTCAGCACATGTACGCCCAGCGCTTCGATTTTGTTGCGCAGCACGCGGCCACCGACCTCGTCCACCTGCACGGCCATCAGGCGCGGGGCAAACTCGACCACATGGGTGTCCAACCCCATGTCACGCAAGGCTTTGGCACATTCCAGGCCCAGCAGCCCGCCGCCCACCACCACGCCGTTCTTGGCCTTGGCGCCTGCGGCCTTCATGCCCTCCAGGTCTTCGATGGTGCGGTACACAAAGCACTTCTCGCGATCACGCCCGTTGATGGGCGGCACGAAGGGCGTCGAGCCGGTGGCCAACACCAGCTTATCGTACTGCAGGGTTTCGCCGTCGGCGGTGGTCACCGTGTTGGTGCGTCGCTCAATGGCCACCGCCTTGGCGGCCAGACGCAGCTTGAAACCCGTGCGCTCAAAAAAGCCGGATTCGACCAGCGACAAGTCATCCGCTGTCTTGCCCGAGAAGTATTCAGACAGGTGCACGCGGTCGTAGGCGGGGCGCGGCTCTTCGCACAGCACCGTGACTTCCACACCCTTCAAGCCGGTCTCTGCCAGGCTTTCCAGGAATTTGTGCCCGACCATGCCATGGCCAACAACGACGATTTTCATAGGGACTCCGACTAAGGTGCGCGGGGCGCAAACAAACGACAGCTTCGTTCCGGTGCATGCCGATCTGGCCTCAGTCCTTTGATCGACATCCGGAGAAAGCAGAACTGAATCGGTGCTCTACAAATCAGAACCACCGGACTGCTTTCCGCCGCCGTTAGCGGAATCCGTGACGCCCCACGACGCGACAACACGTTGGGGCACGACGAATCACACGCAATTTGTGTGCCATCGCACAGCGCACCATCCCGGTGCCGCCCCCTCCTCGCCGCGCTTTATCCCTGATTGGTATCCCGCCTTGTCACACGTCGGAGCCCACACGCAGGCGCTGCGCCACATCGTCCAGCCATGCATAGCGCCGACGATACATGGCGCGTTTGCGTGCATCGATGTCGCTCATCTCGCGGCGGGGCATCGGTAGCGGCAAGCCCCAGCGGCCTGCCCCTTTGGGCACCATGCTGCAGTCCCGAAACAGGGCCTCGTAGTCAAACGAGATGCCTTTCGGCACCCGGTACCACCGGCTCTTGGCCTGATACCGGGGTGACACGAAGCTAACCGACTGGCGCCATCTTTGCGCCAACACCCCCAGCGCTTCGACCAGAAAGACCTGCGGACGCAGTCCGTGGAAGTGCTTGGTGAACCGCTTGATCACCTCCGGGACAGGGGTCGTCTCGGTCGAGGCGCCACCTTGTACCGAGCCCACCAACATCCGGCCATGCGGCAAGAAGCTGAAAGTCAACTGGAACACGTGCGTGGCATCGCCGTGCACCAGACGCAAGGCCCACAAGCCTTCTTCGGGGTACAAGCTGTTGAAGGCCATCTCAAGCCGGAAGCCCTCCCCCAGGTCCACCAAGATGCTCTCGCGGCCCGCCGCCAGATCCATCTTTTGGCGCGTCGAAAAATGCTGACCCGCCGCGGCGAAATCCGCTGCGGCCCAGTCGGGCCGCCGCCAAAGCGGCACACGTCGGTCCACATAGCAACGCATCACGGGGCGCAGGCACAAGGGGTTGTCCAGCACCAAGGCCTGCCAGGCCGGTTCGATCATCAACGCGGACGTCAATGATTGCCGCCACGGCGCACTCAGCCACCAACGTACGCGAGCGGACCAGGCCGCCCACCGCCCGGATCGCATGCGCATGGCATGTACGGGCGGCTCTGCAAAAGACGACACAGCCCAACTGCGCTGCAAAGCGGTCATACCACTACCCTATGTTGCTGACGCTTCAAGCCATCAGGCTGAAAGAGCGGACCTCATCGGTGGTCGGCGTGGCCACGCTGTAGGTGTGCGAGGTGATGCTGTTGACGAAGACCCAGGCCCCCGTGGCCGCACTCGGTGTGAACGTCATCTTGAGGAAGCCCCGGCGAGATGGGTCCATCCAATGCAGGTCATCCACCACACCTTCAAAAATGCCTTTGATCTGCGCGGGTGGCAATGCCGACAGATACTCTTCCAGACCGGGAGAGCTGACGCTGCTGGTCGCAAATTCCTCGCCCACCTTGACGCCGGCCAGTGCGGGATTCGCGTAGCCAGCCAGGGTCAAATCCGCATGCCACGCGTTGTGGGTGTCACCGGCCAGACAAACGAGGCGCTTGCCCAAGCTGTAGGCCGTCATCAAGAGAGTCTCGCGCGCCGCGGGGTAGCCGTCCCAAGCATCCAGGTTGTAGCCCAGTTTGGTTTGCGCCATCAGGGCTTGCTGCTCGGGCGTGCGAGAGGCCGCAGGGGTGGCCTTGGCCGTCAGGTACGCGGTGATCGCGGCCTGTGCCGCAGCCAGCGCTTCAGGCGACGTGTTCTCAGGGTTCAGTGCGGTCAGGATGGACAAGGGGAAGGCCATGCGCGCCATCAGCACTTGCTGGCCCAACACCTGCCAGGTGGCCGTCGAGGAGGCCAACTGCCCTTGCAGCCAGGACACCTGCGAAGCACCCATCATTTGGCGCGTCGACGACGACAAGGTCGCCGTGGCCGAAGCGGCCTTGCTCGGATCCAGCAACTCGCTGAACGTCACCTGCTTGTCGCGGCCGTACAGACGGGTGTCGAGCATGTGCAGGCTGAGCAGGTTGCCGAAGTCGAAGGAACGGAAGATCACCGATGCGTCGCTGCCGGTGCGAATGGGCATCCACTCGTGATACGCCTGCATGGCGGCCTGCTTGCGCACCGCAAAAGAGCCTTCGGTGGCGGCGTCGTGGTTTTCAGCCCCATCCTTGTAGCTGTCGTTGGCCACTTCATGGTCGTCCCACACCGCAATCATCGGCATGCGGGCATGCAAGGTCTTGGCGTCGGGGTCGGACTTGTACTGCGCATGGCGACGACGGTAGTCGTTGAGCGTCAGCAACTCGGACATTGGCTCGACCACCCGCCCCAGGCTCTTGGCCTGCGCAGAGGCATAGGCGGGCGAGCCATCGGCATTGGTGGCGCCGTATTCATAGATGTAGTCGCCCAGATGAATGGCGAACTGCGCGTTGGACTTTGCGGCCTCAGCGTAGACATTGAAGTAGCCAGCCGGGTAGTTCGCACAAGAGAACACCGCCAGCACCACTTCGTCCACCGATCCGGTGGGCAGGGTGCGCGTGCGGCCAATGGCCGACTGATGGCTTCCCTGACGGAAGCGATAGAAATATTCCGTCGCGGGACTGAGACCCGTGGCATCCACTTTGACCGTGAAAGCCTTTGCCGATGTGGCCTGGGCCGTGCCATGGCTCACCACCGTCTTGAAGGTGTTGTCCGTCGCGACCTCCCAGGTCAGGTCGACCATGCCATCACTGTCGGGATACTTGGCGTGCGTCCACAAGATCACACGGTCGCTCAATGGGTCGCCGCTGGCCACGCCGTAGTTGAACTCGGGGGCATCGTCGCCACCACCGCAGCCGGTCAACGCCATGCCGCTGCTCCCGACGGCGGCCAGTGCGCCCAGTTGAATCACAAACTGTCGCCGAGCATTCTGAACTGTCATGATGTAACACCAAGTAAGCCAAAGGCTCGCTACCTTGATGGATGACCATGACAGGCACATGACGCAGGCTGAAGTCCCAGCCTGCGCTCAGGGCATTCAGCGTGACGGCACCGGGGCCCCTGCATTGAGCCGCAACTGCAAGCGATCACTCATGCTGGCGCAAATCGGCTTCGCGCC
Organism: Aquabacterium sp.; assembly: GCF_049317225.1. GTDB lineage: Bacteria > Pseudomonadota > Gammaproteobacteria > Burkholderiales > Burkholderiaceae_C > Aquabacterium. The sequence continues at coordinate 360,058 of NZ_JBMOIR010000001.1, read as the reverse complement.
GTCGAGCCCCAGCGCGCGCAGACGCTGTGCCATGGGGTGGCGCGATGTCGGCGACACATGCAGGCGCAGGCTGCCCGGCAAACGCATTTCTGCTCCGCCACGCGTGTTGACCAGCGTGCGCAACAGCGGCCCGTTCAGCCTGGAGTACAGGACCAGGTCCAGCAGCGGACCTGCCACGCCCAAACCGGCACACCCGTCGACCCGGACCAGGTCAGATTGATCAGCCGGATCGGTCACGATGCCGGTGAATTGCCGCCCCTGGCGTTGGAACAGAATGGGGGTCACAAACTTGGGATAGCCCCACACTTCCTTGCCTGCGGCACACGCTGCATCGGTGGTCACCGGGAGGTCGACCACATGGAAACCCAGCGGGTTTTTGTCCAACGGACGAAGGTAAGACAGCAGGGGCATTGCAGGCACGGCGGCACCCTTGGGCGCCACGGCAATCGCGATGCCCGCCTCGTTGTAGGGCGCAATCGCGGTGCGCCGGTATTCGTAAAACGCCACACCCACCATGGCTTTGCCGCCCGCAAAGGGCACCACATCCAGTTCTGGGTCCTGCACCAGCGACGCAGCCTTGTCGAGATCGACCAGAAAAAGCGCCATGGCAATCGAGCAATCGAAATACAGGATGGGCAGGTCGATCTCGCCGCAACTGGTCTGGAAGGGGGTCACGGGGTACTGAAAGAAAATGTCTTGGTTCCAGGGAGAAGGGGTCATCTCATACTCCTACGGGGTGTTCGGTGTCCAGCAACTGCGCCTGCCAGTCCTCCATCAAGGACAGCCGGTTGATCTGGTTCGTGCCTTCAAAAATGCGCGTGAGTCGCACATCGCGGGCGATCCGCTCGATGCGTGCCTCGTGCGCGCAACCGTGATCGCCCAACAGGTCCATCGCCATTTCACAGATGCGCTGGGCCCGATCTGTCGCCTGGAACTTGCACGCTGACGCCTGCAACTGGCGTGGCGTCCATCCATGACGCGCCTCTTGCCACACCATGCTGCGCAGGGCACGCGTCTCTGCCAGCATGGTGGCGAGGTGCAATTGCACTTCCTGGTAATCGATGAGGGGCTTGCCGCCCAAACGATAGGTGCGCGCAAACTCGATGGCGACCTCGGTGGCGGCACGGGCAAAGCCCACGCCCATGGCGGCCACAGGAATGCGCGAGGCATTGAGCGTGGCGCGATTGAGCACCCAGCCGCGGCGCAAGCCCCCGATGACCGCATCGTCCGGCACGAACACGTCAGAGAACTCCAGCTCGGCCGCACCAGAAGCACGCATGCCCATCTTGAGCTCGGTGCGAACCACCTTGAAGCCCGGGCTGTCGGCTCGAACGTGAAAGCAGGTCCACGACGACATGTTCTCCCCCGCCAGCGCGGCAAAGACCGTCAACGACTTGGCCAGATCCCCTCCACTGATGTAGCACTTGCGTCCATTGAGCAACCAGCCCCCTGGCACCGGCCTCGCCACCACACCCGGCCGGTACTGCGCAGCACCATGCCCGTCTTCGGCATCCGAACCTGCACCGGGTTCGGTGATGGCAAAGGCCATGAGGTGCGGCTCACCACGCTGACACGACTGGTAGACCGGGCGCAAGAACTTCCAGATCTTGCTGAGCTCACCCGAGACCAGGATCGGCATGGTGCCCAGGTGATGGGCCGACAACAGCAGCATCAACCCACCGCAGGCGGCCGAGAACTCCTCCACCACCAAGCTGCATTGCCAGATCATGGGGTACGGCATGGCTCGCCACGACATCGCCCCCAGAGGTGCGGGCAACACATAGCTGAGCCAGCCCTGGCGTCCGGCTTCGGACAGCAGGTCGGCCAACTCCGGGTGGCACGCACCGGCAGGCAGGTGAGCCGCCAGATCCATCTCGGCGGACAAGGGCTGCAGATGCTGCGCCGCAAAGTCTTTGGCGCGACGCCGCAGCGCACGCAAGGCCGCTGGCAAGTGCCGGGTATCGGTCTCCCACAGATCCAGTTGAGGATAGGCCGTCGCCCACCGACTCAAAGCGGGCAATTGCTCAAATTGCCAGCGCGGGGACAGCACATGGTTCAAGGCCAGATGCCCGTCCAGATGAATGCGTTCGCGCATCATGCGACCTCCTCTTGCAAGGCCTGCAAGGCCATGGGCAGCCCCCACACGCCACCACTCAGTTGCCGCAACATGTTTTGATCTCGCAGCAGGCGCTCGGGGCCAGCGTCACGCATGTAGCCCACACCACCATGCACCTGGATCACCTGATGACTGGCGTGCACCAAGGCTTCGCAGGCCTGCATGCGGATCGTCACCACATCCTGCAGATCCACCTCGTGAACGGGCACCTGGCAGGTTCTCAGCAAGCCAGACACCATTCTTTCTGCGGCATGGATCTCGCCCAACATGATTTGCACCGCCGGATGCTGCTCAATCGTGGTGCCACCTTGTCGACGCAAACCGGCGAAGTCCTTCGCCAAGAGAGCGCCGCGCTGCGTCACCCCCAGGCCAATGGCCACCAAGCCCAACCAATCCACCTTCAGCACCGTTGACAACACCTGTCTCGCCACATCGCCAGACAAGTTGGAGACCACCATCTCGCAGCTCTCACGCAGCAGCACCTTGGACAGGGTCAGGTCCGACAAGCCGTGCGGTGCCACGTCCTGCTTGACCTGCAATCCTTCATGACGGACCCACGCCCACTGCACCACACCATCCCGCCAAACGGGCCAGACCACATCGCGCCAGTCGGGCATGGCCACCACCACGGACGCAGCGTCAGGACGCCCAAGCCAGTCAGCCAGCATGGCATCGTCCTCCACCGTCACGGCGCCCCTCGTCAGCCAGCGCCCCAAGCTGCCTCTCGCCAAGCCGTGATGGCCGGTGGTCACCAGCGCGGCGTCGGTCAGATCCAGTTCAACAAACGCGCCCCCCAATTGCGCTTGCAGCCAGGCCCCGAGGGCCCGACGATGGCAAGCGAACGCCAGCCCCGCATGGCTTCGACCGATGGTGGTCAGCACCCCCAGGCTGAGCGTCATGCCAGATGCCGACGACACATCGCACCACAGCCCCGGCACCTCAGCATCAGATGCCACCGGCACCACGCCCATGTCCGTGAGCATGCCCATCAAGGCGTGCAACGCTTGGGGTGTCAGCCCCTCCTCCCATCGTGCGGCACGCTTGTCCACCTCTCCGGCACAAAAGCTTGCGACCTCATCCAGGATCCATCGCACATCTGACGCATCCAATGCCACCGTTCACCTCCGACATGTCCGAACAACTGGTCGAAATGATCTGGCAGTGCGGGTAGAACCCCAATGCTGACCGAGGTCTACTTATTTATGATTTGGGCCATATGGCCTAAACAAGGGTAAACACGGTGAGCACTTGGGATTTTGTTCGAGACCCCTCCAGCATTCGCCTGCTCGTCAACTATGGCGAGCTGCACGGCGTGAGTGCCCCCACCTTGCTGAGGCGTACCGGCTTGCACAAGGAGCAGTTGCAGGACCCCAATGTCGAGGTGCAGGCCACGCAAGAGTTGCTGGTCATTGCCAACCTGATCAAGGCCCTGAAAAACCCACCTTTGCTGGGCCTGGATGTCGGCCTGCAGTATGGATTCACCACTTACGGCATCTGGGGGTACGGCCTGATCAGCAGCGCCACTGTGGGCGATGCGCTGAGCCTGGCGTTGCGCTTCATGCCCCTGACCTACGCTTTCACGCAGATTTCGACCACACACTTGGACGAGCAGATTGTCATCAAGTTCGCCCCCCCGGCCGTGGATGAACCCGTTCGCACCTTCCTGGGGCTGCGGGATCTGGCCGCAGCCACGCGTCTCATCGCCGACTTGATGGGGCAGCAGGTTCAACTCACGAGCCTGAAGCTGTCTATTCCTGCCCCACGTGCGGAGCAAACCCGAGGCATGCCACCCGGACTGCTCGGTTGCCCCTTTGAATTTCAATCCGACCTGAATGCATTCTCCCTGAGCACGCAACATCTGCTTCGGCCACTGCCCAATGCGAATCCGCTCACGGCCTCCATGTGCGAGCAACTGTGCGCCGCACTGGTCGAGAAGCGACGCCGACGCTATGGCACGGCGGAATTGGTGAAAACGCATCTGCTCTCATCGTCTGGGCAGGCCATGCCCGACCTGCCCCGCATGGCTCGACTGCTCTACACGACCGAGCGAACGCTGAAGCGCCGACTGCAGGCCGAAGGCGTGACTTTCCGTCATTTGCAGGCCACCGCACGCCAGCAACTTGCCAGCGATCTCCTGCAGGACGACACCCTGTCACTCGACGAAATCGGCAGCCGACTGGGCTTCAGTGACCAGTCCTCGTTCTCTCAAGCCTTCAAACGCTGGACGGGCCATGCCCCGGGGCAATGGCGCAAGCAAACACGCAAGGACATACCCTGAGAGGCGCCCGCTTGGCCCACAAGCTAAAGCAGCCGGCCCAATCTCACATTGGCTGTGCCACCCGTCTCAGCAATGATCCGCGTTTTTCCGACGTTCGGATCGCCCCCGTCGATCTCTTGCAGTAGCCATGACCACGCCTTCGCCCACCCGCAATCCATCTTCCGCGCACTGTGCCTTCGTCACCGGCGCCGCACACGGCATTGGACGCGCGACCGTTCTGGCGCTGCTCAAGGAAGGGTGGCTGGTGGGGGCGGCGGATGTCGACACGGCCGGGCTGGAGCGACTGGCGACCGAAGCGCAGTCTCCGCGCTGCCTCACGTACAAGCTGGATGTCGCCAGCATCAGTGACTGGCAAGCCGCGCTTCAATCATTTCACACGGTCAGCCAGCGCCTGGATCTCTTGATCAACAATGCAGGCATTCTGGTCTCAGGCGACTTCGAGTCGATTGATTTGGCGCGCCAACTCAGATTGGTGGACATCAACATCAAGGGGGTGATGACGGGCTGCTACGCCGCATTCCCTTACCTGCGCCAGACACCCGGCGCCACCGTGATCAATCTGTCGTCCGCATCCGCCACTTATGGCCAACCCAGTCTGGCGGCGTACTCCACCACCAAATTCGCGGTACGAGGCCTGACCGAGGCCCTCAACATCGAATGGCAGCGACACGACATCCGTGTGATCGACATGATGCCGCTCTTCGTGCAAACCGACATGGTGGTGGGCATGGACGCCCGCAGCATCGAGCGCCTGGGTGTGCATGTTCGCCCAGACGACGTCGCCCGGCACATTGTGCGTGCAGCCAAACGCGCCCACAGTCATTACCCGGTGCACTGGCATGTGGGCCCGCTGGCCGGACCTTTGTTCGCACTGAGTGGCATGGTTCCCGGGCGGCTACAACGCTGGATTGCGAAAAAAATCGCCGCGTGAGGGCTCGCTCAGGCCGGCTTGTTCAGCCCACGCTCAGCCCAGTCTGTGATGCGCCCGATCAAGGACTCGCCCTCTTGACGCAGCCGCACAATGCGATCACGCAACTCCGCCAGGCGGCCCTCCCGCTTCAGGGTCATCAATTCGGTGGCCTGGTCATGCAGGCGCAAGTGATCCAGGTCGGCTTCGTGCAGGTCATGCTCATTCAAGCCGGCTTGCTGCGCGGCCTTTTGCAGCCAGCGACCAAAGTGACAGCGCCCGGGATCCAGCTCCGGCGGCTGCTCACGGCGGCCCTCCAAAAAGGCATCGAGCGCATTGATCCATGCACGCACGTCGATGCTGGCTCGCAGCACCGACACCGCCATGGGTCCCAAGGTTTGCGTGGCCACCCACCGGGGATGGAGTTGCCAGTGGCTCAACCACGTCAACAACTCCGAAGCTGGCAGCGGTCGAGAGATCCCGAACCCCTGCCCCAACTCACACCCCAACTGCAAGAGCATGACGCCGTGGTCAATGGTCTCGATGCCTTCGGCGATGACCTCTCGGTCAAAGGCCTTGGCCAAGCCCATCACCCCCTCCAAAATGGCCAGGTCATCCGGATCCTCCAGCATGTCCCGAACAAAGCTCTGGTCGATTTTGAGTTGATGGGCCGGCAAGCGCTTGAGGTAACTCAGCGACGAGTACCCCGTCCCAAAGTCATCGATCGCGCTGCGCACCCCGCGCGACGCACACGCCGCCAACAATTGGGATATCTGGGAAATGTCCTGCAACGCGCTGGTTTCGACGATTTCGATTTGCAGGAAGGATGGCGGCACGTCGGGATGACGTGCCAGGATCATGTCCAGTCGCTCGATGAAATCGTCTTGTTGCAAATGGCGCGCCCCGATGTTGACGCTGACCGGAATGTCGTGCCCAGCCTGACGCCAAGCGCCGATCTGAACCAGCGCCGTCTCAATGACCCACTCGCCGATGTCCACGGCCAAGGGATGGTTCTCCGTGACGGGCAAGAAGACCGCTGGGGACAAGATGCCACGCTTGGGATGACGCCAGCGAATCAGGGCTTCCGCTCCCATCAGACGGCCTGAGCGCAGGTGCACCTTGGGCTGGTAGTACAACTCGAATTCGCCGTCCTTCAAGGCCCGCGCGATGTCCTGCAAGTGCTCGTGCAAGCCACGGGCGTCACGATCCTTGTCTGGATCAAAGATGTAACATCTGTTCTTGCCCGCCACCTTGGCCTGATACATCGCCTGATCGGCTTGCCGCAGCAACTGATCCGCATCGATGTCGTCCGTCCCCCGATAGAAGGTGACCCCGATGCTGGCCGAGGCTTGCAAGGACAGCCCCTCGACTTCGCACCGCTCAAAGGCGGCCTGTTGCAGGCGTTGCAACAGGGGCTCGGCATCGGCCGTGTTGCGCAAATCAATGAGCACGGCGACGAACTCGTCCCCGCCCAGACGGGCCAAGGTATCGCTCTCGCGCAGTTCGCGCTTCATGCGATCGGCAATCGCCGACAAGAAACTGTCGCCCACGCTGTGACCATGCTCGTCATTGATGGCCTTGAAGCCATCCAGGTCCAGGTAGGCAACGGCCACCTGCAGACCACGACGCTTGGCTTGCAGCATGGCTTGCTGCAAGCGATCGGCCAGCAGCACCCGGTTGGGCAGCAGCGTCAGGGCGTCGTAATGCGCAATGCGCTCCAGTTGGCGCTCATGCTCCTTCTGCTTGCTGACGTCCGAGAACAGCGCCACGTAATGCGTGACCTGATCCTTGGCGTCGGTCACCGCGCTGATGGTGATTTGCTCTGCATAGATTTCGCCACTGCGTCGGCGGTTCCAGACCTCACCACTCCAGTGCCCATGCGCGGCCAAATCACTCCACATGGACTGATAAAACTCACGGGTCTGCCGCCCACTTTGCAGGATGCGCGGCGTCTTCCCGACGGCCTCTTCGCGAGGATAGCCCGTGATGTCCGTGAAGGTTTCATTCACATCGACGATGGTGCCATCCGCCTGGGTGATCATGATGCCTTCGCGCGCATGGGTGAACACGCTCGCCGCCAGCAAGAGTTGCTGCTCGGTCTTGCGGCGCTCGGTGATGTCACGCGCAAGGCCCATGATGCCGAGCACACTCCCATCCTCCGTACGGACAGGCACTTTGGTCGTTTCATACAAACCACTGGGCCGGCCATCGGCAAAGTCCAGCCACTCTTCAAACACATGAGGCTTGCTGGCCTCCATCGCGATCAAATCGTCCGAGCGAAAGGCCGCAGCCTTGGCCTCATCAACGAATTCACGGTCGAAGTGGCCGAGCAACTGGGCTTCGGTAACGCCGAACATGCCCTCGAAGCCCTTGTTGCAAAACAGATAGCGCCCCTCTGGCGACTTCATCCAGAACAAGTCCGGCAGGGTGTCGGTGAGCAGGCGCAGCAAACGGCGCTGTTCCTCCGAATGGCGCAACGCCACGAACAAGTCGTGCCGAGCCTTGTCTCGGTCATCCTGAAGACGTTGTGTCAGCTGATCATTGCCACGACACAACTCAACCGTTCTCGCCAAGTTGCGCAACACCGGGCTGAACACTTGCACCAACGGCAATTCGGTCCGTGGCATTTCGGGGGCCAACAGCACGATCACGCCACAGCCCGGAATCGGCAGCCGCAAACCACAGACCAAGCGACTGGCGCCGCCAAGGGCACGTACATCGGATTCGCCCAACCACCCCGATGCAGGTTCGGCGTAAGCATCAGGCAACGACAAGACTTGCCCTTGCTGCGCGCTCAACAGTTGATCGCCCAACGCCACCTCACACCGCAGCGCACCTTGCCCCGGTTCGCTCAACAGTACGACCCCGACAGGAAACGACGTGTGAAACAACAAACGCTGCAAGACCCGCCCCAACAGCGGCTGGACATGCACCTCACTGCCGATGGTCAGCGTCAGGTCATACAGAACAGGAAGAACATGCTCGCGCTTCATCGCCCTTGCCACGTGGTGCAGACCAAGGCTGCGTTGTGAAACATGGGATACCCCCACACGTCCGGATTCCCCACTTCCCCAAGGGACAGTGCGCCCCCCATGACCGGCGCATGCAGGCGAGCCTGCATGGCGGCAAGTTCGCCATGAACCGCTTCTCCCATGTGCATGCGACGCCCCGCGCAATAAAACAGGCAAGCGTTCTTGCCCTTGGCATGGGGGCCCAGCGCAACCTCCAGGGCATCCACGCACGCCGTACCCAAGGCATCTGGCCCACGCAGCACCACCAACATGGCATGCTCAGGCACTTCACCTTTGAGGATCAGCGAACCATCCTCCTTGAGTTGCACGGGAATCCGAACCAGCACATCGCCATTCGCTCGCAGCAAACCAATGGGGAAGTGCACGGCATACGTATAAAAGTTCTCTTTCGTCAGCTCGACACCATAGTGTTTGCGGACCAAGTCTCTGTACACCTCGAACGCTGGCTGCCAGTCAATGCTGACGATGCGATTACCTTGCGTGGCTGTGGCGCTCAAAACGTGCTCTGGCACCGGGTAACAATGTGCCAACGCCGTCTGAGCTGCTGCCGGCAAGAGCGCACACAGCACGCCTCGCGCAATCAGCCGATCTCCGTCAAACAGACAGGGAATGGGCTCAAAGGTTTCAGATCCCGTACAGACACCGGCATACCGGAAGCGATCCGCCACCCGCTGATACAGCCCCTCCAGGATGGACGCGATGTGCTGCAACTCACTGTCAAACATCAGGTACAGCGTCGGCGGCCCTTGCCCCTCATCTGGCACGCTCACGGCGGACAAGGCATTGGCAATGCGCAAAGCAGCCTCGGCTGCATCGTCGGGCAAATCAGGCACCAACGTGTAGGTGGCACCACGCTCGTGCGCCAACAACCACACGCCATCACTGACCAGCTGATCGCCATCGATCAGCTGCGGAAACACCCCGCCAAACAACGACATGCCGCGACGTCGACAGATGCCTTGCAACACAGGCAACCGCGCCACCTCGCGCTCGGGCAAAAGGGCCATGACGGCCACATCAGGCCATTGCGTTTGCCAGGCTCCGAGCGTCTGGTCGAGCAAATCCTCGTCCATCGCAACACGACGCATGTGTGTGGAATTCATAAGGCAACGGTTTTGTGCAACCACGGTGGGACACCATACAGTCGGTCGAGTGTAGGCGCCCGCTCGACATCACGATGCTGTTAAATACTCCACATGTATCCGTCTGTTTTCCCGACATGTGTCGAGAGCTACCCCATGGGAATTTCGTCAATCCGCACACAGTTACGCCCCTCGGCCTTGGCACGGTAGAGTGCTGAATCCGCCCGAGCCAGCCACACGGACAAACTCAACTCACGCGGATCAAATTGGGCCACGCCCACGCTGACGGTATAGCGCAAGGGCTTTCCGTCCACCATCAGCATGTGCTCATCGACGGCCTCACGGATCCGCTCAGCCAAAGCCTGAGATCGCTCGGCACTGATGTTGGGCAACAGCACCACGAACTCTTCGCCGCCCAGTCGCGCAACCAAGTCCACAGAACGCACCTGCTGCAACACGGTTTGCGCAAAGCTGACCAACACAGCATCACCCGTCATGTGGCCGTAGGTGTCATTCACAGCCTTGAAGTGATCCAGGTCCATGATGAGCAAAGACAATTCCGTGCGATACCGAATGGCCCGCTGCATTTCGGCCTCGGCGGCCTCCGTGAAGGCGCGGCGGCTGGCCACCCCCGTCAGGGCATCCGTCCGAGCGGCTTGCTCAGCCGCATCTTTTTGAACACGCAACTCCTGTGTTGCATGCTCAATTTGCTGCTGCAGTTCTTCCTGCGTGGTGGCGATGCGCGCGATCATCAAATTGATCCCGACCGCCAGAGGGCGCAAGATGCCCGCGCGCTCAGCTTCCACGCGCGAATCCAGATGCCCACGCCCCACCTGAACCACCACCCGGTTGATGCGCCCGATCTGCGCCGTCACCACTGAGGCAATCACCGAAGCCAGAATGCCCGCGAGCAACAGGCCCCCTGCTGCTGTGGCCAAGGACCATGTCAACAGCTCACGCCTTTGTTGCTCCAGCGTCAGCATCGACATTTCGAGCACGGCATACCCCAGCACCTGCGCTTTGGCCACGCGAGCAGCCCCTGCCATGGGCGGCGCGTAAGGATCATCCACCGGCACGGCGGTGGGGTAGATGGGTTGAGCCACCAGCAGGTTCTTGCCGGTGACCACTTGCAGCGCGCCATCCAGGCGGGGCATCTGGGACATGGGCTGCCCCACCGACGCGCGGACCTGGCCTTGGGCGTTGTAAATGATGACCGCACGCAACTGTGCATCACTGCGCATGGCGGCTTCGGCCAATCGGATCAGCCCTTCGCGGTCTCCCGCAAACAGCATGAACTCTGCGGCACTGCCCAACTGTCTGGCTGACGCGATCGCGCGATCTTTCAGCGCATCGGCCATGCGCTCGCCATAGCGCGAGGCAAAACCCACAACCAGCAGCCCAATCACCAACATGGCGGGCAAGGCCGTTGCAATCCACAGGCGCGCCCGGATACCACCCAACTTCAGCGTCACCGTCCAACCTCCTGGCGCCTGATGGCTTCCGTCAATTCGGCAGCATCTGGCACATCCAACCCCATTGACCGACAAACCTGCTCATTCACGGCAATGGTGAAACCATCGGCCAATCGGGGGGCAGGCCAACTCTGCGAACTCACGGAAAGCCGCAACAAGGCAGCCACCTGTTTTCCAACCTGTGCCGGACTGGCATACAACCCCAAGGTCGCGCCAGCTTTCACCAACGACGGCGAATACGCCACCACCGGCACCCGCTGCCGATACGCAGCAATCAACAAATTCTGAAGTGCAGAGGCATCCACCACGGCACTGTCAGGCAAGACCAGCAAGACATCACAGTCAGCCAGCACCGCACGCAAACTGGCGTATACCGTATCTGACCTGGCGATCGTGCCCAGCACCAAATGCAGCCCCCGATCACTGGCGGCTTTGCTCAGGGCAGCACGTGTTGCGGTCGCGTCAGCACCAATCAACACGCCAACACGGCGCAGACGAGGAAAAGCACGAGCGATCAGATCGAGGTAGCGCTCCACGGGCTGATCGAGATAGGCCGCAGAAACCCAGGCAGGCGGATGCTTCCAGACCGTCTGAAAACCATCCCGCGGCAACAAGCCGGCCACCACGGGCACGCGTGCCCAGTCTGCATGGGCCTCGGCCCGCTCCATGGCGATGCGCAACGCCGAGCTGCCCAAGGTCACCAAAGCTGCAGGCGGGGATCCCACCGGCAACTCCCGCCCATTCAAAACCAGCAGGTCTTTGCCTCGACCATTCTGGCGCCACTCGGCCTGAATGGCCGAGGCAGCTTCGGCATAAGCCCAGGAGTTATCTGACAGCAGCACCCAAATGGCGTCTGACGCAGCCAGCACACGGCCTGCCCCCGCAGCAAACAAGCTGCCGGCAGCGAAAGCCAGTGCATGACGTCTGCGAATCAGATCAATACTCCATGCTGATATTCATGAATGTGCGGCGCCCGACTTCCAGATTTCTTCTTGGAAGGAAGAAGGGCCGACTCCCCTCTGCGGACTGTACAGTCAATGAGGCCTCAGCTTTGGCTCGCCCCACCCGGAAGGGGTAAGCCAACCGTACGTCCGTACGGTGCGCGGCGGCCAGCCAGTCGCGCTGATCACGCCAGGTCATGCTGCCCAAGAACTGATATACGACGGACAACTGGAATTGCCCTGGCAAACGCTGAAACCACGCCAGCGTCGAAGCATGCTGAGGCGGACGACGCTCACGACGGGCGTTCAGCACAGGATTCTCCCAATCCAATGTCGAGAAACTCTGGTTCCACCAGATTTCACTGCCCTCAAACGGCTTCCAGCGCATTTGGGACTCCAGCCCACGGATTTCGAACCCAGGCTTGTTCATGTAGTCCTTGACATCATCGATGCCGGTCGCGGCGTTGTCGTACTTTTCCACACCGATGAACCCCACCAAACGCTCGTTGTACAAGCGAACGTCCAATGTCAGGTTCTGGTTGGGAAAACGTCCGAGGTAGCCGATTTCCTGGCTCCGCAGCTTTTCTGGTCGAGCCAGTCCTCGGGCCGCAAATTCCTGCGCTACCAACACGCCCCCCAAGTAATAGCGGATATCGGCATTCAATTCCGACAAACTGGGGGTCCGCATGGACTCGGTCACCCCGGCTCGGAAGGTGTGCTCCGGTGTTGGCAGCCAGTTCAGCATCAGGCGAGGCGCTTTATAAAGCCCGGCCTGACTGTGTTGCCCCACAAACAAAGCCGCGTTGAGCAGCCACGTTGGCGTGAAGCGCCACTCCAGCGTCCCAAACACACGCTCTTCATGGAAGGACTGCCAGTCGTCTGTGGCATACAAAGGCAAGGACCGCGTCTTCTCGTCTTTGTAGCCCACGCCAACGACCGTGCGAACGGTGGGCGACAGCGTCGTCTTGCGCTGAACCTCCATGTTGGTGCGCTCGCCAATACCGCCGTAATCCATGAGGATATGAAACGCATCGGTGGAATAGGCCACGTCCTTGCGCCAGTCCTCCATGTAGTTGATGGAGAACTGCAGCTCATCGGCGTCCGACAGTTGGTGACGCCATTGCCCATTCAAATAGACGTCATTGGTGTACACCGTGTGCAAGGGGTTATAGGCATCGACCGCAAAGCCCTCGCCGCCACTCTGATACGTCACCCCAGCGGTCAGCATCACATCGTCTCGCACCGTGGGCTTGAAATCTGCCCGGCCGTGCAAGTGACTCAACGACAGATCGTCAAAGACATTCAAATAGCCGCTGTCCCGCTGATCGCCCACAGACAGCCTGAAACTGGCCCGCTCATCGCCAAAGCCCAGTCTCGCACGCCTGTCCTGAATGCCACTGTCCCCGTAGGTCAGTGACACCTCACCGCCGATCGTGTCAGCACTGTGGCGCGTGATGATGTTGATCACCCCGAACATCGCGTTGGCGCCATAGGCTGCCGAGTTGGCACCGCGCAGCACTTCAATGCGCTCGATGTCTTCGAGCATCACATCCAGCATGCCTCGGTGGGTGTCGCCAAGGTACGCGGACGAGTAAACCGAACGACCATCGATCAGGACCAGATTCCGGGTGCCGTAGTCATCGACCGGGATGTGATACGCCGCCACCGGGTTGGCGCCATTCCAGCCACCCGAAAAATAGCCCGGCACCAGACGCAGCACATCCGCGACCGTCCGAGCACCGGACAAGCGAATGGTGTTGCGATCAATGACGGTCATGGCACCGGGCGCCTCGTTAAGCGGCTGCTCCAGGCGACTGGCCGTCAACACCACCGGGACGTTGGCAAAGTAATCCTCCTCGGAGGCAACCCGATCAACGCCCTGTGCAAGTGAGAGTGAGGCCCCACCACCCAGCACGGCACAGAAGCCCAGCAACTTGCAAACAGTCCGGATACGCAACATCGATGACAACTTCGGTTAGACAAATACACATGGCACGGTTTGATTATCACCGTTGCTAACCGGCCGTTACACCCAGTCAACCCTACTTGTCGGCAAATCTGGCCATGATGCGCAGAGATGGCGACGAGATGATGACGCACCTCCCGGTGCGACTCCGTTAAACCCGGAATGCAGAAATGGCATCCAGCAGCGATTGCGCCTGCTCTCTCAACTGCGCCGCCGTGCCGACGAGGTCGTGGACCAGTGCCGCGTTTTGCTGGGTGTGGTGATCGATTTGCGCCAGCGAGCCCTCCACCTGCCCAACGCCTTCCGTCTGATGCTGCGTCGAGACCGTGATGTCCTGAACAATCCGGGCCACATTCACGATGGCCTCGACCGTTTCGCGCATGGCCACGCCCGCCTCGTCCACCAGCAAGGTGCCGCGCTCCACCTGCTCGCCGCTGGTCGTGACCAACTGCTTGATCTCTCTGGCGGCCTCGGCACTGCGGTGCGCCAGCATGCGGACCTCACTGGCCACGACCGCAAACCCGCGCCCCTGCTCCCCTGCACGCGCCGCCTCCACGGCCGCATTGAGCGCCAGGATATTGGTCTGAAACGCAATGCTGTCGATGAGCCCGATGATTTCGCCAATTTGCCGGCTGCTGGCCTGGATGTCGCGAATACTGTCCACCACCTGCCCCATGACGGCACCGCTGCGCGCAGCAGCCTCGGATGCCCCCGTCGCCAACTCGCTGGCTTGTGCCGAGTGGTAGGCGTTGTCCCCGACCGCATGGCTCAACGCACCCAGCGTGGTGCTGGTTTGCTGCAGTGACTCGGCCTGCTGGTGCGTACGATCGCTCAAATCCTGATTCTGCTGGGCCATGCCACGACTGCTTTCTGCCACCACCATCGCATTGCCTTGCACCACCTGAACGGTCTGCTTCAGCGATTGCTGCAGTCGCAGCAAGGCACTTGACAGCACGGTCATCTCATCGCGCCCTTCCGGCTGAATGTCTTCCGTGAGGTCGCCTTGGGCCATCCGGTCCACGGCCGACACCGATTGCCGCAGTGGTCGCAAAATCGATCGGATGGTGGTGCTGAAGAGCACCACCGACAGCACGATGCTTACCACCAGCACCACGGCCAGAATCACCTTGCTGAGCCGAATCACGGACACGAAGTCGCTCATGCTGGCCTCTGCCACACCAGAAGCCACCTTGACTGTTTCGTCAACCTCGTGCCGCTGGGCCAGATACAGCGCGTTGATCTCCGGCACCATCATCCGCAGATCCTCCGACCCCATGTGTTCAGCCTGCTCAGAAATCAAACGGGCCTTGGCAATGAACGCCTTTGCCGCGTCATGTTGCGCGCCCATCAAGCGCGCCTTCACCGGAGGGGGGACCCCTTCTTTCTGCTGCCAGTACAGCACGCGGTCGTCGTACTCCTTGGCCAATCGCGCCACTTCGCTTTTGCCGATCGACACCGAAATGCTGCCCTCCACCAATTGAGAGAGCACCAAGCGCATTTCAATCAAATACATCGGCGGCGGGAGGATGTCTGCCACCGCATCCTTGCTCAGCCCCACATCCTCGCCGATACGGGTCAACTGTGAGGCGCTGTAAACCCCTGCCGCGACACACAGCATCACAGCCGCGATGTTGAACACCGCCAAAGCCTGAAGCCGGCGCAAGAAGCTGAATTGTCTGAGCCACATCACCATGCCGGCGCCCACCTTCAGGTCGCCGCCCTGTACACACACGATACAAGGCTTGTCGGTAAACGATCCGCAAACTGAAGCCGCTTTCCCCATGTTGATGCGCAGTCCCTCACACACCGGGAAAACACGCACACAAAAATCGGAGCGAGAACGTGACGAAGTGGACATTGCCCCCTCCATCGGAATCGATAATGTCATAGCATTTAGTTCGCCAACCATGACCGCAGTGCCGCCCAATTCCCTAGACGATCGCCTCCATGTCCTTCGGACACGGTGGGGTTTTTATGTCTCGGAAGGGCGTTTCGAGCAGTTCATCGAGTTCGCCGTGGCGGTCAACAGCCTCGCCGAACATCTCAATCGGATGCGCCTGCCCGGGTTGGTCCGCATCTGCGAAGGACTGGAAGGTGTCGTCCTTGCTCGCCTGGGCTCAGAAAGCTCGCACCCGCTGACGGAGCAGGACATCAGCATCCTGCAGCGCCAACTCGACGCGCTGCTCGGGGCCGTCGCCACGGCCAAGCCGCACGTCCCGGAACCGAATCGTCGGCACGATGAATCGGCCACAGGCGCCCCCACGGATGTGGACTGGATCAAGCCGCGATCCGTGTGGCTCTTCAGCCCGACCGAGCATGGCGACATGGCCGATGCCTTGTGCAAGCAGTTGCGTTACTTCGGATTTCAGGTTCTGGACATGGCGTGGGGCGATGCGCTCCCCACCGAGGACATGCCCTTGGCGGTTCTCTTCATTCCTGCCGACCTCGAAACCTCTGCGTCCGACTTCGACTTCATCGCGCAGGTGCGCGCAGCCTGTCCTGCCAGCCAACTGCTTTACCTGGGCGCCCAGTCGGCCATCGAGCCCATCGTGGCCCTGATGCGCGCAGGCATCGACGTGGCCATCCCCGCAGATGAGCAAACCGCCATGGTGCTGGACCGCATCCTGGATCTGGTGCAAAACCTGGAACAGGAAAAGCACCGCGTGCTGGTGGTCGAAGATTCGCGCGTGGCGGGCGCGCTGATTCAGCGCACCTTGGCTCAGCACGGCATCGACAGCCTGGTCATCCGCGATCCGGGCACCCTGATCGAGGCACTTGAGACCTATCGGCCCGATCTGGTGCTGATGGACATGTACATGCCTCGCTTCAATGGTGTGGAGGCCACTCGTGTCCTGCGCCAGATGTCTGCATACAGCACGGTCCCCATCGTCTACCTGTCTGGCGCCACCGATGTCGGCATGCAAGTGGAAGCCTTGCGACTGGGTGGCGACCAGTTCCTGACCAAGCCCTTCAATCCAGTGTTGCTGGCGGCCGTGGTCAAGACCAAGATTCAACGTTTTCGTGAAACGCAGCGTTCGACACGCCTGGACGGTTTGACAGGCCTGCTGAATCACACCGCCGCCAAGGCACGCTTGAATGCCTTGCTCACGCAAACCGAGAACAGCGAACAACCGCTGCTGACGGTGGCCATGATCGACATCGATCACTTCAAATCGATCAATGACACCTACGGACACCCCGTGGGCGATCAGGTCATCCGTTCGCTGGCGTGGCTGCTGAAGGGTCGCCTGCGCTCAGGCGACCTGATCGGGCGCTACGGTGGGGAAGAGTTTCTGATTGCCCTGCCAGGCGTTTGCCCGGAACAGGCCAAGACGGTGATTGATCGCATCCGCAGCGATTTCTCTGCCCTACCCCACGCGCATCCGGGTGGCACACTGCACGCCACATTCAGCGCTGGCATGGCGTCTTACCCCTTGTTTGATTCGGCCGCATCGCTGACAGAGTCTGCGGACCATGCCCTGCTGCATGCCAAGCGCATGGGTCGCAACCGCGTCGAGACCGCACACGGACACCATCACCTGAGCCTGGCTTCGTCTTCTCGCAACTGATGGCTCATGCCATCGCAACTGTCTGACCAGGCCTGAAGCCAGGCTGGCAGTGGCGGCGACTGCTCAGGCAACCCCATGCCGCGCACAAACGCCACGGGTGACACCGTGCCCTTGGGTGAGCGGAACAGCCCGCGAATCACCACCACGCCCACCACACGGCCATGGCGGATAAAGCGATGCTCGACAAAGCTCCATTTATCGTCCCAGCCCAGCATGCGTGTGTGAATTTCAAAGGCTTCGAACAGCCGCAACTCCCGCCGGAATTTGCCCCACGTGTCACCCACGATCGGCAAGGCCTTGTGCTGCAGGGCCACTTTGTAGGCCCCCGTGCGCAAGACGTAGTGCATGCGACCCACATCGGCCATCGTGAAGTAACGCCCGTTGGTGACATGGCGGTTGAAGTCGAGATCGAGCGGCCAAACCCGCATGCGTACCACCGTGGTATCCAGACCATGGGCGGGCTGTCGCCAAGGACGACGACACAACATCAGGAAAAGGCGAAACCAGAGATTCATGGTGAGACTGCTTGTGAAAACCTTCGTCACTCTAGCGATACGCTCTCTGATAAGGTAGATGCATAAACGACATATTTCATGCGAAACACGCACAAGCCTCTCATGCATGTCACGCTGCTCCTTGCCGAGCACTGTTCGGCCGCCAGTGCCACCATGGCGGCTGAACTGCTGGCCGCTGCCAATGCCTTCAGCACCAGTGATCAACCGCCCTTTCAGGTCACAGCAGCCTCGCTGACCGGCCAGCCGGTTCGTTCCACGGGCACCCAGACCCTCCATGCGGACACAGCACTGTCCAACATCCGTCAAACAGATCTGGTCATCATCCCGGGCTTCCTGTTCACGCTGCGCGAGGCCATGCCCGCATTTGCGCCATACCGGACCTGGCTGCGCAAGCAGCATCGGCAGGGCGCCACCATTGCGACACTGTGTACGGCCACATTTCTGCTGGCCGAGTCCGGCTTGCTGGATGGTCTGCGCGCCACCACGCACTGGGCGTTTGCATCACTGTTTGCGCGGCAATACCCGCAAGTACACCTCGACTGCCAGCAGATCCTGTGCGAAGACAACCGACTGGTGACCAGCGGAGGCGCCAGTGCAGGCATGGATGTCATGCTGCATCTGATCCGGCGCTTTGCTTCTTTGGCGTTGGCACAGCAATGCAGCCGCTACCTGCTGATTGATCACACACGCCACGAACAGACCCCCTACGTCCTGTGGTCAATGCCCAAGAGCCATGGTGACGTGGAGATCCTGCGCGTCCAGAACTGGCTGGACACCCACTTTGCCGAGCCCATCCTGATCGACGATCTGGCTCAACAATTTGGCTTTGGCGTTCGCAACTTCAAACGACGCTTCAAGGATGCCACCGGCTATACCCCATTGGCTTATCTGCAAACCCTGCGCCTCGAAAAGGCCAAGCACCTGCTGGAATCGACACGCATGGCGCTCGACCGCATCACCTTTGCGGTGGGCTATGAAGACAGCAATTCGTTCCGGCGCCTGTTCCAGAATCGAGTCGGACTGCAACCCGCCGCCTATCGCAGAAAGTTTCAGCTCGCGCCCCCGTGACGCGCGCCCCGCTGCCCGATAAACTGCCCGGGCGCCCGTCCCATCACGCCCCGGAACATTTCGATGAAGCTGCTGGAATCGGTGTACCCCAGAGAGAGGGCTACCCGCTGCACACTGTGCCCCGCATCCAGCGACGTCAAGGCGTACTGCACCATCAGACGGCGATGCCAATCCCCCACGGACATCCCCACCTCTTTGGCAAACAGACGCGCCAAGGTGCGCTCACTGGCACACGCCACCTGCGCCAGTTCAGCCATCGAGAATGCCAAGCCTGGCCGCTCGGCCAAGGTGTCCATCACACGTTTGACACGCGGCTCCGTGCTCATGGGCAGTCCGATTTCCGTCACCGTGGCTTGTGCCATCTCATCGAGCAGCACGCGCATGAAGCGATCCGCAGGCGTGTCTGGCTGATAGTCTGCCCCCAGGCTGCCGGCACGCAGGATCATCTCCCTGAACAGTGAAGACACCTGGATCACCGAGCACTTGCCAAACAGATGGGCTGCGGCAGCTTCCGACACAAACAAACTGTGCAAGGTCACCGCGCCGGGCAAGGTCACCTCATGCAGCACATGCGGCGGGATCCACACCGCCTGAGACGGCGGCACCAACCAGGCACCTGCCGGGGTGCTCACGCGCACCAGGCCATGACTCGCATACAGCAGTTGCCCTCGCGGGTGGGCATGCGGGGCCTGGCAGACCGCGTTGTCAACGGTCATGCACAAGCCCATGACCGGGCGCTCGGGCTCCTCGCGGAATCCCAGCGTGATCGGCCTGAGTTTTGTCAGTTTTCCTTGATGGGTTGTCATGCTGGCTGAATCGCCTTGTCATGGATCGCGGGAGGATGCGGCATCACCCCTCAGGAGTTGAGCATGCACACCTCGCCCCCCGATCATCTTGACATCATCATCGACCAATTCACACGACAGTCCATCCCGTTTACGCAGATCCCGGGGCACTTCAGTGCCATCGACACCTTGCTGCGCATGAGCGACATCACCGCGAACGACACCGTGCTGGACGTGGCCTGCGGCCCCGGCATCGTCGCCTGCGAACTGGCCCGGGTCGCCCGAGCGGTGACCGGCGTTGACATCACCCCCGGCATGTTGCAGCAGGCTCGCCAGCGCCAGCTTGCACAAGGTCTGAGCAACCTCCAATGGCAAGAGGCCAATGCCTTGCAGTTGCCCTTTGCAGCCCACTCGTTCTCGCTCGTGGTAACGCGCTACAGCTTCCATCACTTGCACGATGTCCAGCAAGCGCTGCGTGAAATGATGCGCGTGTGCACCCCCGGTGGCCGCGTTGTGGTCGCCGATGTGGTCATGCCAGACGAGCAGACTGCTGCCTATGACGAACTGGAGACCTTACGCGACCCCTCTCACACGCATGCGCTGTCCATCAGCGAGAGCCTTGCGCTCTTTGCCTCGTCGGGGCTGACGGACTGTCACTTTGCGACGTACGAGGTCGAGATCGAACTCGAAGCCCAACTGGCGGCATCCTTTCCCGCTGACGAGGACGTCCCTCGCATCCGGGACATGGTGACCGATGACATCGGCATCAACCGACTGGGCATTCACGCGCGTCGAGATGCCCAGGGGCAGGTGCACTACACCGTGCCGATTCGGGTCTATGTCGGGCGAAAGGCTCACGCGACCGACGCGGTCTGACGGGCGATGTCGATGAACGCGCGAAGATAGTCGATGTCCACATCGGACTCCCGCGCGCCCAGGTAGATCTGCTTGGCAATGCCGCGTGCACCCAGTTGAACGGGCGCCACAGGCATGGTCTGCGCATAGTGCGCCACCAACCATCTTGGCAAGGCGGATACCCCTCTGCCACTGGCCACCATCTGCAGCAGGATGTCCGTCGTCTCAATGGTTTTGTGCTGACGTGGTGCCACGCCGGCAGGGGTCAGGAACTGTGTGTACACATCCAGACGATCGGGGGACACCGGATACGTGATGAGCACCTCTTTGGCCACCTGACGCGGGGTCACATGATGGGCGCCCGCCAAGGGATGCGAGGCTGCCACCACCAGCACCTGCTCGTAATCGAACACAGGCTCAAAGTGCAAGCCTGGCTTGAACAAGGGGTCAGGGGTCACCAGCAGGTCGATCTCATAGCCGAACAAGGCCCCCATCCCGCCAAACTGAAATTTCTGTTTGACGTCCACATCGACATCTGGCCACGCAGACAAATAGGGCGACACCACTTTCAGCAGCCACTGGTAGCAAGGATGACACTCCATCCCAATGCGCAAGGTGCCGCGCTGCCCCTTGGCAAACTGTTGCAAGCGCTCTTCGGCCCAGACCAGTTGCGGCAACACGCGGTTGGCCAGCGCCAGCACCTGCTGCCCAGCCTGCGTCAGGCGAAGCCGCCGCCCCTCTCTCAACCAGATGTCTGTGCCGAGTTGCTGCTCCAGCTTCTTGATCGCATGGCTGAGCGCCGACTGCGTCAGGCACAACACATCCGCCGCCGCCGTCAGCGAGCCTCGTTTTTCAACTTCCTGAACGATGGTCAGGTGGATACGCTCCAGCACTTGAATGAGCCAAATTCATGGATGATTGAATTAATACCATTTTACTTCATGCATTGTGATCCGTAGTCTCGCGGCTTCTGCAATGAATCGAGCACGATCCCACCATGATCACGACACACAACCTGGGCTTTCCTCGCATTGGCGCCCAGCGTGAATTGAAGTTCGCCCTGGAGTCTTACTGGAAGGGGCAATCGTCCGCCTCCGACCTGCACGCACAGGGGCACACCTTGCGTCAGCGTCACTGGGCCCTGCAAGCCGACCTCGACTGGCTGCCCGTTGGCGACTTCTCGTTTTATGACCAGGTTCTGGACATGAGCCAGACACTGGGCAACCTGCCTGCGCGCGCGCTGCATGGCCACGGCACCGAACTGGACGCCTACTTCCGTGTGGCACGCGGACGCTCGGCGCCCGACCACCAAGCCCAGGCTTGCTGCACCGCACATGCTGTGGCCGCGGGTGAAATGACCAAATGGTTCGACACCAACTACCACTACATCGTCCCCGAGTTTGATACCCACACACGCTTTGCCTTGCATGCCGACAGGCTGGTGTCTCAATTGCAAGAGGCCCTCGCACAAGGTCACGCTGCCAAGCCCGTGCTGATCGGGCCCGTGACCTACCTTGCCTTGGGCAAGTCCAAAGATGGCACGTCCAAACTGAGTCTGCTGCCGCAACTGCTGAATGTGTATGCGGAGTTGATCGAGGTGCTGGTGCAGCACGGTGCCACCTGGATCCAGATGGATGAACCGATTCTCGTGACCGAACTGGACGCCGACTGGAAGCATGCATTTCAAACGGCGTACCACCAGCTCAAACCCTGCCGGGCCAAGCTGTTGCTCACCACCTACTTCGGCCCCTTGCAGGACAACCTGCATCTGGCAGCCACCCTCCCCGTTGCCGGCCTGCATCTGGATGCCATCACCGGTCGAGAAGACGTGCCTGCGCTGCTGAACCTGCTGCCCAGCCACAAGGTCCTGTCGCTGGGGGTGATCAATGGCCGCAACATCTGGAAGACCGACCTGAATGCCACCCTCGACTGGTTGGCGCCCATCCATGACCGACTGGGCGATCGGCTGTGGCTGGCCCCCAGCTGTGCCTTGCTGCATGTCCCGGTTGACTTGTCCAGCGAGCAGCACCTCCCCACCGACGTGCAGCGCTGGCTCGCGTTCGGCGCCCAAAAACTGGCCGAGCTTCGAACGCTGGCGCAGGCCTTGAACCACGGGCGCGAGTCTGTGCACGCGGCACTTCAAGCCAACACATCCGATGTGCAATCCCGCCGAGTCTCACCCCGCGTCCATCAGCCTGAAGTCAAGGAGGCCGTCGCCAAGATTCACGCCGACATGGGGCAACGCCAACACCCTTATGCCGTCCGGGCACGTCTGCAAGCCGAGCGGCTGCGCCTCCCGCCCTACCCCACCACCACGATCGGCTCTTTCCCGCAGACCACCGAAATACGTCAGGCGCGCCGCGCTTACAAGTCGGGTGAGCTGGATGCCACGCGCTACCAAATCGCCATGCAGGCCGAGATTGCGCGCAGCGTGGCCGAGCAGGAGGCCTTGGACTTGGACGTGCTGGTTCACGGCGAAGCCGAGCGCAACGACATGGTCGAATACTTTGGCGAGCAACTCGAAGGCTATGCCTTCAGCCAGTTTGGTTGGGTGCAGTCCTACGGCTCGCGCTGCGTCAAGCCCCCCATCCTCTTTGGAGACATCTGTCGCCCCGCACCGATGACGGTGGCGTGGACACGCTTTGCCCAATCACTGACGCAACGCCCCATGAAAGGCATGCTGACGGGGCCGGTCACGATGCTCAACTGGTCCTTTGTTCGGGACGATCAGCCACGCTCGGAAACCTGTCTGCAACTGGCTTTGGCCATTCGGGAAGAGGTGCTGGACCTGGAGCGCGCCGGTGTGAGCATCATTCAGATCGATGAGGCTGCCTTGCGCGAAGGGTTGCCCTTGCGGCGCACACAGTGGGCCACGTATCTGACTTGGGCCATTGAGGCCTTCCGGATCACGGCCAACGGGGTGCGCGATGACACCCAGATCCACACGCACATGTGCTATTCGGAGTTCAACGACATCATGGACGCCATTGCCGCCATGGATGCCGATGTGATCACCATCGAGACCTCCCGATCAGACATGGAGTTGCTCGATGCGTTTGAGCATTTTGCCTATCCCAATGAAATCGGCCCCGGGGTGTATGACATCCACTCACCCAACATTCCCAGCCAGGATCAGATCGTGGACCTGATGCGCAAAGCCCAATCCCGCATCCCCGCCGAGCGTCTATGGGTCAACCCCGACTGCGGTCTCAAGACACGCCAATGGCAGGAAGTGATCCCAGCATTGCAGAACATGGTGGCCGCTGCCAAACGTCTGAGGGAGGAGTCCGCTGCCGCTGTCACACATCGGCGATGACGATCGACGGCAAACGTGATGCGAGCGCCGACTGCACGCTGGGGGCGAAGGTGAGGGCACACAGGATCAAAACAAGCTGACCCGGATCAAGGACGCCAAACGACGCTCCCCCTAGGATGACGCACCCGCCTGCTGGCGGGGATTTGTCATACAAGAAGGTTTGTCATGAATGCGTCAATGGACACCGATGTTCTGATCGTGGGCGCGGGCCCGGCCGGTCTGGCCCTGGCTTGCTCGTTGGCGGATGCTGGCATCCGCACGCGGGTGCTGGAGCAAGCTCCCCTGTCCAGCCTGGCGCATCCCCCCGAAGATGGCCGCGACATCGCCCTGACCCACCGTGCCCGCCGCGTGCTGAGTGTGCTGGGCCTGTGGAACCGCCTGCCTGCAGACGAAGTGGCCCCCCTCAAAAAGGCGCAGGTCACCAGCGGCAACTCACCTCTGGTGTTGCCCTTTGATGCCCAGGATGAAGGGCATGAGGCCTTGGGCTGGCTGGTCCCCAATCACCGCATCCGTGAAGCCTGCTACGCCGGCGCCATGGCACGCGCCGACTGGATCACTCTGCAAGGCGATGCCCGCGTGACGGCCATGCATCGCACCACCGACCGTGCCACGGTCACCCTGGCAGACGGCAGTCAGCTGAGCGCCCCCCTGGTCGTGGCTGCCGACAGCCGCTTCTCGACCGTGCGCAAGATGGCCGGCATCGGCGCCCGCATGCTCGACTTTGGGCGAACGGCCATCGTTTGCCGCATGGCACATGAGCACGACCACGATGGCATTGCCCACGAGTGTTTCCTCCATGGCCACACCTTGGCGATTCTGCCGATGGCAGGCCGACAAGCCTCAGCCGTGTGGACCGTCAGCACCGACGGCGCCGAAGCCATCATGCAATTGAGCGATGAGGCCTTTGCCCAAGCCGTGGACAGCGAATTCGGTCATCGCCTGGGTGACATGCGCACCGCCGGACAGCGCCATGCTTACCCGTTGGTGGCTGTCTATGCCCAACGCTTCTGGGCAGATCGCTTCGCCTTGATTGGCGACGCCGCTGTCGGCATGCACCCGGTGACAGCGCACGGCTACAACTTTGGCCTGTATGGCATCGAAACGCTGACGCGCGAACTCGTGGCCGCACGCCAGTCTGGCCGGGATCTGGGCGACAGCCGTGCCTTGCAGACCTACGCCAGCGAGCACCAACGCGTCACGCTGCCCATCTACCTGGGTACCAACGCCATCGTCAAATTGTTCACCAACGATCTGCCGGCCGCGCACCTGGTACGCGGCGCCATTCTGCGCGTGTCCAAACACCTGCCACCTCTGAAGGCCGCCATCACGCGCCAACTCACGGGCAGCGGTCTGTCCCCGCTGGACGTCCTTCGTGATCGCCTCAAGGTCGCCGCCACGCTGATGCCACGTCGCTAAGCAGGGGCCGACGCCCCAAAGTGAACGCTCTTGAGCCCCGACGACCAAGCTTGCCACGCCAAGGCCTGGAATCGCTGGAAGCTGACCGCAGGCCCGATCGTCAAGGTCTTGGCGATGCCGCCGTCCACAAAGGGCGTCAAGGCGCCCACCATGACCAGTTGCTCTTCTGGCTCTACCTCTTGGGACTGTTCCAGTAGTCGCAAGTATCTGCCTGACTGCGACAGCGGTAGCTGCCGCAGCAGACGCAGGACATGGTTGATCAACTGATAGGCCCCCTGCGAGCCATCTTCTGAGGTCAGGTACTGCATCCCCTCCAACTGATCAGGGGGCGAGATCCCGGGGCTGGTGTTGTCGGCACAGGCCACGCTGATGGAGCGGGCCGGCGCAATGGCCATCAAATGCGAATTGCGCAAACCCGACCGCCGAATCTCATCTTTCAGAGACTCAGGCAGACGAGATGCCGCGTGTGGCTCAGCCAAATACGCGGACACATCCAGCGCCGCAAAGGCCCCCTTCTCTTTGGCGAGCGCACAGGATGCGCCATAAGCCAAATCTCGAATGAGTGACACCACGCCGGCAGCAGATTGGCACGATGCCACCGAACCGTAACGCAGCCCCAACATGACCAATGCGTCCGCCAGGCCCGTCACGCCCAATCCGATTCTGCGCGTATGCATGGCCTCCTGACGTTGCGCCTCCAATGGCCACAGCGTCAGATCCAGCACGTTGTCCAGCATCCGAACTGCGACCGGAACCAGGCTGCGCAAGCGTGGCACATCCCATTCAGCCTCCGACGTGAAGGGATTCAACACACAGCGTGTCAAGTCAATCGAGCCAAGACACCCGCCGCCATACGGCGGCAAGGGCTGTTCACCCAATGGGCTGCTCGCCGAGATTGACTCGCAGTAAGACAAATTGTCATGCGCGCGCATCCGATCGACAAAGCACAACCCTGGCTCTGCGCGCTCATAGGCACATAGCAAGATACTGGCCCACAATGCCCGCGCATCGCGACGCCCCCAATCCGTTCCGTTGCGAGCCCGCGGGGGCGTCAAATCAATATCCATCCCAGCCTGCACCGCATGCATGAAGGCATCGCTGACACCAATAGCTGATCTGAAGCCACCGCGCCCGCCATACACACGCTCGAGCAAGAAAGCCTCAATGTCAGGATGATCACACCTCAACATTGCCATCTGTGCCTCGCGCCCCTGCGCCCCCATCAGCCGACTGACCTGTGCGAACTGCCGCAATACCCGCACGACACCCCCGACCTCGGTCTCCTCCAGCTCACTCCCGTGATGACTCGGATCAATCGATGAAAAGTCATAGCCAACCCGAGCACCTGCGCCCATGGTCAGCACTGCGTCGGTAAGCGCCATCTCCAGACCTGCCGTGGCATGTCCATCCCCGCCGCTGTCCCGGCACACGGGCAGAACAAAGCAGCTGATCGCTGTCTGATGCAAGGTATCCAGGACACCGGACAGCACGCGCCCTGATGGAATAAAGCCTTGCTGCTGCGCGGACAAGAAGCGTGCGTACCAGGCAACACTGTCCTGTTCGGTCGACGCCAATACTTGCGCTGCGCACTGCTGGACAGAGAGCAGGTCCACATCCCCGCCACGGCCATACCGAAGCTGCAGCGAGTGTCTGCAAAACCGCTGAGGCTGCAACGCAAGTTCATCCCAATCCAGGAATGATTGTTGAGACATCATGCTAGGCATGGCAGTCATGCGCGACCTCCGTTGTGGGACCGCTTCTTCATGAACCGGACGATGCTCATCCCCATGTCCGTGATCTGAACCACACCATCCTTGATCTCGATCCACCCCAGCGCCTGATAGTCCGCGATGAAACCTGATGGCAGCGACATTTCCTGATGCTGCTCAATCATCTCCAGGCACTCCAGAAATCCGTGTCGCAGAGACTCCATCCGCGAAAATGGGGCCTGCCGCCCCCCCGCCATGGACGTGGGTGAATAGTTCATGTGTATGCTCCCCGGTAACTGTTTTTGCATCCGCATCCATGGTGATGCGTCCTCTGTGAAGGGCAATATGGTCTTGCCCCTCTCCATGGTCTGTGCTGTAGCGCACACAACCCGCTCCTGCGACTGAGGGGGCTGTGCACAGCCCTCATCAATCCCTGATAAATGTCTGTGCGATGGCGAACATACCGATACGATGTCGCTGTCTATAGTGGTGGTGCGCTCATGGCGAACCCATACAGGAGGAAATGGATGGCGGTCAATCCGGACCCTCTGAAAAACGGACTACTGTCCGTGTTGCCTGAACCGGATTGGATGAGCATCCAGCATCACCTCGAGTACGTGGAGATGCCTCTGGGGCAAGTCATCTATGAATCCGGTAGCACGCAGAAATACGTTTACTTTCCTTGCACGTCGATCGTCTCGCTGCTCTACGTCATGGAAGACGGTGCATCCGCCGAAATCGCCGTGGTCGGACACGAGGGCATCGTCGGCATCTCCCTTTTCATGGGGGGCGACTCGACACCCAGCCGAGCCGTGGTCCAGAGTGCAGGATATGGCTACAGGCTCAAAGCGCCCGACCTCAAGGCGGCCTTCGACCACGGGGGCGCGATCATGCACGTGCTGTTGCGCTACACGCAGGCCCTGATCACGCAAATGGCTCAGACAGCAGTCTGCAACCGGCACCATTCTCTGGAGAAGCAGTTGTGCCGCTGGCTCCTGCTCAGCCTGGACCGGCTGAGCAGCAACGAACTCTCGATGACGCAAGAGTTGATTGCCAACATGCTGGGGGTCCGCAGAGAAGGCGTCACCGAGGCCGCCATCAAACTCCAAAAACTGGGACTGATCAGCTACGCCCGTGGGCACATCGTTGTGCACAGTCGGGCCGGCCTCGAGGCACGCACCTGCGAATGCTATGGCGTCGTCAAAAAAGAGTATGACCGCCTGCTCCCGCGTGAGCAGGCCAGCTAGCCCCCACCCATACATCTTGTGCTTATGTGCGATAGCAGACAGTCGGCAAACGTCACCCCTCTCACACTGCTCGCATATAACCCATTCACACACAGGGAGCGCTGAGCCTCAGCGCACGGTCCCCATGACTCATGAGGATGATGCTTATGCTCAACCCGGATGACGGCAGATCGAAAGAGCCGCCTCGCGTCCTCTCTGCCCCCTCAACGTGGTCAGGCCTGAGTGCCGTGACGGGCAACGGCTGGTCAACGCCTCACCCACATTCAGATTGGATGAGCTTGATCCATTCCGTGAAATGCAGACTGCGTACGGCAAAGGATGCAGGGCAGCATCCTCAGTGGGACACCGAGGTGCAGGACTGGATCTCCAAGATGGTGGAGTCCTGTGAGCCCGCGCTGGATCAACTTCAGCGTGCGCTGGAGCACGAGCACGCCCGACGCCAGCAACTCGAGATCAAAGCCTTTGAGGCGCGGACAGACTTTGACCAGCTTCGCGCAGAACTGGATGGCAGCCGGGCCGACGAGTCGAGGGCACGCCATCAGGCTCTGCATGACAGCCTGACGGCGCTGCCCAATCGGCATTACTTTTGCCAGAGGCTGACGCAAGCACTGACTCACGCCACGCTAACTGGCGCCTCGCTGGCCGTCTTCTTCATTGATCTGGATGGGTTCAAGGCCGTCAATGACACCCACGGTCATGCCGTGGGTGATGAGTTGCTCGGCGTGGTGGCAGCACGCCTGATGCGCGCGGTCCGCTCAGAGGACATGGTGGGACGATTGGGCGGAGACGAGTTTGCATGCCTTCTGCTGGATGCGGGCGATCACGCGCAACTGAGCAGCCTCGCATGCAAGATGTATGACTCCGTGTCTTCCCCAGTCAAGCTGGGCGACCTGTTCATCAGCGTACCACCCAGCATCGGCATCGCTCGCTTCCCGCAGTGTGGTCAGACCAGCGACATGTTGCTTCGCGCAGCGGACATGGCCATGTATCAAGCCAAGCGCGAACACACCGGATACGCGTTCTACGCCGACCCGCACACTGGCAATGGGCATGCCGCCAACGGCTCGGGACGCCAGTGACAAGCTGGACGACCTACTCGCCAGAACGGATCGGTCGCGCCATCATGACCACATTGAAGCGAGCCTCGTCGGAAGGCACCTTGCTGATGACGCTCAACACGTGGCGGGCAAGCGCCCCTTGTGGCAACAGGGTCACCTCACACGTCGACCCGTGGCCATCGACCGCAAGCGCATGCCATTGCGCCCCCAAAATCGTTTGACTGTCTGGCGACAGGAAGGTCATTAATGCCTGCCCGATCAAGGTCTCTCGGGTCCCGCCAAGCCATACTGCCCCAGTGTGATTGATGTCGATGATTCTCGATCCCTCATCCACCGTGCAACACGCAACCGGCAAGTGATCATGACATTGGCGCTGCTGCGCTAACAAAGACTCGGTGCGAGCCAGGGCCGCCCTCAGCTCGTCCGACTGCATCTCGATCTCGACCTGGTGCACCTGCAACTCATGCAAAAGTGCGAGCGCATGCTGCGCCGTGCTGGCCGACAAAGCCAGCTGATGCACCACCCCCAGTGCCCTGGATGCACTGTCAGCCATACTGGACTGCTGACCGCCTGCCTCCAGCTTGGCTTGGGCACGGCGGCGCAGATCGCCCAGATAGATCAGCTTGTTGGCCCTCTCGGTCATGACTCGCTCCTACGAGAATTCCGGCGCAATTGCTCACGGTAGCCTCCAACCCAAGTCCGGTCTGTGCGTTAGCGCACGCACATGGCAACCCCTTGCGTTCTTGTATCTGGAGCAGATATCCTGCCCTTCCGAAAGATCCGAACTGGATGTGCGATGGTCGGCTCAGCAAATCAACTCAGCAACCGACTCATCGACGCCCTGTCTGAAGAAGACAAGGCACGCTGGGCGAGTCACCTGGAACGTCTGGACCTGCCCAAAGGGTTGGTCTTATATGAATCAGGCCATGCATTAACGCATGCGTACTTTCTCACCAGCGGCATCGTCGCCAAGCGCTACATCACCCAGGATGGCGACACCTCGGAACTGGCCCTCATTGGCCGAGAAGGGGTCATCGGTACAGCCGCCATCCTGGGCGGACGAACCAATCTCGGTCAGGCCCGCATGCTCAAGGCTGGCACAGGCTTTCGGATGCGCACCGACACCCTGATGCGAGAGTTCTCTCGATCCTCGCCCGTCACACTGCTCCTGCTTCGCTACACACAAGCCTACATGACACAGATGGCTCAGACGGCCGTGTGCAATCGCCTACACACACTGGAAAAGCAACTGTGCCGCTGGCTCCTGATGGTCATGGACCGCACAGGACCAGACGACATCCTCCTGACACAGGAGATCATTGCCAACATGCTGGGTGTTCGCAGAGAAGGTGTCACCGATGCGGCCCTCAGACTCCAGCGTGCAGGCATCATCCGCTACGCCAGAGGACGCATACAGGTCCTGGATCGTGACAGCTTGCTGGCACGTAGTTGCGAGTGCTATCGCGTCGTCAGTCTTGAATACGAACGACTGCTCAGTCACTCCGCCGATGGGACTCCACCGTTTTGGAAACGGTGATGTCCACGAATGTCAGCACCGCCCCCTGGATCATGTTGGTCAGTGTTCGGTAGGGCATGATGCGCACAGAGAACCACCGACCATCCCGGGTCGAAATTTCTTTCTCGCATGCGATCAAGGTCCGCACAGTGTCCTTGGCATCCTGATAAAGATCCGGGTAGATCAGCGTGTTGGCCAGATCTGTCAGGGGACGGCCAATGTCACCCTCTCTGAGATGAAAAATGTGCGTGGTCTGCTCCGTGAAGCGGCGCACATTGAGCTGACTGTCCAGAAAGAGTGTCGCGATGTTGGTGCTGTTGAGCAGGTTCTGCATGTCGCTCTGCGCCAGCGCGAGGTCATCCAGCTTGGCTTGCAACTCGCCATTGATGGTCTGCATCTCTTCGTTCATGGACTGCGCCTCCTCCTTGGAGGTGGTCAGCTCCTCGTTGGCCGACTGCAGCTCTTCATTGATAGACTGCAACGCTTCATTGGCGGCCTGCAACTCCTCTTTGGACGCTTGCATCTCCTGTCGAAGTGCCTGAATCTCTTCGCGGGCGCGCGCCAGCTCATTGGCGATGGCTGGATCCTCACCATCGGTCATCGCCGCCTTGCCCAATCTGGATCGACGGGGCGCCAACTGTTCCTTGAACACGACCATCACGGATCCTTCGAGGGCCTTGGGCTCACGAACTGCCATGACCGTGATGTGAAGGGTGTGGCGGGCATCGCCCTCCAGCTTCAGCCCCCGCACCTCCACCGGCAAGCCTTCATGCAGCGTTTGCCGGATGGCCACCGCCAACTGGGTCCGGATTTCCGGTCGGGCCATGACGTGGATGTTCCAGTTGGCCTTGCCCGCCGCAGGTTCCAGATACTTGCCGGTGCGCCCGTTGATGTAGAGGATGTCTCCGCTCTGGTTGACCAGCACCGCAGGGGGAGACAGCGTCTGCAACAGCAACTGATCGGCCAAAGACTGCAGGTTGGTCAGATGCGGCTTGGGAGGGTTGGACACAATGTGCTCCTGAGGATGGCGACGCGCCAGCGCATGTCGGTTGACGGGGAAGTCCACAGCCCCAGCATGCAAGACATGATCACCACGCAGATACACCCCGGTTTTGGGAGATTGGGGCATGAAGAGGTCTTTCGAGCGCCCCACAGTTTCAGAGTTGCCCAGCACCAGCACGCCCCCGGGACGCAGACTGTAATGGAACAGCGGCATCAGCCGCTGTTGCAACTCACTGTTGAAGTAAATCAGCACATTCCGGCAAGACAGCAGATCCAGCTTGGTAAAGGGCGGATCCAGGCTCACATCATGCTGAGCGAACAGCACCATGTCACGGATACGCTGATCAATCTGAACACAGCCGTCCTGTTGCGTGAAGAACCGTGCCACACGGGACGCCGACAGTTGCTCGACTGCTTTGAGCGGATAGATGCCTTTGCGCGCCACCGAAATGGCCTCGGCGTTCAAGTCCGTGGCGAATATCTGCAAGGTACAGGCTGCCGCATCCGGCAAGGCCTCTTTGACCTCCTGAAACACCATGGCCAGCGAATACGCTTCTTCCCCAGTCGAGCAGCCCACGATCCATGCACGCAACGGCGCATCATGCCCCCGCCGTGCGATCAGATCAGGCAGCACCTTGTCTTGGAGTGACTTCCACAGCGGCGGATCACGAAAGAAGCTCGTGACCCCGATGAGCATCTCCGCAAACAAGATGTCGAGTTCTTGCGCATTCTGTCTCAGGAACGCAGCATAGGCATCCAACGAGGCCAAGCCATGCACCGCCAAACGCCTCTCGATCCGGCGAATCAGGGTACTGGCTTTGTACAACGAGAGATCGTGCTTGCAGTGCTCTCGCACCAGCGAAAGGATGACGGCCAAGGCCGCGTCCTGCGCCAGGACCGACACCTTGGCGGGATGAAGGGTGGCGCGAATGGATTGAAGGATGCGGGCCGGCATCTCCGCTGGCACATCGACAACATCGACACAGGCGGACTCGATGGCACGCCGGGGCATGGCATCGAACTGGGCCGACTCTGGCAACTGCGCCAGCGTCAGGCCCCCGCACATCTTGATGGCACGCAAGCCCTCGGTACCATCGCCCCCCATGCCCGACAGCACCACCCCCACGGCGAACGCTCCCAGATCTGCTGCCATGGATTGGAACAGCGCATCGATGGGCAGGTGAACGCCTTCGGACAAGGATGGCGGATCCACATGAAGCTGGCCCTGACGGACCGTGAGTTCACAGCCAGGCTCAATCACATAGACATGATCAGGAGCCAAAGGCTGCGATTGCGTGGCCGCCTGGACTGGCATGGTGGTCACACGCTGCAACAGCACGCCCAACATCGTTGCATGGTGGGCCGCCATGTGCTGTACCACCACATACGCCATTCCGCTATCAGGAGGAATCGCGCGCAGAAAGGCCTGTAAGGCATCCAGGCCACCTGCCGACGCGCCCAACCCCACAACATGCATCTGCGCTGGCTGGGACCGGGTGGCTTCTGGAGACTTTATACGGGGCATACCGAAGTATGCCGCTGTTCCAGCAGCGTTCTACGCCGCCACCAAGATGGCACGTTTTGTCAATACGCCGCACGCCCGCCTGCCTAGGATTCAACTCGTTCGCGATGAATTGAGAGGATGCAGACATGGCAAGACGATGGAACGGCTGGGGAGATGAGGCACACCACTTTCCGCTTCGACCGTCTGGTTTGGCTCATATTCAGAGCCTGCTGGGGGCTGGCCGACTCTTGCCCGATGCCACACTGTCTGATGTGATGGCCTCCGTTCCGCCCAGCCGCCTACCGGCGCACCCCTTGGTGGCTCAGGACCCCGAGACACGCATCCGTCATGCGCGCGGACAAAGCCTGCCGGACTGGTATGCGATGCGGTCTGGACACTTTGGCGCCTTCCCGGATGGGGTGGCCCAACCCATTCACTCGGACCAGGTTCGCGAGTTGCTACAGTGGGCGCAGGCTCAGGGCGTGATCGTCATCCCATACGGCGGCGGCACCTCGGTAGCCGGTCACATCACGCCGCAGGCGTTGGAGCGTCCGATCCTGACACTGTCGCTGGCGCGCATGAACAAGCTGCTGGCCCTCGACCCGGTGAGCCAGATCGCCCGCCTGGGCGCGGGCACCCCGGGGCCCGAGATCGAGCGGCAACTGGCCGAGCGCGGCTACGTACTGGGGCATTTTCCTCAGTCGTTCGAGTTGTCCACCTTGGGTGGTTGGGTCGCCAGTCGCTCGTCGGGCCAGCAATCCATGCGCTACGGTCGCATCGAGCAGTTGTTTGCGGGCGGGCGCATTGAAACCCTGCGCGGCACGCTCAACATCCCCAGCGTGCCTGCGTCATCCGCGGGCCCCGACCTGCGCGAGATCTTCATGGGCACCGAAGGTCGCATGGGCGTCATCACCGAAGTAGACGTGCGGGTGCAGCGCCTGCCCGAGCATGAGTCTTTCCACGTAGCCTTTGCCCCGAACTGGGACACCGCGCTGGAACTGGTCCGAAACATGGTTCAGGAAAAATTGCCGTTGTCGATGCTGCGGCTGTCCAACCCGGAAGAAACGCGTACCCATCTGGTCCTCGGCGCCGATGCGTGGCAAGCCAAGCTGCTGCATCGCTACACAGCCCTCAGAGGGTGCCCGGACGGCAAATGCATGATCACCATGGGCGTGACGGGCAGTCAGCGACACGCTCGCTACCTGATTGGCGAGATCAAGCGCCGGGTTCGTGCGGGCGGGGCGCTGTACACCGGCACCTTCATGGGCAAGCGCTGGGAGCATGCCCGCTTCCGCTCACCGCACCTGCGGCACGGCTTCTGGGAGCACGGTTACTCGGTGGACACCCTGGAAACGGCGGTGAACTGGTCCAAGGTGACCGAGACCACGCATGCCATCGAGCAAGCCATTCAGCGTCATTGCGGAGAAGGTGAACGCGCCCACGTGTTCACCCATTTGTCGCACATGTACACGCAGGGCTCCAGCATCTACACGACCTACTTCTTCCGCAACTCGGACACCTACGAGGCCACACAAGCGCGTTGGCAGGCCATGAAGTCCGCGGCATCGGATGCCGTGGTTCAAATGGGGGGCACCATCAGTCACCAGCACGGCGTAGGCCGGGATCATGCGCCCTGGCTACCCGCCGAAAAGGGCCCGCTCGGCATGGCGGCCGTGGGGCAGGTGCTGCGCTACTTTGATCAGGATGAATTGCTCAACAAGGGCTGCCTGGGGCACTTTCATGATTGAGGCTCGCGCATCGACCTTGCTGGCACAACGCCCCCCACTGTCGGCGCTAGGGCAAGATCAGCCTTGGGATGTGGTGGTGATTGGTGGCGGCATCACCGGCGCGGGCATCCTGCTCGAAGCCGCACGACGGGGGCATCGGGCCTTGCTGCTGGAACAAAAGGACTTTGCCTGGGGCACTTCCAGTCGCTCCTCGAAAATGGTTCATGGTGGCCTGCGCTACATCGCTCAAGGCGATCTTCGATTGACCCGCCACGCACTGCAGGAACGCGAGCGCCTGCTCGACGAATTGCCAGATCTGGTCGTCCGCATGCCCTATCTGTTTGCCGTTCGGGCTGGCCAGTTTCCGGGCCGCTGGCCGCTGACCCTGGTGCTCAAGCTGTATGACTGGCTCGCGGGCATCCGAGACCATCAGTGGGTTCCTCGACGAGCGTTGCTGGCGCACTACCCTCAACTGCAGCCAGACGGTTTGCTGGGTGCCATGCGCTACACAGATGCCCTCACCGATGACAGCCGACTGGTGATCCGGGTTCTGCAGGAAGCCTGCCTGGAAGGGGCGCAGGCGCGCAACTACACCGCCGTGCGATCAATCCATCGTGCACACCCCGGTGGGCTGCACACCCTGTCGGTACACGACGAGGTAGACGGTCGCGCCACCGCCATCGCTGCGCGACATGTGTTCAACGCCACGGGCTTGTGGGCCGATCAGCTGTCCGGCACACCGCCCGTGGTGCGCCCTCAGCGTGGCACACACCTGTTCGTCGCACACGCCAGGCTCCCCGTGTCGGCATGCCTGACGTTCCTGCACCCGCGAGACCAGCGTCCTGTGTTTGTCTTCCCCTGGAAAGGCCAGACCTGCATCGGCACCACCGATCTGGATCACCATGCCCCTGACCTGGTCGAGCCCACGGCCACCGAGGCAGAGATCGATTACCTGTTGGAAGTCGTTCGCCATGAGATGCCCGCCACATCGCTGAACACCGCAGACGTGCTGAGCACCATGGCCGGCGTGAGACCCATCATTGCCTCAGGCAGAGGTCGCGATCCCTCCAAGGAACGTCGAGACCACCTGGTGTGGCAACACGATGGCGTGATCTCGGTCTCAGGCGGCAAGCTCACCACCTTCAGGCAAATTGCGCTTGATGCACTGTTGGCCGCCGGATTGCTCGACCGACGCAGCCATCAACGAGCCCATGTTGATCGCGTCCAGCGTTGCTTCAACCATGAGGTGACCGTGCC
Organism: Aquabacterium sp.; assembly: GCF_049317225.1. Classification (GTDB taxonomy): domain Bacteria; phylum Pseudomonadota; class Gammaproteobacteria; order Burkholderiales; family Burkholderiaceae_C; genus Aquabacterium. The sequence goes on along the minus strand of NZ_JBMOIR010000001.1, from coordinate 323,720 downwards.
GCTCGGGCTCAACCACCCGTTGCGGGCAACTGCCCACGGCGCGCAATTTGCAGCGCACGTGGACTGGGCGCTGCAACACGAAATGGTGGCGCACCTGGATGACCTGTTGCTTCGACGCCTGCGCGTTGGCAATGTGCAAGGCGCTCTGAGCCCCGCGCAACTGAGCACCGTTCGAGAAGCCTGCGCACGCTGGCTTGGCTGGCACGATGCCACATGGCAACAAGAATGGCAGCGCTATCAGGACATCCTGATGCATCACTACCGGCCACCTGTGCATGCCAAGACAGAGAGGAGGCATCATGGCTGACGAACCGCTCTTCCTGGCAATCGATCAAGGCACGCAAAGTGTGCGCGCCATGCTGTTTAGCAAGCACGGTCAATTGGTGGCCAAGGCACAGCAACACATCACGCCCTACTTTTCGAAGCAGCCCAACTGGGCCGAACAAAACGGCGACTATTTCTGGCACCACCTGGGACGGGCCTGCCAAGGCCTGTGGCAACAGCACCCAACCTTGCGCGACCGCGTGGTCGCCGCGGCCCTGACGTGCCAGCGCGCCACCATGATCTGCCTGGACGAAGACCTGCAGCCCGTTCGCCCCGCCACGATCTGGCTGGACTCACGTCGCACCGACCGCTATCCGCCTCTGCCGTTCTGGATGCAATGGGGTGCCGCGGCTGCCGGCATGTCACACATGCTGTATCAACTGCGTTCCAAAGCCGAGTGCAATTGGCTCGCGGCCGACTTTCCTCAAGACTGGCAGCGCACGCGTCACTTTGTGCAGCTCTCTGCGTATTTGAGCCATCTGCTCACCGGCCAGTTGCAGGATGCCGTGTCCTCACAAGTGGGCTATGTGCCGTTTGATCACAAACGCCAAGCCTGGGCACGCCCCGGCGACCTGAAGTGGAAAGCGCTGACGGTACGGCCCGAGCAATTACCGCCACTGGTGCAAGCAGCTCAAACGCTGGGACGCATCTCGGCGAGCGCCGCCGCGCACACCGGCATCCCCGAAGGCCTGCCCCTCTACGCCGCCGGTGCCGACAAGGCTTGCGAGGTACTGGCCTGCGGCGGTATCCGCCCTGATGTGGCCTGCATCAGCTATGGCACCACAGCCACCATCAACACGGGCAATGCGAAGTATGTCGAGCCCATGCCCTTCTTGCCGGCCTACCCCGCTGCGGTACCCCACGCGTACAACTCCGAAATCATCGTGCAGCGTGGCTACTGGATGGTGAACTGGTTCAAACGCGAATTTGCAGCACACGAAGTGCGTCAGGCCGAAGAGCGGGGCATTGCCCCCGAGTTGCTGTTTGATGAGTTGCTGGACGCCTCACCACCAGGATCGATGGGACTGGTGCTGCAACCATTCTGGAACCCCGGCGTGAAATTCCCAGGGCCTGAGGCCAAGGGCGCGGTCATCGGGTTTGGTGATGTGCACACCCGCGCGCACCTGTATCGCTCAATCATCGAAGGTTTGGCCTATGCCCTGAGACATGGCAAAGACCAGCTTCAGAAGCGCAACGGCCAAACCATCACCGCGTTGCGCGTGGCCGGCGGTGGCTCACAAAGTGATCGCATCATGCAGATCACGGCCAATATTTTCGGCCTGCCGGCCGAGCGCATTCACACCTACGAAGCGTCTGGTCTGGGTGCGGCCATCAATGCCGCCGTGGGCTCAGGCTCTTACCCCGATCATGCAACAGCTGTATCGGCCATGTCACACCGAGGCACGCGGTTTGAACCTGACGATGCCACCGCTCATCTGTACGACAGGCTCTACAAAGAGGTTTACCTGAGGATGTACGACCGGCTGTCGCCGCTGTACCGATCGATTCGGCACATCACGCACTACCCCAAGCACTGATCACTTCACACCCTTTTTCAGCTGCTTCATGAAGTCGCCAAAAGCGGGGAACAGTTCCTTGAACGGTGATTGGGTTCGCTTTTCCAGCAGCAAGCCACCAAACAACTTGATCCCGACGGCCATTCGGGCCGCTTCTTGCGGATCGATGGCTTGGTGCGCACGAAGGCGCTCAGCCACCACAAAGATGTCGTCGTGACTGCCGGCCTCGAACTGCAGCGGGGCTGGTGGGGCCGCCGTCGGTGCATCGGGGTCATCCAGTTTTTCTACGGTGATCTTGTAGCGATGTGATGTCATCGTCTGTCCTTATCTGGCAAATGGTTGATAATGTCAACATTATTCGATAATTAGTTGATAGCGTCAACCATATGCCGGAAAAAGACCATGCCATCGCACAGGTGAAAGCCTTGGAACAGTTGCTGACCCTGTTCGGCAGTGTCAAGGCCGCCATTGTTCAGACCTTGTCGGATCAGGCGAGGACACCGCCCATGGGCCTGCGCATGCTGCAACTGTGTGCCCGTCAGCCCGGCATCACGCCGCAAGCGCTGGCCGAAGGCAGCGGACGAGACAAAGCCCAGATCACCCGCCTGGTGAAGATGCTGCTGGAAGAAGGCCTGCTGGAGCGCCAGCCCCACCCCCAAGACAAGCGCAGCTACAGCCTGTGGCTGACCCCGCAGGGGCAGCAAGCGCTGCACACGTTTGAGCACGCCCAGGCTTTGGTGGCTTCTCAGTTGTTTGGCGAACTGAGCGCCGCCCAACTGCAAGCGCAGACCGCACAGTGGGCGGCGCTGAACACACGGCTGAGCGATGTGATGCAAATGACCGCTCACGTCAATAGGGCTTGACGGGGTTTCGGGCCGACACGCGTTTGCTAAGGTGAGGCTTCATTCAAAGGGGAGCCATTCATGAGTCAATCGCTTCAAGTGTTCCAAGCCGTGGGGGCTGAGCAATTCAGCAAAATGGTGTGTGAGATGGCGCCCTACTTCAGCACCATCGAGCCCAAGCTGTTGAGCCTGCGGCCCGGCCGCGCTGAAGCGCACATCCCCTTTCGCAAAGAGATCACCAACCACCTGGGCTGCGTTCACGCAATTGCGTTGTGCAACGCCGCCGAGCTGGTGGGCGGGATCATGACCGACGTGTCCCTGCCGGAAGGGACGCGCTGGATTCCATCCGGCATGACCGTGGCATACCAGGCCAAAGCCAAGACGGACCTCACAGCCGTGTCAGACGGCTCCGCCATTGACTGGGCCGCCCCCGGTGACAAGGTGGTGCCCGTGGAAATTTTTGACACCGCGGGCAAGACGGTGTTCACGGCGCAAATCACGATGAACGTCAAGTTGCTGGATTCATAAGCAAACGCGATTTCGTTGTCAAAAGCCAAGCTGGGCTGTGGACGCACAGTCATCGCCGTCAGCGCACCACCCATTCCACTCGCCGATTGCGCGCGCGCCCATCTTCGGTCGCATTGGCTCCAGTGCGCCCTGCCCGTCGGTGTGGCCCATCACGTAGACCTGCAATTACTGATCGCTGCGCCCAGAATGAACTTGCGCAACATATCCGCCCTCTCTTTTGTGATGGTGTGCAATGAAACGCCGCATCAAAAGCGTTTCAGCCCCGCAGAACTCTGCCTGCGTGAAAAAGTACGTGCCGGCAATGGGCGACAGCGGTGGCTGGCATCGCCCTTCATAATCAAGACTTGCCCCCGCATCTTCGAGTTGTCGACCTTTCATCATGGATAAATTCTTGCTGCGACAACAGGTGCTGGAGCAGCTCGCCGAAGACCTGCTCCAAGTCGAACAGGCCGCGCGAGTGGCCCATGAAACAGCGACGCACGAAGAGAACATTGCCGAAAACAAATACGACACCTTGGGTCTCGAAGCCGCGTACCTGGCCACAGGGCAGGCTCGGCGCGCTGAAGCCATTCGCCAGGCGATGGCCCAATGGCGCCAATTTCGTCCACTCCCCTACGACGCCAGCAAAGGCATACAGCTCGGTGCGCTGGTCTGTCTGGTCGATGCCAACGAGCAGCAGCAATGTCTCTTTCTCGGCCCTGATGGGGGGAGCATGAAGTTGGTCTGCCGCGCCCAGCTCGTTCAGGTGATCAGCAGTGCATCCCCCTTGGGTCGGGCCATGCTGGGCAAATGCGAGGGCGATGACGTGTTCATCCAGATCGCACAAGTCAGGCAGCAGTTTGAAGTGCTGCAGGTTCAGTAAGTCACAAGCTCACCCAGAATTGGCCAGACCCCAGCGCCGTGCCATCACGCGTTCGCCGTGAGCGTCAACAAGACATCGGCGTACCAAGCGCAGTTCAACCCGAGCGATTCATCGCGGACGACATCTCTGTCCTTCATGTCCATCCGGGTTGAATGCACACCGAGCAACTGCCAGCAAATGGGCGAATTCAACTGACGACGGCGAACGACAGGTGAGCCACTGCTCCCCCGGTGTGTACGCGCATCGGTCAAAAAGTAACCCTGCTGCTGAAACCGAACGCCATAGGCCGATGCAAGGGACGCACTGCGCGCCACGGGCAAATGATGAATCGTGTCATGAAAGCCGAGCGGGAAGCCTGCGATCGTCAAAGCGTCTCCGATGACAACGTCGCTGCCGGTGGGTTCCAAATGGGTTTCGTCGAACGCAAGAAAAATGGCCTCGATAGGCAGCAGGGATGCCGGCATCAAGAGGACAGCCACATCCACCACTCCACCCGTGTCCACCGCTTCACGCCATAGGCATAACCCATCTTTGTACAACGGCAGCGAGACCACTGTATGTGAGGTGAGGTTCTGTGCATCCGTATGCAAACCGATCTCAACCCGATCGGGAAAATGTCCGTTTCCAGCATCGGCAAAGACATGGCGGTTACTTACCAGGAACAGATTGCCGTCACGGCGAAAGAAGAACCCACTCGCGCAACTAAGCGCCTGGCCACCCAAGAAAGTCGTGATCTGCGTGGTCGTCAGCAGCAAGGCATCTGCGGCGCCTGTCCACATCACGTGCGAGGCTGACTTTTGGCTTCGCTGCAGCAGCGCACGGTTTCGCGCGACTTCCTGCTCGAACGTCATGAGCACCACATCAGACATTTCCGAATGCAGCATCGCGGTGCGCGCGATTTCAGCATGCGCATCGAAAGATGTCACCAAGTTGGCGAGGGCGCTTTCGGGCAAGGCATCAATCACCGATGGCAATAGCGCATCAAGCGCGATCAGACTCCCCTTCAGCTCGCAAATGCGTTCAGTAGCTTCTTGCAAATTCTTCACCGCTGCCCCCAAATAGCAAAAAAAAAAGCGCGGCAAAGCCGCGCGATCAGGTCGAAGAACTCGGCCTCTAGCCTTGCTCCCGCAGAGATCAACTCAAACTACGGATGTTCGACGCCTGTGGTCCTTTTTGACCTTGGGTCACCTCGAATTGCACCCGCTGGTTCTCGTTCAGGGTCTTGAAACCACCCCCTTGAATCTCTTTGAAATGGGCAAAGAGATCCTTGCCGCCGTCATCAGGGGCGATAAAGCCAAAACCCTTGCCCTCGTTGAACCACTTCACAGTACCTGTTTGCATCGTCATATCGAATTCCTATTGAAGTTATCAGGCGCAGGATCGCGCCTAGCGAAGAAACGCCAAGAAAATCTTCAAGGGGGGTTCGACTCAGAGACTGGAAGGACACCAGCGAGAGCAGAAAGACCTAAGAGCGGACGGTCTTGTGCATATCAGCGAACTCATCGTACGCCGAAACATGCGTTGTGTGTATTTATATTTGGCGTGGCGCTAAAACAGCAAGCGGCTGGCCGCGACGACGTCCATAAGGACGTACGCCCAACAGGTCCCGTGGTTCCGATCAAATCTGCGCGACTTGACGGACAGGCTCAAACAGTGATACAAAGAAAAAGTGCGCAGCGACACTGCCCCACAGAATCAGGGTTTCGTATGTCGCCAGCCGCCTTTTTCTTGCGACCTTTGTCGCCCTCTTGGCCAGCCGATCTGCGGCCACCGAGCCATTCGTTGCTCACGCAGGCGCCCTCCGCCCTGCTTATTGATTGCTACCGATTTCACACGTCAACATTCCCATGGGCCAGTACGTCGTTTCGCCCGCGACACACCCCACCAACTGCGGCCGCTTTCAAGCGTCTTTCGCAGTACAGCGCGCTCAAGGCAACGGAAGCTACTGCCGCGTGTTCCGCTTTGACAAGACATTTGCATCGCGCGAGGCGGCTCGACTCTTTGCAGTCACGCAGGGATGGCTGGAGACATGCCTTCCGCCCTTGGCCAAGTGCTAAAGCGCGGCGTTTCACAGAGACTTGACTCGCCACATTTGCTGCGCATCCACATGCGCACCAGCGCTCGAACAGCGCACCCACATCAGAAAGACTTCTCCATGAGCAGCAAAATTTACGTGGGCAACTTGCCCTATTCCGTTACCGACCATCACCTCCGCAGCAACTTCGCCGAGTTTGGCGATGTCTCTTCCGCCAAGATCATGATGGATCGTGACACCGGCCGATCCAAGGGTTTTGGATTTGTAGAGATGTCCTCGGCTGCATTCGCCCAGGCAGCCATCGCGGCCTTGCACGGCATGTCGGTCGAAGGTCGTGCGATTGTCGTGACGATGGCCCGTCCCCGTGAAGATCGTCAGCAGTCAGGCGGATACAGCAGCACCGGTTACACCGCAACCAAGCGTTCGGATGTGGGCTATGGCTCGGGCGGCTACGGCGGCGGGCGCTACTGAGCCTCGTGCCTTCGCAAGACTCACAAGCCGCCATACCGCAAGGTTGGGAATTGTTGGAACCCGGGCTTGGCGAACAAATAGCCTTGAAACAACCTCACACCTTGATTCGAAAACCAGAGGTATTCGGATTGCGTTTCGATGCCCTCGGCAATCACATCAATGCCGAGGTCGAAACAGACCTGCATGATGGCTCTGACGATCGCCTGGCGTGGCCCATCCCCTTCAATGCCCCTGACCAGGTTCATGTCGATCTTGATCTGATCGGGTTGGAAATCGGCCAACAAATTCAGGCCCGAGATGCCTGCTCCGAAATCGTCAATCGCCACCTTCAAGCCCATCCCGCGATAGGCATTGAGCAGCCCTGCAAACTTCGTGTGATCTGCGATGGCCTCGAGCGTCGCGTCGATCGAGACATCTGCGGCAAACAAGCTGCCGGGCAATATGTTGACGTTGATGTGGGCGGTCAAGCCGAGTGACGCAGCCAACTGGATCGCAGCGATCCGACTTGCCTGATCGAACTGGTACTTGATACCCTCTCCCACCCGATCCAGGACGTCTTTCGCCGACTCGCCCCGCGGTCCACGAATCAGTGCCTCGTATGAAAAGACTTCCCGCGTCAACCCATCCACAATGGGCTGGTAGGCATAACTGAACGCCGGAAAGTCATCCAGATTCAGACCACGTTCGACAGGGTTGCTGGTCGCGCTCATGAGTAAAACCGCCCCGCGATATCGAAGTCATTCTGTGCAGATCGCCAGCGCCCGGCTGCAAAAGCTGCCAGCAGCTTTTTCGCTCGGCCGTAGCTCACGTCATTGAAGGACTGCGCTGCCCCGAAAAAATCGTTCATGCCATCTGCATACGCTGACGCAGTGGATGACAAGTTGGAGAACCCCATGCTCCAACCACCGAAAGCTCGCCGCGGAATCGGTTCGCTGATGATGCGTGTAAGACGGGTATGGCGCGAATCGCGCTCGATCCTCTTGTACAGCGCCGCGACCACATCGGCAGGACCTTCCAAGACTTGGAAAAAGCTGCCATCGGCATACAGCAGCATCCCGGTCAGGCCCATGCGCTCGTTGCTCGCTCGGGATGCCTCCAGCAGTGCCGCCAGATCCTGCTCGGACAAACGGCGGGTCTCTGCACTGGCGTAGATCAAGTGAGTGAGGGGTTGCATACCCAGCGCCTTATGAGTTCATCGGGCAAAACCAAAGATGACTTGCGCACCCAACGTCATTTCGGCTGAAACACGTCCATTCTTGAGTGAATTCTTGCGCTGGCCACGCTGACATGGCACAGCGCGCCACCATCAGGGATCGAGCCGTTTGCGCAAGAGCGCATCGACCGCTGATTCGGCTGCGTCAACCGCGCCGGCAAGATAGCCTGCATGCGAGCGAGACCATTCGCTGCCCGCCCCGAACAGCCGCCCGACCCACTCGCCCGAATCCGACTCGGCCTTGGGGCGTTGAGGATGCTCACCTGTGGACGTCCGGTCTGCATCCGTCGCCGTGTGAGGGTCTCGTGCCCAGTCCTGAAGGAACTCCGCCACGGGGTGCTCCGCTTGCGCACCGAATAGACGGCACAGTTGCGCCCGACAGAGTCGAATCATGTCCGCCTGCTCGACCGTTTCGCGCCAAACGGCTGGCACCCCCAAGAAACCAAACAAGGCCCCGTGCTGGGATGCGGAGGCATCGTGGATTTCCGCCATCGGCCCTGCCGCGCTTCGTGCTGCACCACTGAGCCCACGGTCTCGCCAGAACGGCGTCGGGTACACCGCCACATATTTGGCATGGGGCGCCATCCAGGTGGCGCACTGCTGCCATGCGCGATGCAAGGCCGCCGGCAGGGGCGGCGAAAAGCTCACTCGCTCAGCCACCAGACGAGGTGGCAGCGCCAGCAGCACCTTGCCCACGTCCAGGTCCACCCGCTCGCCACTGACCTGGATCGCCTGGACATGCACGCGGTCGCCGTGCCGCGACAGGGCCGTCACCTCGTGCCCCAGGCGCTGCGAAGCCAAGGGGGTTTCTGCGACCAGCGCATCGACCAAAGCCATCATGCCGCCACGCAATCGCATGGCCGGTGGTGACAACGCGTAGCCGGCCGCTTGCACGGCAGGCAAATCTGCGCGCCGCTCGAACGTCCAGTGGCCCTGCTCATGTTGCGCATCCACGGTCAAACCCAGTTGCATGACCAGCGCCATCACCTCGGGCTGCATGTCAGGCCAGAACCAGGTCGCGCCCACGTCAAAGCGGTCCGGGCTGTTCGGCAGGCCCATCGACTGAATGCGGCCACCGAAACGTGACCGGGCCTCCAGAATGACGACATCATGCTGACCCAAAGCACGCAAGCGCCGGGCTGCACACAAGCCGGCCAGTCCTCCACCAATGATGGCCACATCGGCCCGCAGTGCGGTCATGCGCGGCCTCCGACCTCACGCGTCAGATGGCCGGTTTTGACCCAGACGGTGGCCCCCTGTTCCCCTGCACAGACCGTGGGATAGTGCCCTTGCGGCAGACGCAGCCATCCTGTGGGCCCCAAGGTTCGGCGCAGCCCCTGAATGGCCCCGCTCAACACCAGCACCTCGGCACTGGGTATGGCCTCGGCAAACAAGGCAGCACCGGCTGGTACGCGGATCAGGCGAACCTGCTCGCGCCCATGCGCATGCAACTCACACACTTTGCGGCCATGCTGCAGGTGCCAGTTGGCCGGCACCCGGGTGTCCAGCCGAACACAGGCTGCGTCGTCGGCGTCCATCTGCCAGAGTTTGACAAAGATGAGTGCGCCAGTCGCGCTATGCGGCTGATGCGCCGAGCCGGCCGGATTACGCAGATACCACCCTGCCGGATAGTCGGCAGACTCGTCGGAGAAGGTGCCATCCAGCACCAGAATTTCTTCACCGCCTGGGTGAGAATGTGCAGCAAAACTCGCACCAGGTTCGTAGCGCACCAAGGACGTGGCACGTGCATGTTCGGCACCCATGCGGTCCAGCATCATGCGCGACACACCGGGCTGAGGTGAAGGCACCCAGACGTGTTCATCGGGGACAACTTCAACGGTACATGAAAAATCGTCATGAATGCGCATCCAAGGCTCCAGAGCAGTGGCGCCACATTGACGCATGTCTGACGACGGGTTGCAATCGAGAAGAACTTTCTGCACGACAAAGAATTTCTTGATCGAATGAAGACACTCGCCCACCTGAATGCCCTGCGGGCCTTCGAAGCTGCTGCAAGGCATCAAAGCTTTTCGGCGGCAGCCCATGAACTGCATGTCACACCCGCCGCGGTCGGACAATTGGTTCGCACCTTGGAGGACTGGCTGCAAGCGCCCGTCTTTGTTCGACAGCCCAGTGGACGCACGCGCCTCATCCCGACGGAGGCTGCGCAGCGCGCCCTCCCTGACATCCGTGCGGGGCTGGATCGTTTGGCTGATGGCTTGGAAAAGCTCAGCGAAGCATCCATGAACGGTGTGCTGACCGTGACCGTGAGTCCGGCATTTGCCGCCAAATGGTTACTCCCCCGGCTGGAGCGGTTTCAGCTGACTTGCCCAGATACCGACGTGCGGATTGACACCAGCCTCAAGCCCGTCGACTTCGCCTCTCAGGGCATCGACATCGGCGTCCGATACGGCACAGGACAATGGCCCGGCCTGGTGGCCGAGAAGCTGCTCACAGAGGAGTTGTATCCCGTCTGCTCACCCGTCCTGCTCAAGCAGATCCCTCGGATCAGGCACGCACGCGATCTGGCACATGTGACGCTCATCCACGATCTCTCGATGGATGGCCAAAGCGGCTTTCCAAGCTGGGCGTCCTGGCTCCACGCAGCCGGCGGCCAAGACGTGCCCACACGGCGAGGTTTAAAGATCAACAACTCAGCCGCCGTGTTGCAAGCAGCCATTGACGGGCTGGGCGTTGCGCTGGCGCGCAGCGTCATGTCTCAAGACGACCTCGTGTCAGGCCGGCTGGTTCGTTTGCTGCCTGAGGTCAGGATGGCATCCCCCATGGCTTACTACGTTGTGTACAGCGCGTCGAGCGCGGCGAAGCCACGCGTGAAAGCCTTCAGAGATTGGCTGATGGCAGAGGTGGCGAAGCAACCGGCCTTGGGTCATCGACAAACGGCCAAATGATGGGCTACAACTTGATGGCGCCCCATCAAACAGGTTAGGCCGCTTGCGTCTAGCCAATGTTGTCGATCAACTGACCTGCTTGATGCACATGCTGCCCGAGCGCATGGATGCAGGGCTTGAAGGCCTCTGACAATCTCTCATCAGCCTGCAGACGTTCCATGTACTGTCTTGCCATGGCAAGCGCTTGCTTCCACACGGTCAGCCTCACATCGGCCATGAAATTCAACACGGGTGCGTTTTGGCTCATGCCACCACCTGTTCTGGGCGCAAAGCACATGGGTGACATGTCATAGGCCGGAGCCAGGTCATAAGGGCGACTCGTGTCGGAAATGAACGATACGTTGCCCTGATGCATGTCGGTGTTGCCGATCAAGTGCCCAAATGCCCAAAGAAGTTCGGTGCCATCGCTGGCCTTGGGCCTGATGACCTTTTGCTCCCTCAAGGCCTTGGCCGCCTGAATCCAGTCCGTCTTGCCAGAGAACTCTGCCGCCAGGCTTTCAAGCGAAAACATCGCCCTGCGCCCACGCTCGCCCACCCGGTCAAAGCGCTTCACCTCTAAAAAGCGCTGGCCGTCAAAGTCATACACCTGGCTTTGGGCAGCCTCCACTCCGTTGGCCCTCAAGGTTTCCAGTGCAAGGTGTTCGGCACAAAGCAGATCCCGCCACCGCCGCGTGATGTCGTTGTCTGCTGCTTCTGAGAACTTGACCAGAACATGAGCAGGCGCACCGGCAAACTCAACGTAGGCCGTGAACTTCGGCTGCTCGCCGCCAGCCGATGAGCCATAGGCTTCGCCATTCAGTGCATCGGCAGCCATCTCGACGTAGCGAGTTGGCTTATCCACCTCCTGAAGCGGAAGACTTTGCGGCATCGACAGGAATGCCTGGATCGCCTTCTGGCCAACCAGCAAATTGCCGGTGCTGTCCCCGCCATGAACCAGCAATGCCTGAAGCACTTGGGTATCCGTCCACGCCTTGATGTCAGCGCCCAAACCCAAGTTTTGAGCGTACATGCGGCCAAACATTCTTCCAATGAAGCCTTGCGGGCGCATGTCATTCATCCACCAGGGCAACCCTTCGTGGAAACTCGGACGAGTGGGCTCGCCCTCTCGGATCAGAACAAAACCATCGGGCCGCACAGGCACCAACTGCCCCAACTGGGAAACACGCCCCTCTGGACTGACCCTGAAGATGGGTGCCTCGATGTGGTGCCTTGCCTCATCGCGCAAGGCGTATTGCATCCTTGGGCCAGCGCCCAGACGCAAGAGATCAGGCATTTCTCGCAGCGCCCGCGTCAGCGTCGCCGGTGGCACATCAAGGCGCTCACGCATGTCCCGTGCCGTCAACCCGGCTTGGCCACGAAGCAAGACTTCGATGCGGAGAGTGAGTTCTTCTATCTTCGTGCTTGCCATCCTGACACCCGGTATAGCCCAGAAAGCGCCTCTTTTCTGATTTGCTTTTTGATTTGCTTTTTAAGGCTACTGTTATAGCACTTATAGAAAACTTGGCGACCTGGCACTCTGTCTTTGTTCATATCTATCAAAGACTTATACGCCTGCGCATTAAGTTGCCATCGATCCTCATACGACTTCGTTGGTTCTAAATGTGCAAGTTCGTTGATTAGCATTTGCTAATGTTTCGCACTGTCTTCATGCTGCGTACGGGACAGATCTGCGAACCATCCATGAAGAGCGCAAGCAATCAGGGTACTTTGAGGATGCGTGCTCCGGGGCCACCACCTTGCCGCTGGTGATCTTCTCGCGCGCCCGCCTGGGGCCAGCGTGGTGATTGCCGTGGTGTCGGTGGCGGTGATTGGCGGCTGACGTGCTCCCTCGTAGCCGTACCAACTGAATGGAAGTGAGGTCCGTCAACTGACCCTGTCCCCGAATCAGTACCGATCAGAAGTAGAACTGTCCGGCTCCTCTGACATCGCCGTAGCCGCCTGCAGGCGGCTACGGCGGGCGAATTCGGTTGGCGTGGCCCACTCCAGCGCAGAGTGGGGACGATTCTTGTTGTAATCCCTGCGCCAAGCTTCAATCTTGGCACTTGCATCGGCTAGTGACAAGAACCAATGCTCGTTCAGGCATTCTTGGCGCAGCCGTCCGTTGAAGCTCTCGACCGCGGCGTTGTCTGTCGGTTTGCCTGGTCGGCTGAAGTCCAGCTCAATGCCACGCTCATATGCCCACTTGTCCATGGTCTTGGATATGAACTCACTACCGTTGTCTGTCTTGATCGTCCGAGGTTGACCTCGGTGGCTTGCGATGCGGCTGAGTACATGCACGACATCCTCTCCCTTCAGGCTCTGCCCCACCTCGATGGCCAGGCACTCCCGGGTAAACAGGTCCACGACCGTGAGCATGCGCAGCTTGCGTCCGTCAAATAAGTTGTCGGCTACGAAGTCCATGCTCCAGATTTCGTTGATGGCATGTGCCACCTGTTTGGGCTGGCGCAACTGAGCGGCCTTATTCCTCCTGGGCCGTTTGAGCCTTAGCGACAACCCTTCATCCCGATAGAGGCGATACACCCGTTTGACGTTGTCAGGGTGGCCTTCGCGGCGCAGGAGCACATGCACACGGCGGTAGCCATAGTGCACGCGCGTGCTGGTGATCTCTTTGATGCGCATTCGCAGCACGGTCTCGTCCTTCTTGACCGGCTTGTAAAAGAAACTGCCCTGCGACACATTGGCCACGCGCATGGCGTTGCGCTGGCTGCAGCCAAACAATCGCATCAGCTCCGGCACCAATTCGCGCCGCCGCGAAGGCCCTAGGCTTTTTTTGAGACGATGTGCTGCAGCATGGCCTTGTCCAGGCTCAGGTCGGCCACGATCTGTTTGAGCTTGCGGTTTTCTTCCTCAAGCTGGCGCATGCGCCGCAACTCAGATGGACCAACCCCCGCGTATTTCTGGCGCCACTTGTAGAACGTGGCACTGCTAATGCCCATCCTGCGACAGACCTCATCAACGCTGATGCCCAACTCCGCTTGCTTCAGCGCGTAGGCCATCTGCTCCTCGGTGAACTTGCTCTTCCTCATGGCATGAACTCCCAGGCCCTCGAAGGGCACATCATGCCGGTCCATTCTGTTACTGAACGGTACGGATACCTGGGACAGGGTCAGGCCCTCCAAAACTTTGCAAGATATTTATGCTCCCTAATGTCCAATCAGTACGCAAACCAAGTTCAGTGGGCGAGCGGCTCACGCCGGTAGGACACCATGCACCCCATCAGACAGGCTTCACATAGACAGCGCCTTTGGTACGCGTGTGCCGTGGCCGGCACTTGGCTGCTGATTCTGTCTGTGTTGAATCTTTCGCTGGATGGCGCACTGCGAAACGTCATTCTCTATGCCGTACCCGTGGCCCTGGTGGCTTGGTACGACAGTAATGCTGGCTTCATTTTTTCCGCATTGGGCGCAATCTGCGCGTGGCTTGGTGGTGCCATCCCGTCACCGCATGTCGATGAGTCCGTGGTGATGGAGGGCATGTGGGCTTTTGCCAAGTTGAGTGCAGTTGTGTGTGGCGTGAATTGGGGAAAAGCCCGATCCCTTCCATGCAACTCGGTGGGTGATAAACAGCCAGAACGTCAAGGCACGAAGCGATAACCAATATGTGTCTCGGTCAACAAGTGCTTGGGGTTTGAAGGATCAAGCTCGACCTTCTTGCGCAAGTTCCTCATGTGCACACGCAGGTAATGCGTATCTTGGTCATGCATGCCGCCCCAGATCAAATTCAACAACTCCTGGTGCAGGAACACACGACCAGGGTGGCGGGCAAGCAGGGTCAGAAGGTGATATTCAAGCGGCGTGAGATGAAGTGGCTGCCCCGACCTGCTCACGACTCGAAGCGCCAGATCAATCTCTAGGTTATCGAACTTGAGGAGGTTGCTTCCCACTCTGATGCAAGCCGCCTGTCGCCTCAACTGAGCCTTCAGCCTGGCCAGCAACTCTCTGCTGCTAAAGGGCTTCAGAACATAGTCGTCGGCACCAACTTCGAATGCGGCGAGGCGGTCCTCTTCACGATCTCGCTCCGTCAATATCAGGATAGGGATGTCCGAACGGGCGCGAATATCGGCAATCAAGTCGATGCCACGGCCGTCTGGCAAATCCGTGTCCAGGATCATGGCGTTGGGATACTTGCTGCCAGCCTGGTATCGCGCAGCCGCCATATCGCTTGCGTCGATGGCGTGAAGGCCTTCTGCAACCAATAGCCGATGAAGAAGGCGCCGCATCTCTGGCGCCTTGTCCACGATCAGCACGCTGGGTTTGATTTCGTTCACGGCTCAGAACACTTCGGTGGCACATGAGCGTTGCGTGCAGCAGCCCATTACATGGAGGTGAGTCGGTCCACGTCGAGGTTGAGTTCCAGTACGTTGACGCGCTCCTCGCCAAAAATGCCCATGAGCGGTGATTCGATGTGGCGATTTAGGACTTGACTCACCGTGGCGGGCGATACATGACGAATGCGAGCCACCCTCTCCAGCTGATAGCGAGCTGCTGCCACACTGATGTGTGGATCCAGACCGCTGCCAGAGGCTGTCACCAGATCAACGGGAACAGGCAGATGGTTGTCAGGATCGGCCGCTTTCAATGCGGCAATGCGCCCCTTGACCGCATCCACAAAAGCCGGGTTCAAGGGGCCCTGGTTCGATCCAGATGAGGCGCTTGCGTTGTAGGGCATGGGGCCTGTCGCCGATGGACGAGACCAGAAGTATTTGGGCTCGCTGAAGTTCTGGCCAATGAGCGATGAGCCCACCGCCACACCATCTTTGACGATCAGACTGCCATGCGCCTGATGGGGGAACAGGGCCGACGCGGCACCGGTGACGGCCAATGGGTAAAGCACGCCTGTGACGGCGCTGAGCACCACGAACAGGCTGACCGCCGGACGAATGAGTGTTTTCATGTTGAACTCCAGTTCAAACCAGACCAGTGGCCACGAGGATGAGGTCAATCACCTTGATGCCGATGAAGGGCACGATCACCCCGCCCAGGCCGTAGACCAGCAGGTTGCGTCGCAGCAGAATGGCCGCGCCCAAGGGGCGATAGGCCACTCCCTTCAAAGCCAGCGGGATCAACACGATGATGATCAAGGCATTGAAAATCACCGCAGACAGCACGGCAGAAGCTGGGCTGCCCAGGTCCATCACGTTCAATGCCGCCAGTTGGGGGTAGGTGCTGACAAAGGCTGCAGGGATGATGGCGAAGTACTTGGCCACATCGTTGGCAATGCTGAAGGTAGTCAGTGAACCTCGGGTCATCAGCATCTGTTTGCCGGTTTCCACCACCTCGATCAACTTGGTCGGGTTGCTGTCCAGGTCCACCATGTTGCTGGCCTCCTTGGCTGCTTGTGTGCCCGAATTCATGGCCACGGCCACATCGGCCTGGGCCAGCGCTGGGGCGTCATTGGTGCCGTCGCCGGTCATGGCCACGAGCTTGCCTTCTGCCTGGTACTGGCGAATCAGGGCCAGCTTCTGTTCAGGCGTCGCTTCAGCCAGGAAGTCATCCACGCCGGCCTCGGCGGCGATGGCGGCGGCCGTCAGGCGGTTGTCCCCGGTGATCATCACCGTCTTGATGCCCATGCGGCGCAACTCGGCAAAGCGCTCCTTGATCCCGCCTTTGACGATGTCCTTGAGTTCGATCACGCCCAGCACGCGCGCGTCATCCGACACAACCAGAGGTGTGCTGCCACGGCGCGCCACTTCCTCCACGATGCTGTCGATCTGTTTAGGGAACTGTCCGCCAAGTGACATCACGTGCTTGCGAATGGCGTCTGCGGACCCCTTTCTGATTTGGCGTGTACCAAGATCCACGCCGCTCATACGGGTCTGTGCAGAGAAGTGCACGAACGTGGCTTGCAGCGCCTGGAGGTCCCGTGCTCTGAGGTCAAACTGATGCTTGGCAAGGATCACGATGCTGCGACCTTCAGGCGTTTCATCGGCCAGCGACGCGAGCTGTGCGACGTCTGCCAGATCCGCCTTGCCAACACCGGGTGCAGGCAAGAACGCCGATGCCTGCCGATTACCCAGGGTGATGGTGCCGGTCTTGTCCATGAGCAGCACATCCACGTCGCCTGCGGCTTCCACCGCACGGCCCGACGTGGCAATCACATTGGCTTGCATCATGCGGCTCATGCCCGCCACACCAATGGCCGAAAGCAGGCCGGCGATGGTGGTCGGGATCAAGCAAACCAGCAACGAGATCAAAACAGTCACTGAGACCGGCGTGCCAGCTTTGGCTGCGTCCACGCCAAACATCGAGTAGGGCAGCAAGGTCACGGTCACGGCCAGAAAGACGATGGTGAGCGCGACCAGCAAAATCGTCAGCGCGATTTCATTGGGCGTCTTCTGGCGCTTGGCGCTTTCCACCATCGCGATCATGCGGTCCACAAAGGTCTCGCCGGGATTGACGGACACGCGAACCATGATCCAGTCAGACAGGACGCGCGTCCCACCCGTGACAGCAGAAAAGTCACCACCAGATTCGCGGATGACCGGTGCAGACTCGCCGGTTATCGCGCTTTCGTCCACAGAGGCCACGCCTTCCACGACTTCGCCATCGGCCGGGATGACGTCCCCGGCCTGCACCATGATCAGGTCACCCTTGCGCAACTGGGTAGATTCAATCGGGTGCCACTTGGCATCGGCGCGCGCCTCTTCCAGCTTCTTGGCCCAGGTTTGTTTCTTGAGGGTACGCAGTGAAGCCGCTTGTGCCTTGCTGCGGCCCTCAGCGAGTGCTTCAGCAAAGTTGGCAAACAACACAGTGAACCACAGCCACAAGGCGATAGCCAGGATGAAGCCCGATGAGGCTTCGCCTTTTCCGCCAAGCGATTGAACAAACAGCACCGAGGTCAAGATGCTGCCCACATAGACGACGAACATCACGGGGTTGCGCCACTGCACCCTGGGATCCAGCTTCTTGAACGCGTCCGCCACGGCCGGCTTGGCCAATGTGGGGTCAAACAGATTGAATGTTGTGCGAGTCATGTTTTGCCTCACTTCCAGAGCATCAGGTGCTCAACGATCGGGCCGAGCGCCAAGGCCGGTACGTAGTTCAATAAGCCCACTAGCAGCACAGTGCCCAGAAGCAGCACCACAAACAACGGGCCGTGTGTGGGCATAGTTCCCTCCGTGACGGCGATGCGCTTCTTGGCAGCCAAGGACCCAGCGATGGCCAGCACGGGTACGATCACGCCAAAGCGGCCAAACCACATGGCCACGGCCAACAGCACGTTGTAGAACGGCGTGTTGGCTGACAGACCAGCAAAGGCACTGCCGTTGTTGTTGGCCGCCGATGTCAGCGCATACAGGACTTCAGAGAACCCGTGCACGCCAGGATTGGCAATGCCTGCCCGGCCAGCCTCCGACATCACGGCAATCGCCGTCCCTGCCAGAACCAGCAGAGGCGTGACCAGGATGGCGATCGAGGTCATCTTCATTTCGTACGACTCGATCTTCTTGCCCAGGTACTCCGGTGTACGCCCGATCATCAGGCCGGCGATGAACACCGCCAGGATGGCAAAGACCAACATCCCGTACAGCCCTGTCCCGACACCACCGAACACCACCTCGCCTAGTTGCATGTTCACCATTGGAATCATGCCGCCCAGCGGCGTGAACGAATCGTGCATGGCATTGACAGCGCCACACGATGCATCGGTGGTGATGGTGGCGAACAGTGCGGAATCGGCTATCCCGAATCGAACTTCCTTGCCTTCCATGTTGCCGCCGGCTTGTAGGGCGCTTGGCGCCTGATCAACGCCCAAAGCCTTCAACTGCGGGTTGCCAATCTGCTCGAAATGCATGGCTCCAATCGCCCCGGCGAGGAATAAGACGAACATGGCAATGAGCACGCTCCAACCCTGGCGCTGGTCTTGCACCATGCGACCAAAGGTGAAGCACAAGGCCGCGGGGATCAGGAAGATGGACAGCATCTGAACGAAGTTGCTCAATGCCGTCGGGTTCTCGAAGGGGTGGGCCGAGTTGGCGTTGAAGAAGCCCCCGCCATTGGTGCCCAGCATCTTGATGGCTTCCTGGGAGGCCACGGGCCCCATGGCCAGCGTCTGGGTATCCGTGCTCTTGTCCTCCATGACCGGTTCGCCCTTTTCGTTCTTGAGGGGCTGCCCGTCAGGGCCCGATTTGGCTTCTTGGTAATGCACTGCTTCCAGCGTCTTGACGTCCTTGTAGGCATTAAAGTTTTGCACGACACCTTGTTGAACCAGGAACAAGCCATAGACAAATGAAATGGGTAGCAAGATCCACAACGTGACGCGGGTAAGGTCGACCCAGGCGTTGCCGATGCTCTTGGCGGTGTGTCTGGCAAACCCACGAATGAGTGCCACGACGACCACGATGCCGGTTGCCGCAGACAGAAAGTTCTGCACGGCCAGACCCAGCATCTGCGTCAGGTAGCTCATGGTGGTTTCTCCGCCATAGCCCTGCCAGTTCGTGTTGGTCACGAAACTGATGGCGGTGTTGAACGACGAATCAGGCGTAACGTTGGCCATGCCCTGAGGGTTCAGAGGTAGCCATATCTGCAGGCGTTGCAAGGCGTAAACGGCGAGCACACCCAAGGCATTGAAAACGAGGATGGCCAGGGCATATTGCAGCCACCCCATTTCTGAATCGGCCTTGACGCCGCAAAGCCGGTAAAGCGCGGACTCTATCCTGCCCGCCAAAGGCAGGCGCCCTTCCATCACCGTGGCGATATAGCGCCCAAGTGGAAATGCCAGCAACAGCAGTACAACGCTGTAGGCGGCGAGCAATGTCCAACCATGCGTGCTCATGAGAAGTTCTCCGGTTTCAGCAAGGCGGCGATGAGGTAGACCAGCAGGCCCACCGAGATCACCCCGCAAAGTACATAGAGCCAGCTCATTTCGAAGCTCCTCCCAAGAGGGCGCAGCCCTTGGCCATGCCGACAAGAATCAGCAAGAAGCCGGCGCTCAGCGCAATAAAAACGACATCCATGGACGCCTCCTAACGATGAATGAAGCCATCGTAGAAATAGGCGCATCAAGAAGTGGCCAAGTTTTCAATGGCTGACATCAAGGAAACATCAAGGCCATCACCTTGCCGACCTGTCTTGACACGAACTTGACAGCGAAGCGAGAAATCTGGACACCGCCTTGGCGGTAGGCCTTCTAGATTGCATTCATCGCAACCAAGGCACGCCTGCAAACTGGTGTGCAGACGCTCATATGAGACCCGTGGCCCTTATCCAGCATGAACGAACGCAAGGACCAGGCCGGCTTCTGGACTATCTGACCGAGCAGCATATTCCGACTGTGACCTTCATGCCAGACGAAGGTGACGATGTGCCCATCCATGCCAAGGACTACAGTGGCGTTGTGTTCCTGGGTAGCCAGCACAGCGTGAACGAGCCTCTTCGCTGGATTAACAGAGAGGTGCTGCTGTGTCTGTCTGCGCTGGAGGCCGATGTGCCCTTGCTGGGGCATTGCTTCGGCGCCCAGTTGATGGCCAAAACGCTTGGCGCCCCGG
Source organism: Aquabacterium sp. (assembly GCF_049317225.1). Lineage (GTDB taxonomy): Bacteria > Pseudomonadota > Gammaproteobacteria > Burkholderiales > Burkholderiaceae_C > Aquabacterium. The sequence goes on along the minus strand of NZ_JBMOIR010000001.1, from coordinate 303,535 downwards.
TTAGGCGCAATGCCTGGCCCAATATTGGTTGGAGCACATTGCGAACCACACCGTTTGCCAAGGAGTTGTTTGGTGCTGATCTCGTGCCTGCCTTCAATTGGCACTACGACACCTTTGGCATACCTGCGCGCGCCGATCGCCTGCTGTTTGGCCCTTATTGCATCAACAAGGCGTTTCGGCTTGGGAAGCATCTTGCGTTTCAGTGCCATTTCGAGGTGACACAAGACATCATTCAGACTTGGTGTGCGCAAAGCGCGTCCGAGCTGGCTTCAGCCAAAGGGCCTGCCGTGCAGTCGGCTCAATGCATCTTGTCCGCGATGCCACAGGCGTTGCCTGAGGTTCATCGCTTCGCCCGGCGCGTCTACCAGCACTGGGCGGCCGGCCTACCCAGGGTGCCGATGGTCAGTTACGCGTGCACTCGGTGAGTCTTCGCGCTGGAAATCTTCTCGGGTCAGCCCGCCAATCCAAGCGCAAACCCTGGGCACACCCGCAAAGAATGCCAGCAACAGCACGGTTGGGGGCATGTGCTTCCGCCAAATCTTTATATTTTCTTAATGTCTGCAGCACCAGTCTTACGGTCATCTTGATGCGTGGCCGCCTAACATGGATGTGGCCTTATCGTCACATGCACACCACCATGGCAGCGTATTCAGATCGTCCGGACCCTGACACCTTACTCCGACGCGTCATCGAGGACGAGGTCAAGGCTCAACGCGGTCAGTTGAAGATCTTCTTCGGCGCATCAGCGGGTGTGGGCAAAACATTTGCCATGCTCTTGTCCGCCAAAGCGGCTTTGGCGCAAGGCACGCCTTTGATCGTGGGTTTGGTTGAAACGCATGGGCGAGCCGACACCGAAACCATGGCGGCGGGGCTGCCCCGTCTGGCACTGAAACAAGTGCCCTACAAGGGCAAGGTGCTCACCGAATTTGACATCGACGCCGCACTGGCATTTGGCGCTGAACACGAGAATGCACTGGTACTTCTGGATGAACTGGCACACAGCAATGCGCCAGGCTCCCGTCATCCCAAGCGCTGGCAGGATGTAGAGGAGTTGCTGGCTGCAGGCATTGACGTGTGGACGACGATGAACGTCCAGCATCTGGAGAGCCTCAACGACATCGTCAGCGGTATCACCGGCATCCAGGTGTGGGAAACCGTCCCTGACCGCCTGTTCGACCAGGCACACGAGGTTGTGGTGGTGGACCTGCCGCCCGATGAACTGCTGGAGCGATTGAAAGCAGGCAAGGTCTACCTGCCGGAACAGGCTGAGCGGGCTGCCGGCAGCTTTTTCAGGAAAGGCAATTTGCTTGCGCTGCGTGAGCTGGCCTTGCGGCGCACAGCCGATCGTGTAGATGGGGAAGTGCAGGCTTATCGACGGGTTGCTTCGGTTCAAGCAGTCTGGCCAAACCGCGAGGCGCTATTGGCGTGCATCGGCCCGGGTGATGGTGGCGAGAAGATCATTCGAAGCTGCGCCAGGTTGGCGGGGCAGTTGGGTGTTCAGTGGCATGCCGTGCACGTTGAAACGCCCTCCCAATTGAGGCAAGCCCGATCTGTGCAGCAGGCCACGTTCAAGGTACTTCAATTGGCCGAACAACTGGGCGGCACGATTGCCACCTTGTCTGCGCCAAATGCGGCCTCCGCACTGGTGCGCTATGCGCGGGAGCACAACTTGTCCCGTCTGGTCATGGGCAGGCATGAACGACGCCTGCCCTGGCGCAAGGCGCTCGCCGATCAGGTCGCGGTCGTGGCCGATGACCTGGATGTGCTGCAGGTTTCCTTGCCCCGGGGTTCTCGCGAGGCGGCATCATCGGTGCCCCCGGACTCGGCGCCTTCCAGTGCCGTCTGGCCCGGCTACGCCGCAGCAGGCGTGGCCTGTATTGCCGCAGCCTTGCTGGCAACCCCCTTGGTGTCTGTGCTGGAGTTGTCCAACATCGTCATGATCTTTCTGTTGGTCGTGGTGGGCGTGGGACTGCGTTTCGGGCGAGGTCCAGCCGTCCTGGCCGCGTTCATGGGGGTAGGGCTGTTCGATTTCTTCTTTGTGCCGCCGCGATTTTCGTTTGCCGTCAGTGATGTGCAGTACCTCGTGACGTTTGCCGTGATGTTGTCAGTAGCGCTGGCCATTGGGCAACTCACGGCAGGCCTGAAAGTCCAGGCTGAGGCTGCCACGCAAAGAGAGCATCGCGTGCGGAGCCTGTATGCCATGTCCAAGGACCTGGCTTCAGCGCTCCTACCGGAGCAGGTGGCCGAGCTGGGGCAACGATTCGTCAGCGCCGAGTTTGGTGTGCCTGCCACCTTGCTGGTGGCTGACGATGCAGGGCATCTACACGAGATTTCCGGAGGTACGGCATCCGTGGACATGGGCATCGCCCAATGGTCATTTGACAGAAGTACCCTGGCAGGCAGAGGCACGGATACCCTGCCTGCAAGCCCTTGCATGGTGGTGCCGCTCAAGGCCATCATGCGGACACGAGGTGTCCTGATCATCGAGCCCGTCAAAGACCGTTTGCCCAGTCCGGAACAGAGGCAACTGCTGGAGACTTGTGCGTCCTTGTTGGCGATCTCCCTGGAACGTATTCACTACATAGAAGTGGCGCAAGCCAGCACCGTTCAGATCGAATCTGAACGCTTGCGTAATTCATTGCTGTCGGCCATTTCGCATGATTTGAGAACCCCCCTGGCGTCCTTGGTCGGGCTGGCGGATACGCTGGAGCTGACCACCCCGGCGCCAACAGAACAGCAAATGCTGATCGGCCGGGCGATCCGGCAATCTGCTGTGCGCATGAGCGCCTTGGTGAGTAACTTGCTGGACATGGCTCGCCTTGAGGCCGGGGCTGTTCAACTGAACAGGCAGTGGCTGCCACTGGAAGAGGTTGTGGGGAGTGCTTTAGCTCTGTGCGACGCACAGCTTGGCCAAAGGCCTGTTAGCGTAGATCTGGCCGGCAACTTGCCATTGCTGCACCTCGATGCGGTGCTGTTTGAGCGTGTTCTCGTGAACTTGCTGGAGAATGCAGCCAAGTACACACCAGAAGGTACGCCGGTCGGGATCAGGGCGCGAGTCGAGAGTGGCCAGGTCGTGATCAACGTCGAGGATGGCGGCCCGGGCTTGCCACCGGGCAAAGAGGCGTCCATCTTCGAGAAATTCGAGCGAGGCAACAAAGAGAGTGCCACCCCCGGTGTGGGCCTGGGCCTGGCTATCTGTCGGGCAATCGTGCAGGCCCATGGCGGTGCGATCACCGGAACCAATCGCGAAGAAGGCGGCGCACGCTTCACCATTACCCTGCCTCAGGGGCTGCCGCCCTCCGATGACGGCAGCGAATTGTTGACACAAGCGAATGCAGGGCATCTCCATGGGTGACATCCACGCTCGAGTTCTGATCGTCGAAGACGAGGTCGATATCCGTCGATTTGTTCGCCTCACGCTGGAGTCGGAAGGTTGCGAGGTCTTCGAAGCTGATTCTGCAAAACGCGCATTGATCGAAGCTGGCACCCGGCGCCCAGACGTGATCGTGCTGGACCTGGGGTTGCCGGATGGGGATGGCGTGGAACTGATCCGAGAGATCAGGACTTGGTCACCCGTACCCATCGTGGTGCTGTCTGCCAGAAGCAGTGAGGGCGACAAGATCCTGGCGCTGGATGCTGGCGCCGACGACTACCTGGTCAAACCTTTTGGTGCGGGTGAATTGATGGCCCGCATGAGGGCTCAGTTCAGGCGTCATCTTCATCAGACCCCCTCAGGAGAAACGGAAATCCGGTTTGGTGAGATCCGTTTGAACCTGCTCAACCGACTTGTCGAGCGAAAAGGTGAGCCGATTCATCTGACACCCATCGAGTACAAGTTGCTGACCCACCTCACCAAGCAGCCAGATCGAGTTGTCACACATCATCAACTGCTGAAAGCAGTCTGGGGGCCAGGGCATGACGAAGACATGCACTATGTCAGAGTGCACATGGCCAATTTACGCAAGAAGGTCGAACTTGATCCATCCAAGCCTCAGCATCTGTTGACTGAGGCAGGGATTGGCTATCGCTTTGTGAGGCCGAGGAGGTGAATTGCGTAGCTACGTCAAACTCAATGACTGCATAGAGGCAGTCAGCGTAAGTTCGATCTGGATGAATCACGGGCAGCTACCGCAGCAAAGCCGCCATCCTGCTTTTTGCGCCCCGCTGCGTCACCACGCCCGAAAATGCTACGCTCGGCGCATCCGTTTCAGATCCGCGCATGATCTCTGCTGCGGACCGAAACCTCGCCGCATCATTTCGATCTCGCCACCATGTTCCACCGCCTCACCATCCCCGTCACACCGTTTGAACAAAATTGCTCGCTCATCTGGTGTGATGAGACGAACGAGGCCGCTTTGGTGGACCCGGGTGGCGACATTGGTCGACTGCTGGAAGCCGTGGAAGAGCGCGGACTGACGCTCAAGGCCTTGTGGCTGACCCACGCCCACATTGACCACGCGGGCGGCACCGGCACGCTGGCGCGTGAACTGGACCTGCCCATCATTGGCCCGCACACTGGCGACCAGTACTGGATTGACGGCCTGCCGCAGCAAAGCAAGATGTTTGGCTTTCCACCAGCCGAGCCTTTCACGCCCACCCGCTGGCTGCAACAGGGTGACTCGGTGCAAATTGGCCACTGCACGCTGCAAGTACTGCACTGTCCCGGCCACACGCCTGGCCATGTGGTGTTTTTCGAGCCCAGCACGCGCCACGCATTCGTGGGCGATGTGCTGTTTGCCGGCAGCATTGGCCGCACCGACTTTCCGGGCGGCAACCATGCCGACCTGATCAACGCCATCAAGACACGCTTGTTTGCCTTGGGCGACGATGTGACCTTCACCCCCGGCCACGGCCCCGAAAGCACGCTGGGCGAAGAGCGCCAATACAACCCGTTCTTGCGTTGACGGGCTGAGCGCGCAACGCGCTCAGGTCATCGCTTGGCCTTGGGGGCAAAGCGATGTGACAGGCCGTGATAAAGCACATCCATCATGGCCTCCAGGTGGTGGTCCATGGGCAGGCTGGGGAACCATTCGTCATCCGCCCCCATCACCAAGTGGCGAGAGGTCATGCCGTGCAGACCTTCCCAAAACAGTTGGGTCATCAGGTCGATGTCATCAGGGTGGCTGGACACCAGGCCATGCTGCGCCAGGTCCTGAAACAGCACGCGCGCAAAGGCATACGGGTCTTGCGCCGGATCACCGTGCTGCACGCGGGCCTGATTGGTGGGCGCATGCGGGCGCCGCTGCATGAACACGAAGGCGTACTCGTCGGGGTGTGCCAGGCCAAATTTCACATAGGCCCGGCCCACTGCCCGCAGGCGCGCCACGGGGTCGGCCTCGGCGCGTGCGGCAGCATCCAGCACCCGCGTGAGTTCCAGCAGGTCTTCGTCCATGGCCTGCGTGATGAGCATGGCCTTGTCTTCAAACAGCGAATAGACCACGGTCGTTGAATAGCCGGCCATCTCTGCCACTTTGCGCAGAGAGATTTCGCCGATGCCGCCTTTGCGGATCAGCTTGCGCACGATTTTGATGATGGCTTTGCGGCGCTGTTCAGCTTCACGCTGCTTGCGCACGTCTCGGGTTGTCATGGTCACGACCCAGTCTCCTCAGCACGCCCAGTGTCACTGACCAGGCGCTTTATGGCGCGAGGGTTTATCTGAATAAACCCGCGTCAGTTGGAAGAATATTCTGATAACAGTGTATTTTTTTCTGACAGTGTTTTGCAATGAAACGTTTTGGTGGCTTTCGAGCAATCGTGCTCAGTGGCATGTTGGCAGTCGGCCTGTTGGGTGGCTGTCAGGACAAGCCCGTTGAACCCAGCGCTGAAGATTTGCAGCGCGCCGAGCAGGCGCGCCCCACCGATTTACGCCTGGCCGCCATCTACGACCGCTCGTGTGTGACCTGCCACGGCACACGCAGCGCTGCACCACTGGCCGGCTTTGAGCCGGCATGGCGCCCCCGCCTGAAACAAGGTCCGCAGGTGTTGCTGCAACACGCTCGCGAAGGCTTCAACGGCATGCCGGCCAAGGGCCTGTGCGCCGACTGTACGGACGACGATCTGCAAGCCCTCATTGCATTCATGAGCTCATCCCATGGCAACTGATCACGCTCACCCTACCCGCCGCCAGGTCTTGCAAGGCGGCTCTGCCCTGGCTGTGGCCCATGCACTGGGCCTCATCGGCTCGGCAGACGAAGCCCATGCCGAGGCGCCCGCCACCGGCACGCGGCCCACTTGGCACAACTGGTCGGGCTTGCAGCAGGCCAACCCTGCGGCCATGTCCACCCCCGCGAACGAGGCTGAGCTGATCGAGTTGATGCGCAAGGCGCGTGGCGAAATCCGCGCCGTGGGCTCGGGCCACTCGTTCACCGCGCTGGTTCCCACCACGGGCACCATCATCTCGCTGGATCGCTTGTCGGGCGTCATCTCGGTGGACAAAACGGCCATGACCGCCACCATCCACGGCGGGACGCGCCTCGGCGTGCTGTCTCGCGAGCTGGATCGCTTCGGTCTGGGGCTGCGCAACCTGCCCGACATCGATGTGCAATCCATCTCGGGCGCCATTTCCACCGCCACACACGGCACGGGCATGACCTTGCCGCCCATCCATGCCGATGTGGTGGGGCTGCGCATCGTCAAGCCCGGTGGCGAGGTGGTGGAGATCAACGAAAAATCACCCGGCGAGTTGCTGGCCGCGGCACGCGTGTCGGTGGGCAGCTTGGGCGTGATCTCGCAAGTGACGATGCGTGTGCTGCCGGCCTACAACCTGGCCAAGCGCGTGTGGGTCCAGCCCATTGAATCGTTGCTGGGCGTGGCCACCGATCTGGCCCGCCAGCATCGCAACTTCGAGATGTACTACCTGCCCTTCACCGGCTATGGGGTGGGCATCACGCATGACATTTACAACGGGCAGGACTTCCACATTCCGCCCGCGCTGGATGACTCGACGCTGGCCGATTTGCGCAAGCTGCGCGACTGGCTGGGTCGCGTCCCCAGTGTGCGTCAGTGGGTGGCGCAAAAGCTGATCGACCCCAACACGGTGGAAGAAGCCCGCCATCGTTCATGGCGCTTGCTGTCGACCGTGCGCCCCATGAAGTTCAACGAGTCGGAATGGCACATGCCGCGCGAGCAAGGCATTCCCTGCCTGCGTCAGGTCATCCGCACGCTGGAGCAGCGCAACGAGGTGTACTTCCCGCTGGAATTCCGCTTCGTGAAGGCCGACGATGCGTGGCTGAGTCCGTTCTATCAGCGCGAGACTTGCTCGATCGCCGTTCATGCATCAGCCGACGAGCCCTACCAATACCTGTTGTCTGACATCAACCCCTTGTTCCGCGCGCACCAGGGTCGCCCTCACTGGGGCAAGTTGCACCTGATGGGGGCCGCAGAGTTGTCCACGATGTACCCCCGCTGGCAAGACTTCCAGCGTGTGCGTCAGCAGTTCGACCCACAGGGGCAAATGCTCAACGCGCACCTGCGCAAGCTCTTTCTCAAGGCGTAACGGCTCATGGCGACGACAACGCGACGACACTTTCTGATCGGGGCCGGTGCGGCGACTGTGGCAGCGGGCGTGGTGGCCGTTCGGCCCGGCGTGCACGGAGCGCCTCACCAGGCCTACTTTGCCCATCTCAACAAGGTGCTGAAGGACGCTGGCATTGGCACCCCGACGCTGGTGTTGGACCTGGATCGTGTTCGCGCCAACGCACAGCGCATTTCGGCCCATATCGGTGGCCGCATGGCACTGCGACTGGTCAACAAGTCCCTTCCCTGCTTGCTATTGCTGGATGAACTGAGTAAGCAGTGCGGCACCAATCGGCAGATGGTGTTCAGCTTGCCGTATCTGCAACTTCTGACCAAAGAGCGCCCCCATGTGAACGTGTTGTTGGGCAAGCCTTTGCCCGTGGCCGCCGCCGCTGCGTATTACCGCGAACGCACGGCCAATGGCTTTGAACCCGCACGACAACTGCAATGGCTGATCGACACACCTGAGCGACTGGCCCAGTATCGCAACCTTGCTCACGAGTTGCGCACCCCCATTCAGGTCAACATCGAGATTGATGTGGGTCTGCACCGCGGTGGCGTGAACAGTGACGACACCTTGCGGCACATGGCGCAGCAGATCAAGGAAGAGCCCTTGCTGCGCTGGGCGGGCCTGATGGGCTATGACGCCCACACGGAAAAGGTGCCCGCGCTCGCCGGCAACCGCCAGCGCGCACGCGACCATGCCAAGGCGCGCTACAAAGAATCTCTGGATGTGATGCTGGGCAGCGGGCTGATGATCCCCATTGAGCCGCTGACCTTCAATACAGGTGGCTCGCCCACTTATCGACTGCATGACGGAACTGGCGCAGCCAATGAGCTGGCTGTTGGGTCGGCCGTGGTCAAGCCCTCTGACTTTGACACGCCGCTGCTGGATGACCTGCTGCCCGCCGCGTTCATCGCCACGCCGGTCATCAAAGCATCAGACCACTTCACCGCTCCTTACGGTGCCGAGTGGGCCAGCCAGGCCTTGCAGTGGTGGGATCCGAACCAACGGGCGTCGGTGTTCACCTATGGCGGCAACTGGCTGGCGCAGCCAGTCTCGCCGGAAGGACTGAGCAACAGCGGCCTGATCGGCAAGTCATCCAACCAGCAGATCCTGGTGGGATCGGGCCTGCAAGGCCTGCAGCCGGATGACTTCGTGTTTTTCCGTCCCACTCAAAGCGAAGCGGTGCTACAGCAATTTGGGGACATCGCCGTGCTGGAGCAAGGCCGCCTGAGCACGCGGTGGCCCGCTTTCCCGGCCATGGCCTGAGTGGGCCCTATCCCTGTTCTGCATACGAGGAGATCGACATGAAGCACTTGCAATGGCGCACGCGCATGGGTGTGCTGGCTTTGGCCACACTGGGCTCTGTGAGCCACGCATCGGTGCCAGGCGAAGAGGCCAAGGGGCTTTGGCTCAGTGGCGACAAGGCCGCCATCATCGAGTTCAAGGACTGCACCGATGTGGCCGGGGCTCTGTGCGGCACCATCGTTTGGGACAAGGATGCCGGAACGCCTGCCGATGCCTGCGGTGTGACGATCGCCAAGCTCAAGCGCTTTGATGGCGAAGCCTGGCGTGAAGGCTGGGCCTTCGACCCACGGACCAAGAAGTACTACAAGGCCACCGTTCGCACCGAGAAGAGCAGCCTGCTGCTGCGCGCTTTCGTGGGTGTGGAGTTGCTGGGTGAGACCGAAGAGATGACCCGCGCCAGCAGCATCCCCGCAGGCTGCAAACCCCGTTGAGTTGCCGATTACCGACCAAGAGGAGCACCACCATGACCCACGTCCGACCCCTTGCTGCCGCGGCAGCTGCCCTGACCCTGTCCATGGCGAGTCACATCGCCGTTGCAGCCGAACCCGGTGAACCGCAGATCGCGTCGTACGCCTTGGACATCGAAGCCAAGGTGCTGAGCGACCGTCGCACCAACGGCCTGTCTGACACCTACCTGGGCCCGGGTGCGGAGCTGACGTTCAATGTGGCGCACGAAAGCGGCATGGTGGGCTTCCTGCAATTGGGCAATGTGGCCAAGGAGAGTTTTCCTGACGGCGGCACCACCGCAGTGGGAGCCATTGGCTACCGCTGGGGCAACCCGTCAGGCTGGCACTTTGGTGTCGGTGGGGTGCTGGAAGCCTTCCCCCGCGCCAAGGTGAAGGACGCACCACGCAACCCGCTGGAATCAGCCGACACGGTCAACACCCGCTTTGACACCACCTTTGGCATCTTCGAGTTTGGCTACGGCATCATCGAAGGTCGCTACCTGGTGGTCGCCAGCAAGGACTTCCGCGGCAACAACACGTCGGTGGTGTGCGGCAGTGCAGCCATGACCGCCATGGCCGAAGGCGATGCCACCCTGTCCAAGGCGATGGACTGCTATGGTCGCGGCACCCACCACAGCCGTGGGTCCCAACTGATTCAGCTGGAAGCACGCATTCCCGTGGCCAGCAACACCAAGGTGCTGACCCACATTGGCTACACCGCCGTCAACAACTTCTCGTTCTTGAACACGGTGGACTACAAATTTGGCGTGATCCACAACCGCTGGGGCTTCGAGTTTGAAGCCGACGTGGTGGGCGGGCTGATGCGTGACAGCTATTACGCCAAAACCGTCAATGAAGACGGCGATGTGAAGCGCATTGACCGCATGGGCTTGATCCTCAGCGTGGCCAAGCGCTTCTGATCACACCCGCTTACTGAGCCACACCCCAATACGCCAGGGGTTCCTGGCTCAGGTGGGCTGCCCCGGTCTTCTTCGGCGCATCGTAGCGCCGGTCAGGTTTGGCAGCTCGCTCGTACAGCGGCATCACCTGCGGCAGGGCTTCTTCCATGTCCTGGATGCGGGTGTCGCTGGCCGGGTGGGTGGACAGCCACTGTGGCGGTGCGCCCTTGTTGGCGGCAGCCATCTTCTTCCACAGGCTGATGCCCGCACGCGGGTCGTAGCCCGCGCGGGCCGCCAGTTCCATGCCGACCAGATCGGCCTCGGTTTCATTCTCGCGGCTGAACTTCAGGGTCAGCAACTGCCCGCCCATGTTCAGCAGACTGTCGCCCACGCTGCCCAAACCCAGCAGACCCGAGATCAGGCTGGCGCCCAGTTTGGTGGCCGATGTCTTGCCCATGCGCTCGCGGGCATGCTCACGCAAGGCGTGGGCAATTTCGTGGCCCATGACCATGGCGGCTTCGTCATCGGTCAGCTGCAACTGATCGAGGATACCGGTGTAGAAGGCGATCTTGCCCCCCGGCATGCAGAAAGCGTTGAGCTCTTTGCTGTTGAGCACCATGACCTGCCACTGCCACTGGTTGGCGCGTCGATTCCACTCCAGGCTGTACGGAATGATGCGTTTGGCGATGGCGCGCAGACGCACCACCTGAGGGTGGTTGTCGGGCAGCAAGGCGTTCTGATTGCGCGCCTCGGTGGCCATCTGCTGGTACTGCGCCGTCGCCGCTTGTTCGACCTGCTCGGCGGAAACCAAGCGGGTAAAGCCCGACTGCTGACGGGGCACATCCACCCCTTCACGCGCCCAGACCGGCGCCACAGCCAGTTGGGCCACCAGCGCCAGCGAGACGGTACTCAGCGAAAACAGACGACGAATTTGCATAGACAACTCAGATGGCAAAGACCAAGGTTGATGAATCAACGCACCTCAGGGCGCTCGAGCATACGCCGAACGGCGGGCAGCAAGAAATAGGACGGGAAAGACAGCCAGAAGGTGAGGAAAAAGAAGGCCGCGTAGCCCATGTGCTCCACGCCCAGACCGCCCGCCCAACCGGCCACGGCCCGCGAAAACGCAAAAATGGACGACAGGATGGCGTATTCGGTGGTGGCGCGTGCCTTGCTGGTAATGCCCATCAAGAACGCCATGAAGGCCCCGGTACCCAGGCCCCCGGTGAAGCTCTCCAAGCCACTGGCTGTGTACACCGCCATTTGATAGTGAACGCTCACTTGCTCGCCAGGCGCCACCACCGGGACATACCAGGCTGCCGCCGTGTAGCCCAAGTTGGACAAGGCTTGCGCAATGCCCAGCACCCACAGGCCTTTGAAAATGCCCACGCGGTCCACATACCAGCCACCGACCAAGCCACCCGCAATCGACAAGCCCAAGCCCACATTCACGCTCACCAGCCCGATTTGGGCCGGCGTGAATCCGGCATCCACCCAGAAGGGTTTGACCATGAAGCCCATGGCCGCGTCACCCAGCTTGAAGGTCAGGATGAAGAGCAGCACCGCCAGCATGCCGGGGCGCGAGAGCAATTCCACCCACGCGCCAAACACCGGCCCCTCGACCAAGGCATGGGCCTGAGGCCCCCGGGCGGCGCGCACCATCAGGCTGGCCCCCACAAACATCAGCCCGACCGGCACCGCGCCTTTGAACCACCACGTGCCGCTGATGGCCTGAATGCTGGCCCAACCGAAGGTTTTACCCAAGGGGCCCAGCACCGGCCAGAGCAAGCCCAGCATGACCAGGCCCAGGGCCACCAGCCACAGCGGCTGTTCGCGCAGCACGGCCCATTCACTGAAGGTGGACGAGGGGTCACGCACGGGACGAGGCGGCTGCGGCGGTGCGCTCAAGATCAGCAAGCCGTTGAACAACATCAACACGGCGCCCAGACCGTACGCGGCCGACCAGTTGGGCAGTTCGGGCGTGCCCGACCACCCCGCCACCACCAGCAAGGCGCCTGCCGCCAGCATGCCGACGCGGTAGAAGCCGATGCGCAGGCCATTGGCCACGCCCAGTTGGCCTTTGCTCAGGATTTCGATGGTGTAGCCGTCGGTGGCAATGTCGTTGGTGGCGGACAGCATGGTGAAGGCCGCCAGCAGCATCCAGGGCCAGGTGGCCCCTTGCGCCAGCGCCTGAGGCTGCCAGGCCAGCAAGGACAACACCACGGCCATGCCCCAGTTGGCCCCGGCGATCCACAGGCGGTGCCCCCGCCAGGCGTCTACCAGTGGTGCCCAGAGAAACTTGACGGTCCAGGCCAAGCCCAGCAGACTCAGCAGCCCAATGTCCGAGGGGCTTACCCCGGCTTGTCTTAAGTTGACCGGAAAAAGGTCGTAAAACACCCCCAGGGGTAATCCTTCTGAGAAATACAGAAGGGAAACCCAGAACAGCAGGCGGCGAGTGACAGGCTCTTTCGCCTGGTCGGTTTTACTGGAGGACATGCCGAGATTGTAGGAACACTGTCATTTCACACGTTTTGCGACCGAAAACGCCAAGTTTTCTCAAATTTGCATTTCAGTTTTCATCTGATGATGCCGACAACGTGTAACGGTCAGTCTGTATTAGTAGGTCAAGGCAGTCACCGGGCCAGGAGGCACAATGAACTTTCGTACAAAAATCTGGATGCTCCCCGCTAGCGCCGCCGCCGTATTCATGGTCGGCGTGGCTGTCAGTTTCATCGTGGGCAATCGCACATCGAACGTTCTGGCACACCTGCAGGAGGTGGATAACCCTCATGCGAGTTTTGTCCAGACGGTGGATCGCAGCTCCGAACAACTGCGCCTGACCCTGCAAGCCGCTGCGGCCGAAGGTGACGCAGACAAGCTCAAGGACACCCAGGTGATGGTGTCGGCCGCACACGATGCCTTGGCCGGCATGGAAAAACTGCCAGAGAAAACCCAAATTGCACGCGAGCTGATCGAAGCGTTTGACGCTTACCAGACCGCGTCCATCGGTGCGACCCGCGCTTTGCTGACCAGCCAGCCCCCCGGCGATCTGGTGTCCAAGATGCAAAGCTCGCTGGGCACCTTGCAAAAGTTGCTGGACCAACGCAAGTCGGAAGCCGAACTGGCCATCAAGTCGGCCGAAGACACGGCTGCCAGCGGTGTGCGCACCAACCTGTGGGTCATCGTGATCACCGGCTTGATCGTGCTGACCGTGCTGGGTGTGGCCTCGGGCGCCATCGTGAACTCGGTCTGGCATGACCTGGGTGACGAGCCCGACTTCCTGCGCAAAATGGTGAGCCGCATCGCCGAGGGCGATCTGGACCTGAACCTGCACCACAAGCCGGGTGACACCGATTCCCTGCGCGCCTCGGTGGTGACCATGACCCTGAAGCTGCGTGACACCATGAGCGTGATCCGCCAGGCCACCGATTCGATCTCGACCGCCTCGACCGAAATTGCCACCGGCAACCATGACCTGTCGGTGCGGACCGAGCACACGGCATCGAACCTGCAACAGACCGCCAGTTCGATGGAACAACTGACCGGCACCGTCCGTCAGAGTGCAGACGCCGCTCGCCAGGCCAATCAGCTGGCTTCGGGCGCCGCCACCGCAGCCCACCGTGGTGAAGAGATCGTGTCGCAGGTCGTGGCCAATATGTCGGAGATCGACGTTGCCAGCCGCAAGATCACCGACATCATCACCGTGATCGATGGCATCGCCTTCCAGACCAACATCCTGGCGCTGAACGCCGCGGTGGAAGCCGCCCGTGCTGGCGAACAAGGCCGCGGCTTTGCCGTGGTGGCCGGTGAAGTGCGTACCCTGGCTCAGCGCAGCGCGCAAGCCGCCAAGGAAATCAAGACCCTGATCAACGCCTCCAGCGAAAAGGTGGAGTCGGGTTCTCGTCTGGTGAAGGATGCCGGCGGTTCCATGCAAGAGATTCTGACCAGCGTGCAGCGCGTGTCGGACATCATTGGCGAAATCACCGCCGCATCGACCGAACAAAGCACCGGCATCGGCCAGGTCAACATGTCGGTGACGCAACTGGATCAGATGACGCAGCAAAACGCCGCGCTGGTGGAAGAATCTGCAGCCGCTGCCGAAAGCCTGAAGGACCAGGCCGTTCGCTTGGCCGAAGCCGTCGCTGCCTTCAAGCTGGGCGGTGGTCGTCACGAGACGCATCAAAGCACTGCCAGCAGCAGCTTCAGCCACTTGACCCCCATGCAGCAACCTGCTGCTGCACCGAAGGCCCCTGCCGCACCGGCACCGAAGGTCGCCGCCAGCAAGCCCGCGCCACGTCTGGAGCCCAGCACGGCGGCCAAGCCCAAGGCATCGGCCGCACCTCGCCACACCCCGGCACTGGATGCACCGGCCAGCAAGTCGATGGCCAGCGCCGCCGACGATGGCGACTGGGAAACCTTCTAAACAACCGAACGTCCCGCAGGCGCTGTCCGCAGCGCCGCCCCCAACCGGCAGGCACTCCCTGCCGGTTTTATTTTTTGGGCTACCCTAGCGCCCATGTCTGCGCCCTCTTCCCTGAAGTTCGCCGCGAATTTGTCGTGGCTGTACACCGACCTGCCCTTTCTGGACCGCTTTGAAGCCGCTGCACACGATGGCTTCCAAGGCGTCGAGTGCCTGTTCCCGCACGAGCACCCCATGACCGAAGTGCGCGACCGGTTGCACCACAACGGGCTGCAGTTGGTACTGTTCAATGCGGCACCTGGTTCGTGGGCACAAGGTGAGCGAGGCTTGGCCTGCCTGAGTGGCCGGGAAGACGAGTTTCGCGCCAGCGTCGATCAAGCGCTGGAGTTGGCTGCGGCACTGGACTGCCCTCGCATCCATGTGATGGCAGGCTTGAGCGATCCGGCCTCATCAACTGCGGCATGGACGCGGTATCAGTCGAACCTGAGTTGGGCCGCTCAGCGCGCGGCACAGGCCGGCCGCACCTTGATGATCGAGCCCATCAACACACGAGACATGCCCTGCTACCTGCTGAGCAAACAACGGCAGGCCCACGACGTGGTGCAAGCGATTGGCTCGCCCCACCTTCAAGTACAGATGGACCTGTACCACTGCCAGATCATGGAGGGCGACCTCACCATGCAACTGCGGCAGTGGTTGCCCACGGGCCGCGTGGGGCACTTGCAAATCGCGGCGGTCCCTGATCGAGGGGAGCCGAATGCCGGGGAGTTGCATTACCCTCACGTGTTCGCCGAACTGGCCGCCCTGAATTGGCAAGGCTGGATCGGTTGCGAGTACAAGCCCCGGCAGTCCGGCCCCGGCGGCACGTCTGCCGGTCTGGGTTGGTGGCGCGCCTTGCAGGCGGCCTGACCCTCCCTGATCACGACGCACTTTGAGCACGCACCCCATGCCTTACAGCATCCCTTCTTCCCTCACGGCCAGCACCGACAAGACCAAGCTCGTGCTGCGTCACTGGCCTTTGGCAGACCGAGCACAGCCGGCGGGCGTGGCGGTGATCGTGCACGGCTTGGGCGAGCACAGCGGGCGCTACAACCATGTTGCCGCGTACCTGAACCGCTGGGGCTGGCCCGTGGTGTCTTACGACCACCGTGGCCATGGGCAGTCGGGTGGCGGGCGCGGCCTGCTCCCCACCGACTCGGCCTTCTTGTCCGATCTGGGACAAGTGCTCACCGAGGTCCGACGCGCTTACCCAACGCAAAAGCTGCTGCTCATCGGGCACAGCATGGGTGGGCTGATCGCCGCGCGCTATGTGTCTGAGACCTTGTCCCCCACCCCAAACGCCGATTGGGCCCAGTCGGTGGATGCACTGGTGCTCTCATCGCCTGCACTGGACTTGGGACTGAATGGTTTCCAGAAGGCCTTGCTGGGCTCGGTGGGCAAACTGGCCCCCACCCTGGCCGTTTCGAACGGCTTGAAGCCCGAGTGGGTGTGCCATGACCCCAATGTGGTGAAGGCTTACGTCAACGACCCGCTGGTGCACGACCGCGCCTGCGGCCGCCTGGTCAACTTCATGCTGGCCGGGGGCAGCCATGTCATGGCGCAGGCACCGCACTGGCAAGTGCCCACCTTGCTGATCTACGGCGGATCAGACCGCTGCGTCAACCCTGCCGGCAGCGCGCGCTTTGCCCAACTTGCGCCGCACGACAAGGTGCGCAGCAAAGCCTACGCGCACATGTTCCACGAGATTTTCAACGAACCCGATCAAAGCACCGTCTTTGATGACCTCCAGCAGTGGCTCGACACACTGCCTCTCTGAAAGAAGTACCCCCATGGCCCTGAAAGCCACCATTTACAAGGCCCAGATCAATCTGGCCGACATGGACCGCAATGTGTACGCCGACATTGGCGTGACCATTGCCCGCCATCCCTCCGAAGCCGACGAGCGCATGATGATCCGCGTGCTGGCTTTGGCGCTGGGTTGGCCCGAAGACACCTCGGAAGGCACACTGGAGTTGGCCAAGGACATGTGGGAGCCCGATGAGCCCGCGCTGTGGCACAAGAACTTCTCGGATGAAATCCTGCACTGGGTGGAAGTGGGCCAACCTGACGACAAGCGACTGATGAAGGCGGCGGGTCGCGCCCGCCGCGTCACCCTGTTCGCCTTTCAAAACAGCACGCCGATCTGGTGGGATGGCATTGCCACCAAGCTGACCCGTGCCAGCAACCTGACGGTCTGGCAGGTCCCCTCCGAGCAATCCCAGGCGCTGGCCAAACTGGCCCAACGCAGCATGCAACTGCAGATGACGGTTCAGGACGGCACCATCTGGGTCAACGATGGCGAAGAGAACATCGAACTCTGCCCCATCAAGCTAATGGGTCCAGAAAATTGAACAATCTGGCATCATTCACGCCCACCGAGGGTGAACCCTGACTCCAGTCTTCCTCAGGGTTTCCGATGAAGTCCTAGACATAGGTTTGGATCGGAGTCCCTGGATGGCGTCATGGGTTTACAAAGCATCGCTGGCGGCCAAGTTGCGTGCCACCACGATTGGTACAGCGGCCGTGGTGATGACCATCACTTGTTTCTTGCTGTTCAACCTCTACCGCCTCAGCATGGCGGACCATCGTGAAAACATTCGCGATCACGTCAACAGCAGCATCAAGGTGCTCACCTACCTCAAAGGTGAGGTGGACGGCGGTCGCCTGAGCCCCCCTCAGGCGCAGGAGCAGGCCAAAGCCATTCTGCGCAACATGCGCGAGGGGCAAGACGGCTATCTGTTCATTCTGGACAAAGACGTGCGCATGGTCATGCACGCCGATCAGCCCAAGCTGGACGGCAAGGACATGACGGCCATCACCGACGCGGACGGCAACCCCCTCTTCAAAGAACTCCTGGCTGCGGGGCTGCAACCGGGTGGCGGGATCCACACCTACCGTTGGGTCAAGCCCAGCACCGGCAAGCCTGCCGTCAAGGAGACCTACATGGCGGCCTTCCCCGCTTGGGGTTGGGTGATCGGCTCCGGCGTGTACCAGGAAGACCTGCAAGCGGCGTACATGCAACGCGTGGCCATCTTCGTGCCGGTATGCCTGATTGCCGCGGCCGTGCTGTGGTTCGTCATGCACAGCATGAGTCAGTCCATCACCACCCGCTTGAGCAAGGCGCGAGACTACACCCTGGCGATGGCCAATGGCGACATCAGCCAAGCCATTCGATGGCGTGTGGACGATGAGATCGGGGAGCTGATGTCGGCCCTGAAGACCTTGTCGGATGGCTTGAATCAGACCGTGGGTCAGGTCCGCAACAGCGTGGACAGCATGCTCACGGCCAGCCAGGAAATCGCCGCGGGTGGCAATGACCTGAGTCAGCGCACCGAGCAAACGGCGGCACGTCTGCAGGAAACCAATTCGTCCGTGGGGATGCTGCTGCAAGCGGTGCAGGAAAACACCGAAGCCTCGCGCACAGCCAATGCCCTGGCCACCTCGGCTCGTCAAAACGCCGAGCAAGGCAGCCAGGTGGTCAGCGAGGTGGTGCAGACCATGCAGGACATCGAGGCCAGCTCACGCAAGATTGGCGACATCATCGGCGTGATCGACGGCATTGCTTTCCAGACCAACATCCTGGCGCTGAATGCGGCCGTGGAAGCGGCGCGAGCAGGTGAACAAGGGCGTGGCTTTGCCGTGGTGGCCAGCGAGGTGCGCACCCTGGCGGGTCGCAGCGCCGAAGCCGCACGCGAGATCAAGTCCTTGATCGCCGCATCGGGCGAACGGGTGGACACCGGTGCCCGTCTGGTTCAGAACGCCGGTGAATCGATGCGTGCCATCCTGACCAGTGTGGAGCAGGTTGACCAGACCATTGCCCGCATCGCAGCCAGCGCGGTAGAGCAGGCCAATGACATCGGCAACGTCAACCAGGCCGTCACGCACCTGGATGCCATGACGCAGCAGAACGCGGCATTGGTGGAAGAATCAGCCGCTGCCGCCGCGAGCCTGCAGGATCAAACCAGCAAGCTGACGGAAGCGGTGGGCTGGTTCAAGCTGGCTCAGTCCTGAGCCAGCACGGCCGCGAAGGCTTCGGCCACGCGGTCCACGTTGTTGGCATTCAGCCCGGCGGCGCACATGCGCCCCGAGCGCAGCACGTACACGCCGTACTCGGTGCGCAGCGCCCCGGCTTGTTCCGGGCTCACGCCGGTGTAGCTGAACATGCCACGCTGGTCGATGAAGTAGCGCACATCGCGGCCCGGCAATTTGGCCACCACACCGTCGTACAGACGCTGACGCATGATCTTGATGCGCTCGCGCATGGCGGTGAGCTCGTCGGCCCATTGCTGACGCAATTCAGGCGTCTGCAACACCTTGGCCACCAGCACGCTGCCGTGGGTGGGGGGGCTGGAATAGTTGCGACGCACAGCCGACATCAGCTGACCAATGACGAGCTGAGCCTGAGCCTTGTCGGGGCAAACCACGCTCAGACCGCCCACGCGCTCACCGTACAGCGAGAAGCTCTTGGAAAACGAGTTCGCCACGAAGAAGCTCACGCCGGCATCGGCCAGGGCACGCAAGGCGAAGGCGTCTTCGTCGATGCCGTCACCAAAGCCTTGGTACGCAATATCCAGATAGGGCAGCAGGCCGCGCGTCTTGATGACCTCGATCAGCTGCGACCATTGGGCCTGGTTCAGGTCCACACCCGTGGGGTTGTGGCAGCAGGCGTGCAGCAGCACGATGCTTTGGGCCGGCAGGCTGTCGATGGCCGAGAGCATGGCGTCGAACTTCAGGCCCTTGGTCGCGGCGTCGTAATACGGGTAGGTGTTGACCTGGAAGCCCGCACCTTCAAAGATGGCCTTGTGGTTGTCCCAAGTGGGGTCGCTCACCCACACTTGCGAGTTGGGGAAGTAGCGCTTGAGGAAGTCGGCGCCCACTTTCAGGCCGCCCGACCCACCCAGGGTCTGGATGGTGGCGATGCGGCCGCTGGTCACGGCTTCATGCTGGGCGCCAAACAACAACTCCTGCACGGCCTGACGGTAGGCCGGGTTGCCGGTCATGGGCAGATAGGGCTTGGGTCCGATGTGGGACAACAGGGCCGACTCCGCTTGGCGGACGGCCTGCATCACGGGCAAACGGCCTTCTTCGTCGAAGTAGATGCCGATGCTGAGGTTGATCTTGCCTTGGCGGGGGTCTTTCTGGAAATCCTCATTGAGCGTGAGGATGGGGTCGCCGGGGTAGGCGTCAACGTGCTTGAACATGCGGGAGGCTCCTCAATGGGTCATGACAGGCATGACGGGCATGGGCTCGCATTATCCGACTTGCCACGAATGCGTCACACACGCACGCCAGACTGACTGCTGCACTTTGGTCGGAGCAGGTCATGCAGAAAAGTCAGGCAGTGGCATCGATGGGGCAGTTGAGTCTGCTCATGCCGGTATGGGTGAAGGCCGCGCTGGCGGCCAACGATCGGCTCAAGCTCTACCTGACGGTGCTGCAAATGGCCGCGCACCACGCCGAACACCCGCATGGCGATGTGGCCGACCTGCACCACGAACTGGCTGCGGCCGGACTCAAACAAGAAGCCTGGCTGCACGAACTGCCCGCTGGCGCCAGCCTGGTCGACGGTGTGTTGCTGGTGCCCGAACTGGACCGGCTGGCAGCCGCCCTGCACGACGACCTGGTCACCATGGCCCGCCCGGTGCTGGCCGACCCGGCGGTGCCCGCCGACCTGGCCACCCGCGTGCCCCAGTGGCAAGACTGGCTGGACGCCTTGCACGGCGAGCGGCTGGACCCAGAGCAATTGCGTCACCTCACCCATGGCCAGCGCCAGCACGGTGACAGCCTGCACATCCTGGTGATGGACCTGCACAAGCAGATCAACCATCTGGCGGCCGATCTGGCCAGCGAGGAGATCGACGGGGCACACGTCTGGCACCTGAGCGACACCGACCGTCCCCGCGTGCAAGCCTTCATGCAAGGCCTGCATCGCACCGCGCCCCTCAAGTTTGACCACCCCGGGCTGGACACCGCCGCCACCCGTGACGGCGAGCGCCTGCTGGTGCAAAACGACATCGGTACCAACGATGCCCATGTGCTGGTCATCCAGGTGGAAGCCCTGCGCGTCACGCTGACCTATTCCGACCTGCATCTCTCCCGCTTCACCTTCTTTCAGTGCCTGCTCGGCGCACTGGGGGCGCAATGGCACACGCCGCAATCCCACCTGTCTTCTGAACTGAATGGTGGCGAGGCCTACACCGTGGGCACCGCCACCTTTGACTGCACCGACGAAGCGCACCTGCAGCACACACTCACCGAGCTGGGTGCCCGCATCGTCTTCCTCATTGACTGGAACCGCGCCCGCAAACGTCTGCTGAACTTTGTCAGCAAAACCGGGGCCCTGGCCGTGTTGCGTGCGGCTGCCGATGCCGAGGTCGGCCACATGGCCTGGCTCAAGGCCGGCGGCGAGCAACTGGTGTTTGGCGCCATGCAGGCCCTGGAAGGGGCGTTCCGCATCGGTGACCGGCTAGATGCGGTGCTGGGTGAGCCAGCGGCCCAGGCCTTTTTGCTGGACGTGATGCGACTGGCCACACAGGCCTTGCTGCGCGGGCAGCCCGTGGCCCTGGTGGCCGATGAAACCCGACTGCTGCTGGCCCGTCAGGCCCAGCGCCGCACGATGGCGTTCGACCTGCTGGACGAGCACGCCGCGTACTGCCACGCACTGGCGCAAGGTGTGAGCGATGCCCTCACCCACTGCCATGGCGGCCTGCACGACACCGCCCGGGAACTCAGCGCGCGTGCCAAAGTCTGGGAACGCCATGCCGATCATCTCGTGATGCAGGCGCGTGAACAAGCCGCCCGCCAACCCCACTGGCGCCCGGTGGCCCACCTGCTGGCCATCTCGGACGATGTGGCCGATGCCCTGGAGGAAGCTGCCTTCATGATGGACCTGATCGCCGACCATCATCAGCAAGGCTGGAGCCACGAGGTTCGACAAGCCCTGACCCGACTGGCGCAAACGGTGCTGCAAGCCGTGCAGGATCACATCAAGGCCCTGGCCATGGCCCGCACCCTGAGTGCCGAATCGGATGCGAGCGACACCGACGCCTTCTTGTCGACCACCTGGGCCGTGCTGCATGCCGAAAAGCGGTGCGACGAGCTGCTGCGTCAGGCGCGTCGCACCTTGCTGCATGCCATCGACGACGCCCCCAGCCTGATGCTGGCCAACGACCTGGCCTGCACGCTGGAGCTGGCTTCGGATCGCTTGCTGACAGCCGCCTACAGCCTGCGCGATGTGGTCCTCAGCCAGGCCGAGGTGCGCCCATGAGCACCCCCGAGCTGTCGCTGTACTTGATTGGCTGCGGAAGCCCCGCCACCCAAGCCGATGCCACGCCCACCGCCAGCGCCCAGACCATGGGCTTCAAGGCCTGGAACCTGTTGCGCATGGCACAGATGGGGTTGACCGTCCCGCCCGCCTTCGTGATCCCCACCGCCGCTTGTCACAGTGAGGCGTCTCGCGCCTCCGCCACGCACGCCAGCACCTGGATGCCAGGACTCAAGGCGCTACAAGCCCGCTGCGGCACCGTGCTCGGCGACACCCGCCGCCCCCTGCTGCTGGCGGTGCGCTCGGGGGCACCGGTGTCCATGCCCGGCATGATGGAAACGCTGCTCAACATCGGCCTGTGCGATGCCACGGTGCATGGCCTCATCCGGCAAACAGGCAACCCGCGCTTGGTCTGGGACGCTTACCGACGTCTGATCGCCACCTATGGCGAAGTGGTGGCCGGTCTGGATGCGGCCCTGTTCGAGCAAGACCTGCACGACCTCGCGGCCGGCCGCGACGAGCGCGACCTGGACTTCACCGAGCTGCGCGAACTCACCCGCCGCTATCTGGCCACCTATGCCCGCGCACACGGCCAGCCATTTCCACAGGACCCCACCCAGCAACTCGCCGATGCCATCGGGGCCGTGCTGGCCTCGTGGCAATCCGAGAAAGCCGTGGCCTACCGCCACCTGCACGAACTGCCCGATGACCTGGGCACCGCCGTGACCGTGCAAGCCATGGTGTTTGGCAACGCGGGCGGCCGCTCTGGCGCCGGCGTGGGCTTCACACGCGATCCGGCCACGGGCGAGCCCCGCCTTTGGGTCGACTTTCTGTTCAACGCGCAAGGCGAAGACGTGGTGTCCGGCCGCCGCAGCGCCCATGGCCACGATGAACTGGCCACGGTCCTGCCCGCCACCTGGGATGCCCTGTGCACCGCGACTGCGCAACTGGAACGCACGCTGGGCGACATGCAGGACTTCGAGTTCACCGTGCAAGACGGCCAGCTGTACATGCTGCAGACCCGTCACGGCAAGCGCACCCCGCAAGCTGCAGCCCGCATTGCGCTGGACCTGTGGACCGAAGGCCTCATCAACCAGGACGAGGCGCGACAGCGCACAGCCACCCTGCAGGCGGCCGATCTGCGGCAAGTCCGCGTGGTGGCCATCGGCGGGGAGCCCCTCACACCCTTGGGTCAAGGCGCCACGGCCTGCAATGGCGTGGCCACAGGCGAAATTGCACTGGACGCGGCACGGGCGCAGGCCCGCCACGCCAGTGGCGCCGCCGTCATCCTGGTCCGCCGAGATGCCGAAACCTGCGACATGGCCGCACTCGAACACGCCCAAGGCCTGCTCACCGCACGCGGCGCCCGCACCTCACACGCCGCCGTGGTGGCACGCCAGATGGGCAAAGTGTGTCTGGTCGGGTGTGCGGCCCTGCACATCGACGAAGGCGCCCGCACCGTCCAACTGGGCGAGCGTACCTTTCAGGAGGGAGAGATCCTCACACTGGATGGCAACGATGGCTGCATCTACGGCGGCGCTGCCCACACTGTCGAGGTCGATGACGAGGCCCTGCTGACACGCCTGCAGCAACTGCGTCAGGCCGCCAACTCATAAACTGAAACGCCGCCGAAACCAGGTGTTCATGGCGAAGGTGGCGCCCAGGTAGCTCACCAAGATGAGCCCCAGGCAAGGCCAGTACGCCATTGGCAACGCCACCAAGCCCAAGGCCGGGGCCAAGGGCGAATATGGCAGGCTCAGCCCCACCCCGCACACGGCCAGGGTGGTCCACAGCAAGGGCCGGCTGGCCCGGCTGCGCACGAACGGCAAACGCCCGGTGCGAATGATGTGGATCACCAGGGTCTGCGACAGCAGGGACTCCACAAACCACCCGGTATGGAACAAAGCCGCCTGCTCAGGCGTTTGCGCCTGGAAAACATAGAACATCAGCAAAAAGACCACGTAGTCAAACACCGAACTGACGGGCCCCACCCACACCATGAAGTGCGCGATGTGCCCGATGTCCCACCGCCGGGGCCCGCGCAACTCCTCCAAGTCGACTCGATCCGTCGGAATGGCCGACTGTGACAAGTCATACAGCAGGTTGTTGGTCAGCACTTGAATGGGCGCCATGGGCAGAAACGGCAACCAGGCGCTCGCCCCCAGCACACTGAACATGTTGCCGAAGTTGGAGCTCGCCCCCATGCGGATGTACTTCAGCAGGTTGGCAAACACCTTGCGGCCTTCCATCACCCCGTCGTCCAGCACAAGCAGGCTCTTTTCCAACAAGATGATGTCGGCTGACTCCTTGGCAATGTCCACCGCCGTGTCGACCGAAATGCCCACATCGGCTGCCTTGAGTGCCGGGCCATCGTTGATGCCATCGCCCATGTAGCCGACCACATGCCCGCACGCGCGCAAGGCAGCAATGACCCGCGCCTTCTGATCGGGCGAGAGCTTGGCAAACACCTGCGTGTCGCCCACGGCTTCCTGCAAGGCGATGTCGCTCAGGGCCTCGACCTCGTGTCCCAGCAGCACCCGCTCGACGTGCAGCCCCACTTCCCGGCACACCTTGCGCGTCACCACCTCGTTGTCACCGGTCAGGATCTTGACGGCCACGCCATGGCGCTTCAGCGCCGCCAAGGCGGGTTGCGCGGACTCTTTCGGCGGATCCAGAAACGCGACATAGCCCAGCAGGGTCAGACCCGACTCATCGGCCACAGACATGGTGTGGGTATCGGCCGTCATGGGGCGGCAGGCTATAGCCAGCACCCGAAAACCATCTTCGTTGAGACGATGGGCTTCGGCCTGCAGCGCAGCCAGGTGGCTGTCATCCAGCGCCACTGACTGCCCTCCCACGATGCCGTCCCGGCACACGCTGAACACTTCTTCCACGGCGCCCTTGCAGATCAGCAGGCGCTCACCCCCTCGCGCCACCACCACAGACATCCGGCGGCGCTGAAAGTCAAACGGCAACTCATCGACCTTCTGGTACTCGCCTTCGGCATGCAGGCGCTCGTGCACCGCCACGTACTTGAGCACGGCCACGTCCAGCATGTTGCGCAGGCCGGACTGGTAATAGCTGTTGAGGTAGGCCAACTCCAGCACCCGCTCGCTGGGCTGCCCATCCAGGTCAATGTACTTTTCCAGAATGATACGGTCCTGGGTGAGCGTGCCCGTCTTGTCGGTACACAGCACGTCCATGGCCCCGAAGTTCTGGATGGCATCCAGGCGTTTGACGATGACCTTCTTGCGCGACATGGTCAATGCACCCTTGGCCAGGTTCATCGTGACCAGCATGGGCAACATCTCGGGCGTCAGGCCAACGGCCACGGCACAGGCGAAAAGCAAGGCCTCCAGCCAGTCCCTTTTGGTGAGCCCGTTGATCAGGAACACCAGCGGCACCATCACTGCCATGAAGCGCAGCATCAGCCAGATGAAGCGGTTGATGCCCATCTGAAAGCTGGTCTGCACGTGCTCGCCCGCCATGGCCTGGGCGATGCCACCAAAAATGGCACGCGCCCCGGTGTTTACCACCACCGCGGTGGCGGCACCACTGGCCACATGGGTCCCCATGAAGCACACATTGCGCAGCGCCAGCAGCTCTGTTTGCGATGCGGCCACCTCGGCTGTTTTCTCAACCGGGATGGACTCGCCCGTCAGCGCCGACTCGTTGACGAAGAAGTCCCGAGCCGACAGCAGGCGCACATCGGCCGGAATCAGGTCGCCCACCGACAGGCGCACGACATCACCCGGCACCAGCGCCTCCATGGGCACTTCCTGCCCGCCCGCCGCCTGAGCATCTGCCCCGGCATCCGGGCGCAGCGCCGTGGCCGTGGTGTGCACCATGGCCCGCAAGGCCTCCGCGGCCCGCCCTGAGCGTCGCTCCTGCACCAGCGCCAGTGTGAGGCTGAGCACCACCATCAGGGTGATGATGACGGCCGACTCGACATTACCTGTCAACACCGAGACCAGCGCCAGCGCCAGCAGCAGGATGTTCAGCGGATTCACGATGCGCTGCGCCAACTGTCGCAGCAAACCCACCCGGGCATCAGCCACCACCACATTGGGCCCGATTCGTGCCAAGCGACTTCGTGCTTCGGCTGACGTCAATCCTTGTGCCGAGGCCTGCAGGCTCGACAGTCCTTGGGCAATCGGCTGTGTGGCCACCGACACCAAGGTCTGTCGGGCGGCAGCCTGAAGGTCATGCAAGGTGCTCATGGACACAGCATGCCTGATCCCGAGTAAAAGGAATATGAAAGCTGAGCGGGTTATGCTGAAAGCTTTCCTAGCCGTCCCCGCCCACCATGATCAAAATGGCCATTCGCGCAGTCGCCCTGGTGGGTGCCTGCGTTCTTTCGTTTCTGTTCTGGACCGCGTTCCACATCCCCGACTTCTCGGATGCGGATGTGGCCAACCAGGTGGCTCAGGACGTGACGACGGCCTACGGACACTTCCCGCCCCACGCGGAGGCCGACAAGACAGGACACGGCAAGGTGTTGTACGCCCACCCTGGCGCGGGCAAGAAGCCCACGCTCGTGGTGTACGAGGTGACCGATCTGGCTGACCGTGACACCTTGATCCAGGCTGCCCGCCAAGCCATGAGCGAGGCCCACGCGAACGGCATCACCGTCCAATTCTTTGAGCGCCAGAACGTCACCCACTATGACGGCGGCGGCCTGCGTCGCGGGCCTGAGCGACTGATCGACACCGTCGAACTCAAGCCCGGCACCTGATCAAGGCAAGGGACCCGTGCGCCGACACACGGGCAACCCCTTCACCCTCAGGGTCTGCCGCATGGTCAAGTGCCGGTGAAGTGCCTACACTCGGACTCCCGGCGCTGAAACCAAGCAGGATCGGTCGTCAGCGCGCTCGTGCCCACCACGTGCGCGGGACGTTGCATCACCTCACCCCAGAACAACGAGGAGACCGACATGCCTGAACTCACCTCCGTGGTGCCGCCGGATACGGCGCGCAAGACGACCGCATCACGCCGATCCCTGCCTGCGGGCATTTCCGAATCCGTGGCGGACGACCCCGAGCGACTGCTTGAAGAAGTGCGACAGCGTCAGGACGCCTTCGAGCAGCAAGGCCAGATCCTGCGACAGGTTCAGATCGCCCTGCAGCGCGCACAAGGCACCAACCAGGAACTGGCGCTGGTGGCGGATCGCGTCACCGACGCCATCCTGATTTGCGATGCGCACCGCTGCATCACCTGGATCAACCCCGCCTTCACCCGCCTGACCGGCTTCACCTTGACCGAGTGCCATGGCCTGCTGCCCGAAGAACTGCTGAGCGGCCCACACACCGACGACGCCACCATCACCCGCATCAACCAAGCCGTGGCCCAAGGCAGCAGCATCGAAAAGCTGGAGGTGTGCCACCACCGCAAAGACGGTGAACCGTTCTGGGTGACCCGATCGGTGCAGCCCATTCATGGCCCGGACGGACAGGTCAACCGCTACATCGAAGTGCTGACCGACATCAGCGACCGTCGGCGTGCCGATGCCGAACACGCCAAGCGCCTGGAGTTGGAAGTGGCGCTGGCCACCAAGGCCGAGTTCCTTTCGCGCATGAGTCACAACATGCGCTCGTCGCTCAATGCCATCCTGGGGTTCACGCAACTGCTCGACATGAGCCGCGACGACGAACTGCCCGACTTGCAGCGCCGTCAGGTTGGCCACATCCATGCCGCGGGGCAGCAACTGCTCAACCTGCTCGACCAGTCACTGGAATATGCCCGCCTCGAAGACAAGCCACTGGGCATCCGACCGCAACGCGTCGAGCTGACCGTGTTGCTGCGCGAAGTGCGGGCGGCACTGGAAGACCAGTCTCAGGACGTCACGGTGGTGGTCGACAGCCAGTGTCCGCCGGTCTGGGCCGATGCCCAGCACACCCGCTCCATCCTGATGAACTTGATGAGCAATGCCATCAAGTACAGCCCACCCGGTGCCACGGTCTGGATGCAGGCCAAGGCCGCCCCCGACGAACGCGTGGCCATCATCGAGGTCAAGGATCAGGGCTTTGGCATCGAGCAAGACGACCTGAGCCGCATCTTCCAGCCGTTTGCGCGATTGGATTCACCATCGGGGCGCGCCCACGGCAATGGCCTGGGTCTGGCCGTCTCTCAGCGTCTGGCTGAACTGATGCATGGCCGCATCGACGTCAGCAGCACCTTGGGTCATGGCAGCGTGTTCACGCTGAGACTGCCGCTGGCCGAGGGGCCTGGCGCCTTGCGATCCACCTATGCCCGCGGGGCCGAACCGGCCATCATGCTGCCCCCCCTGCGGGTGGTGCACATCGAAGACAACGCGCTCAACCGCAGTCTGGTCGAAGCCATGTTTGCGGCCTATCCGCAGGTGCGCCTGTACTCGGCCGAAACGGCCGGCGAAGGGCTCGCCAGCATTGAAAGCATTCGCCCGGATGTGGCGCTGGTCGACATCAACCTGCCCGATGGCAGCGGACTGGATCTGTGCCGCCGACTGCGGGCGCAGGCCGATTTCAAAACCCTGCCACTGATTGCCCTGAGCGCCGACGCCCTGCCCGAGCACATTGCCCGCGCCCTGCAAACCGGCTTCAACCACTATCTGGTCAAACCGCTGCAGATTCAGCGCTTGCTGGGCATCCTGGCACACATGCCCAGCACGCAGGCCGCACCCCCTCGCCCCTGACAGCCCTCGCGCGGACGGCCCAGATCAGTCGGCGCCCAGTCGGTCAGCCGTCCAGCGCAGGAGATCCAGCCACATCTGGCGGATCTCCGCGTCTTGCGGCGTGCGCAGGGCATTGGGCAACTCGATGGTCACCACCGGCACCTTCTTGTACACGCCGCCGTAATTGCCCAGACTGCCGGGAAAGATGCCGACCTGGTCCAGATAGAGGCGACCCAGTCGCTTGGGCGGCACCGTCGGCCCGTCAAAATCGAGCACACCATAGGGCGCATGCACCGACACGATCAAGTCAGGCTTCCAGCGCTCCATCTCGTCATGCAGCCACTTGGATTCGGGCTCGGACAAGGGCTTGCCACCCGGGAAGCGTCGCGGATCGCTGCGCGTGCGCTCTTTCCAGTACATGGGTGCTTCCTTGTCCCAATTGGGCGTCGGAAAGTTGCGATTGAGATCCACGCCCCGTGCGTTGGTCCGTGAAGGCCGGCTTTGCAGCATGCCGTCGGGATTCATCAGCGGCACAAAACGCCAGTGAATGTTGGACGGCGTTTCCATCGCTGCGCCAATCCAGTGCAGCACCAGCGCCGTGGACGACAACTCGTCACCATGAATGCCCCCCACCACCAGCACGCGCAAGCGCGCATGGGGTGACACCACATCACGTTGCACCAACTGGTTGCCGCTCACAGAGCGAACAGGCATGGCCTGCAGTTGGGCGCGTGCGCACACGGCCCGCGACACATTGGGCAAGCGACGCGTCATCACCTCGCAAAACGACGAGGCAGACAAGGGACGGCCCGCCGCATGCGCCGGGATGACATCAGGCTTGTGGGCCTGCACGCTCGCGGCAGCGCAGGCCAGAACGGCGCCGGCTAAGCGCCTCACGACAGTGCGTTTCATGATGCCGACGATGATACCGAGAGCGCGTGGCCGCTGTCAGCGGGCCAGCGACTTCAGTGCCAGCTTGATGCCATCGCTCACCGACACATCGGCCGGCAAGGCCTTGAGCGCCGCCTGGGCTTCCTTGTCGGAATAGCCCAGGGCCACCAACGCTTGCAGGATGTCCCCCTGCGCGTCATTGGCCACCGAGAATCCCGGCGCCGACAGCACCGGCGCGAGCTTGCCTTTGAGCTCCAGCAGCAAACGCTCGGCGGTTTTCTTGCCCACCCCCGGCACCTTGACCAGGCGGCTGGCATCCTGCGCCGACACGGCCTGTGCCAGCTCTTCGGTATTGAGGCCAGACAGCAGCGCCAGCGCAATGCGTGGCCCCACCCCGCTGATCTTGATCAGCTCGCGGAAGGACTCGCGCTCGCCGGCGGTCAGGAAACCGAACAGCAGTTGCGCGTCCTCACGCACGATGAACTGGGTGAGCAAGGTGACCTTGGCACCCAGTTCGGGGAGGTTGTAGAAGGTGCTCATGGGCACCTGGACTTCGTAGCCGACGCCGTGGACGTCGACCAGCACATAGGGAGGGGCCTTGGCAGCCAGCTCCCCGGTCAGGCGGGCAATCATGCCGCCAGTTTAGCGGCGGAACAGGCCCAGACGCTGCGCCTCCAGCGCGGCCTCGGCACGCGACGACACGTTGAGCTTGCGATAGATCTGCTTGACGTAGTCGGCAATGGTGTGACGCGACAGGTTCAGCTGCTGACCGATTTCGGGCAGCGTGAAACCCTTGGCCACGCGCAGCAGCACTTCGTTCTCGCGCTCGGTCAGTTGCACGTGCGGCGTGACGTTGTCGGGCTCGGCCATGGCGGGCTTCATGCGGGCCTGCGCTGTGAAGTACTGGATCACGCGGCGCGCAATCGAGGGCGACAGCGGGGGCTCACCCTGGCTGATGCGGTGCAGTTGCTCGGCCAGTTGCTCGCGGGGTTGTTCCTTGAGAAGGTAGCCAAACGCGCCCGCTTGCAAGGCGGGGAAGAGGTGGTCGTCATCTTCGTGGATGGTCACCACGACCGACTGCACTTCGGGCTGCTTTTCGCGCAAGGCTTGCACGACTTCCACGCCCGAGCCATCGGGCAGGCCCAGATCGCACAAGGCCACGTCAAAGCGCACGGCATTGACCAGTTCCAGCGCATCGTGCACGCGCGAGGCTTCACTGATGTGTGCACCAGGAAACACCTGCAAAGCCAGGGTCTTGAGCCAGGCACGGATTTCGGGCAGGTCTTCAAGCAAAAGGATTTGTTTCATGGTGTTCTAAGCCTCACTTCTCATTGTTCGTGCGCACCTCAGAATGCGCGATTCTGGTTGATCATGCTAGCAGTGCCGGGAGACGGCAAGCCTCCCCCGGTCAGGGCCTGTTGCATGGTCGCGATTTCAAGCGGCAAGGTCAGTCGGATGACGGTGCCAAATCCTGGCCCCGACTCCACCAGACACTGCCCGTTGAGCTGTTTGGCACGGTGCTTCATGCTGGTCATGCCGTGCCCCCGATCCAGGCGGCCATCCAGCTCCATCGGGATGCCTTTGCCGTTGTCTTGGATGACGAGCACGAAGTCGTGCAGATCCAGATGCACCTCGGCCGAAATGATGACGTGCGACGCCTCGCTGTGCTTGATCACATTGCTCACGGCCTCGCGCAGGATGCGCGTGGTCTGCACATAGGTGCGCGACGACAGCGGCTCCTCAATGATGTCATTGGGGTTGCGCCACTCGCACTCGATGCCGGCCTGACGCAGGCGGGACACCACCTCGGCACGCCAGTCGGCCAGCGCATCGGACAGCACCATGGCACGCCCGGTCAGACCCCGCACCGACAGGCGCATTTCTTCCAGCGCTTCGCGCGCCAGCGTCGAGATGCGGTCGTTGTCGGCCGTGTGCACAATGGTCAGCAGCTTGGCGCCCAGGTCGTCATGCAGGTCGGAAGCAATGCGCTTGCGCTCCTTCTCGGCCACTTGCTCGGCACGCAGCTCGGCAATCTGACTGAAGTTGCGCTCGATTTCATCGCTGATCTCGGTGACCCGGCGCTCCAACTGCGCACGCGCCCCCTCTGCGGTCCGCAAGGCCTTGGCATAGACCTGGATCAAGCGAACGGCCACCGAGGCATACAGCAGCGGCATCACGAAGTGCGTCACATGGATGCCCCACAGGCGGATCAACCCATATTGGTAGGCCAGTTCGATGCCCATCACCGTGGTGACGATGCCCAGCGCCCCGCACATCAACCAGAACTCCGGGCGTCGCTTCTTGCCGGCCAGCCACAAGAAGAAAACCACCGAGAAAAACACCTCGACCGCAAACAGCAAGTACCAGATGCGCGACCCCGCAAACAGGCGATGCGTGCCCGCCAGCAGCAGGCTCATGGGCAGCAACACGCACTGCGCCCACAGGGCCGCATTGATGCGGCGCATCCACGCCTCGCTGATCACGTTCTGGATGCGGGCCCCCGCATAGCTCAGCAAGAACTTGACCGCAAAGGCCGCCATCGGCGCAAACAGCAAGGCCATCAGCATCTCGCTGGTGGCATTCGGCATGGGCAAGTCCCCCAGCCAGAAGCGCCCCGTCATCAAGGCCCAGCCAATGGTCAGCAAGCCGAAATAGACCAGATAGTCGAGGCGGCGCACCCACGCCATCCCCAAGGCAAACACGCCCAGCACCGCCAGAATGCCACCCAGCACCTGCGACAAGGTAGAGCTCCAGAACTCCTGCTCGGCTTCCAGCTGGCGGATATGGGGCAGGGGCCCCACACGCACTGCAGCCAGCCCCCCCGCACGCTGGCGGGCCGTGACCTCGTCGATCGGATAGCCCACCACCCGGATGTCGACCAGGTTGCCCGAAGCATTGAGCAAGGCCGCCGGCAAAGGAATGGTGTGCGAGCGGAAACAGTTGCGGGCATAGGGCAGCTTCATGCGCCCGCCGCGGTACAGCAACTGCCCGTTCAGAAACACTTCCACATTCGAGCAGGCGCGCTCGACATAGAGGGCCTGTAACTCATCGGGGGCAGCCGATGCACTGGGATCAAATCGAAAGCGATACCAGACCGAGCCTTGGTAGCCCGGGTGATTGATGGACCACTCATCGGGCAGCGCGATGACGCGAGCGGGCACATTGAGGGGAAACTGCGCCGATGGGCTCTCGACCACCCAAGGCTGAGACAAGGTCTTCACGGGCGAATCCAGCAAGACCGCCACCGCCGGGTGACTGCGACGCACCGCCTCGCTGTTGAGAACCAGCAAACCCCAACCTGCCAGCGCGGCCAACAGCAAGCCGGCCAATGCAACGAGCCAGACTCGACGACGCGAGGGGGTGGGGGCAGGCTCCGTCGCCGTCGCTTCCACGCCGCCCTCTCCTTCGGAGACCCACTCCTGGCTAAAAAAGCGGGCCCAGGATTGCCACGCGTGACCCAGCATGCTCAAAGACGACTCCGTACCCCATTTGTCCTGACGCATGTAATGCCCGCGCCAGATTCATGTCGTCATTTTCTCAATAGATGTCACCCGCTGACGCGCAGGGCAAGCGACAATTTATATCGATTACCCCATATCGGACCTCCATGCAACTGCGCCACAGCTTTTCTCCTCCGGATAACTCCCGACTCGCCCGTCTGTGCGGGCCGCTGGACGAGCATCTGCGAACCATCGAGGCCGCCTTCGGGGTGACCATGACGCGCCGGGGCGAGCAATTCCGCATTGAAGGCGCCAAAGGCGTGCCGCAGCGCGTGGTCGAGTTGCTGGAGGCGCTCTACGCCCGCAGCGATCGCGCGATCAGTCCGGAGATGGTGCAACTGGCCATCACGTCCAGCCTGGCCGCCCAGCAGCGCGCCCAACAAGGCAAGGCCCCATCCGACACCAACGAGCCAGCACCACACGATGCCGGCGCCGACCCGGACGGCCCCACCCTGCACACACGCCGCGCCGATCTGCAAGGCCGCACGCCCAATCAGGTTCACTACCTGCGCCAAATCCTGTCGCATGACCTGAGCTTTGGCATTGGCCCCGCCGGCACCGGCAAGACCTTCCTGGCCGTGGCCTGCGCGGTCGATGCGCTGGAGCGCAGTGCGGTGCAACGCATCATCCTGACCCGTCCGGCGGTCGAGGCGGGCGAGCGCCTGGGCTTCCTGCCCGGAGACCTGACCCAAAAGGTCGACCCCTATCTGCGCCCGCTGTACGACGCGCTGTACGACCTCATGGGTTTTGACAGGGTGACCAAGGCCTTCGAGAAGGGGCTCATCGAAATCGCCCCGCTGGCCTTCATGCGCGGTCGCACGCTGAACCACGCCTTCATCATCCTGGACGAGGCCCAGAACACCACGCCCGAGCAAATGAAGATGTTCCTCACCCGCATCGGCTTTGGCTCGCGGGCGGTGGTCACCGGCGACGTCAGCCAGATTGACTTGCCGCGCGGCGCACGCAGTGGTCTGATCGAGGCCGAGCGCATCCTCAAACGGGTGAAAGGCGTGTCATTCACCCGCTTCACCGCCGCCGACGTGGTGCGCCATCCTCTGGTGGCCCGCATCGTGGAAGCGTATGACGCGGCCCAGGCCGCCCAAGGCCACGAGGGCTTGCCCCCCGCACCGCCGGCCCCGACCGAGGTCCCGCGCGCCAGCCGCCCCTCCCGCAACACGCGTGCTTCGGCGCGCCCCGACTCCGACGAATCGTCCGCCCCATGAGCATCGACCTGACCCTGAGCCTGCAATTTGCAGACAAGCGCCACCGCGACCAACTGCCCCGCCACAAAGTGGCCCGCTGGCTGAAGGCCGCACTGGAAAACGATGCAGAACTCGCCGTGCGCATCGTCGATGCCGAGGAAGGCCAGGCCCTCAATCGCGACTATCGGCAAAAGGACTACGCCACCAATGTGCTGACCTTCGATTACGCGCACGAACCCGTCGTCATGGCCGACCTGATCCTGTGTGCCCCCGTGATCGAGCGCGAAGCCCAGGAGCAAAACAAGGACCTGATCGCACACTACGCCCACATGCTGGTGCATGGCGCGTTGCATGCACAGGGCTGGGATCACATCGAAGAAGATGAGGCCCAGGCCATGGAGCAGCGCGAGCGCGAAATCATGGCCAAGCTGGGCTTTGCCGACCCGTACGCGGGCTGAAATTAACCGGCATCAGGTTTAACGCTCAAGGTTAAGGCGCAACTGCCGATTTTCCGAAAACCACCCTGGCGCTGATCGGTTCAACGCCAACTCGGTTTTTCTGAGGGTCACCATGCGCCTGAACACGCCCGTCAGCAATCAGGAATATCTCGTCTCCGAGTCCTTCTCCCTGGTCTCCGTGACCGACTTGAAGGGCCGCATCACATATGGCAACGCCGCTTTCGTGAGAGTAAGCGGTTACTCACTTGATGAGCTTCTGGGTCAGCCGCACAACCTGATCCGTCATCCGGACATGCCCGCCGAGGCTTTCCGTGACATGTGGGCGACCTTGGAGTCCGGCCGCCCATGGGTGGGCGTCGTCAAGAACCGCCGCAAAAATGGCGACTATTACTGGGTCAAAGCCAACGCCATACCCATTCGCCAGAACCAGACGGGCACCACCGTGGGCTATCTGTCGGTGCGCAACCCGCCGACACGTGCAGAAATCCAAGGGGCGGAGCAGTTGTATGCCGTGCTGAATGCGCAGGCAGAACGCGGCGCCGGCGGGATCACCCTGCACCAAGGTCGCGTGGTGAAGCATGGCTGGCTGGCCAGACTGACCCGGCCGCTGGAACACATCTGGCATGGCCCGTCCACACTCGTCCAGTTGGTGGTCACATGCGCCTTGATGGTCCTGAGCACGGCTGTCCCGCTGGCATGGTTGGTTCCCATGGGGTTGGCACTGTGCCTGGCGGTGGCATGGTTCAGCCGCGTCCTGATCCTGAAGCCCTTTCTCAGCCTGCGCGACCACCTGGACACCATGGCCTCTGGCGACCTGAGCACCGAGGTGGACACGTCCGGAGAGGGTTTGCTCGGCCGCTTGCAAATGTCGTTGAACCAGTTGCACGCCAACATTCGGGCGGTGACGGCTGACACCAACATGGAGATCAACAACCTCCGCGGCGCCATTCAGGAAATCACGTCCGGCAACCTGGACCTGTCGTCTCGCACCGAAATCCAGGCGAACAGCCTCGAGCAGACCGCCTCAACCACCTCCCAGATTCATCAATCGGCCAGCCAGGCAGCGGATTCCGTCAGTCAGGCCGCCCGGCTCGCATCCGATATGGCGGCACAGGCTCAGCGGAGCCAGGACTCGGTGCAGCGGGTGTCCACCGCCATGAACGACATCAACCAGTCCTCGCAACGGGTGGGCGACATCATTCATGTCATTGAGGGGGTGGCATTCCAGACCAACATCCTCGCGCTCAACGCCGCTGTTGAAGCAGCACGCGCGGGCGAAGCCGGCCGCGGTTTTGCGGTGGTCGCAACCGAGGTCCGCTCATTGGCCCAGCGCACCACCGAAGCCGCGCGCGAAATTCGGCAGCTGATTGGCGAGTCTGGCGAACGCGTGGCCGCCGGCAATGCGGAGACCAACACTGCTACCGAACGCATGGCCGAGGCGCTGCAATCGGTCGAACAAGTGGCCTCCTTGCTGCGCGAATTGGCTGAAACGGCCA
Organism: Aquabacterium sp.; assembly: GCF_049317225.1. Classification (GTDB taxonomy): domain Bacteria; phylum Pseudomonadota; class Gammaproteobacteria; order Burkholderiales; family Burkholderiaceae_C; genus Aquabacterium. The sequence continues at coordinate 267,444 of NZ_JBMOIR010000001.1, read as the reverse complement.
GCGAGCAACAGCGGGGTGTGGCCTCCATCAGCGAGTCCGTGCACGACATGGACCGCATCACGCAACAAAATGCAGCGATGGTGGAAGAAATCGCCGCATCCACCACCGATCTTCAAAACCAGATCGCACACGCCGGCAAGGTGCTGGGCTTGATGCGTCTGCGCCCTGATGACGGGACCTTGGCGGATGTCGATGCCGTGGACCTGCGCAAGCAGGCTCAGCTGCGGCTGAGTGACAGCACCCATCTGGACTTCCGTGCGGCCATCGCGGCACACAGCAAGTGGAAAACCACGCTGCGCAACGCCATTGACAGCGGTGAACAGCTGGATGCTGCCACCATTTCACGGGATGACTGCTGCACCGTGGGCAAATGGGTGCATGGTCCGGGTGGTCACGAGTGGGGCACGAGGCCGGATTTCGTCAATCTGGTGCAGCGGCATCGGGAGTTCCATGCACGCGCGGGCGAAGTGGCCGAGGCAGTCAACGGAGGCCACCGCACGGAAGCCTTGCGCTTGCTGCAAAACGGATCGCCCTTCATGAAGGCCACCAGTGCGGTTGTGGAAGCGCTGGATACCTTGCGGCGCCACCACGAGCGCGCGTGAACACGCCTTGTTTTTTTAACTCACATCAGTTCCGTCAATCTTTTCTCAATCACAAATCAATAAACCACATCAACGACTCAAGATTCAAGGGGTGAGACCGATATTCCGAACTCTGACCGGCGTTTCCGCATTGCAGTGGATGCGAGGCCGTCAGCATGATTCGGAGAGTTCTCATGCGTCTGAATACGCCCGTCACCCAGAAGGAATTCACCTTCTCAGACGATTACTCGCTGGTGTCCGTCACTGACTTGAAAGGCCGCATCACCTACTGCAATGCGGCGTTCATCAAGGTCAGTGGCTACACGATGGATGAACTCCAAGGGCAGCCACACAACGTCGTGCGCCACCCAGACATGCCTGCTGAAGCCTTTCGGGATCTGTGGGAGACCATCCAATCAGGGCGCCCTTGGGTGGGCATCGTCAAGAACCGTCGCAAGAATGGCGATCACTACTGGGTCAAGGCCAGCAGCATCCCCATCCGCCGCAATGGCACCGGCGAGATTCAAGGCTATCTCTCGGTCCGCAACTGTCCGACACGAGACGAAATCTCCGCCGCCGAAGCGCTTTACGCCAAGCTCAACGCCGACGCAGAACAGGGACGCAGCCGCATCACGCTGTACCAAGGCCGCGTCCAGAACAAGGGGCTCGCCCACCGCTTGCGAGGCACACTGGAGCAGGTCTGGCACGGCCCGTCCACGCTGCTGCAATTGGCCACGGTCGCCACCATCGTCGGCCTGAGCACCGTCTTGCCGCTGCCCTGGCTGGCCGCTGCTGCCACCGCGCTGTGCCTGGCAGCCACATGGGGCTGCCGCGTGATGATCCTTCGCCCGTATCTGAGTCTGCGCGACCATCTGGACATCATGGCCGCTGGCGATCTGAGCACCGAAGTCGACACATCGGGAGACGGGCTACTGGGCCGACTGCAGATGTCCCTGAGACAACTCAGCGTCAACATCCGTGCCGTGATCGCCGACACCACCATGGAGATCAACAACCTGCGTGGCGCCATCCAGGAGATCACCTCCGGCAACCTCGATCTGTCTGCGCGGACCGAGGTTCAAGCCAACAGCCTGGAGCAAACGGCGTCCACCACCGAGGAAATCAATGGCACCGCCAGCCAAGCGGCTGAATCGGTCAGCCAGGCCGCTCAACTGGCCGCCGACATGTCTGCACAAGCGCAACGCAGTCAGGACTCGGTCCAGCGCGTGTCGCAAGCCATGAGTGAAATCAACCAGTCCTCCCAGCGGGTGGGCGACATCATCCATGTGATTGAAGGCGTGGCCTTCCAGACCAACATCCTCGCGCTCAACGCCGCCGTCGAAGCTGCCCGAGCAGGCGATGCTGGTCGGGGCTTTGCCGTGGTGGCCACCGAAGTGCGGTCGCTGGCGCAACGCACCACCGACGCTGCGCGGGAAATCCGTCAGTTGATCGGCGAGTCAGTCGAGCGGGTGGCTGCTGGCAACAACGAAACGCAAACCGCCACACAACGCATGGCCGAGGCGCTGCAATCGGTGGAGCAGGTCACCACCTTGTTGCGCGAACTGGCCAACACCGCCACAGAACAGCAGCGCGGTGTGGCCATGATCAGCGACTCCGTCAGCAACATGGACCGCATCACCCAGCAAAATGCGGCCATGGTGGAAGAGATTGCCGCCTCCACCGAAAACCTGCAAAACCAAGTGGGTCATGCCGGCAAGATCCTGGGTCTGCTGCGCTTGCACACCGAGGACGCCACCTTGGCTGAGGCCGATGCGGTGGACCTGCGCAAGCAAGCGCAAGCCCGCATCACGGCAGAAGAAAACCTCGACTTCCGCGCTGCCATTGCGGCCCATGGCAAATGGAAGACGACCTTGCGCAATGCCATCAGCAGCGGCGATCAACTCGATGCCGCAGCGATCTCACGCGACGACTGCTGCGCAGTGGGCAAGTGGGTGCACGGCCCAGGCGGTCAACGCTGGAGCAATGCCCCCGATTTCACCAACCTGGTGGCACGCCACCGCGAGTTTCACCTGGCCGCCGGGGCCGTGGCCGAAGTGGTCAACCGCGGGGACAAGGACAAAGCCATGCGCATGCTCGATGGGGGCTCGGCCTTCATGAGTGCCACCCATGCGGTGGTCGAGGCCCTCAATGCCCTGCGGCGCCATCACGAGCGCCACTGAGCCACACGCCAGACCCAATCAGGCAGCCAGACCGCTGAGGAAGCCCGTGGTGCCGCCATGCAGGCAGCGTGGCTTCCAGGCGCTCACGCGCTGGGCAATCGCCGCGATGTGATCCGGGGTGGTCCCGCAGCAGCCCCCGGCGATGTTGAGGAAGCCTGCCTTGGCAAACTCTTCCACCAGCCCGCCTGTGATCTCGGGTGTCTCGTCAAACCCGGTGTCGCTCATGGGATTGGGCAAACCAGCATTGGGATAGCAGCTGATGAAGGTATCGCCCGCGATCTTGGACAACTCCTCGATGTAGGGCCGCATCAAGGTGGCGCCCAAAGCGCAGTTCAGGCCAATCGCCAGCGGATGCGCATGGCGCACCGAATTCCAGAACGCCCCGACCGTCTGCCCCGACAGGATGCGCCCCGAGGCGTCCGTCACCGTGCCCGAGATGATGATGGGCAGACGCTCACCGGTGTCCTCGAACAGCTCGTCGATGGCGAAGATGGCCGCCTTGGCATTGAGGGTGTCGAAAATCGTTTCGACCAGGAAGACGTCACAGCCACCCTCCATCAAGGCCTTGGCTTGCTCGTAATACGCCGCGCGCAGCGTGTCGAAATCGACGTTGCGTGCGCCGGGGTCGTTCACGTCCGGGCTGATGCTCGCGGTTTTCGGGGTTGGGCCAATGGCGCCGGCCACAAAGCGGGGCTTGTCGGGCGTGCTGTACTTGTCGCAGCAGGCCCGCGCCAGTTTGGCGGCGGCCACGTTCATCTCATAGGCCAGCTCGGGCAGGTGGTAATCATCCTGCGCCACCGTGGTCGCCCCGAAGGTGTTGGTTTCGATCAGGTCGGCCCCCGCCGCCAGATACTGCTCATGGATCTCGCGGATGACGTCGGGCTTGGTCAGCTGCAGCAACTCATTGTTGCCCTTGAGGTCGGTCGCGTGCTCGGCGAAGCGGGCACCGCGGTAATCGGCTTCGGTCAGCTTGTAACGCTGGATCATGGTGCCCATGGCGCCATCCAGCACCACGATGCGCTGACGCATGATCTCAGGCAGCTGTGCGGCACGGGTGTAGGGGCGGCGCTCGACCGGCGCGATGGGGGAAGCTGACGTGTTCATGCCGCTATTTTAGAGAGTCGTCAGGCCGCTGCGCAGGACGACACCTCCCGACCCCCTAGTGATAAGGCGGATGCTCGTTGCCGGAAGCATCCGCTTCCCCATCCTGATTGAACAAGGAATCGCGGAAAGACGGGTGTGCCGTGTTCTTGTCATCCCCCAGGGCCCACAACTGGAGATGCTTGGCGGGCATGGGTCGGGCATATAAATAGCCCTGCAACTGATCGCACCCGAAGTCGGTCAGGATGTCTTGCTGGTCGCGCGTTTCCACGCCTTCGGCCACCACCTCCAGCCCCAAGGCGTGCGCCAGTTTGATCACCGCCTTGACGATGGCCCGGGCGTCTTCCTCGCCCCCAAGATCCTGCACAAAGCTGCGATCGATCTTGAGTTGCGTGGCCGGCAGCTTGCGCAAATGGCTCAAGCTGGAATAGCCCGTACCAAAGTCATCAATCGATAAGGACACGCCAATTTGGGCCAACTGCTCAAAAAGCCGCATGGAGGCTTGCGCATCCTCCATCGCGGCCGACTCGGTGATTTCGAACGTGATCAGATCCGGCGGCACCTGATGTCGTCGCAACGCCTCAGCGACTTTTTCGACCAGATCCGACTGCCGCAACTGATGCATCGACAGGTTGATGGCCACCCGCATGCTCAAGCCCATGCCGCGCCAGGTCTTGATTTGTCCACACGCCTCATCAATCACCCAGGCCCCCAATGCACCGATCAGGCCAAAGCGTTCAGCAATCGGAATGAACTCCACCGGGCTGACCATGCCACGCGTCGGGTGCTGCCATCGCAGCAAGGCTTCGGCCCCCGTCACCTGTTGGCTGACCGTGTCGATCTTGGGCTGATAGTGCAGCATCAAGCCCTGGTTGGTCTCGATCGCACGCCGCAAATCGCGTTGCAACTCAATGGCCACATCCTGATCGGCCTCCATGCGACGCTCATAGAAGCAATGCATGTTGCCGCCCGCGCGCTTGGCCGCCAACATGGCCGCATCCGCCCGCGCAATCAAGCGCGCACGGGGCCCATGGTCCGGATACAGCACGATGCCGATCGAGCATGACAAGTGAACCTCTCGGCCACCGACGTGATACGGCTCCTGCAAACTCTGACGAACCCGATCGGCCACCAGCGCAGACGACGACGCATCCGGGTCACCATCCAGCAGCATCAAAAACTCGTCGGCCCCCAGGCGTGCCACGACATCGGTGGACCGGCCGATGCACAGCAAGCGGCGCCCGACTTCGGACAACAGCTCATCGCCGCGTCGGTACCCCATGGAATCGTTGATGGCCTTGAATCCATCCAGATCGACATACAGCAGTGCCATGTGCTGCTCACGGATGTCCGCACGCATGGCGGCGGCGGCCAATCGATCTTCCAGCAACAAACGCGTGGCCAAGCCCGTCAACGGATCATGCGTGACCGCACGCGCGGCCTCATCGGCCGCCACCTCCGCACGGTGCTGTGTGGTCTCACTGGCTCGCGGCTTGTACCGCCGGTGCCAAATCCAGGCACCAGCCGCCCCCACCAGCAATGCGCCCACTGCCAGCAGCCCGATCCAGACGCTACTCATGATCTACCGTCAATGCACGATCACTGGCTGCTGGGCCATGCCGGCATAACGCTCCAGATAGGCGTCGAATTCTTCAATGCTGGGCGCGCTCTCGATCAAGGCCTCTACCCCCTCCTTGAAAGTCTCTGCCAGAGCCCCTTCGATGAAGATTTCCTTGCGCGCAAATTTGTCCACGATCTCAAAGCCACCCCGGGTGAGGCTGGCGTGCGAATCATGCACAGCCTGCAGACCGGTCGTCGGCATTTCGATCTCGACAACAGCGTAACTGTCAGAGTTGTAAAGCATGTGCATGGACAAAGACTCCTCGGTCGTCGGGCTTGCTCCAGATGTGGGGGTCCACATGCCAGACGTCAACCCATGATGACCACTTCTTCGTCTTGCCCGGAGCGCACTTGATAGACGGCCCTCACACGGAAGCCTTCCGCGTGTCGGATTGCACGTCATTACCGCCCCGCGAACAGGCGGTTTACCCGGAACGCACCCTCCAGAGGGGGATGCTGCTCTGCACAAAACTCATTACAGTCCGACTCAAGTGCTGTCATCACACGAAAAGTCAGATCAAGGGAGCGAACCAGAACAACGGCACAACAACTCAGGGTTTGCAAAGCCTCACCACCCGGTGAGGCTTTTTTTTGCCGATTCGCACCGAGCATCACTTCGCCGCCAGCGCCTTCTCAATGTCTGCAATCAAGTTGCTGCTGTCTGGCCCGGTCAGGCTGTTGTACGCCTCGACGGACTTGCCATCACGGGCAATCAGGTACTTGTAGAAGTTCCACTTTGGGCGAGTGCCCGACACCTTGGTCAACTCCGCGAACAGCGGATTGGCCTCTTTGCCCGTCACGTGGCTCTTGGCAAACATCGGGAACTTCACGCCAAACGTGTTGGCGCAAAAATCCGCAATCTCTTTGCTGGAGCCCGGCTCTTGCTGGCCAAAGTCATTGGATGGGAAACCCAGCACCACCAAACCCTGCTCCTTGTAGCGGGCATACAGGTCTTCCAGTCCCTTGTATTGCCCGGTGAAGCCGCAATAGCTGGCCGTGTTGACCACTAGCACCACCTTGCCAGCGTACTGACACAAGGACTGCGGCTTTTCATCCTGCAGGCGCGGGAAGGTCTTGTCCAGCAAAGACGGACACGCCGCATTGTCCGCCGCATGCACACCCCACGACGCCATCGCAAGCACGCATGCCGCGCCCCACTGACGCACACCCCAAGCACCTCGGGCCTGGGCCCGGACCACACCTTGCAACATGACTCGGCTCTCCTTGAATGAAGCGCAGCTTACTCTGTGTCAAGCTGACATGCAGAGCATGACGCGATGCCCCCACGCGGCATGGCGTTTGCATGCCTTGCCTACATCACCAGGAGTCATGACATGAACCACATCGTCAATGCCCGACTGCGCCACCAAACCGGTCTCTTCACCCTGCACTGGTGCAACGGCGTCTTCACCGCCATCACCCCGCAACCCGACACATGCGCCCCCGGACTAGACGGGCTGGATGCGCAGTCGCGCCTGGTGATCCCGCCCCTGGTCGAGCCGCACATCCACCTGGATGCGGCCCTGACGGCTGGCGAGCCGGCGTGGAACCTCAGTGGCACCCTGTTCGAAGGCATCGAGCGCTGGTCCGAGCGCAAAGCCCTGGTGACCCACGAAGACACCAAATCGCGCGCGCACCGCGCCATCCGCATGCTTGCCACCCACGGCATTCAACACGTCCGCACCCATGTCGATGTGACGGAACCGGGCTTGGGCACCCTGCGTGCCATGCTCGAAGTGCGCGACGAGGCCCGCCCGTGGGTGGACCTGCAGGTCGTCGCCTTCCCCCAAGAAGGCATCGAGTCATTTGCGAATGGCCGCGCCTTGATGACCGAGGCCGTGGCCATGGGCGTCGACGTGGTCGGCGGCATTCCGCACTTCGAAAACACGCGGGACCAGGGCGTGTCGTCCATTCACTTTCTGATGGACTTGGCCGAACGCCACGACCGCCTGGTCGACGTGCATTGCGACGAAACAGATGACCCGGCCTCGCGCTTTCTGGAGGTGCTGGCCGAAGCCACCCGCGTGCGTGGCATGGGTGCCCAGGTCACGGCCAGCCACACAACCGCGATGGGCTCGTATGACAACGCCTACTGCTCCAAGCTGTTCCGCCTGCTCAAGCAGGCAGACCTGAGCTTCATCTGCTGCCCCACCGAAAGCATCCATCTCCAGGGCCGATTCGACACCTATCCCAAGCGACGGGGCCTGACACGCGTGCCCGAGCTCGACCGGGCCGGGCTGAATGTGTGCTTCGCGCAAGACTCCATCGTCGACCCGTGGTACCCCTTGGGCAATGGCAACATCCTGCGCATCCTGGACGCGGGCCTGCACATCTGCCACATGCTGGGCTACGACGACCTGCAACGCAGCCTCGACTTCGTGACCGAACACAGCGCACGCACCATGCACCTGGGCTCAGGCTACGGTCTGGCCGCGGGGCGCCCGGCCAACTTCGTCGTGCTGTCCGCCGACACCGACTACGAGGTCCTGCGCACGCAAGGACAAGCGCTGCTATCGGTGCGCCACGGCGCAGTGCTCATGCAGCGCAGCCTGAGCGAGGTGGTATGGGGTGATGGCGGAGGGGGACAACAAGCCTGATCAAGAGATCAATTCAGGGGCGTCCTGACGCGACGCGGCCGCGGCCATCGCGGTCTGTTTGACCATGGCTCGCGGCACATCGACGGCCAGGTTATCGCTCCAGACGTAATTCACCGCCACACCATCCTCATTAGGCTGCGTCATCAATTCGTCTTCATGGATGCTGCGACGGATGAAGAAGCCGCTGTGCGGGTAGTAGCCCCGCCGCAGGATGTAGCCACCACCTTCTCGGCGCGTAGCCGTTTGCGTCCGAACGGCCAGCTTGTCGATGCCGCAGATCAGATCGCCCGCATCCGCGTCCTTCATCACGGGGTACGGCGTTCCGTATTGCGCCTCATCGGCCAGTCGAGCCTCTTCCGTCGTCAACGACTCCCCCCGGCCCCGCTTCTCCAACGCAGCATGCGCGCGCAAGGTCAGGCTTCGCACGCGTGTTTCGAAGGCATTCAGATCGTCAGGATCTTTCCGCATGATCTCTTGTACGCGCTTGCGCTTGTCGTATTCAGAGGTCTCTCCAGCCAGGTAAAACGATGCAAATGAGTCATGCACATAGTCATCAAAGAACCTGACGGCCTCGTCTGGGAGGGGCACCACCTGCTCAAAGTGCCCGAGGGCAAACTGCTCCCACGCATCCAGCGCCGTGCGTGAGTTGGCCCGAATGCCTTGCCACTGGTTGATGCGCAAGCGATCTTCCGGTCCGTAAAAAGGCCGATACGCCACAGATCGGCGATCAACCTGCACCCGTGATTGGCGATAAGCCAATGCAGCCAAGTCCCCGACCAGCAGTTGATTGTGTTGACGGCTCTCCGCTTGCGGGTTTTCGATCTTCAGCCTCAGATCATGGTCCTTGTTCTACGGCAAATTGCAAGTACAGCTGCGAGGGGTCTTTCCGTCCTTTAGAAAGATTTGCGCTGGCTCGCTTGACCCAGCGTTTCAGGCTCCACTCCGCGCTGCACTTGTCGTTGTTCTCCAATGCACCTTTGCCAAGATGACGACTCATCAAGGCATAGATTTGATCGCAATCTGCGGGGGCTTTGAGAACGACGTCGATCATGCCAGCAGGGCCAGGGTCCACTGATACACGGACAACACCCTCCAAGGGTGGGCAATTGAGATCACGGCTGCCCGCGTTTTGAAAGCAACCCGCTGGCAATACTCGGCGCACACCAGCCCAGTTTTGAGTCAATACTTCAGGATGAAGTGCCAGCGATGTCACAAGCGTCTGCCAGCTTTGAACAACTGGCGCAACAGCAGTTGTAGCCGATGCAAGAGGTGCAATATTGGGCTCAGCAGCCGTCGCGGTTGTGCAGGCTGAGCCCCACAGCGAGACTAAAAGCGTCAAACAAAAAGAAGCTCTGAGGTGCATGTAGTTATTCCATTGATGCAACGTCAATCGACGGAGTCGGATCAATCAGATCCTTTCGACGCTGATAGGGTGGATTGTCTTTGACGGTCAGTGGCGAATCTCCCGTAGATGCATACATTTCCAAGTGCAGCATGTTGCTGGGAACCTTGATGCCAACCAGATGTCCAACCAGGCCGATTTGCTCGCCCCGTTGCACCTGATCACCTGCCTTCACGAAAATATTCGACTTGTGCTTGTCGACTTCGCCGTAACGAGCCACGAAGTTGCCGTGATCAATTTCGATGGCGTAGGTCTCGCAGTAAAACGGGTAAACACGCAGCACTTTTCCAGCGGACATTGCGCGTACGACCGTCCCTGAGGGAGCGTAGAGGTCAATGCCTGCATGCTTTCGTCCGCTTGCACGATTTGAGCCAAATCGCCGAGCGTCGGCGTGATAGTCCGCAGTAGCCTTGATCGCCAGAGGGTAGAGCAGTCCTTCTATGACCTTCTTTTCTGTTTTGCTCTTACCTTCGACGAAAACGGCTTTAGCGCTCTGTGCCTCATTGGTTACATGCGGAGTCTTCTGGCTGCGCTTGGCCGAAGCAAGCTGCGCTTCGTTCTTGCCTCCCGCAATCATGATGTTGTTGTGCGGGACCGCGCTGTCATGCGCCTTGTTGCCCGTTGGAAGCGCCACATGGCTACGCTTGTGCTCGATCACGGCGGAGGTGTCCTCCAGGCCCTCTGCGCCAATATGAGACGCGATGACTGAAGCCAGCCAGTCCATCTCTGGGCGACGCCACCAATATGCCGGAGTAGAGCCACCGCTAGAGCTTGGAATTCGCAACACTTGGCCCAAGCTGAGTTGGTTGACATCTTTGATGCGATTGGCCTTGGCGAGTGCATCAACTGTCGTCTTGTGCGATTTGGCAATGGAAGACAGCGAATCACCTTTGCCAACTTTGTATGAAGTAATTTGCCCCGTCCCTCTCCCTGGAAACAAGTGGAGCAATTTTTTATAGTTGACGTTCAGGATGGAAAACACGACTTCAGAAAGTCCAGCCACCTCAAAGGTGGGGGTGCGACCTTGTCCGTCAGTGACACCGGTCACCACCTTCACCGCATGCAGATGTTGAACCGCTGCAGGCTGTTGCCCGCCTTTGTGGACTGGCAGCACGACCGTAAAGGGTTGATTCACATACGGCTTGTTGTCCGCCGTATTGAGTGTGAACTGCACCTTTGTCTTTTGCTGAAGTAGTTTCTCTGCCTCATCGAGCCGCCCAAGAATGTCTGCCTTGATGATCTTGCGAACGGCAACTATGTTGGCATCGGCATCTTTACCTGTTGGATTCAGGTACCAGCCTTCATGATGGAAGAGGTAAATATTCTCCTCGATTGCCTCCGGGAAATATTTGGCGGCTCTTTGCTTGCAAAGCAAATAGGACAGCAGGGCGCCATACGCACCTCGCTCCGCATCAAAAACATTCTTGCCTGTGAGATCCAGCTCAAACCCCAGAAAATGTTTTGACAGGTGGGGTTTGCGCGCCTCGGTCACTGTGGCCTTTGTGTACTGCGCAAGGCCTGCTGCGGATGTAGTGCCAGCTGCCGCGTCGGGATTAAACCCAGACTCTACCCGGACCATCAACAATACAAAGGCTATTTCTCTATACGCAAGCTTGTGGCGTGTGCAGATTTCAATGATGAGATCGATAACCAACGCCTGGTTGCCGGCAGAAATGTCTCCCCAAACACGCGACTGGCCTGCAATTTCATTGGGTTGCTTCTCAATATATGGGCTCAGTACAAGCCACGAATGGCTTTCAATCTGCTTGTCGTTGTAAGCTTTCCCCCTCTGAGTACGCAGGAATTCGTAGATCGTTGCCACGTCAGTTGCCTTCCCCTGGGTAGATCGATTTCACATAGCCTTGGGTCGCGTTGTCCGAATGCTTGTTGATACTGCGAATGATTGCTTGGTCTGAGACTCGACGGAGCTGGTCGTCGTAGAACTCGACGGATTCATCTTTGGCAGTACGGCCTGTGCCTGACGAGAAATCAAGCAACAGATATGAGCCCGTGGGGGTCGTTACACACTGCCAATGGGTGGCAAAAAGCGATGGATGCTTCACCGTACGTGACGAAGAAGGAATTTCAATCGACATTTTCCCGGTGGCAAGTTGTTGACCCGGCCGACACGTATTGAGCTCAAACGTATCACCTGACGCCTTGCAATAAGAAGTCACTGTGTATTGAGCCCCTCCGCATGGAATAGTTGTTATCCACTCCTCCATGCTTGAACTGGCACAGCCTGACGTCGCAAGGCCAAAGGATAAAAATGGTGTTGAAACCGCAAACAGCAAATTTCTTGATTTCGACATCATTCGGCTTGGCTCCAATATTTATCCATCTCTTGATGCGCTGAGTTGACTTCTGTCTGGTGCCATTCATCACCGTCAAGCAGTGCGAGCTCAACGGGCTGCGGGCTGCTGCTGGAAGCCTTGACGGTTTGACCGTGTGCGTCGGTCTGACCCATTCGCATTTCGCCACTGGGCAGGGTCATTACATACCGTTTCCCAGCCACCGGATGACCTTGTGAATCCTTCACGACGAAGGCGGCTGCATACATCTCGTTTGCGGGCATATCTGGGAATATATGATTCACACGGTCCCCCCCCACCATTGACTTGGTTCCCGCCTTCACCGTGATCTTCCCAGGGCACTGCACCGTGAGGTTGCCGCACTCCATCGTGATGCTGGCGCCGCCGCTCACTGCAAGCACAACCTTCTTGGCCGCAGCAATGTTCACCACGCCATTGGCCGTCTTCAGCTCCAACGTTTGCTTGGCCGCGATCTGCGCGGGCCCGGCCTGGGCTTGCATGTCAATCGGCCCTTGTGCGGCGATCAGGGTGAGGCCTTTACCTGCCGCTTCGCTGCCTGGCTGAATGGCACCCGCCAGGATCCCGATGGCCTGGCCTGTGTGCACTCTGGCCTGCCCTCCCACGGCAAAGTGGGTGTCCTGGCCGCAGCCAACTGTTGTTGTGTCGTTGCTGCTGATGTGCAGATCCTGGCCAGCCGTGATGCCAATGCCAGCCTTGCCAACGATGGCGATGTTAGGGTCTGCCATGTGGGGCACTTTGTCGGGCTCGGTGCCAGTGTGCTTGTCTGCCGCGTGTGCCACGGCATTGGGCAAGCTGGTGTGGCTGACCATGCCGCTCAGGCTCTTTGTGAGGGCTGCTACCGGTGCCAGTGCGTCTTCAAGCGCACTCTGGTTGGCCTTGCTGCTACCTGCCGCGCTGGCCAGGCCCACGGTCTGGTGCGTGCTGGCGGCCTGGTGGAATGTGCTGGCCAGCTGCTGCATCTGCTTGGCCAGCGCGATACCGGCGGCATTGTCGCCCGCGCCTTCACCTGTTTGGCCCAAGCCGTTGTTCAGGCCGTAGGTGCTCAGCAAGACACCACGTGCAGCGCGCACCCCTCCCCAGGCATCGGTCCGCAACTCAAACCCCAAGCCGCGGAAGCTGCCTCGGTGGTTGTCGGCCTGATGCAGCAAGTGCCCCATCTGCAGCCAGGTTTGGTGCTGCGTGCTGTGCAGTTGCGTGCGCAGCTGCCCTGGGGTGTCATCCATCACCCACTGATTAAAGCCAGAGCCGCCCCACTCCTTGCTCTTCACGCCACTCATGGCTGCCGCGTTGTTCTGAGCGAGCGCCCCTTCCTCGGCCACACCTGGGGCTGCACCATGCCAGGCAGGACTGTGCCCTCCCGACCCCTGTCCCACCACATTCATCTGACTGGCAGGCTGATGGTCGGTTGAATCAGCCAGCGCACGACGATCTGCCACGGCATCCTCGCCACCGGGGGTGGGCGGCTCGCCCGAGGCGCCTTGCCCGTTGTACAGCGAGGCCAGCACAAACGGCCGGTCCATGTCGTGATTCAAAAATCCCACCAGCACTTCCTGCCCCACGCGCGGAATGAACTGATGTCCGCCCCCCGCCGCAGCCGAGCGCTGCACCACACGCAACCAGCAACTGTCACGGGCACTGCGCGCACGCGGCTCACCGTCTTGCCAATGAAAGCGCACACGCACACGCCCTAGGGCATCGGTGTACACCTCGTCTGCGCCATGGGCTCGCTCATCCCCCTCTGGCCCCACCACGATCGCGGTTTGCATGCCCAGTGCGGTGGGGCGAGGACGAGGGCGAAAGCCTGTCTCATCCATCAAGACAGGACGCCAGGGCACCTCTCGGCGCACCGCTTCAAACTGGCAGGCAAATCCCGTGGCAACCGCGCGCTGACGCCACGTCGCATCATCGAGCGACCAATCTGATCCGGCCTGCGCCGCCATCCAGACACTGTCATCGGGCCAAGGCGCCTCGCCCAGACACCGCTCGATCTGGTTTTGTGCATCCTTGGGCAGGTTGTTGATGCCCAAGGCGCGCACTCGGGTGAAGAAGAAGGCTTGGTCCTGCGTCGACTGGGTGACGGCTGCCCAGGTCCCGGCTCGCAAGGTGCGCACGGTGCCATGTCCCAACCAGGTCTTGTATCGGGCCTCGTGCGCCTCTTGCAAGCAACGTGCAGCAAATTGCGCTTCGGCTTGATTGCTCCAGAGAAAGTCCCCCGTCGGATCGTAGGCGCTCAACCAGTTTTGCAGACTGCGCACCTCATCGCTGGCCCATTCGTGGTCGGTGCTCACTTCGGTGGTGATGGCGGCGTTCGCCTTGTAGTCCCATCCCTGCAGCACCGTGGCTGTGGGCGCCAGTTGCCGAACGGCCATCAGCGCCTGGATGCTGTCTTGCTCTTCCTGACTGCTGCTGCCGTGAAAGCGGATGCCGGGGCCGCCCAGGGCAGAGGCACTGGTGGCATCCTCATCCTGCGCACCGCTGCATACAAAGAAGACCACCGTGTGCCCGCCGGGCGCCTGATCGTCTTCGACCACACGCCAGGCAATCCCCTCCTCGGCCAGCAGACGCTGGATGAACGCGAGGTCGGATTCGCGATATTGCACACAGTAGCTGCGCAAGCCTTCATTGCGCGCAAACAGTCCGTTCGCCACGTGGGCTCGTACGTCGTCATCCCAGCGCCAGGCGGCAATGTCCGGATGCTCGGCGAGCACCCCATCCACGATGTCCATGACGGTCTGGTCTTGCCAGACGCGGCTGTTCAATGTGTGACCCAGCAGGGCCATCCAGGGGCGCACCAACAAGGCTTTGCGCGCCAGTCCACCGTCCGCCTCCAGCGACCAGGCATCGGTCACGTAGCCGCTGCGACGGGTGCGCCGCCCATCGGCCAAGGTCGTCCACAGGGTGACGGGCCGCGCATACAACTGCTTGAGTTCCACATGCGCATCCAGCACCAAGGCCTGGATGTGGAGCGAGAAAGGCTCGGACACGGCTTCGTCGAGCACAAAGCGCTCGACCATCAACTCGGTTGGCAACGCACGCGCATCGCTGACACTGTCCAAGCGATAGAGGCGTGCATCGCTTCGCCAAGTCTGCAGCAGGGCCAGCCAGTCGATGCCAAAGGCGCGCAGCGACGGCCGCTCCAGCCAGCCTGAGGAGCCCGGCAAGTTCATGATGTCCCTGGGATTCAAATGATTTGGCCAGGGAGTCTAGAAGTCAGGGCACGCGCTGCCCGCCCCTCCAATGGGGTGAATGTGCAACGGCCCGTAACGCCCTCAGGGCACGACGGACCACGCCTGCACAGTGGTTCGCCCGGCAAACAGCGGATGAGCGCGCGCTTCCTCCATGGTGAGCACCGGGGTGACGCACGCATCCGCATGCGCAAAATGGGCCACCCACCACGACAAGGTCTGGCTGGCAACCAGGGCCGCGACCTCTTGTTTCAGAGCTTCGCAATCGCTTGAACCCGGCATGACACCGCGCTGCCAGTGGCGATCCACCCAGTCCGGGCGCCCGAAGACCTCGCAGGCCTCACGCCAGAACTTGTGTTCGAGTGCACCGACAGCCAGATGGCGGTCATCGGCGGTGCGGTACACGTTGTAGCAAGGCAAGCCGCCATTGAGCAGATCTTCCCCAGCCTGTGGTCGATGACCCAGGATCGGGGCGAGCAAGGTGGCAGTGGATTGCGGCACCACGAGGTGCGCAAACAGCCCGTGCGTCATGCTGACATCGAGATGGCGGCCCCGGCCTTCGCGCTGGGCTTCCAGCACGCCAGCCAGGACAGCAATCGTCGCCATGGCCGATCCACCCGCCAGATCTCCCCATTGCACATTGGAGATGGCCAAGGTGCCATCCGTGGACCGCACTTGATCGAGGACCCCCGACATGGCCATGAAATTCAGATCATGGCCCGCCTTCTGCGCCCATTCCCCTTGCTGACCATAGCCCGTGATGGACACCATGACCAGGCGCGGATTGAGGGCATGCAAGGTGGGGTAGTCCAGCCCCAAAGCCTGCAACACGCCGGGCCGAAAGCTGTCGACCATGACGTCGGCAGTGGCCAGCCAGTCTCTCAGACGAGCCAGATCGGCTTGCTGGCGAAAATCGATCTGCCGACATTCCTTGCCATGGTTCAATGCCTTGAACATGGCGCCCAGTGGGCGCGTGGGGTCGCCTTCCGGCGGTTCCACCTTGATGATGGTGGCCCCCAGATCGGCCAGCATGCGCGTGCTGAACGGACCCGGCAGGTTGCGGGTCAGGTCCACCACGGTCAAGCCACTGAGCAAGGACGCCAGAGGGCTCACAGCACGTCCTCGAAGCGGCCGCCCTCTTGCGCCATTTTGACGATCACCGCTGCCGGTTCGAATCGAGCGCCATGCGCGTGGGCCAGCTCACGCGAGCGCTCGACGAACCGCTGCGCCCCCATCGCATTGATGAACTGCAAGGCACCGCCCTGGTGAGGCGCAAAGCCCCAGCCGAAGATGGACCCGATGTTGGTATCCGCCACCGAGCGCACCACGTTTTCTTCGTAGCAGCGCGCTGCCTCGTTCGCCTGAATGAACATCAGGCGGTCCACCAGCTCTTGCTGAGGGGGCTGGTCGGCCTTGGGCGGATAGATCTCCAGCAGACCGGGCCACAGTGTCTTGTCCTTGCCCTGGTAGTCGTACAGACCTTGGCCACTCTTCTTGCCCACACGTCCGCGCACACCGCACACTTCCTGCAAGACGGCCTCCCCCGGATGGGCCGGATAGGGCTTGCCCTCAGCGGCCAGGTCCTTGCGGGTCTGCTCGGAGATGTGCAACGACAAGCTCAGTGACACTTCATCTTGCAAGGCCAGCGGCGGCATGGGCATGCCCGCCTTCAAACCAGCGACTTCGACCGAGCGTGGATGGACGCCCTCGGCCACCATCGCCAGCCCTTCCATCACATACGTGGCGAACACACGCGAGGTATAGAAACCGCGCTTGTCGTTGACCACGATGGGCGTCTTGCCGATTTGGAGCACGTAATCAAAACCGCGCGCCAAGGTTTCATCAGATGTCTCCGCGCCGACAATGATCTCCACCAGGGGCATCTTGTCCACGGGTGAGAAGAAGTGCAGACCAATGAAATGGGCCGGACGCACGCTGGCTTTGGCCAGCCCCGTGATCGGCAAGGTTGAGGTGTTGGACGCAAACACTGCGTCAGGCGCGATGACCGCCTCGGTCTTTTGCGTGCATGCGGCCTTGATGTCGCGGTCCTCGAACACGGCCTCGATCACCAGGTCACAACCGGCCAAGTCGTCATACGACGTGGTCGTGTGGATGCGCGCCAGCAGGGCATCGCGCTTGTCAGGCGTGCTCCTGCCGCGGCTGATGGCCTTGTCCAGCAAGCCTTGCGAGTAGGCTTTACCTTTTTGCGCATTCTCGAGGCTGGTGTCCAGCAGCACCACGTCCATGCCAACCTTGGCCGACACATAGGCAATGCCCGCCCCCATCATCCCGGCACCCAAGATGCCGACTTTCTTGACCTGAGAGGGAGGCGGCCCCTTGGGGCGAGATTGCCCCTTCTTGATGGCATTGAGCTGGTGCCACAGGGTGCCAATCATGTTCTTGGAAACTTGCGACACCACACAGGCGGCAAAGTAGCGCGACTCCACTTGCGAGCCAGCATCAAAATCCAGCAGGCAACCCTCGAACAGGCAGCTCATGATGTGCGTCAGCGCCGGATAGTTGCCATGCGCTTTGGCGTTGGCCATGGACGGTGCAATCGCCAGCATCTGCACGACCGAAGGACTCTTGCTGTCGCCGCCAGGAATGCGGAAGCCCTTGTTATCCCATGGGGCCGAGGCCTTGGGGTTGGCCAGGCACCAGGCCTTGGACTTGGCAATCAGCTCATCCAGCGAGCCAGCCAGATCGGTCACCAGACCCAGATCCTTGGCTTTGCCAGGTGTCAGCTCTTTACCTTGGGTGATCAACTCGAAGCTCTTCTGGATGCCGATCAGGCGCGGCACACGCTGCGTGCCACCACCGCCCGGCAGCAAGCCCAGCTTGACCTCAGGCAGACCGAGCTTGGTCTTGGGGCTGTCCAGCGCGATGCGTGCATGGCAAGCAAGGGCCAGCTCCAAGCCTCCGCCCAAGGCCGTGCCATTGATGGCGGCCACCACAGGCTTGCCGCACTTCTCCATGCGGCGCAGCATGCCCTTGAGGCTTTCACACAGCTTGTAGGCTTCGTCAGCACGGGTGATCTGAGTGAGCTGATCGATGTCGGCGCCCACGATGAACGTGGACTTCGCCGACGTGATGACCAGTCCCTTGAGGGCCGCGTCCGTTTCCAGGCGCGTCACCAGTTCTGCAAACGGTGCCGTCAAGGTGGGGTTGAGGACATTCATGGCCCGATCGGGCATGTCGATGGTGACCAGACCGATGCCGTCGGCATCGATGTCCAGCGTGAATGCCTGGGTGGCGACAGATGCTGTCATGGGGTCGTCCTCCCGAATCAGACGCGTTCGATGATGGTGGCGATGCCCATGCCGGCACCAATGCACAGCGAGGCCATGGCCGTCGATTTGCCGCTGCGCTCGAGTTCATCCAGGGCCGTGCCCAGGATGATGGCGCCGGTGGCGCCCAAGGGGTGTCCCATGGCAATGGCCCCGCCATTGACGTTGACACGGTCCAACGAGACACCCAGATCACGCGCTGTTTTCATGGGCACGGTGGCAAAGGCTTCGTTGATTTCCCATAGGTCAATGTCACTGGCCTGCATGCGTGCCTTGTTCAGCGCCTTGAGGCAAGCCGGCGTGGGACCGGTGAGCATGATGGTGGGCTCGGAGCCGATCACCGAACACATGCGCACCTTGGCGCGGGGCTTCAGGCCCGCCTTGATGCCCGCTTCTTTGCTGCCCAGCAGGACCAATGCAGCCCCGTCCACGATGCCGGACGAGTTGCCTGCATGGTGCACGTGCTGGATGCGCTCGATGGTGGTGTACTTGTCGAGCGCGGTGGCATCAAAGCCCATGGTGCCCATCATCTCGAACGAAGGCATCAATTTGGCCAACGATTCCACAGAGGTACCGGGACGAATGGTTTCGTCCTTGGACAGCATCGTCAAGCCATTAAGGTCCTGCACGGCCACCACGGAGCGGTCAAAGCGCCCATCCGCCTGCGCAGCGGCCGCACGGCGATGAGACTCGGCCGCATACGCATCCAGATCGGCACGGCTGAAACCTTCGAGCGTGGCGATGAGGTCGGCACTCACCCCTTGCGGAATGAAGTTCAGTGCGGTATTGACGCGCGGATCCATGGCCCACGCGCCGCCGTCGCTGCCCATGGGCCAACGGCTCATGGACTCGACACCGCCAGCCACCACCATGTCTTCCATGCCCGACATGATCTTGGCGGCCGCCAGGTTCACGGCCTCCAGCCCCGAGGCGCAGAAACGGGACAAGGTCACCCCGGCCACCGATTCGGCCCAGCCGGCATCCAGCACGGCGGTACGGGCGATGTCAGCTCCCTGCTCACCCACGGGCGTGACACAGCCCAGCACCACGTCGTCCACCAGGGAGGTATCGAGGTTGCTGCGTTGCTGCAATGCCTGCAGCAGCGTTCTCAACAGCCAGACCGGTGTGGCCTGATGCAGGCTGCCGTCTTTCTTGCCCTTGCCGCGCGGCGTGCGCACAGCGTCGTAAATGTAGGCTTCGATCATGAACGTTCCTTCCGGAAGAGGATCTCAGGGATGAGGGGTCACAGGAAGCGCGAAGCGAGTTCCTTCATGATCTCGTTCGTGCCACCGTAGATGCGCTGCACGCGGGCATCGGCATACAGGCGAGCGATCACGTATTCCTTCATGTAGCCATAGCCACCGAAGAGCTGCAGACACTCGTCAATCAGCTTGCATTGCTGGTCGGTGATCCAGTACTTGAGCAAAGCGGCGCGCTCCACGCCCAACTCACCCTTGAGATGCGCCACCATGGCCGCATCCACCATGGCCCGTGAAGCCATCAGCAGCGCTTGGCACTCGGCCAGTTTGAAGCGGGTGTTCTGGAATTGGAAGATGGGCTTGCCGAAGGCCTGACGGTCTTTCGTGTAGGCCAGTGTTTCCTGCATGGCCAATTCCATGGCCGCCACGCCGCCCACCGCCACGATCAGACGCTCTTGGGGCAGTTCTTGCATCAACTGGAAGAAGCCCATGCCCTCCTGCATGCCCAGCAGGTTTTCAGCCGGCACTACCACATCGTCAAAGAACAGTTCGGAGGTGTCCTGCGCATCCATGCCGATCTTGTCGAGGTTGCGCCCACGACGGAAGCCGGTCACGGTGTCGGTTTCCACGATCACGAGCGACACGCCCTGCGCACCCTTGCTCTTGTCCGTCTTGGTCACCACCACGATGAGGTTGGCCAGTTGACCATTGGTGATGAAGGTCTTGCTGCCGTTGATCTTGTAGGTGTCCCCCTCACGGATGGCGGTGGTGCGCACACCCTGCAGGTCAGAGCCCGTGCCAGGCTCGGTCATGGCGATGGCGCCAATGAGTTCACCCGTGGCCAGCTTGGGCAGCCAGCGCTGTTTCTGCTCCTCGGTGCCGTAATGCAGGATGTAAGGTGCCACGATGCCCGAATGCAGCGAGCCGCCAAAGCCGGACTGGCCTGCCGCCCCTTGGGCCAGGATCAGTGCGGCCTCGTGGCCGAAATCACCGCCCGCGCCACCGTACTCCTCGGGCATGGATGCGCACAGGAAGCCATTGGCACCGGCTTCCAGCCAAGCTTCGCGGTCCATCATGCCTTGAGCACGCCAGGCCTCATCCTTGGGGCCCCACTGTTCTTTGAAGAAGCGGGTCGCCGACTCCAGCAGCATCTTGTGCTCGTCGGTCATCCAGGTGGATGCAAAGTTGTGGATGGGCATGGACGGTCTCCTCGGTATGGGCGATGTGAGCTGTTGTGTTCAATGCACCGCCAGTGAGCGAGACATCGACCATGCAGACACACAAATCGGTAATCTTGATTACCGTTAGTAGAAACCCGTACAGAAGACATCCAGCACGACAAAACTTTTGACTTTGTCGCACGCAATGCCATTAGGCATCGCGACATTGGCGTTTGGAACATCTTGAACAAGCGCAGCCAAACCGGCAAGAGGTGTCCCCCGATTTTTGCGAACGATCGTTCATTTGGTAATATTGATTACCAACTTGGAAAGCTTCGTTTCCCCGTGACTGCATTAGCCCCTCAGGATCACCCTGCCAGCCATGACGCGCACCGCGCTGTGCTGGCCACCATGCGCCCCGACACCCTTCACCGGGTTGAACAGGCGGTGTTGACCCTGTTTTCGCAAAAGGACTTCCACGCTGTCAGCCTGATCGACGTGGCCCGCACCGCGCATGTCTCCCTGCAGACGATTTACAAGTACTTCGGCAGCAAGGAGGTGCTGGTCTACGCCATGCTGGACGTGATGCTGGGGCGACTGGCCGAGCGCATGCTCGACCACCTTCAGGGCATTGACGACGTGCGTGAGCGCCTGCGCAAGACCTGCTGGGTGACGGTGGACTACATGGACAAGCACCCTGCCGTGATCCAGCTGTTTTTCACGGCGGTGCCGGTATCCCGCCACAACCAGATCGGGATCTACGAGAGCCCAGAGTTGATGGGTGCCTTCCGCGGCGTGCTGAAAGATGGTCAGGCGCGCGGCGTGCTCAACAACAAGGTGTCCTCCAAGGTGCTGCTGGACGTGTTCATGGGCATCATTGGTCGCGTCATCCTGATGCACATCGTGCGGGGCGAGAAACGTCCCCTGATCGAGCAGTTCGATGATTTTTTCGACATTGTGTGGCGCGCGATGTCGAATGCATAGCCTCGTCCCGAGTGGCTCCGCCGGCGATCAGGCCTTGCCCGCTTTGGCAGCAGCTGCGCGCAGCTTGTCTTTCTTGCTGGGACGACGGCCCTTGATCCCGCCATGAGGATCCAGCCCTCGAGAGCCGTCAGGCGTGACGTCGGTCACCGGCGCCTCGGTGGGCTCGAAACCCTCCAGACGCTCACGGGACACGCGCAGGCCCTGCCGCTTTTCGATCAGGCGGAAATGCGCTTCGGCATCCGGGGTGATGAAACTGATGGCCAGGCCGCTGGCGCCCGCACGCCCGGTGCGACCGATGCGATGGATGTAGTCGTCCGGCGAGCGAGGCAGATCGTAGTTGACCACCACCGGCAATTGGGCAATGTCGATGCCTCGGGCGGCCACGTCGGTGGCGACCACCACCTGCAGTTCGCTTGCCTTGAACGCTTCCAGCACCTGGCGGCGCGCCCCCTGGCTGAGATCGCCATGGAATGCCGCCGCATGGATACCGGCACGGTGCAACTTGTGGGCCACCAGTTCCGTAGCATATTTGGTGGCCGCAAACACCAGAACGCGCGAGGTGCTGCCCCAGTCGCTGGACTGAATCAGGTGACGCAGCAGCTGCGCTCGACGCGGCGCATCCACTTCGATCGCGCGTTGCGTGATGTCAGGACGGTGTTCTGGCGCCTGCTCGATCTCGATGCGCAGCGGGTTGTGCAACAGGGTCTGAGCCAGCGCCTGCACCTCTGGCGCGAAGGTGGCCGAGAAAAACAGGTTCTGCCGTCGCGCGGGCAACAGCGCCAGGATGCGCGCCAACTCATCCGCAAAGCCCAGCGCCAGCAAGCGATCGGCCTCGTCCAGCACCAGGGCAGCCACTGTCCCCAGAGACAGCGCGTTGTGATCCACCAGGTCCAGCAAGCGCCCCGGGGTGGCCACCACCACATCGGCCCCACCACGCAAGGCCATCATCTGCGGGTTGATGGACACCCCGCCAAACGCCGTCACCACCTTGAGGGCCGGGGTCAGCCCCTGCATCAGTTCGCGCGCAATGTCGCCCACCTGCACGGCCAGCTCGCGTGTGGGCACCAGGATCAGGGTTTGCAAACGGCGCGGCGTGCTACGGGGACGCTGCAGCATCTGCTGCAACAGTGGCAACAGAAACGCAGCCGTCTTGCCGGAACCGGTTTGCGCCAAGCCCAGGACATCCTGCCCCGCCAGAATGACCGGAATCGCTTCGCTCTGGATGGGCGTGGGATGAACAAAGCCCTGATCGGCAGCGACGCCAGCCAGGGAGGAGGAGAGACCAAGGGCAACAAAAGGCATGCGCGCAGTGTACGTGCCTCCACCCACATTCCCCCTGCGACAATACGGGTTTTGGTCTGAAGAAAGTGCCCGCAATGTCCACGATTCCCGCCTGCCCCGTCTGCGCCATGGAGAACACCTATCAGGACGGCGACAACTACGTGTGCCCGGACTGTGCGCACGAGTGGCCGGTGGCCGCTCAGGCCGAAGAAGCTGATACCGAACTGGTGATCAAGGATGCCCATGGCACTCCGCTGGCCGACGGCGATGCAGTGATCCTGATCAAGGACCTGAAGGTCAAAGGCTCCTCACTGGTGCTGAAGAAAGGCACCAAGGTCAAGAGCATCCGCCTGGTTGGCGGCGACCACGACATCGACTGCAAGATCGACGGTGTGGGCAACATGTCGCTGAAGTCCGAATTCCTGAAGAAGGCTTGATGCTCGCGATCCCCTTTGAACAAGGGGTTCGCCGGGGCTTTGGTTTTGGTAGGGGCTGCCGATAACCCATCACCGAACCGATTCAGTTTTCCTCACCGGGTCATGCCATGGCGGATCAAGAGCTCTCCTATCCTGTTCCTCACAACGAAGTGCAGCGCCTGCAGGCGGTGCACAAGCTCGGCTTGATGGACAGCCCGCCGGATGCGGATCTGGACGCCTTGTGCCGCGTGGCCGCGCACACCTTTGGCGTGCCCGCCGCCGTCATCTCGCTGATTGACGTCGATCGCCAGTGCTACCTGGCCCGTGTGGGCGTGGACGTGGCGGAGTTGACGCGAGAAGAGTCCCCCTGCGCCCACGCCATCATGTCGCCCGACCAGATCCTGGTCGTACCCGACACCACCCAAGACCCGGTGTTTGCCAAACACCCCTTGGTCGTGGACGAACCGCATCTGCGCTTTTACGCTGGTGCCCCCCTGGTGGATGCCGAGGGGCTGGCGGTGGGCACCCTGGCTTTGCTGGACACCTCCCCGCACACGGGCCTGAGCGAAGGTCAGGCCGAGGCGCTACACGCCCTGGCCCAGGTGGCGTCCAACCTGCTGCAAAGCCGTCGGGAGCACCGCGAACTGCAACATCTGGCGTCCACCGATCATTTGACTGGCCTGGCAAATCGCGCCCAGTTCAACCGCGCGCTGGAAGTGGAGTTGGCCCATGCCATGCGGACAGGCGAGCCGTTCACCGTGGTCTACATGGATCTGGATGGCTTCAAGGACATCAGCGATGGTTTCGGCCATGGCGCAGGTGACGAGGTGCTGCGCGAAGTGGCCAATCGCCTGAGTCAGCAGGTGCGTCTGGGTGACGTACTGGCCCGTTTTGGCGGCGACGAATTCGGCGTGGTCATGCGTCACGGTGGCGAAGAATCGGCCGAAATCCTGGCACGCCGCATCGTCAAATCGGTGTCCACCCCCATCACGCTGAGCAGCGGTGACACCGTGGGCGTGGGCATTTCCGTCGGTATGGCGGCCTACAACGACGCCACCGAGTCGGTGAAAGCGCTGCAAGAGCAGGCCGAGCAAGCGCTGTATGAGGCCAAACGCCTCAATGAACAGCGCTGGAAAATGTTCGTCAGCGGCGTGCGCTGACGCGCTCACAGCCACGCATCACGCGTGGCTTTTTTTCTTGTCGTTCAGCGTCTGGCGGCAGCGTGCATTGATGGCCCGCAGTTCCGCCAGTGAGGCGTCAATCTGCGCACGCTTGGCCTCCAGTTCAGCGATCGAAGCATCGGTCTTGTCGATGACGAACTGCAACTGCTGGATGCGACCTTCCCCGTGCTGCCCGTACATATCGAGATAGTGCTTGATCTCGGCCAGCGGTGTCCCCAGTGACTTGGCACGCAGGATGCGCGTCAGACGCGCACGATCCACCTTGTTGTACACCCGCGTCCCGTTGATGCGGCGCGGTGCCAGAAGGCCCTTGGTTTCGTAAAAACGCAAGGCGCGCGGCGACACCTTGTAGAGCTCGCACACCTCGGCGATGCCCATCAGTGCATCCACCTCGTGATCGTCTGCCTCGTCAAAAGCCCAAGACGGCTGGGACCCCAGTTGCACTTCGTCATCCACCATTGGCTTGTTTTCGGTATTCGCTTTCACTTGGGCCACCCAGGCAGGAGTTGGAACAGTCATGACGCATGCCGCTTGACGCACTTCATGAACACGGAAGCAGCGTAACGACCCGGCCAGTTGACCGGCATAGGTAGTTTACCTGATAAGCATCCGGTTGACGTTAACGTCAACCAAATCTACATTGGGCAGGACTCATCAAGATTGGTTTCAAGATGCCTGCCCTGCGATCTGCACTCAACATCAAATCGGACGCCTACCGCACGAACGTCGCGCGGATGACCGAGCGCCTGGACCAGGTTCGCAACCTGGAGACCCAGGTGCGTGACGGTTCGGCCGACAAGCGAGACAAGTTTGAAAAGCGCGGGCAATTGCTGCCTCGTGAACGCGTGGCCCGTTTGCTGGATCGTGGCACGCCCTTCCTGGAGTTGTCGACGCTGGCTGGCCTGGGCATGCACGACGACGACGGCAAGAAGAGCATCCTGGGGGGCGGAACGATCATCGGCATCGGCATCGTGGCCGGCAAGCGCTGCCTGGTCACGGCCAGCGATTCGGCCCTCAAGGGAGGCACGGTGTCGCCCATGGGCCTGAAGAAAGGGCTGCGCGCCCAGGAGATCGCCCGGGACAACAAGCTGCCCGTCATCACGCTGGTCGAGAGTGGCGGCGCCAACCTGATGTACCAGAGCGAGATCTTTGTGGACGGCGGGCGCAGCTTCGCCAACCAGGCGCGCCTGTCGGCCATGGGCATCCCGCAAATCGCCGTGGTGCATGGCTCGTCCACCGCAGGCGGCGCCTACCTGCCCGGCCTGTCGGACTATGTGGTGCTGGTGAAGGGGCGCTCGAGCATCTACCTGGCCGGCCCGCCACTGGTGAAGGCCGCCATTGGCGAAGATGCCACAGACGAAGACCTGGGCGGCGCCGAGATGCACGCGAGCGTGACCGGCCTGGGCGAATACCTGACCGACAACGACGCCCACGCGATTGCCCTGACCCGCGACCTCGTCGACAAACTGAAGTGGGATACCGCCACCTCGCCACGCCCGGATGTCGTCGCCCCCCTGTACGACGAACAGGAGTTGCTGGGCTGCATCCCGGCCGACGACCGCGAGCCCTTCGACACCCGCGAGATCATCGCCCGCATCGTCGATGGTTCCGACTTCCTGGAATTCAAAAGCGAATACGGCAGCGAGACCCTGTGCGGTCACGCACGCATCAACGGTCATCTGGTGGGCATTCTGGGCAACAACGGTCCGATTCAACCCACGGGCTCGACCAAGGCAGCCCAGTTCATCCAACTGTGCGACCAGTCGGGCACGCCACTGATCTTCCTGCAGAACACCACCGGCTACATGGTGGGCTCGGCCGCCGAACATGGCGGCGCCATCAAGCACGGCTCCAAGATGATTCAGGCGGTGGCCAATGCCCGCGTGCCCAAGTTCACCGTGACCCTGAACGGTTCGTTCGGCGCCGGCAACTACGGCATGTGCGGCCGGGGCTTTGACCCCCGGTTCATTTTCAGCTGGCCCTCGGCCCGCACGGCCGTGATGGGCGGCGCCCAGGCGGCCAAGGTGATGGAAATCGTCACGCGCGGCAAGATGGAACGTGCCGGCATGCCCGTGAACGACGCCATGCTGGAAGGCATGTCGGCCGAGATCCGCAAGCGCCTGGATGCCGAATCGAACGTGCTGTTCGGCACAGCCCGCCTGTGGGACGACGGCGTGATCGACCCCCGCGACACCCGCCGCGTCCTGGCGATGTGTCTGGACATGGCCGCCGAGGCCGAGCAACGTCCCCTGCGCCCCAATACCTTTGGCATCGCACGCCTGTAAGCGAACCCTTCCCCACGAGAACCGAGGAGACCACCATGCTGTTCACGGCCGAGCACCGCGCCATTGCCGATACTGTCAAGCGCTTTGTCGACAACGAGATCAACCCCTTCTGCGACGAGTGGGAAAAGGCCGGCTTCTTCCCGGCCCACGAACTGTTCAAGAAGGCCGGCGACCTGGGCCTGCTGGGCATCAAGTACGACACCGCTTACGGTGGCATGGGACTGGATTTTTCGTATGCCGCCGTCGCCTCCGAAGCCTTTGGCGTGGCCAATTGCGGCGGGGTACCCCTGGCGATTGGTGTGCAAACCGACATGTGCACCCCCGCCCTGCACCGATTTGGCTCAGAAGCCTTGAAGAAGGAATACCTGGCTCCGGCGATTGCCGGGGACATGGTGGGTTGCATCGGCGTGAGCGAAGTGGGTGGTGGCTCGGATGTGGCGGCACTGAAGACCACAGCCAAGTCCGATGGCGACGACTACGTCATCAATGGCTCGAAGATGTGGATCACCAACGGCATGCAGGCCGACTGGTGCTGCCTGCTGGCCAACACCTCAGAAGGCAAGGTGCATGAGAACAAGTCGCTCATCATCGTGCCCATGGATGCCAAGGGCATCGAGCGTCAAAAAATCGACAAGCTCGGCATGCGAGCCTCTGACACTGCCCAGCTGTTCTTCGACAACGTGCGCGTGCCCAAACGCAACCTGATTGGCGTTGAAGGCACGGGCTTCATGATGCAGATGCTGCAGTTCCAGGAAGAGCGTCTGTACGGCGCAGCCAATTCGCTGCTGATGATGGACCGACTGATCGACCAGACCATCGACTACTGCAAGGATCGTCACACCTTCGGCACGCCGCTGATCAACAACCAGGTGATCCATTTCCGCCTGGCCGAGTTGCGTACCGAAGTCGAGTTGCTGCGCTCGCTCACCTACCGTGCGGTCGAAGAATACGTGGCGGGCAAGGATGTGACCCGACTGGCCTCCATGGCCAAGCTGAAGTGCGGCCGCCTGGTGCGTGAAGTGGCCGATAGCTGCCTGCAGTACTGGGGCGGCATGGGCTTCACCTGGGACAACCCGCTGGCCCGCGCCTACCGTGATGGCCGCCTGGTCTCCATTGGCGGCGGTGCCGACGAAATCATGCTCGGCATCATCGCCAAGCTGGAGGGCACCTTGCCCAAGAAGGCTCGCTGAGTCGCGCCGATTCACTGCACCCACGCAAGGTCCACCCATGAGCCACGCCACCATTCAGGTTCAGACCACCCAAGGTGTCTGCACCATTTCTTTGAACCGGCCGGAAGTTCGCAATGCCATGTCACTCACCATGGTGCATGAACTGCTCGCCGCCTTGAAAGCAGCCGAAGCGGACCCCGACACCCGTGTGGTGGTGCTGCGCGGCCAGGGCGGCCATTTCTGTGCCGGCGGCGACATTGGCGACATGGCCCAGGCCCGCATGAAGCTGGCCGCGCAGCAGGCCCAAGTCGATGCCGGGCAGGCCGTCACCGAGCGCAACCCGATCGAAGTGGTGAATGCCGCGTTTGGTCAGTTGTGCCTGGCGTATGCCCGATCCAGTCTGCCCATCGTGACCGTGCTGGAAGGCACCGTGATGGGTGGTGGCTTTGGTCTGGCCTGCGTGTCCGACGTCAGCCTGGCACGAGACAACGTGAGCTTTCGCCTGCCAGAGACCTCGCTGGGCATCATCCCCGCCCAAATCGCCCCCTTCTTGGTGGAGCGACTGGGCTATGCCGAGGCCAAACGCCTGTCGGTCACGGGGGCACGCGTGGATGCCCGCGAAGCCCTGACCATCCGACTCGTTCATGAAGTGCATGCCGATGAGGCGGCCCTTCAAGACGCCTTGCAACAAACCCTGGCACGCATCCTGGCGTGCGGCCCTCAGGCCATTGCCACCACCAAGCGCTTGCTGGAGCGTGCCCGCCAGTCACCCGCTGACAGCCTGATTGATGACGCCGCTGCTTTGTTTGCCCAAGCCGTGCTGAGTGAAGAAGGCCAGGAAGGCACCCAGGCCTTCATGCAAAAGCGCAAGCCCCGCTGGGTCCCCCCATCCGCTTGAGGATGCAAGTCATATGCTGAAAAAGATCCTGATTGCCAACCGCGGGGAAATTGCCTGCCGCGTCATCCGCACTGCCCGCAAGCTGGGCTACCGCACGGTCGCTGTCTACAGCGACGCCGATGCCCAGGCACCGCATGTGAGTCTGGCTGACGAAGCGGTTTGCATTGGCCCGGCACCTGCGGCCGAGTCCTATTTGAAGGGAGACGTGCTGCTGGATGCCTGCCGTCGCACCGGCGCCAACGCCATTCACCCCGGCTACGGCTTCCTGTCGGAGAACGCCGCCTTTGCCGAAGCCTGCCGCAATGCGGGCGTGATATTCATCGGCCCCTCTCCGGAAGCCATCCGCGTCATGGGTGACAAGGCCGGCGCGAAAGCCGAGATGATCAAAGCCGGCGTCCCCACCGCGCCCGGCTATCTGGGCGCCAACCAAGACGACGAACACCTGATCGGTGAAGCCGAACGGCTGGGCTTTCCCTTGCTGGTCAAGGCCGTCAGTGGCGGCGGTGGCCGCGGCATGCGCCTGGTGCATCACAAAGAAGAGTTGCCCCAGGCAATCACCAGTGCCCGCCGTGAAGCCCAGAGTGCCTTTGGCGACGGCACGCTCATGCTGGAACGCCTGATCCTCAATGGCCGCCACATTGAAATCCAGGTGTTTGCCGACGGCCACGGCAATGCGGTGTACATCGGCGAACGTGACTGCACGGCCCAACGCCGCCGTCAGAAGGTGATCGAGGAGTCGCCCTCCCCGGTGGTGAGTCCCGAGATGCGTGCAGCCATGGGGCGCGATGCCGTGCTGGCCGCCCAGGCCATCCACTACTGTGGCGCGGGCACCATCGAGTACATCGTGGACCAGGACCTGAACTACTACTTCCTGGAGATGAACACCCGCCTGCAGGTCGAACACCCGGTGACCGAGATGATCTCGGGCTTGGATCTGGTCGAGTGGCAACTGCGGGTGGCTGCCGGTCAGCCTCTGCCGCTGACGCAAGACCAGATCACACTGAGCGGACACGCCATCGAGGCCCGCCTGTACACCGAAGACCCCTATGCCAACTTTGCACCCCAAACCGGTCGCATTGCCTGGTGGCGTCCGGAGCAGGCTTTGTACGACGGCGTGCGCATTGACGCAGGCATTCGCGAAGGCGGCGAGGTCACACCGCATTACGACCCCATGGTGGCCAAACTCATCGTGCATGGCCGTGACCGTGACGACGCCATCCGCCGCCTGATCGCCACGCTCGACGATGCGCCGCTGCTGGGCTTGCAGCACAACGCGCGCTTTTTGCGGGACTTGGTAGACCACCCTCGCTTCCGCGAAGGCAGCATGACGACCACCCTGATTGATCAGTGGCAAATCGACGGGGAGCCCCTGCTGCAACGCCCGGTGGCCAGCGACACCTGCTGGCTCATTGCGGCGGCCCTGCACGCGGTTCATCACGAAGGGCACGCCACCGGCCTGCGCGCCGCCAGCGTGGCAGCCTATGACCTGCCCCTGCAGTGTGCCGACGCCCGGCGCACCCTGCGCGTTCATCATGGCTGCGGCGACACCTATCTGGTTCACCCCACCCCCACGGCCCCAGCGACCGCGCTGCGCCTGATCTCGCACGATGCAGCGACGGGCTGGCTACGCTATGAATTGGACGGCATCCAGCGTCGCCTTCGTGCGGTGTGGGTCGCCGACACCCTGCACCTGGTGCAGGACGCAGCGATCTTCACCTTCACCGAAGTGTCGGCCTGGCCCGATCAGGGCGCCGGTCAGGATCCCAGCCGAGGTCTGGCCCCGGTGGCGGGCACGGTGGCCCAGGTGCTGGTGAAGGCCGGCGACAAGGTCACGGAAGGCCAGGCGCTGCTCAGCATCGAGGCCATGAAAATGGAAATGTGGCTGTCCGCGCAGGCTCCGGGCGTGGTCAAGGCGGTCTATGCCACCCCGGGCGAACAGGTGCAGGCCAAAACCCTGCTGATCGACATCGAACTCACCAAGGAAGACTGATGGACAAGGCCATTCTGACCTGCGCGCTCACGGGCGTGCTGACCGACCCCACCCAGCACCCTGTGCCTGTGACGGCTAAGGAAATGGCCGCCGCTGCCCGCGAAGCCTACGATGCCGGCGCGGCCATCATGCACGTGCACCTGCGTCGCCAGGAGCCCGGCATGGGGCGCTTCCCCAGTTGGGACCCCGCCGTGGCATCCGAGATTGACACAGCCATCCGCGAAGCCTGCCCCGACGTCATCATCAACCTGACCACGGGCGTGGTGGGCGCCGACATCTCCGGTCCGGCCGCCTGCATCCGTGCTGTGCGCCCTGAAATCGCCGCCTGCAACGCGGGCAGCCTCAACTACCTCAAGATCAAAGAGAACGGGCAATGGGCTTGGCCGCCCATGCTGTTCGACAACACGGTCGACAAGGTCAAGGCCATGATCGACGTCATGCACGAGACCGGCACTCGCCCCGAATTCGAATGCTTTGACGTGGGCATCGTCCGCTCCGTGGGCATGTACAAGAAGGCGGGCATGACCGACCACCTGGAGTACAACTTCGTGATGGGCGTCGCCTCGGGCATGCCGGTGGATGCCGACTTGCTCAAGCTGCTGGTCAAGTACCGCGAGCCCGGCACCTTCTGGCAAACCACCCTCATTGGCCGTGAAGAAATCTGGCCGGTGCACCAGGCCACCGCCGATCTGGGCGGCATGCTGCGCACTGGCGTGGAAGACACGTTCTACCTGCCCGGCGGCGAGCGCACCACCGGCAACGGCCCCTTGATCGAAGCCTTGGCAGCGTGTGCGCGCCGTGCTGGCCGTGAAGTGGCCTCACCCGCCGAGGCTCGCCAGATTCTGGGTCTCAACCCCGCTTCGGCCCATGGCGTGCTGAGCGGCACACAGGCACAAGCGGCCTGACCCGACTCAGTGAGACGGCTCGCCGCGGTACAGACACCAGGTGCCGCGGCCAGCCTGTTTGGCCTTGTACATCGCAATATCCGCCTGCCGGATCAGCGCATCCACATCATCCCCGTCGTTGGGATAGATGCTGATCCCCACACTGCACCCGATGTTGGCATCATGCCCACATGACAGACGGAAGGGCTTGTTCAAGCGATCGACGATGGCACGCGCCACCAGGATGGCACCTTCCGCGCTGGTGAGGTCCTCCAGGACCACCACAAACTCGTCGCCCCCCAGACGCGCCACCGTGTCGTTCTCACGCAGGTGCAGGCGCAAGCTGCGAGCCACTTCTTTGAGCAATTCGTCGCCTGCCTCGTGCCCATATTGATCATTGACCGCCTTGAAACGGTCCAGATCCAGGAACATGACGGCACAGGTGTGCTGCGTCCGGTGCATGCGCTCCAAGGTATGCCCCAATCGTGACTGCAACAGCATGCGATTGGGCAAGCCAGTCAGCGGGTCATGGTGGGCCAGGCGCTCGATCTGGGTCTCTGCATGCGGGATGCGTGTCATGTCTGCATACACACCCACAAAGTTGGACAGTTCACCGCGCTCATTGCGCACCGCACTGATGGCCAGCCAACTGGGATAAATCTCCCCGCCCTTGCGGCGATTCCAGATCTCGCCTTGCCAGCCCCCCGTGTCCAGAATGTCTCGCCACATCCGCTGGAAGAACTCACGTTGATGCCGCCCGGATGCCAGCAGACTCAAGCGCTGCCCCATGACCTCGGCCTCGGCGTATTCGGTGATGCGCTCGAAGGCCGGATTGACTGCCACCACGCAGCCACTGACGTCGGTGATGACGACCCCCTCCTGTGTCGACCGGAACACGGTGGCGGCCAGCCGCAAGCCTTCTTCCTGCTTGTAGCGCTCACTGACATCGCGAGTGACCTTGGCAAACCCCGTGATCTGGCCGGCCGCATCGCGCATCGCCGTGATCAGCACACTGGCGCGAAACAACGATCCATCCTTGCGAATGCGCCACCCCTCTTCGCTGTAGCGCCCCGTGATCAACGCCGTGGCCAAGGCCTTCTCGGCGACACCGGCGACACGGTCTTCGTCCGTGAAGAAAATGCTGAAATGACGGCCAACCACCTCTGCCGCCGACCAACCTTTGATGCGCTCCGCCCCGGCGTTCCACGTCATGATGGTGCCGCGATCATCCAGCATCACGATGGCGTAATCCTTCAGCCCCTCGACCAGCAGCTTGAAACGCTCCTCGCCATCGGAGATGACACGGGTCATCCCCGCCGCCAAGGCTTCGGCGCGCAGGCGGGTGTTCAGCCACACCCACGTCAGCACGCACAACAGCAAGCCCGTGACCCCCACGCCCAGCATGGCCAGCCACCGATAGCGGGTCTGGTCGGCCTGCTGATAGCCCGACGCGGGCTCGTAGCGCACAGACCAGACTCGCCCATTGATCTCCATGGGCAAGGTCACCGCCAGGTCTCGCAGCCACGGGTCATCCTTGCTGGCCATGCCGGCACGGCTGTCAAACAGCAGGGACTCAATGGCTCGCCCATCATGACCGCGATCACTCAAACGGATGGACACGGCCTGCCGGTCCCCCTGCAACACGGCATCGATCAGGTCCTTGAGGCGAAACGGTGCATACACCCACCCCTGCAACACCGCTCGCCGCTGCTCCACCGTGGGCGGACGCGCCCCCCCACGGTAAACCGGCAGGTAAGCCAGGAAGCCAGCTTGCACATCCACATCGGTTTCCTGCTTCAAGGTCACGCGACCGCTGTAGACAATGTCTGAGCTGTCACGGGCACGCAGCATGGCCTCGCGGCGAACCGGCTCGGACAGCATGTCAAACCCGAACGCACGGATATTGCGCCCATAAAACGGCTCCAGATACGTGATCACGCCATAGGTGTCGCGTGCCCCGGGAGGACTGATCGCAAACTCCGGAAAGCCCTCCGCCCGGACACCGTTCACATAGTCCGGCGCCGTGGCAGCACTCAGATGCTTGGCATAGCCTAGGCCCTGAATGCCCACATAGCCCTCGTCCAAAGCCAGGCTGGCCACGTAGGCGTGCCACTCGGCACGACTGACATCACTGGAGGCCCGGAACAGACCCGCTGCACCGCGCAGGATTTCGTCATAGGTCCGCACGCGCTCTCGGAGCCGCTCGTGCAGGCGGGCGGCATAGGACGAAAACTCGGATTGCCGGCTCAACTCTTCCTGCCAGCGTAGCGTGAAATCTGTGAACGCCAACGCCAACAAGCTGAAAACGAACGGTATCAGCACCGGAAAGAACCGGTACCGGTCACCCTCGGTCGGCACATCGGCTGGCTGGCTGGCGGCAAGCTGGTTCATGGGTCTACGGTCTCGATCTGGAACAAGATCTTGCGGACGACTACGACCCTCGGGGCCCCCGCAAGTGCGACCCCGAACTCATTGTGAATGCTTTGTCGATGCAAAGCAGTGAAAAATCACCCTAATCGACCACCTAAATGGCGTGGATTGCGCCGCTTGCCCCGTCGAATCCCCTCAGGACTTTCCCTGAAACCCGGTTTGCATCTGTGCACGAATTGACGGGAGCGTCAAGGCGCCTCCGCTCGCGCAAACCTTCGGTGGCATGATGAATTCCCTGCACTGATGAGTCGACTTGTCCATGGCGAATGCGTCCACCGCGACCCCCCATCTGGGCGAGACGCCGTCTCGCCTGTTGGCGCTGGACCGTGCGTCGGCCCCGTTGGCACGCAGCAAAGGCCTGCGGCGCTTGAGGCTCACCGTCTTGCCCTACGCCATTGGGCTGAGTGCGGCCTACGTCGGTCTCGCGATGGGGGCCGTCAAGCCTTGGGCCGCTTACCTGCTCAGCGCATGGTGCTCCCTGAGCCTGGTCACCCTTTACGTCTTGCTGAAAAGCCGCGCGACGCTAGGGTCCGCCGACCCCTCACTGACCTTTCCACAGGTGCTCTGCGGCTGCGTGGCCGTGGTCATTTCCTACACGGCCATTGATGTGGCTCGGGGCCTGGCGCTGCTGTGGCTGTGCCTGCTCATGCTCTTCGACATCAATCGGCTGTCGGTGAGGCAATTGCTGATGGCCTCGCTCGGGTCCTTGAGCCTGATGGCACTCGCCACTGCCCTCCACGACCACATGCATGAGGGCCGCATTGACGCCGTGTCCGAATGGGTCAGCCTGGGCATGGGGGCGGTGATCATGCCGGTGATGCGACTGGTCTCACTGAAAAGTTACCACTGGCGCAGCCAGATGCTCGCCCAGCGGACCCAACTGGCCGAAACGGTGACGCAGTTGGCCGAGGCCTCGGTCCGAGATGCCTTGACCGGACTGATCAACCGCCGCCACATGCAGAATTTGCTCGAAAACGAATGGCGGCGTCTGCGCAGAACGGGGCAACCGTTTTGCTTTGCCATTCTGGATCTGGATCACTTCAAGCACATCAATGACGCGCACGGCCATGCCGTGGGTGACGCTGTGTTGCGCACGTTCGGACACATCAGCACGACACAACTGCCCGCTACCGATCTGCTGGCGCGCTGGGGCGGGGAAGAATTCCTGTTGCTGATGCCCGAGACGTCGCTGAGCGTGGCCCGCAAGCGTCTGGACTTGCTGCAAGACAGCTTGCGTCTGCACAACTGGTCTGCGCTGGCAAGCGACCTCTCCGTCAGCTTCTCAGCCGGCCTATGCCAGCCCCAGGGCGATGGCCCCTTGCACCGTCAACTGGAACTCGCAGACCGCGCACTGTATCGGGCCAAGGCGGAAGGACGTGGCAGAACCGTGGAGGCCGAGCCCGCATGAGCCACGCATCCTCTCGGTTATCTGACTGGCTGCTGGGCACCGACCCACGCATGCGCGACAGAACCTTTCTGTGCCTGCTGGCTTCGCTGGTGTACTTGTGCTGGTCCGTGCTCATGCTCACGTTCACCATTCCCAAGGGGCGTATGAGCGCCGAACTGGGCTTGGTTTTCCTGACCCTGATGTTTCCCGCCATCTTTGTCACCTACCCACTGGTTCGCATGGGGGCCACACGCCACCTCAAGGACCCGGGCCTGGTGGCGCCCCAGATCCTGTGGGGCGGCATGATCGCCTCACTGGGCTACGCCACCGTGCCCACAGCCCGCGCACCACTGCTCCTGTCACTTGGCTTGATTCTGGTCTTTGGCTTCATCAACCTGAGCTCTCGGGTCGTGGTCTTCATCGGCGCGGCCCTCATCGGCATGCTGATGTGCGTGTTGCTCGTCGGCACGTTCACGCCTCTGCCGCAGTTCAACCCGGCCTCCCAAACCGTCAAGGTGCTGACAGCGGCGTTCATCCTGGGCTTGATCACCGTTC
Source organism: Aquabacterium sp. (assembly GCF_049317225.1). Classification (GTDB taxonomy): domain Bacteria; phylum Pseudomonadota; class Gammaproteobacteria; order Burkholderiales; family Burkholderiaceae_C; genus Aquabacterium. Next base: position 231,339 of record NZ_JBMOIR010000001.1, on the reverse strand, counting down.
AGTCACGCAAGTTTGCCAAGCTGAGGGAGCGCGTGGCGATCGAGCGCCGCCAATTGGCTGCCGCCCAGCGTGAGTTGGAGCGTGTCACGCACCACGATGGATTGACCGGCTTGTTCAGCCGCCCCTATTTGCACAGCCTGCTGGAGCAAGAACACCGCCGAGCCCTGCTGAGTGGCCGCTCTTTTGGCGTGATCCTCCTCGATCTGGACCATTTCAAAGCCATCAATGACCAGCACGGTCATCAGGTCGGTGATGCGGTCTTGATGGCCTTCGGGCGCGTGGCACGCGAGGCCCTCCGTGAGACCGACTGGATCGGGCGCTGGGGGGGCGAAGAGTTTCTGGTGCTGCTACCAGACGCGGATGCCAAAACCCAGGCGCAACAGATCATTGAGCGTCTGCGCAACGCGCTCACGCAGACCACCGCGGTCGAGACCCTGCCCGACCTGCACATCACCTTCTCGGCAGGCTACGCCTTCTGGCAAAGCCAAGAGCGCATCGAGCACCTGCTGGAGCGCGCAGACCGGGCCCTGTATGCCGCCAAGCGTGCGGGACGCAACTGCGCGGTGGCCGCCCACACCGAGCTGGAACCTGACTGAGTCAAACGCCCATGAAAAAACCGGGCACATGGCCCGGTTTTTTCGGCTTGGCAAGGCGCCTTATTCGACGGCCTTGACCATGTCTTCGACCACCTTCTTGGCGTCACCGAACACCATCATGGTCTTGTCCATGTAGAACAGTTCGTTGTCCAGACCTGCATAGCCAGAGGCCATCGAACGCTTGTTCACGATCACGGTCTTGGCCTTGTAGGCTTCCAGGATGGGCATGCCGTAGATCGGGCTGCCCTTCACGTGCGCCGCGGGGTTGACCACGTCGTTTGCACCCAGAATGATGGCCACATCGGCCTGACCGAACTCGGCGTTGATGTCTTCCATCTCGAACACCTGGTCGTAAGGCACCTCGGCCTCGGCCAGCAGCACGTTCATGTGACCAGGCATGCGACCGGCCACAGGGTGAATCGCGTACTTCACGCTCACGCCCTTTTCGGTCAGCTTGGCCGCCAGTTCCTTGACCGCGTGCTGAGCACGGGCCACGGCCAGACCGTAGCCAGGCACGATGATCACGGTTTCCGCATTGCCCAGGATGAAGGCAGCATCGTCAGCCGAGCCGCTCTTCACCGAGCGCTGCTGTTGCGCACCACCGGCTGCGGCGGCACCGGCATCACCACCGAAGCCACCCAGGATCACGTTGAAGAACGAACGGTTCATCGCCTTGCACATGATGTACGAGAGGATGGCACCGGACGAGCCCACCAGCGAACCGGCAATGATCAGCATCGGGTTGTTCAGCGAGAAACCGATCCCGGCTGCGGCCCAGCCCGAGTAGCTGTTGAGCATCGACACCACCACGGGCATGTCTGCACCGCCGATGGGGATGATGATCAGCACACCCAGGATGAAGCTCAGCGCGATCAGGGCCACGAACACGTCCATGCGTTGCGTGGCCATGAAGGTACCGATCAAGCCTACCGCCAGCAGACCCAGCACCAGGTTCAGCATGTGCTGGCCCTTGAAGATGACGGGGGCACCCTGGAACAGACGGAACTTGTACTTGCCGCTCAGCTTGCCGAACGCAATGACCGAACCCGAGAAGGTGATGGCACCAATGGCCGCGCCCAAGGACAGCTCCAGGCGGTTACCCACCGGGATCTCAGCCAGGACATCACCAATCGGCTTGGCCACGATCTGGAAGGCGTAAGGCTCGGCCACCACCGCCACGGCGATGAACACCGCAGCCAGACCGATCATGCTGTGCATGAAGGCCACCAGCTCGGGCATCTTGGTCATTTCGACGCGCTTGGCCATCACGGCGCCCGCGCCACCGCCAATCACGAGACCCGCCAGGACGTAGCCAATGCCTTCGGCAAAGTTCAGCTGCAAGGCCTGGACCTGACCATGGATCAGACCGATGGTGGTCAGCACGGCAATGGTCATGCCGGTCATGCCAAACAGGTTGCCGCGAATCGAGGTCGTGGGGTGGCTCAGACCCTTGAGGGCCTGAATGAAAAACACCGAGGCGACCAGGTACAGCAGTGCAATCAGGTTCATGCTCATTTACTTGGCCCCCGCCTTCTTGTCCTTCTTCTTGAACATTTCCAGCATGCGGCGTGTGACGAGGAAGCCCCCGAACACATTGACCGCTGCCAGTGCCACAGCCAGCACACCCATGACCTTGCCCAAGGTCGTCACGGTGAGAGCGGCCGCCAGCATGGCGCCCACAATCACAATGGCCGACACGGCATTGGTCACCGCCATCAAGGGCGTGTGCAGAGCGGGGGTCACGTTCCAGACCACGTGATAGCCCACATAAATGGCCAGCACGAAGATGGTCAGGTTGATGACGACGTGGGAAATGGCTTCCATCGCGTTGTCTCCTGGGAGGATGTTGAAATCAATCGAACTTGCGGATTTCCTTGACCTTGTTGCCGGCATCCAGCAGCACCACCTTGGGCTTGTAGCTGGCCACTTCGGCTTCGGTCATGGGCGCGTAGGTGCAGATGATCAGCAGATCGCCCACGGTGGCCTTGCGAGCGGCCGCGCCGTTGAGGGAAATCGTGCCGGTGCCACGAGGCGCCTTGATGATGTAGGTGGCAAAACGCTCGCCGTTGTTGACGTTGTAGAGCTCGATGTACTCGAACTCTTTCATGTCAGCTGCATCCATCAGGTCTTCGTCAATCCCGCAAGAGCCTTCGTAATCCAGAATGGCTTCGGTGACGGTAGCGCGGTGCAGCTTGGCGCGCAGCATGTTGCGTTGCATGGGGTACTCCTTCTCTATGCAGACTGTGCGGCGGTACTTCTTAAGCGCGCAGCAGTTGGCCGTCACGACACATCAAGCACGCCTTGACGATGTCGTCTTCCAGGTCAATGTGGAACTGACCTTCCTTGTTGATGACCAGCTTCAAGAAGTCGATCACATTGCGTGCGTACAGCGAAGAGGCGTCAGCCGCCACCAGCGCTGGCAAATTGGTTTCGCCCACCAGGGTCACACCGTGCTTGATGACGGTTTGACCGGGTTCGGTCAGCGGGCAGTTGCCGCCGGCAGGCGCGGCCAGGTCCACGATGACCGAGCCGGGCTTCATGGACTTGACCATCTCTTCGGTCACCAGCACGGGGGCGGCGCGACCGGGGATCAGGGCCGTGGTGATCACGATGTCAGCTTGGGCGACACGCTTGGCCACTTCGGCCTTCTGGCGGTCCAGCCAGGATTGCGGCATCGGGCGGGCGTAACCGCCCACGCCTTCGGCAGCCTCCTTCTCTTCGGCCGTTTCATACGGCACGTCGATGAACTTGGCGCCCAGCGACTCGACCTGTTCCTTCACCGAGGGACGAACATCCGAGGCTTCGATCACGGCGCCCAGACGTTTGGCCGTGGCAATCGCCTGCAAACCGGCCACGCCCACGCCCAGGATGACGACGCGCGCGGCCTTCACGGTCCCGGCAGCAGTCATCAACATGGGGAACAGACGCTGGTACTTGTCGGCGGCAATCATGACGGCCTTGTAGCCCGCCAGGTTGGCCTGCGACGACAACACATCCATGCTCTGCGCACGGGTGGTGCGAGGGGCTGCCTCCAGGGCAAATGCCGTCAACTTGGCATCGGTCAGGGCTTGCAGACCATCCTTGTCAAACGGATTGAGCATGCCCACCAACACCGCGCCGGGCTTCATCAACGCACGCTCGTTTGCAAACGGCGAGCGGACCTTGAGCACCATGTCGGCGCCCAGGGCACCGGCGGCATCCGTGATCTCGGCGCCGGCGGCCACATAGGCTTCATCCGTCACGCTGGCGGCCACGCCCGCGCCGGACTGCACCAACAGGGTGTGACCTTGCGCCTTCAATTTCTTGACGGTCTCCGGGGTCACCGCCACGCGGGTCTCGCCGACTGTGGTCTCCAAGGGTACGCCAATGAACATCCGTATCTCCTGCTAAGGGGGTTGCGCCGCGTGCTTCGGGCGTCTAGGAACATGCCAAACGTGCCAGCATACACAAACTTATCGGGGTTTCTCCCCTTAGGGTCTGTCAAGGCACATTGACTTGCCCGAGTTACAAGGCGTATTTGACGGCATTCGTTGTCAGTTTGCATGCCCCCCAGCAAGGGGGAATCACGTTCGCAGCGCCGACACACGAACGTCACCCTATTGGCGGATAATGTCTGGCTCATGAACACCGCCGATCTGTTGAAGGCGATTCCGCCTGCCAATGCGCCCGCCACCCCCAAGGTGCGCTGGAAGCCCAACGTCACTGTTGCAGCGCTCATTGAGCGCGATGGCCGCTTTTTGCTGGTCGAGGAAGAAACCTCCGACGGGCTGCTGCTCAACAACCCCGCGGGCCACCTGGATCCGGGTGAATCCCCCATCCAGGGCGTGATCCGCGAAACATTGGAAGAGACCGCGCGCGAGTTCACCCCGGAAGGCTTTCTGGGTATGTACATGTCCCGATTCCGTCGCACGCGCACCGGCGAAGACATCACCTATCTGCGTCTGGCTTTTTTTGGTTCGGTGGGTGACACCGACCCCGCACTGTCGCTGGACGACGGCATCGTGCGCGCCGTGTGGATGACGGCCGACGAAATCCGCGCCTGCCCCGAGCGCCACCGCAGCCCGCTGGTGCTGGAGTGCATGGAAAGCTACCTGGCCGGCCAGCGCTACCCGCTCGACATTCTGACCGTGCACGAGAGTGTGTTTTCGGCGCCGTCGTACCATCGGGCTTCCTGAGCTTTTTTCTGATCTGACATGCAACAGAGGCAACGCGTCGTCGTGGGCCTGAGTGGCGGCGTGGATTCCGCCGTCAGTGCCTGGCTGCTCAAGCAGCAAGGCCACGAGGTCATCGGCATCTTCATGAAGAACTGGGAAGATGATGACGACAGCGAGTACTGCTCCAGCCGTCAGGACTTCCTGGATGCGGCGTCGGTGGCCGACGTGATCGGCATCGAGATCGAGCACGTCAACTTCGCCTCGGACTACAAGGACCGTGTGTTCGCCGAGTTCCTGCGCGAATACCAGGCCGGTCGCACGCCCAATCCGGATGTGCTGTGCAATGCCGAGATCAAGTTCAAGGCCTTCCTGGACCACGCCATGCGCCTGGGCGCCGAAAAGATCGCCACGGGCCACTACGCCAGGGTGCGCTCGGTGGCCGACACCGCGTACGAAAACGGCCTGCGCTACGAACTGCTCAAAGGCCTGGACCCGCTGAAGGACCAGAGCTACTTCCTGCACCGCCTGAATCAGGCGCAGTTGAGCAAGACGATGTTCCCGGTGGGCGAGCTGCCCAAGACCGAGGTGCGCCGCATTGCCGACGAGATCAAGCTGCCCAACGCCAAGAAGAAGGACTCCACCGGGATCTGCTTCATTGGTGAGCGCCCTTTCCGCGAGTTCCTGAACCGTTACCTGTCGAACACGCCAGGCCCCATCAAGGACGACCGGGGCCGCAAGCTGGGCGAGCACGTGGGCCTGAGTTTCTACACGCTGGGCCAACGCAAAGGCATTGGCATTGGTGGCGTGAAGGAAAAGGGCGCACCGCGCGGCGGTGGGGAGCACGATCCGTGGTTCGTGGCCCGCAAGGACATGGCCACCAACACCTTGTACGTGGTGCAAGGTCATGACCACCCCTGGCTGCAGCAACACACCTTGCTGGCCGATGACCTGAGCTGGGTCGATGGTCGCGGCCCTGTTGTGGGCACACAGTCCCTGGGTGCCAAGACCCGCTACCGCCAGGCCGATGCCCCCTGCGACGTCCTGCTGGCCACCGGCAGTGAAATCGCCTTGCGCTTCCCGCAGGCCCAATGGGCGGTCACGCCCGGCCAGTCTGCGGTGCTCTACCAGGGCGACGTGTGCCTGGGTGGCGGCGTGATCAGCCGCGCCGAATGAGCGCACCACCCGGCAGCCTGCCCGACGGCGCGTCGCTGGCGGCACAGGACCCGCGCCCCATCGTCATCCTGGACACGAATGCGCTGCTGGACTGGCGGGTGTTCAAGGACCCGTCCGCCCAGCCCATCGTCGAAGCCATCCTGGCCGGACAGGTGCGGTGGGTGACTTGTCCGTCCATGGAGCAGGAGTGGCACCAGGTCTGGCCGCGCAGCTACCTCAAGGCCTGGACCCCAGACCCCATGCTGACGCTGACCGTGTTCCAGCACGCAACCTTCGTGGCTGAGCCACCGCGCTGCGGTTTGCGCTGCAAGGACCCGGACGATCAGGTTTTCATCGACCTGGCCATGCAGGTGCGAGCACGCTGGCTGTTCAGCAAAGATGCCGCACTGCTCAAACTCGGCAAGCGGGCCTTCAAGCAGGCGGGGGTGACGGTGCTGCGTTTGCCGCAATGGACAGGCCTGACGCCAGACGAGACCGACGCAACAGCCCAGCCAGTTTGAACAGGAGATGCACGTGATGACTGAAGTGTGCCGCCAGCGACGTTGGGTGTGGATGAGCTTGCCGGTGCTGGGCTTGGCAGCCTGCGCCAGTCTGCTGGGCCCCCGCACGGTCGAGATCTCGCAACAGGAACTGACCGAGAAGCTCGACAAACGCTTCCCGGTCAGTCAACGGGTGCTGAACCTGCTGGAGGTGCAAGCCACCCGCCCCAGCCTGACCATGCAGGCCGACACCAACCGGGTGCGTGCGGCCATCCCTGTGCAGGCGCGTGACCGCTTGATGGGCCAGTCTTACCAAGGGCAAATTCAGGTGAGCTTTGGCCTGCGCTATGTGCCCACGGATCACAGCATCCGCCTCACCCAGGTCCAGGTGGACCAGGTGCAGATTGCCGGCGTCCCCGAGGCCTATCAGCGTGGTCTGACGCGCCTTGGCGCCCTGCTGGCGGAAGACCGTCTGCAGGACTACACGATCCACCAGTTCAAGCCCGAAGACCTGCAAACGGCCCACCGCCTGGGCTATGAGGTGAAAGACATTCAAGTGACATCAAGCGGACTGGCCATTCATCTGCAGCCCAAGCCCTGAGATCTCAAACTTCAGTCTCGCGTGCCGGTGACCGATATACCGTTGTTACAGCGTATTTCGGACATTCTCGATGCCCTCCCATCTCACTCTCCGTCAGAAGTTCATTGTCGGCCTGAGTATCGTGCTGGCCGTCTCAGCGGTGGTCTTGCTCGGCATCCGCTTGCTGAGCAAAGCTGCCACTTTCCATTACCTCGAACGTGAGCACATCAGTGCTGCGCTGTCTTTGTCGCACCAACTGGAGATGGCTCGCATGGCCCCCGACAAGAGCCAGACCACGCGCGCCGACCTGCTGAAACACATTGACCGCGCCATCGATATCGCCAGCAGTGTCGACAAAGAGTTGTTCGGCATTGAAATCTGGGCATTCCGCGTCATTGGCTTTGCACCCGTCATTGATCTGCCGATCAAGGATGTGGGCGAACTGCGGCACATGCGACAGACCATTCAAGCCAGCAACGGACCGGTCGATGCGGCGCTGGTCGAAGCGCTCAGCAGCGACATGGCGCAGGTCATGGACAACAGCAACCAATTCGTCCTGCTGGTCAGTGATGCCGTGAGCTTCATCCGTACCACGGTCATCGTGCTCAATCTGATCGGCCTGGCAGCCTTGTGTGCCAGTTTCCTGCTGATCCGACGCGCCACCATGGCCCCCTTGACCGAGGCCCTGCAAACGGCACAGCGAATTGCCACGGGTGATCTGGCCACACCCGTTTATGTGCACTCAAGCGATGAGATGGGGCAGTTGATGCAGGCGCTGTCGGACATGAAAGACAGTCTGGCTCGTGTGGTGGACGATGTGCGCCAACGATCCGAGGCCGTGGCCTCCAGCATGAACGAAGTGGCCAGCGGTCACGTGGACTTGTCGCAGCGCACGGAGCAGCAGGCTGCGACGATTCAGAAGACCGCCTCGAGCGTTGAACAACTCAATGGCTCGGTGCAGGAAAGCGTGCACCACGTTCAGACCGCCAACGCGCAAGCCGCATCAGCTGCCAGCGTGGCTGAGCAAGGCGGCGAAACCGTCAAGCAGGTGGTGGCCAGCATGAACGAGATCCTGCAGTCGTCTCAAAAAATTGCAGACATCATCTCGGTGATCGATGGCATTGCCTTCCAGACCAATATCCTGGCGCTGAATGCGGCCGTGGAAGCCGCACGTGCCGGCGAACAAGGGCGGGGCTTTGCCGTGGTGGCCGGTGAGGTCCGCACGCTGGCCCAGCGCAGCGCCACCGCAGCCAAGGAAATTGCCTCGCTGATTCGTGCCTCGGTGGAAAAGGTGGAAGCCGGCTCCGACCTGGTCAATCACGCCGGCCAGACCATCGGGCAAGTCGTGGCGGCCGTTCAGGAGGTCTCGCACCTGATCGCGCAGGTTACCCACTCGCTGAGCGAACAGGCCAGCGGCATCCGTCAGATCGACCAGGCCATGTCGCACCTGGATCAGGCCACCCAGCAGAACGCGGCCCTGGCCGAAGAATCTGCTGCAACCGTCGATGCGGTGCGCCAGGAAACCGCTGCGCTCGTCGACGCAGTGGACCAGTTCAGGCTGCGCTAATCTGCCAGAAGATGCGGAAAATGTGACCTTGATTGTCAATTTCTGCCGCAACGAGACACAAGGCCGTCGAGTTTGTGGACAATGACGCCTCTACGTGTTTTCACTGAGGCAGTCCACATCATGAGCATCTTCAGCGGTGACTCCCGCACCACCTGGGTTCAGGCCTTCATCTCCGGCATCCCGTATGCCGCCCATTCAGGCATGCAGGTGGTGGACATGGGCAAAGGCCACGCGAGCCTGCTGCTGCCCGCTCGCGACACCTGGACAGGTGACACGACACGCAACCTGATCCACCCGGGTTGCCTCAGCGTCTTGGCCGACACCGCCTGCGGTGTGGCCGTGGGCTGTGCTTTGGATGAGATGGAGCCCTTCGCCACGCTGGACCTGCGCATGGACTACCTGCGCCCGCCTGTGGCCAACATCAACACGATTTGCCGCGCCGAGTGCCATCGACTGTCGCGCAGCGTGGCCTTCGTACGAGGTGAGTTGTTCCAGTTGGGCCAGTCTGAACCGGTCGCCACGGTGAACGCCACCTTCATGCGCGCCACGGCCAACACGCGGCGCAAAGATCTGAAGTCGACCCCGACGCCGTCTGAAGCAGCCGCCAACCTGATCGCCCCCACCAGCGTGGAGACCAGTCATTTCATCACCAGCGTGGCCGCCGACACCCCCGAGGTCCCGGCCCTGGCTGGCGGCCGCTCGCCCTACGTGGAGTTCCTGAACATCCACAAGCAAGCGCAAATTGATGCCGGGCCGGTGTTCCGCCTGCCCTTCAAGTCTGAATTGGTCGGCAACCCGATGCTGCCCGCCATTCATGGTGGCGTGCTGGCCGGTTTCGGTGAAACCGCCATGCTGCTGCACCTGATCGACACCAATCCAGGCATTGGCGTACCGCGCAGCGTCGACTTTGCCATTGCGTACATGCGCTCGGCCAAGCCGGTCGACACCTTTGCGCAATGCACCACCGTGCGTCAAGGCAACCGCGTGGCGCTGGCTCAAGTGTCCATCTGGCAGGATGACCCACAACGCCCTGTGGCCAATGCGCGCGGCCACTTTCTGATGCCGCGCGAAGAGGAGTGAGGGTACTCACCCCTGTGCGGTCAGCCAGTCTGCTACGGCTTGCCGCTCACTGGGGGAGTAATGCAAGCCAAGCTTGCTGCGGCGCCACAGGATGTCTTCGGCCGTTCTGGCCCACTCATGCCTTCTGAGGTAGCTCAGCTCGATCTCATGCAAGCCGGGCGACACCTCCCGCCCCAGTGCATCAGGATGCGAGACATGCGCCAGCATCCGAAACACCCGGCCACCATAAGCGCGACACCACCGGGATGCCAGGGCATCGTCCAGCCAGGGCAACTGGCGCAGCAGATGCGCCTGTAAACCGGCAAAGGCGGCCTGAGGATGAATCAACACCTCTTCGGTGTTCACATGCTCCAGCAAGTTGCCACCCGGCAGCCACGCGTGTGCGGTCCAGGGCAAGCGACGGGAGCCCAGCAACTCCCCCACCTGCGTCGCCGCCTGCTCAGCCAGTACCCGAAAGGTCGTGATCTTGCCGCCCCACACGGTGAGCCAGGGCGCAGGTTCGTTACTCACCTGCAGTCGATAGTCTCGTGTCACCGCCGAGGCCGAGCTCTGCGCGTCGTCCAGCAAGGGGCGCACCCCGGCGTAGCTCCACCGAACGTCTTGCGGTGTCACGGCCTGCTTCAGATAGCGATTGACCGTTTGGCAAAGGTAGGCAACTTCATCGTCGTCAATGCGCACGGCCGATGGATCGCCCTGGAACGCCACATCGGTGGTGCCGATGAGGGTGAAGTCCTGCTCGTAAGGGATCACGAACACGATGCGGCCATCCTCCCCCTGCAAGATGTAGGCGTGGTCATGCGCTGTGCAGCGCGGCACCACGATGTGGCTGCCCTTGACCAGCCGCAGGTGTGTCGGGTTGCTGCGCACGCCCATGCCATCGCGCAACACGCGCTCCACCCAAGGCCCTGCGGCATTGACGACGGCTCGGGCCCGCAAGGTCGTGGGCTCCCGTGCACCTTGTGCCTGCAGGGTGGCGCACCATCCATCGCCATCGGGTGTGATGGCTGTACAGCGCGTCCGTGTGAGGATGCTGGCCCCGAGCTCGGATGCATCCATCGCACACAGCACGACCAGTCTGGCATCGTCTACCCAGCCATCAGAATAGACAAAGCCACGCTGCCACTGTGGCTGCAACGGTGCCCCCAACGGAGAATGGTTCAGATCCACCGTTTCACAGCCCGGCAGGAAGCGTCTGGGCGCCAAGTGGTCATACAACCATAGGCCCAGCCGAATCATCCATGCGGGGCGCATGTGGGCATCGTGCGGCAACACAAACCGCATGGGCCACATGATGTGCGGAGCGGAGCGCAGCAGTCGCTCCCGCTCGAGCAGGGCTTTGCGCACCAGGCCAAATTCCCGGTACTCCAGGTAGCGCAGTCCGCCATGAATCAGTTTGGAGGACGCCGACGAGGTATGCGCGCCCAAATCGTCTTGCTCACACAAGACGACACGCCACCCCCGTCCGGCCAGATCACGCGCGATGCCGGTACCGTTGATCCCGCCGCCAACCACCAACACATCACAGCTCTGATCCGAACCCAGCAGACTGTTGGCGCGATGGAAACTGTTGGTATCGCTCATTGCCACCCCTGATCCAGCGTCAATGCGGTGTCCAGCGTGGTCAAGGCGGCTGCGAAGTCAAACGCCTCAATCGCACGATTCAACTCATTCCAGGTTTCGTCGGGCCATGCGGCCCGCATGGGCGGCCCCAACTCGCGCCAGGTCACATAGGCCTGCATGTCGTTTTGCACCAGACTTTGATGCAGTCTTCTCAGGCCTGCCACCAGCTCGGGCGAGGTGGCCGGCATGACTGGTGACTCGTCAGACAAGGACAGAATCTGATCTATGTGCGCCATCACAGGACGGAGCGCAGCCTCAACAGCCGATAGCAAGGGCTGCCACGCCACGGCATCCACATCAGCGTGGTACGCCAACTCCAGGGTTTCAGCGGCATCACGCAACGCACGCATGCCCAAAATGGCCGCCACCGACTTGAGCGAATGGGCTGCACGCTGCAACTCGCCCCAATGCTCATCACGCAACAGCGCTTCCATGCGCTGGATGTCGTGCGCATGGGCCGTACGGAAAGTCTTGAGCATTTGCAAATAGCGTTCTCGCCGACCCCCGAGGTAGGCCACCCCGGCATCGGTATCGATGACGCCGGCCGGCCAAGTGACCGCCAGCGGCATTCGGTCGCTGGCGCGCTGCGCCTCCGACACGGCCAGCCACTGCGACAGCACCTGCCGCAACATGTCGGGCTCCACCGGCTTGGCCACAAAGCCATTCATGCCCGCGGCTTCGCAACGCAAGCGGTCTTCCGTGAACGCATTGGCCGTCATGGCCACGATGGGAACATCACCCCCCTTCGGCAGCAGACGAATTTTCTGCGTCGCGGTCACGCCATCCATCACGGGCATCTGCATGTCCATCAGGATCAGGTCATAGGCGTGATCCTGCAACAGGGTCAAGGCTTCCTGTCCGTTGCCTGCCAGATCCACGCTCAAACCAAAGCTCTTCAGGATCTCGGAGGCCACTTCCTGATTGATCTGGTTGTCTTCCACCAGCAGCACATGGGCCCCCGCGCGCAACTCGGCAGCCACGCGCGGGGTCACTTGCGGAAGCTTGGCGCGGTCACCAGGTTTCAGGCAAACCGTGAACCAGAAGCGGCTGCCTTTGCCCAACTCACTGTCCACACCGGCGTCACCGCCCATCAGGCGTGCCAACTTGCGCGAAATCGCCAGGCCAAGTCCTGTTCCGCCGTATTTGCGCGTGGTCGACGCCTCGGCCTGCTCAAAAGCAGAGAACAGGCGTTCCATGTCATCGGCACTGATGCCGATGCCGGTGTCTTGCACTTCAAACCGCACACGGATCTCATCCGACTGGCGGGCAATCAACTGCGCACGCAACACGACCCCGCCTTCGTGAGTGAACTTCACGGCGTTGGCCAGATAGTTGATCAAAATCTGTCCCAGCCGCAGAGGATCGCCTTCCACGGCCATGCCGTACAACTGCGGATCGATGTCGGTCTGCAGTGTCAAATGCTTGGCACGGTAGCGCTCGCTCATCATGCTGAACACATGATCGATCGTGGCTGGAATCAGGAAGGCATGCTGCTCCAGTTGCAAGCGCTCAGCCTCGATCTTGGACAAATCCAGGATGTCATTGATGACACCCAGCAAATGCTTGCCCGACAACATGATCTTGTCGACCCGCGCCAACTGCTCTGGTGACTGCAACTGAGGTTTGAGCAGGTGTGCAAAGCCAATGATGGCGTTGAGGGGCGTGCGGATTTCGTGGCTCATGTTGGCCAGGAAGGTGCTCTTGGCGCGGTTGGCGGTTTCGGCCGCCTGCATGGCCTGCTCCAGCTCCAGCGTCCGCGTCTGCACCAGCTCTTCCAGATGCTGACGGTGCAGGATCAGTTCGGCCTCGTCGCGCTTGCGTTGCGTCACATCCTCTTTGACGGCGACATAGTGCGTCACCTGCCCTTGCAGATTGCGCATCGGCGAGATGCTGGCGGCCTCGACGTATTCCTGTCCATTCTTGCGACGATTGATGAACTCCCCGTGCCAGACCTCACCACGCAGCAAGGTGGCCCACAAGTCTTCGTAGGTTGCCGTGGCGGTGCGCCCCGACTGCAACATGCGCGGAAAACGGCCAATGGCCTCGGCCCGCCCGTAACCGGTCGTCTGACAGAAGCACTCGTTGACGTACTCGATGCGGCCCGCCAAGTCGGTGATCATGATGCCGTTGGAGCTCTGCTCCACCGCCAGAGACAGCTTGTGAATGGTCTCTTCGATTTCTCGCTTTTCGGTGATGTCGCGCGCAATTTTGGACGCGCCGATGACTTGCCCCTGTAAATCATGAATGGGTGAAATCGTGGCCGAAACAAAGATGTGCTGGCCATCCTTGCGCACCCGTTCAGACTCGAGATGCTCGACCTTCTCGCCTCGGCGAATGCGCGCCAGAATGTCTGACTCTTCCTGATCCCGACCCGGCGGCAGCATCAGCGCCATCGGCTGCCCGATGACTTCTTCGGCCTGGTAGCCATAGATACGCTCCGCCCCTGGGTTCCAGCTCTGAATGCGGCCATCCAGCGCCGTGCTGATGATGGCGTCTTCGGATGATCGAACAATCAGTTCGTACTGCTGCCTCTGGGCTTCCAGATGCTTGCGCGCCGTGATGTCGGTCCACACGACGTGAAGCACGCGCTTTGCGTCGACCTCGATCATGGTCACCAGCACCTCTGCATCAAAAGGTGAGCCATCGAGCTTGGTGTGCACCCACTCAAACCGCAAGCTGCCCTGCGACATGGCTTGCTCGACCTTGCGAGGAACCTCATCGCGTGACAACTTGCCGTCAGGCTGATGGGTCGGCGAGAAGTCATCCGGCCGCTTACCCAGAATGTCCGCCAAGCTGCTGCAGCCCAACATGTCGAGCGTGGCCTGGTTGGCATCCACAAAACACCCGTCTTCGACCAAAAACTGAGGTTGCCGAGACTCCTTGAACAAGCGGCGGAAGCGCTCTTCGCTTTGACGCAGGCGCTCGTCGGCCTCTCGCACATCGGTGATGTCCAGCAAGATGCCGCTGAAGACGCCGGGATGATGCTCATCAACCTGACGAAGCAGTTGTCCTCGCCCTGCCACCCAAATCCAGTGCCCGGCGTCGTGGCGCACACGGAACTCGGTCTCAAAGTAGCTGGTCACACCCTCCTGATGCTGAATCCAGCGCTGGCGCAACTCCGGCAAATCGTCGGGGTGCACTCGAGGCGAAAAGCGGGCCAGCGTCAAGGGGGTCAGGCTCGCCAAGGTGCTGCCCAGCATCTCGGCAAAGCGTGCATTGATGTGAATCTCCGGCTGATCCATCACCCATTCCCACGCACCAGCATGCGTGGCATCCAGGATGTTTTGCAGTCTCGCCCGTTCGTCCATCAAGGCGCGCTGCGCCACCATGCGCTGAGTGATGTCGCTCCAGATCTGAGACAGATAAAGGCGACCGTCGAGTGTCAGCAACTTCACGCTCACATGGATGTGAACCAACGAGCCATCCTTGCGACGTCGCAGCGTGTCGAACTCTTGATGTTCGTTGGGCTTGTGGCGCGAGATCATGTCCCGAATCTCGGCTTCGTTCATGGCCCCTTGCACATCGGGCAAGCCCAGGCCACTCATTTCATCTCGGGTGTAGCCCATGAGACGGCACGCCGCATCGTTGAATTCGACGAACCCCAAGGTCTCGACATCCACCAAGGCAATGCCGTCTTCTGCCAGCGACACAATGGCGGAAAAGATGTCTTCACGACGGCGTGCCAGAGCCCGCTCACGGCGCAACCACAGCATGCGCGTCAATCGCTCGGCCACGGCTTGCAACAAGGCTTGCTTTTGAGGCAACGGACCACACGTGGGCTTGAGGCAGCGGCCAACGATCAGGCCGGGCTGGACCACGTCACCAAACGGGAAGCGGATCTGGCAATGCGCCTCCGCCTCTGGCATGGGCGCGCCATATACCGTTCCATCCAGCACGATGGACACGGCACACCGCTCCGGGTCATGCCAGCCACGTGGCAACACCGCCGCCAATTGTTGCCACATCTGCACTGGATCCAGTGCCTCGTCTTCCGTCAGGCGCAGCACTTCATTCATGCACTGGCGTTCGGCCACGCGCTCGTGCAGTTCGTCAATGGCTTGGGTCTCGCGGGTGATGTCTCGGGCCACGCCCAACACACCCAGCACATGCCCCTGTGCATCACGCACCGCCACTTTGTGCGTCCGGTACAGCCCGGTGTAGCTGCCGTCTTTGAAGGTCAACCACTCTTCGAACACATGGGGCTTGTCACTGCCCATGGCGATGCGGTCATCTTTGCGGAAGGCTTGGGCCACCGCTGGTGGCGCAAAGGCTTCATCGCGGCGCCCCACCACTGCCGCTTCGGGGGCACCACATAATGGTTCAAACCCCGGGTTGCAGAACATGTAGACCCCATCAGGATCCTTCATCCAGACCAGATCGGGCAAGGCATGCAGCAGGGTGCGCAATCGGGCGCGTTCGGCGTCCAGCGCCGCCACTTGTTCGGTCAGCGCTGTGCGCGCCTGACGCAACTGGTTGTTGCGCCACCAGGCATGCAGCAGCAAAGCCGCCAACCCCATGCCCAGCAACACCACCATCTCCAGCATCCACGGATGGTCCACCCAGAGTTCCTGCCAGGTATCGTGAGCCAGCCAGGTCAACATCTCGACCGTCAATACGCCCGCCAGCAACACGATGGCCACCGCCAATAACCAGCGACTGCGCTTCATGATTGCGCTCCAGCCGTACCTTCGGGCGGCCTCTCGGCAAACTTCGCTGCAATGCGCGCAAAGGCCTCACGGCGACGCAGATAGGCGTCCACCACGTCCGGATCGAAGTGCTGCCCCCGTCCTTGCAGCAGGATGGCTTCGGCTTGATCCAGACTGTACGCGTCCTTGTAGGTGCGCTTGCTGATGAGGGCATCAAACACGTCCGCCAGGGCCATCAACCGCGCCGACAGCGGAATTGCTTCCCCCTTCAGGTGATCGGGATAGCCCGAGCCATCCCACTTTTCGTGGTGATGGCGAGCGATGTCGATGGCGTCATGCAGAAAACTCAAGGCTTCCTGATCCGGTTCGAGTTGGATGGCGCGCACGATCGCATCGGCCCCAATCTGGGCGTGGGTCATCATCACCACCCACTCTTCAGGTGTGAGCTTGCCCGGCTTGAGAAGAATGTTGTCAGGAATGCCGACCTTGCCAATGTCGTGCAGGGGAGCCGCTTTGGCATAGGCGTCAATCACTTCTGCGGTAAGAACCTCGGCGTAGCGAGGCAGCGTGGCCATCTCCATGGCCAATTCGCGCACATAAGCCTGCGTGCGCAGAATGTGATTGCCGGTTTCGTTGTCTCGTACCTCGGCCAGACAGGCCAAAGCACGCAGCACCACATCCTGCAGCTTGTGGTACTGCTCGACACGCCGCTCCACTTCCTGCTCAAGCCATGCATTCTTGTCATGCAGGATGTCGCGGGCCTGTTTGAGTTGCAGGTGCGTCTGTACGCGTGCTTTGACAATCGCCGGTTTGACGGGCTTGGTGATGTAGTCTGCGGCGCCTTGGTTCAACCCATACGCCTCGTCTTCCGTGGCGCCCAGGGCCGTCACAAAAATCACCGGAATCTGACTGGTGTTGACATCCGCCTTCAACCGTCCCAGCACGGTGTAGCCATCCATGCCCGGCATCATGATGTCCAGCAAGATGAGATCCGGGCGAGGCAAGGTGTTCGCCAACTCGAGTGCACGCTGCCCTGAATTGGCCACCCGCACCTGGTAATCGGCCATCAAACACTCGCCGATGACCACCAGATTTTCTGGCGTGTCATCCACCACCAGGATCACTGGGCGATCAGCCGACTCAGACATGGGGGCCACGATGTTTGTCACAATTTGTTTCAACTTTGAGAGCTTAGCTCAGGGGCTTCACTTTTTTCATTTCGACTGAAAGCAATAGCGTGACGACCCGGTAGGAAACCCGGCTGACCGTGATTTATGCGCAGGTCACACTCTCTGAAATTTGTCATTGCTGTCTGGTGCAGCTTTGTGATCGAATACGTTCGCTTTTAATCCTGTCTCAACACAAAAGCAACCTAATTGATCAAGGAGACTTCGTCCATGCCCGTTTCCCCGTGGAGCCCCAATCCGCGCCAGCAAGCGCTGCTTGACGAAGTCCGTGCGCGTGGTGCGGTCTCGGTCGAGCGCCTGGCCCAGCGACTGGACGTGACCATGCAGACCGTGCGCCGGGATGTGCAGCGTCTGGCAGAAGCCGGCTTGCTCTTGCGCTTTCACGGCGGGGTCAGTCTGCCGCGTGAAGCCGTGGCTGCCGGCGCCTGGAAAGAGCGCCAGGCCCTCAAGGCCGATGCCAAGGCCCGCATTGCCCGCTCGGTGGCGGCCGCCATTCCGGACGGCAGCACGCTGATGCTCGGCATCGGGACCACTGTGGAAGCCGTGGCCCGCGAACTGCTCAAGAAGAACGGGCTGCGCGTGATCACCCACAACCTGCATGTCGCCAGCCTGCTGAGCGAGCACCCGGATTGCAAGGTGCACGTGGCGGGCGGGGTCTTGCGCTCCCGAGACAGCGCCTTGGAAGGCGACAGCACCGTGGACTTCCTCAAACAGTTCAAGGTGGACATCACCATCATGACGGCCCTGGGCATCGACGCCGATGGCAGCATCCGAGACCGGGACCAGCGTGAAATGCCCGTGGCCCAGGCCATGCGTGATCAGGCCCGCGAAACCTGGCTGGTGGCCGACGTCAGCAAATTCGGCCAACCCGCGCTCGCCGAAGTCGGCAAGGTGCCAGGCATCCGCCGGGTGTTCACCGAGGCCTTGCCGCCTGCGCCTTTTGCCCAACAGATGCAGGAATGGGGCACCCTGCTGACCATCGCCTCCTGATGACATGTCCTTGATCCTTGCGCTCGACCAGGGCACCTCCAGCTCCCGCAGCATCGTGTTTGACGCGCAAGGCCACATCCTGGCCAGCGCCCAGCAAGAAATCCGACAGCACTACCCACAACCCGGATGGGTCGAGCACGACCCGCTGGAGCTGTGGCAAACCCAGCGGGACACCGCCCACAGCGCGCTCATGCAGTTGCGCGCACAGGGCCACGATCTGCGCGAAGTGCGTGCCGTGGGCATCACCAACCAGCGTGAAACCACGGTGCTGTGGCGTCGGGACACGGGCGAGCCCGTGGCACGCGCCATCGTGTGGCAAGACCGTCGCACCGAACCCCAATGCGCCCAATGGCGAGAAGCCGGCTGGGCCGACACGGTCCGTGCGCGCACGGGCCTCGTCATCGACCCGTATTTCTCGGGCAGCAAACTCAAGTGGCTGCTGGACACGCTGCCCGGTGCCCGCGAGGCGGCTCAGCGCGGAGAACTGGCTTTCGGCACGGTCGACTGCTGGCTGCTGTGGAAACTCACGGGCGGCCAGGTCCACGCCACGGACGTGAGCAACGCCTCGCGCACCATGCTGTGGAACATCCACACCCAGGACTGGGACGACGACCTGCTCGAGCGGCTGGACATCCCCCGCGAGGTGCTACCCACCGTCCACCCATCCAGCCACCTGTATGGCGAGGTGGCTCCCGGCATCTGGGGCAGCCATCTGGATCTGCCTGGCCTCGGGGCGCTGCCCATTGGCGGCATGGCCGGCGACCAGCAAGCCGCCCTCTTTGGGCAGGCAGGCTTTGAGGCGGGGCTCGCCAAGAACACCTACGGAACCGGTTGCTTCATGCTGATGCACACCGGGGCCCACGCCAGCCACTCCGCCAACGGCATGCTCACCACCGCCGCGGCCCAGTTGCCCCAACAGCCCGCCTACGCGCTGGAGGGCAGTGTGTTCATCGGGGGCGCGGTGGTGCAGTGGTTGCGCGACGGCCTGCACGCCATTCGAGCGGCCAGCGAAGTCCAGTCCCTGGCCGAAAGCGTGCCCGATGCCGGCGGCGTCATGTTCGTGCCAGCCTTCACCGGGCTGGGCGCGCCCTACTGGGACAGCGAGGCCCGGGGTGCCATCGTCGGCCTGACGCGTGGCAGCACCGTGGCGCACATTGCCCGGGCAGCGCTGGAGTCCATCGCATTCCAGAGCGCGGCCCTGCTTCAGGCCATGAGCCGCGACGCGGTCGCGACGGGCGGACGCCCCGTCACCGAGTTGCGCGTGGACGGCGGCGCCTGCGTCAACAACCTGCTCATGCAGTTCCAGGCCGATTTGCTGGGCATCCCCGTGGTGCGCCCGCGCGTGGTCGAAACCACGGCCCTGGGCGCGGCCTATCTGGCAGGACTGGCCACCGGCATCTATGCCGACACCCAGGTGATTGCACGCCTGTGGCAAGCCGAACGCACGTTCTACCCGACCCTGTCCCGGGATCGGGCCGACCAATTGATGGACCAGTGGGCTCGCGCCGTGCGACAAGCCTGCACGCACTGACATGGCGTGGTGGTTTCCGCTGCGGGGACCGCGGCGCAAAATCGTGCACGCCCTGCTGTACGAAGCCCTGGCCATCAGCCTGATCACGCTGCTGGTGCCCCTGGTCACCGGACAAGCAGCCCAGCAAGGCCTGGCGCTGGGCTTGCTGACCTCGGCGCAAGCACTCATCTGGAATGTGGTGTTCAACACCTTGTTCGAAGCTTGGGAGCGCCGGCAAGCCAGCCCAGCCCGCACCGTGCGACGTCGCCTGGCGCATGCCATCGGCTTTGAAGGGGGACTGGTCATCATGACCGTCCCGGTGATCGCCTGGCTGCTGCACATGACCTGGTGGGAAGCCTTGGTGGCCGACCTGGGGCTGGTCTTGCTGTTTCTGGTCTACACCTTCTGGTTCAACTGGCTGTTTGACCATGTGTTTGGCCTGCCGTTGCACAAGGAATAGGGACTCGCCGCACAATCCGGCAACACCCTTTTTTTCCTGCGGAGATCCCCATGAAGCTGTTTCTGAAGCCCGGCGCCTGCTCCCTGTCCCCCCACATCGTGTTGGAAGAAGCCGGACTGGCCTATGAAACCGAAGTGGTGGACCTGAAAACCAAGGTCACCGCCAGCGGCGCCGACTACGCGGCCCTGAATCCCAAGGGCTATGTGCCCGCCCTGCAACTGGACGACGGCACCTTGCTGACCGAGGGGCCCGCCATCGTGCAATACCTGGCCGACCTGGTGCCCGAGAAGAAACTGGCCCCCGCCAACGGCACCCTGGCCCGCTACCAACTGCAAAGCTGGCTGACCTTCATCGGCACCGAGCTGCACAAGAACTTCAGCCCTTTCTTCAACCCGGCCGCCACACCGGAGATGAAAGAGATGGCCCGCGCCAACCTGCAGCGCCGACTGGCCTACACCGACACCCAACTGGCGGGTCAGCCCTTCTTGCTGGGCGACCACTTCAGCGTGGCCGACGCCTACCTCTTCGTCGTGCTGGGCTGGGCCAAGTTCATTCAGCTTGATCTGAGCGGCTGGACGAACCTCACCGCTTTCCTGGCACGCGTGGCCGCGCGCCCGGCCGTGCAGGCCGCGCTGAAGGCCGAAGGCCTCGCCTGAGCCACACCTTCCTATAATCAGCAGATTCCACCTTCACAGGCTGGAGCTGGATTCCTGTCCGGAATCCGGCTGCCAGCCTCTCTTGTCTTGGCGGTGACCTTTCACCAAGTCGTCCTATGAGCGCACAAAACGATAACCAGACCTACGACCCGCGTGCCGTCGAAGCCCGTGCCCAACAGCACTGGGAAGCCAACGACGCCTACCGCGTCACCGAAACCAAGGACAAGAAGTCGTTCTACGCCTGCTCCATGCTGCCCTACCCTTCGGGCAAGCTGCACATGGGTCACGTGCGCAACTACACGATCAACGACATGTTGACCCGTTACCTGCGCATGAACGGCTACAACGTGCTGATGCCCATGGGCTGGGATGCTTTCGGCCTGCCCGCTGAAAACGCAGCCTTGAAGAACAAGGTGCCGCCCGCCGCGTGGACCTACGACAACATCGCTTACATGAAGAAGCAGATGAAGGCGATGGGTCTGGCGATCGACTGGTCGCGCGAAATCGCCACCTGCCAGCCCGAGTACTACAAGTGGAACCAGTGGCTGTTCATCAAGATGCTGGAAGCCGGCATCTGCGAGCGCCGCACGCAAACCGTCAACTGGGACCCGGTCGACCAGACCGTGCTGGCCAACGAACAGGTGATCGACGGCCGCGGCTGGCGTTCAGGCGCCCTGGTGGAAAAGCGCGAGATCCCCGGCTACTACCTGAACATCACCAAGTACGCCGACGAGCTGCTGGGTGCCGTGGCGGACCCTGAAGACAAGAACTACCTGTCGGGCTGGCCTGAGCGCGTGCGCCTGATGCAGGAAAACTGGATTGGCAAGAGCGAAGGCGTGCGCTTTGCGTTCAGCCACGACATCACCGGCGCCGACGGCCAGAAGATCAACAACGGTCAGCTGTGGGTGTTCACCACCCGCGCCGACACCATCATGGGCGTGACCTTCTGCGCCGTGGCAGCCGAGCACCCGCTGGCCCTGCACGCCGCAGCCTCCAAGCCCGAGGTGCAGGCCTTCATCGACGAGTGCAAGCACGGTGGCACCACCGAGGCCGAACTGGCCACGCAAGAGAAGAAGGGCGTGCCCACGGGCTTGTTCGTCACCCACCCCATCACCGGCCAGCAGGTCGAAGTCTGGGTGGGCAACTATGTGCTGATGTCCTATGGCGACGGCGCCGTGATGGGCGTGCCCGCCCACGATGAGCGTGACTTCGCCTTTGCCAAGAAGTACGGCATCGCCATTCAGCAGGTCATTGGCGTGGAAGGCGAAACCTTCAGCACCGACGCCTGGGCCGAGTGGTACGGCGACAAGCAAAAGGGCGTGTGCGTCCACTCCGACGTCTTGAATGGCCTGGGCTACAAGGACGCCGTCAACAAGGTGGCCGAGATCCTGATCGCCAAGGGCATTGGCGAGAAGAAGACCACCTGGCGCCTGCGCGACTGGGGCATCAGCCGCCAGCGCTACTGGGGCACCCCCATCCCCATCATCCACTGCGCCGATTGCGGCCCTGTGCCCGTGCCTGAAAAGGACCTGCCGGTCGTGCTGCCCGAAGACGTGGTGCCGGACGGCAGCGGCAACCCGCTCAAGTCGCGCCCCGACTTCCTCAACGTCGGCTGCCCGAAGTGCGGCAAGCCTGCCCAGCGCGAAACCGACACGATGGACACCTTCGTGGACTCGAGCTGGTACTTCATGCGCTACACCTGCGCCGACAACCACGGCCAGATGGTGGACGCGCGCACCGACTACTGGATGCCCATGGACCAGTACATCGGTGGCATCGAACACGCCATCCTGCACTTGCTGTACGCGCGCTTCTGGACCAAGGTCATGCGTGACCTGGGTCTGGTCAAGGTCGATGAGCCCTTCAAGAAGCTGCTCACGCAGGGCATGGTGCTCAACCACATCTACAGCCGTCGCACGGCCAAGGGTGGCAAAGAGTACTTCTGGCCGCATGATGTCGAGCACGTCATGGACGAGGCTGGCAAGGTCATTGGCGCCAAGCTGATCAACGAAGTCGACAGCGCCGACGGCAAGCTGCCGGTGGGCACCGCCATCGACTACGAAGGCGTGGGCACCATGTCGAAGTCAAAGAACAACGGCATCGACCCGCAAGAACTGATCGAGAAGTACGGCGCCGACACGGCCCGCATTTACACGATGTTCACCGCCCCGCCCGAGCTGACGCTGGAGTGGAACGACGCGGCCGTGGAGGGCAGCTACCGCTTCCTGCGCCGCGTGTGGAACTTCGGCATGAAGCTGCAAGGCCTGACGGATGCCGGCACCGCCGCGCTGACCGAACAGGCTGCCTCGCTGGCTGACGTGGCGTTCGGCAAGGATGCCAAGGCCCTGCGCCTGGAAATCCACACCGTGCTCAAGCAGGTGGACTACGACTACCAGCGCATGCAGTACAACACCGTGGTGTCGGGTGCGATGAAGATGCTCAACGCGCTGGAAGGCTTCAAGGCCACCGACACGGCCGACGGCCAGATCGCCCTGATCGAAGGCTTTGGCATCTTGCTGCGCGCGCTCTACCCGGCCACGCCTCACCTGTCTCACGGCTTGTGGAGCCAGCTGGGTTACGCCGGCAAGATGGGTGACCTGCTCGACGCCGCCTGGCCCAAGGTCGACGACTCGGCCCTGGTGCAAGACGAGATCGAGCTGATGCTGCAGATCAACGGCAAGCTGCGTGGTTCGATCAAGGTCAGCCCACAAGCCGACAAGGCCACGATCGAAGCCGCTGCGCTGGCCACGGAAGAGTTCGCCAAGTTCAGCGAAGGCAAGCCGCCCAAGAAGGTGGTGGTGGTGCCGGGTCGTCTGGTCAACCTGGTGGTCTGATCATGCAGCGCCGCCCCCTGCTCCAACGCACCCTGGTGGCTGGCCTGAGCGCCGGCCTGCTCCTGGGCACCCTGAGCGGTTGCGGCTTCCAGCTGCGCCGTGGCGGTCAAACCATGGCGTTCCAGACCATTCAACTCACCGGCTTTGCCGGCAACTCACCTCTGGCCAACGAGTTGGCGCGCGCCCTGGAAGCCAGTGGCGTGCGCGTGGTGGACAGCACCCTCGCGGCCACCCAAGCGGCCTCGGCCGCAACCGTGCCCAGCAGCCACGTGGTGTTTGACGCGCAAGCCGACAACCGCGACATGGTGGTCGTGACCAAAACGGCCTATGGGCAGGTGCGGGTCATGAGCGTGCGCACCAGCGTGCGCTTTCGGGTCAAACGCGCCGATGGCAGCATCCTGATGCCCTCCACCGAAGTGGGGCTGGCACGCGACCTGAGCTACAACGAAAAGGATGCGCTGTCCAAGCAGGACGAGTCGGCCGCCTTGCAAAAGGCCATGCAGACCGACATCGTCGGACAGGTCTTGCGCCGTCTGGCCACCATCCGCCAGGTTGATCTGGTCGCACCAGCCACCCCGGCCAGCGCCGCCTCATCGGTCAGCGCCAGCTCGCTGGCTCGGCCCTGATCCGCTCAGGACGGCCTCTGCCTCATGCAACTGCGCCATGACCAGCTTGCCAACCACCTGAGCAAATCGGGTGGCGCGCTCAAGCCGATCTACATCCTGCACGGCGATGAAGCCCTGCTGGCACAGGAGGCCGGCGACGCCATCCGGGCAGCCGCCAAGGCGGCGGGCTACACCGAGCGGCAGATTCACACCGTGAGCGGCGCCTACTTCGACTGGTCCAGTCTGTTGGGGGCAGCCAGCGAGATGTCGCTGTTCGGTGATCGCCAGTTCATCGACATCCGCATTCCGTCCGGCAAGCCGGGCAAAGAGGGCTCTCAAGCCCTGCAACAGTATTGCGATGCGGCCGTGGGCAACGACGGCGTGATCACCTTGGTCACGCTGCCTCGCCTCGACAAGACCCAACTGAGCAGCGCCTGGTTCACCGCACTGGATGGGGTCGGCGTGAGCGTGCGCTGCGACCCGATTGAGCGCCAGCAACTGCCCTTGTGGATCGCCCAACGCCTGGCCGCGCAAGGTCAGCAGGTCGAACCCGGCGAAGCCGGGCAGCGGACCCTGGCGTTTTTCGCCGACCGGGTCGAAGGCAATCTGCTCGCCGCCCATCAGGAAATCGTCAAACTGGGCCTGCTGCACCCGCCCGGCACCCTCACCATCGAGCAGATCGAAGAGGCCGTGGTCGATGTGGCGCGCTTCAACGTGTTCAAGCTCAGCGAAGCCGTGCTGTCGGGTCAGATTGAACGCACGCTGCGCATGATCGACGGTCTGCAGGCCGAAGGCGAGGCCGCCGTGCTGGTGCACTGGGCCCTGGCCGAAGACATCCTGGGGCTGTACCGCGCCCGCACGGCCCTGGATGGTGGCAAGCCGCTGCCCATGGTGCTGCGCGAGCAACGTGTCTGGGGCCCGCGCGAACGCCTGTTCGAACGCATCTTGCCGCAAGCCAAGGCCACCGCCCTGGCTCGCCTGGTGGCCAACGCCAGCACCGTGGACGGCATCGTCAAAGGCCTGCGCCACCCGCAGTGGCCGGACGACGCCTGGGAAGCCTTGCGCCGCTTGGCACTCCAACTGGCTCAAACAGCCAAGCCAGTCGGCGCCACACGCTGATTGCTCTGATTTGGGGTACGTCCTGCAGTGCCCACAAAAATGCGTGACATTTGCCCCGTTGATCCGCGGGCTCAGCCTTCACAGATGCACCAACATGGTCGATAGGAATAAGGCGTCATCGCTTCAGATGGCCCAGGACGACGATCATGGACTCGCTAACCCTTACCCCATCCGTCAAGACTTCCGCCCTCGCTGCACGAGCGCCACGCGCCGTGGATGATTGGCTGCGTTCGGCCATGGCGGCCTGGGTGTTGTCCGAAGCGGTGGATGAAGGCGAAGCGGATCAGTCTTCGGCACGCGCCAGCGACAACGCCACCGCACTGAACGCCACCCACTGATCGGCCGGTACGCCTTGCGCGGTCGCGGCGGGCCAGCGGCCTGACGTCATGGCTTCAGCGGCCCGGCTTTGCTGAACCTCGACCAGGCGCTGTGCATCGGCCAAGCGCGGCAAAACAGGACCCGCAAACAGGACATGCCCTTGCGCCGCCACCAGCAGCGTCGGGAAGGTTTCCACGTCCACATCACCAACCAGGTCCGATTCGTCTTCGATGTCGATCCACCGATAGCGGTGTCCCGGCAAGGCTTGCTGAAGGGCAGCAAAGGTGTCGGCGTATTCACGACACGTGCCGCACCAATCGGCACACAAGCAGGCGATATCAAGCTGAACGGCGGAGGACATTCCGCAATTGTCGCCCCAAGTCAGGCCGGGTTGATGCGAATCCAGGTCGTTTTGAGCTCGGTGTACTTGTCCAGGGCATGCAAGGACTTGTCGCGCCCGTTGCCGGACTGCTTGAAGCCTCCAAACGGCACGGTCATGTCATCCTCGTCGTATTGGTTGACATGCACCGTTCCAGCCCGGATGGCCCGCGCCACGCGATGGGCCCGGTCCAGCCCCTGGCTCCACACACTGGCTTGCAGACCGTAGGGCGTGCCATTGGCGATCTGAATGGCCTCGGCCTCATCCTGAAAGCGGATCACGCTGAGGACTGGCCCGAAGATTTCCTCTTGGGCAATGGTCATGTCGTTGCGCACACCGTCAAACACCGTGGGCTGCACGTAGTAGCCCCCGGTTTCGGCCAGCACTTGTTCGCCACCGGCCACGCAACGCGCACCCTGCGCCTTGCCCTGGTCGATGTAACCCAGCACGGTGCGCAACTGCCCGGCATCGACCAAGGCGCCCATCACGGTCGAGGGATCCAGCGGATCCGCCGGCTGGTGGTGCGGGGCCATGGCCAGCACCTCCTCCAGCACGGCATCGGCCACGGCCTCGTGCACCACCAGGCGAGACGGTGCATTGCAAGACTCGCCCTGGTTGAAAAACAAGGACCCGGCCACCGCCTTGGCGGCACGCTGAACGCTGCCCACGTCGTCAAAGACCACGAAGGCGGACTTGCCACCCAGTTCGTTGAACACGCGCTTGAGGTTGGACTCGGCGGCGTAAGTCAGCATCTTGCGCCCCACACGGGTGGACCCGGTGAAGCCCAGCGCATCAACGTCCATGTGCAAGGCCAGCGCCTCGCCCGCCTCATGGCCATAGCCCGGCACCACGTTGAGCACACCGGCCGGCAAGCCCGCCTTGTGCGCCAGTTCGGCCATGCGCATGGCGGTCAGAGACGATTTTTCCGAGGGTTTGATGACCACACTGTTGCCCGTGGCCAAGGCTGGCCCCAGCTTCCAGGCGGCCATCAGCATCGGGTAGTTCCAGGGCACGATGGCCCCCACGACCCCCACCGCCTCGCGCTGGATCATGGCCAGGGCATCCGGGCCCGTCGGGGCCACCTCGTCGTACACCTTGTCGATCGCTTCGGCATACCAGGCGATGCAACGCACCGCCAGCGGCACGTCCACACTGAGGCTGTACTGAATGGGTTTGCCCATGTCCAGCGTTTCCAGCAGAGCCAGTTCGTCCTTGTGCTGAACCATCAGCTCGGCCCAGCGCTGCAGCACTTTTTTGCGAGCCACCGGCGCCTGACGAGACCAAACCCCTGCCTCAAACGTGCGGCGGGCCACCTGCACCGCCGCATCCACATCGGCCGCCTGCCCACGGGCAATCTGGCCCAGAACCCGACCGTCGATGGGCGACACGCAATCGAACGTCGCCCCGCCCTGGGCAGCCACCCGCTGTCCGTCGATCCATGCACGTCCATCCAGGCGCTGCTCGGCCACGAGCGCGTCGGCGCGATCGCGCCAGATGCGTGCCTGGGCACTGGGAGAAGAAAAAGCGGTCATCTGCACACTCCTGTCCCGGAAGCCATTCGGCGGCTCCCCTCTCCACTCTAGCCAAAAAGGTGCCAGCGTCACACAGTTCGCACGGTCAGCCCCGATAATGAGCCGCACTTCAGCGCCTCCACCTGTCGTCAACAGGAGTCAACAGCATGCCGGTGATCGTGGTCGCCAACCCCAAGGGCGGCGTGGGCAAGTCCACGCTGTCAAGCAACATTGCAGGCTACTTTGCCCGCCAGGGTCACGCGACCATGCTGGGCGACATCGACCGCCAGCAGTCGTCGCGTCTGTGGCTGCAACTGCGCCCCAGCCATCTGCCCACCGTGGCCAGCTGGGACATTGACAAGGACGACATCGCGCGCCCGCCCAAAGGCATCACCCACGTGGTGCTGGACACACCGGCCGGCCTGCACGGCAAACGCCTGGAAGCCGTCTGCAAAATTGCAGACAAGGTGATCGTGCCGCTGCAGGCCAGCGTCTTCGACATCTACGCCACGCAAGACTTCCTGTCGGCGCTGCACCAGCAAAAACGGGCCCGCAAGCTGCAACTGGGGGTGGTGGCCAACCGGGTCAAAGACCACACCAAGGCGGCCGAACACCTGCAAGCGTTTCTGCGTACGCTCGACATCCCTTGGCTGGCCCAGTTGCGCGACACCCAGAACTACACCCATCTGGCGGCCCATGGCCTGAGTCTGTGGGACGTCCCGCCCCACAAGGTCGACAAAGACCTGGCGCAATGGCGCCCGATTGTGGAATGGCTCACACGTTGACATAGGCTGGACCGGTTCTTGCGTGGTTACCAGGGCTTCCGGTCGGATTCGTTTCCGGCTATCGTTTGGTCATCGCGGTTCCAACAGCCCACATGGTTCACATCGAAGCTGCCAAGCCCCCCGCTCACGCTACACCGTTGGCTCAGGCGTTGCCCCGCCACGCGCCCCGGGTGCTGATCCCCGCCTGCAATCGCCCGCTGGGACGTCACCCTTTCCACATGGTTGGCCAGAAGTACGTCACGGCGGTGCGTCTGGCTGGCTGCCTCCCCGTGGTGGTGCCTGCGGCCCATCCTGACGAGCTGGCCGACTGGCTGGACATGGCCGATGGCCTGTTCCTGACCGGTTCGCCCTCCAATGTGGACCCCAGCCACTTCGACGAGCCGGTGCACGACCCTTCGCTCCCGCTCGACCCCGCCCGCGATCAATGGACCTTGCCGCTGATTCGCCTGGCCGTTGAGCGGGGCTTGCCCCTGCTGGGCGTCTGCCGCGGCTTTCAGGAAGCGAATGTCGCGCTGGGGGGCACCTTGCACCAGGCCGTGCACGAGCAGCCCGGTCTGAACGACCACCGCGCCGGCGGCGACGAGGTTCCCGTGGCAGTGCAATACGGCCCGGCCCACCCCGTCCACCTGTCGCCCGACGGCCAACTGATCAAGATCCTGAAGACCCCGTCGGTGCAGGTCAACAGCGTGCACGGGCAGGGCATCAAGCGCCTGGCACCCGGCCTGCGCGTCGAAGCCCTCGCCCCAGACGGGCTGGTCGAAGCGTTCTCCATCTCTCAGAGCCCAGGCTTCAGCCTGTGCGTGCAATGGCACCCCGAGTGGCAAGCGGCCACCAACCCCGTGTCCATGGCCATTCTCACGGCTTTTGGTCAAGCTTGCCAGGACTGGCGCGATCGTCACCGGCCACCTTCGCGCTGAGCGCACGAAGCTGTGCCGCGAGCCCTCTGCCCGCCCGCCCCGATCCACTGCCTGAAAGCGAGCGTTTGCCATGTCCCACAACACGCCCCCCTGTCGCTCCTTCAGCGACCTGGAGCAATGGTTCCATCAGCAAGGTGTCACCGAGGTGGAATGCCTGGTGCCCGACCTCACCGGCGTCGCCCGCGGCAAGATCCTGCCGCGTGACCGTTTCACCGAAGACCGGGGCATGCGCCTGCCTGAAATCGTGGTCGCCATGGGCGTCACGGGCGAAATGCCCGAGTCCGGCCCCTACTACGACGTCATCAGCGCCACCGACCACGACATGCACCTGCGGGCCGACCCCACCACCGCCCGCATCGTGCCCTGGGCCGCCGACCCCACCGCGCAAGTCATCCACGATTGCTACGACCGGGATGGCCGGCTCATCCCCTTTGCCCCCCGCTCGGTCCTCAAACGGGTCTGTGATCTGTTCGACGCCCAAGGCTGGTCCCCCGTGGTGGCGCCCGAACTGGAGTTCTATCTGGTCGAGCGCAACGTGGACCCCGACCTGCCGCTGAAACCGCCGAAGGGCCGCAGCGGCCGCGCGGAAACCTCGCGCCAGGCCTACTCGATCGATGCGGTCAACGAGTTCGACCCGCTGTTTGAAGACATCTACGCCTACTGCGAAGCCATGCAACTCAACGTGGACACGCTGATCCACGAAATCGGTGCCGGGCAGATGGAGATCAACTTCTTCCATGACCACCCGATGTCGCTGGCCGACGAAGTGTTCTTCTTCAAGCGCACCGTGCGTGAAGCCGCCCTGCGTCACGACATGTACGCCACCTTCATGGCCAAGCCCATCGCCAACGAGCCGGGCAGCGCCATGCATGTGCACCAAAGCGTGGTGGACAAGGTCACGGGCGCCAACATCTTCAGCAACCCCGACGGCACCCCCTCCAAAGCGTTTTACTGGTACATCGGTGGTCTGCAGCGCTACATCCCTGCAGCCATGGCCTTGCTGGCCCCCTATGTCAACAGCTACCGCCGCCTGGTGCGCTTTGCCGCCGCCCCCATCAACATCCAGTGGGGCATGGACAACCGCACCGTGGGCTTCCGTTCGCCCCTGGCGCCCCCGGCCGCACGCCGCATCGAAAACCGCGTGATCGGCGCCGATGCCAACCCCTATGTCGCGCTGGCCGCCACCCTGGCATGCGGCTATCTGGGCATCATGAAGCAGATCGAGCCCACGCCCGAATGCCGGGGCGACGCGTACCTGGGCGACTACGCCCTGCCACGCAGCCTGGGTGAAGCGATCGAGCTGTTGCGCAACGAAACCGATCTGGCCGACGTGCTGGGCCACGAGTTCGTGAGCGTCTACACCGAGGTCAAGGAAACCGAGCACAGCGAATTCATGAAAGTGATTTCGCCGTGGGAGCGCGAGCACCTGCTCTTGCACGTCTGACAGGACCCGTCACCATGCGTACCGCCACCGCCCCTTGTGCCAGCCACGATCCGAGCCGGCACGCCCCCTCGTACTACGCCGCCAGCGGCTTGCCTCAACCGGACCGCCCGGCGCTGGTCGGCGCCCTGGACGCCGATGTCTGCATCATCGGTGCCGGTTACACCGGCCTGTCCTCCGCCTTGCATCTGGCCGAAGCCGGCTTCAAGGTCATCGTGCTCGAAGCCTCGCGCGTGGGTTGGGGCGCATCGGGCCGCAACGGCGGCCAGTTGGTGCACAGCTATTCCCGCGACATTGATGTCATCGAAGCCCGTTACGGCCCCGCCACCGCCACCTCGCTGGGCAGCATGGCGTTCGAAGGCGCCCGCATCATCAAAGAGCGCATTGCCCAGTACCAGATCGATTGCCACTTCAAGCCCGGCGGCATGTTCACGGCCCTGAGCGCCAAACAGGTGCATCAACTGGAACACCACAAGGCGCTTTGGGAGCGCCTGGGGCACCGTGAGCTTGACTTGCTGGATGCGGCAGAAGCCGAACGGCACATCGGCTCGCGACGCTACAAGGCCGCGCTGCTCGACCGCAGCGCGGGCCACGTCCATCCCTTGCGTCTGGCACAAGGTGAAGCCGCGGCCCTGGAGTCACTGGGTGGCCGCATCTTCGAACAATCCCCCGTGACACGCGTCGACCGAGGCGATCCGGCCGTGGTGCACACCGCGTCCGGGCAAGTCAAGGCTCGCTTCGTCATCGTGGCCTGCAATGCCTACATTGGTGACCTGGAGCCACGCCTGGCTTCACGCTCCATGCCCTGCGGCACACAGGTGATCGCGACCGAACCACTGGGCGACCGCTTCCCCGAAATCCTGCCCACCGATCACTGTGTGGAAGACTGCAACTTCCTGCTGGATTACTTCCGCCTGTCGGCCGATCGACGCCTGCTGTACGGAGGCGGAGTGATCTACGGCGCACGCGATCCCGCTCACGTCGAAGCCATCATCCGCCCCAAGCTGCTGAAGACCTTCCCGCAACTGAAGGATGTGCGCATCGACTACGGTTGGACGGGCAACTTCCTGCTCACCCTGACCCGATTGCCCGAGGTGGGCCGCCTCTCGCCCAACATCTATTTCTCGCAAGGATGCTCCGGCCACGGCGTCACCTTCACCCACCTGATCGGGCGCGTCCTGAGCGAAGCCATTCGCGGGCAAGCCACCCGCTTCGACGCCTTCGCCAACCTGCCGCATTACCCGTTCCCTGGTGGACGACTGCTGCGCGTGCCCCTCACCGCCATGGGCGCGATGTACTACGACTTGAGGGACAAACTGGGCGTGTGAGCCCGGCTGGCGCACCATGCAAAACGGGGCCGCAAGGGCCCCGTTTTCATGCGTGTCGCCACATCAGAAGCTGACGACCACGGCCGTGCTCAACAACTGGTTGTTCTTCTTGTAGCCGCCTGATTTGGCATCTTCGAACACCGCACCAGTGGCCCAGTCATAGCGGTATTCGAACTTGAAGGTAGTGTTCAGGTTGAAGTTGTAGCCCAAGCCCAAGGTCAAGGCACCGCGATTGACACCCTTGTTGGCATCGCCACTGAGTTGATCCGGCCCGATGCCGTTGATGCCATCCGGCGTCGCATACGTCAGCAAGCCCCCGCCATTCTTCTTGTTGAAGATGTAATCGAAGCGGGCAATGCCTTCCAGCCAGGGTTCGAACTTGTACGCAGCCAAGGTCGAGAAACCGGTCCAGTACGCATCACGCAGCGCCCCGGTGTCCGGATCTGCGGTGATCGAAGCCTTCTTCTGACGCCCCAAGCTCAACTGACCTTGCACCGTCCAGTCACCCCGGATGAAATACGCATCGAATTCGAACAGATCCACGCGGGAATCACGCTGGGAAACAACCTCCCCCGACCCATCCAACACGTTCTCGGTGTTGTTGGCTGCCATGCCATGCACACCCGCAAAGCCAAAGCCCTGGAACTCGCCCTTGGCATAGTCCACACGGTAGGCCAGCACGGGGGTCTTCTCACGGGCATTGCGCTTGCTGCCGTTCATGTTGGCCAGCACGCTCTTGATGATCCACTTGTCGCGCGTCAACTCCATGCCTGCCCCTGTGTAGGCAGTGGGCAAGGTCAGATCAAACAGCAGGTTGTGCGTCACCAGCTTGTTCAGCGTCGGCTGCAGATACTCATAGCCTGACCAGTCAGGAATGTGACCGGCGATGAAACGCGTCTGCAGGTCGCTCAAGGGAATCGACACCGAGGCCTCGTGCAGGATGGAGTTGCTGCCCTCGGACACCGCCTGCGTGCTGCGCTGCGGTGACAAGGTCAGGTGCCAGCGCGCGCCACTGTCGGTTTCCTTCAGGAAGTCCAGCGCCACCGTACCCATGTACGAGTCGTCATAGGTGTAGCCACCTTCGCCCACCGAGTTCAAAAACTGGAAGCCTGCCCGGTCCTGACGACGGTTGTAGATGAAGGTCGGGTCCATGTAGCCCGAAACCTTCAAGCCCTTGAAGCCCAGCATGTCCCGCGAGTCTTCCAGCGCCTCGGTCTTCACCGCGATGCGGTTGAACTCTTGCTGCTGCTCCTCGGTCATGCCTGCCGGAGCCGTCGACGCCGCAACGGCCGCCTGAGGTGCCGCGGCAGGGGCAGCCGCTTGCGCCTCCAGTTTCTTTTCCAGCTCGGCCATTCGGGCCTTCAGCGCACGCAACTCCTTGAGCAACTCCTGGTTGCTCTGGGCCATGGCTGGGGCCGGAAAAGCCGTACAGATGGCCAATGCCACCGGCATCAGGGACCAGGTCAGGGTGCGCTTCATGGTGCGGTGCTCCTTGTGTATGGACATGCTCTCGCTCAGGACCGTGCGGCCTGGGCCATCTCTTGGGTACGGCGACGCTCAGCGCGCGCCAACAGGTAACTGCCTCCGACCACGGCCACGGCCACCACGGCAATGACCAGGGTCGCCACGGCATTCACGCTGGGATCCAGCCCCAGTCGTGCACGCGAGAAGATGACCAGCGGCATCGTCGTCGAGCCCGGCCCCGACAGAAACGCCGCCAGCACCACATCGTCCAGCGACAGAGTGAAGGTCAGCAACCATGCCGAAGCCAGCGATTGCGCAATCATCGGGAGCGTCACCAGAAAGAACACTTGCAAGGGCCGTGCCCCCAGATCCTGCGCTGCCTCTTCCAGTTGGGGATTGAGGGTCTGCAATCGGGCCTGGATGACCACCGTGGCATAGGCCATGCCCACCAGCAAATGGCCCATCCAGATGGTCAACATGCCGCGCTCCGGAAAGCCCAACACGCGCTGGACCGACACCAACATCAGCAGCAAAGACAGGCCGATGATCACCTCGGGCATCACCAGCGGGGCATTGATCATGCCCACCATCAAGGTGCGGCCACCAAAACGCTTGTGCTTGCTCAGCGCCCAGGCGGCACAGGTGCCCAGCACGACGGCTGCGGTGGCGGTACAAAATGCCGTCTTGAGTGACAGCCACAGCCCTTCGAGCAACTCGGTGTCATGCACCAGCTTGCGGAACCATTCCAGGGTGAAACCACCCCACACGGTCGGCAGCGGCGAATCGTTGAACGAGTACACCACCAGCGCCACGATGGGCAGATACAGGAAGGCAAAGCCTGCCGTCAACCACACCCGCGATGCCCAGCGTCCCGCGCGCTGCCAAGAGGGAATCAGCGCCTTTCTCATCGCCGCCCCTCCTGCGAGTCGGACTGCGCCTTGTTGAACAAGGCCAAGGGCACCAGGATCAGCAAGATCATGACCACGGCCACGGCCGAGGCCATCGGCCAATCGTTGTTCGAGAAGAACTCATCCCACAGCACGCGACCGATCATCAAGGTCTCCGGTCCGCCCAGCAATTCGGGGATCACGAACTCCCCGACACAAGGAATGAACACCAGCATCGAACCGGCGACGATGCCCGCCCGAGACAAGGGCACGGTCACCTTCCAGAAGGCCGTCCACGGCGTTGCCCCCAAATCGGATGCGGCCTCCAGCAAACGCATGTCCATCTTGGACAGATTGGCATACAGCGGCAGGATCATGAAGGGCAAGTAGGTGTAGGTCATGCCCAGCACCAGAGAGAACGCCGTATTCAGGTACTGCCCCGGCCCCGGAATCAGCCCAGCCAGGATCAAGACCTGATCCACATGCAAGGCATCCAGCACACGTGCCACCCAACCGCCCTCACTCAACAACGCCTTCCACGCATACACACGCAGCAAGAACGATGTCCAGAACGGCAACATCACCATCATCAGCAAGGCCGGCTGCCAAGCCTTCGCAGCGCGGGCCATGAAGTAGGCGAAGGGGTAGCCGATCATCAGGCACAGCACCGTCGTGATGGCGGCGTACTTCAGGCTGGCCAGATAGGTCTTGAAATAAAGATCGTCCTGGGTGATGAACAGGTAATTGCTGAACTTGATCTTGATGTTCAGCACCCCGTCTGCCCAGGTGACGATGTCACCAAAGCTCACCATCTCCATTTCAGAGACGCTGATCTTCAACACGATCAAAAAGGGCAGCAGGAAGAACACCAGCAGCCACAGGTATGGCACGCCCACGACGGGGCGTTCAGACCATTTGAGCTTGGGGCGGACTGAACTCATCGCGCCCTCTTACTGCGTCAGGACCACGTGGGCCGACGGCGTCCACCACGCATAGGCCTCGTCATCCCAAGTCAGGTGGTCGTCCGGATGGCGCTCGGTGTTGCTCTGGCTGACCTTCAGGATGGCCCCACTGGGCATCTGCAGGTGATACAGCGTGTCGCTGCCAAAGTAGACCATGTCCTTGATCTTGCCCTTGACCTGATTGAGCGGCGCAGGCGCCAGGTCTTCTTCACCGGGCACGGGCGGGCGAGGCGAAATGCGGATTTTCTCGGGGCGCAACGCCACGGTCACCGGCATGCCTTCGTGACCGGTGATGCCATGCCCGACCCAATGGCGCACATCGTCGCACTGGATCTCGACGTGGCTGGCCTCGTCCACCGCCAAGGTACCGTCCATCAGGTTCACGTTGCCGATGAAGTCGGCCACAAAGCGGCTGGTGGGGGTTTCGTAAATCTCGTTGGGGGTGCCGACCTGCAGGATCGAGCCCTCGCTCATGATCCCGATGCGGCTGGCCATGGTCATGGCCTCTTCCTGATCGTGGGTCACCATCACGCAGGTCACGCCCACCGACTCGATGATGTTCACCAGCTCGATCTGGGTTTCTTCGCGCAGCTTCTTGTCCAGCGCACCCAGCGGCTCGTCCAGCAACAGCAACTTGGGCTGCTTGGCGAGCGAGCGGGCCAGGGCCACACGCTGCTGTTGTCCGCCGGACATCTGGTGGGGCTTGCGCTGCGCAAACTTGCCCAACTGCACCAGCTTGAGCATGGCCTCCACGCGCTCGGCCACCACGTCCTTGGACAAGCCTTCACGCTTGAGGCCAAACGCGATGTTTTCCCACACCGAGAGGTGCGGGAACAGCGCATAGCTCTGGAACATCATGTTGATGGGCCGCTCGAACGGCGCCAGCTGCGCCAGATCTTGCCCACCCAGGATGATGGCGCCGGACGTGGGCAGGTCAAACCCACCCAACATCCGCAGCAGCGAGGTCTTGCCGCAACCAGACGGCCCCAGCAACGCAAAGATCTCGCCTTGGCGAATGTCCAGCGAGATGTCATCCACCGCGCGGAACGACCCGCCATCGTCGCTGACAAACTCCTTGACGAGATGACGGATGCTCAGAAAACCGTCTGCGGCCTGCCCCACCATGCTCACAGCCCTGTCTTGAACGAGGTGTAGATGCGCGTCATCTGACGGCGGATGTCGTTGTTCACCGCCGTCGGTTGCGCCATCTTCTTCATGTCGGCCTCTGGCGGGTACACCGCCGGGTCATTGGCGATTTCAGGCTTGATGAACTTGCGCGACGCCAGATTGGGGTTGGCGTAGAACACCTTGTTGGTCAAACCCGCATGCACTTCAGGACGCATGATGTAGTTCATCCACTTGTGCGCGTTTTCCGGATGGGGCGCATCGGCCGGGATCACCATCACGTCCATGAACACGACCCCACCGGTCTTGGGCGTCAGGGTCTGGATGTGCTGACCCGTCTTGCCTTCGATGGCCCGGTTCTTGGCGATGTTGATGTCACCCGAATAGCCGAAGGCCGCACAGATCGACCCGTTGGCCATGTCGTTGATGTAACCCGACGAGCTGAACAAGGTCACATAGGGACGGATGCTCTTGAGCAAAGCCGGCACCGCCTGATAGTCGGCAATGTTCTTGCTGAACGCCGGTTTGCCCAGGTAGTGCAGCGCAGCCGGCACCAGCTCGGTGGGGGAGTCGAGGATCGAGACCCCACACGTCTTGAGCTTGCTGATGTACTCGGGCTTGAAGATCAGATCCCAGGCGTTCTCGGGCATGGGCATGTTGCCCAGCGCAGCCTTGACCTTGTCCACGTTGATGCCCACGGTGGTGTAGCCCCACAGCCAGTCCACCATGTACTGGTTGCCGGGATCCATCATCCCCAGTTGGGCCTGGAAGGCCGGATCCAGATTTTTCAGGTTGGGCAATTTGCTCTTGTCGAGCTTTTGCAGCAAACCCCCATCGGCCTGCATCTTGGCCCAGTACGACGAGGGCACCACGATGTCGTAGCCCGTCTTGCCCGCTACCAGTTTGGCATGGACGATTTCGTTGCTGTCGAAGTTGTCGTAGCGGACCTTGATGCCGGTTTCCTTCTCGAAATTGGCGATGGTGTCCGGGGCAATGTAGTTCGACCAGTTGTAAATGTTGAGGACCTTCTCTTCCTCGGCATGTGCGGGCTGCGTCGCCACCACACCCAAGGTCAGCAGCGACACGGCGGCAGCCGCCAGCTTGGTCAAGGAAAAGGCTGAGGTCTTCTGCATGGTCATGGTGTCCATCTCCTGTGAGTGCCGTCTACTGTAAATCGGTGCGCCACCAACGCGCCAGTCCAAGTCTGACCGATTGTTGCAAATCAACCCGCTGCAAGGATCAGGCCTGCTTTGCACGGCCGGACGCCACACCGGCATACACGGCTCACATTTGCTTGCACATTGCTGGTGCACACCGGCCCCCATGCGGGGGAAACCGGCCGCATCAAAGCGGGTTTTCCGCTACCGTCCCGCCATCCGCATCAGGCCACCGTCGGGTGAGCACCGAGTGCGCACCACAAAGACACATCAGGGATGGACACATGACGGATCTTTCCGGCATTCAGACGGCGCTGGGCGGCGCGGTCCGAGACCGGCTGGGCGACTGGCTGGCCGAACTGGCCTCGTGGGGCCCGAACCAACACACCCGCCTGCTGCGCTTGCATACCCCGCTGGGGGCTGACGCCCTGCTGGCCGAGCGAGCCACCCTCGTCGAAACGCTTCTGCCCGGCGAGGGATGGCGCCCCAACCTGGCGCCGCAGCCCGGCACCCCTGCTCCCACCGCCGGCTTCGGCCTGTCCATTCTGGCCCTGAGCACCCGAGCTGACCTGTCGGGGGGTGACTTGATCGGTCAGCCGGTGTTGTTGGAGTTGCTCACCGCACACCATGGCGCGTTGCGCCCCTTTCATGGCCATGTGACCCGCTTCGAGCTGCTGGGGGGCGACGGTGGCTACGCGCGCTATCGCTTGCACGTCGAACCCTGGCTGGCCGTTCTGGCCCACCGCACCGACGCATGGGTGTTTCAGGACCAGAACGTGCTGGAGATCACCGAGGCCATTTTTCAAGACTACGCCTCGCAGGGCAAGCTGGCGCCCCAGTGGCGCCTGGACGTGGCTGACCGCGCCGCATTCCCCCGCCGCTCGCTGTGCATCCAATTCCAGGAAAGCGACCTGGCATTTCTGCAGCGCCTGTGGGTCGAAGAAGGCTTGTTCGGCTGGTTCGAGCACACCGCCGACCTGAGCGCCCCCGACACACTGGGACAGCACACCTTGGTCCTGGCGGACCACGCTGGCGCCTTTCGCCCGAATGCACAGCCCCGCATCCGCTTCACACAGGCCAGTGCCACGCTGAAAGAAGACAGCCTGACGCAATGGCACGCCCACCGTCGACTGGGTCCCAGCCGCCTGCACACGGCAAGTTGGGACTACCGCGCCGTTCTCAGCCATGGGGCTACCGTGGACTCAGCGGCGGCGCATGATCAGGCCATCTCACTGACCCACACGGATCAGCCCGGGGCGTACGCCTACGAAAGCCCTGCGCAGGCTGAGCGCCGTGCACGCATTCAGCTCGAACAACTGGACAGCGCCCGCAAGCGCTTCGAGGGCCAAGGGACCGTGCGCACCTTGCAACCCGGCACGACCTTCACCCTATTGGATCACGCTGCACACACCGAACACGATGGTGACGCCGATTTTGTGGTGCTGGGGATGGTGCACCGCGCACGCAACAACCTGAGCGCCGATGCCCAAGCGGGCCTGCAACACCTGCTGGGCCTTGAATACCCCAACGACGAGCCGGTTTACCAGGCCAGCCTGACAGCGCAGCGCAAGCACGTGCCGGTGCGTGCCGCGCAGCACAGCCCGGACGGGCGACTGCTGCACCCCAAGCCGACGGCGTGGGGCACCCAGACCGCCCTCGTGGTGGGCAACGGTGACGCCCTGCATACCGACCGGGATGGCCGCATCAAGGTGCAGTTCCATTGGCAACGAGGCGCACACAGCAGCCACCGCCTGAGCCCCACGGCTGACGACAACGCGCCGGCCAACGCCACCGCTGGCACGTGGGTGCGTGTCGCCCAAAGCTGGGCCGGGGCGAACTGGGGCAGTGTCTTCATCCCACGCGTGGGGCAAGAAGTCATCGTGGCCTTTCTGGAGGGCGACATCGACCGCCCCGTGGTCATCGGCGCTGCCTACAACGGACAAGGCACGCCGGATGGGCAAGGCAACGACATCGGGTCGGGCGCCGCCCGGGCCACCGGCAATGCCCCCGCCTGGTTTCCCGGCACCCAGGCCGGCCATGCGCATCCGGCCACGCTCAGCGGGTTCAAAAGCCAGAGTCTGGACAGCTCTCAAAACGGCCAGGGCGCCCATAACCAACTGGTGTTCGACGACACCCCCGGGCAGGGGCGCACCCTGCTGCACACCACCCAGGCCCAGACCTGGCTGCAGATGGGCCACCTACTGCAACAGCATCACAACCAACGCTTAGCCTCACGGGGGCACGGGCTGGAATTGCACACGGCGGCGCAAGGCGCGCTGCGTGCGGGCCGTGGCCTGCACCTGAGCACCCACGGTCAGGCCGGAGGCACCGCATCGGGACAAGGACAAGCCATGGCAAGTGACGAAGCACAAGCCCAGCTTCGCCAGCATGCCGAGTTGGTACAGGCCTTGCACACGAATGCACACACCCACCGCGCCCATTTGCCCACCGCGCCTGCTGACGAGCCCTTGCCCGCATGGCAGGCCCTGCGGCACACCGAGCAGAGTCTGGCGCATCGACTGAACAGCGAGCAAGGCGCCCCCGCAGCCACCGCCCGCCCCGACCTGCTGCTGAGCGCATCGGGCGCGGCAGCCGGCCTCACCCCAGCCCATACGGTGCTCACTGCGGGTGAGCACCTCACCCTGACTGCAGCCCAGGATGCCAGTCTGCTGGCGCAGCGCCACCATGCGTGGGCAGTCAAGGACGGCATCAGCCTGTTCACGCGCGGGGAAGTCAAAGACCCGCAACATGGCGTGCAAGACGCCGGTATGAAGCTGCACGCGGCCACCGGCAACGTCAACCTGCAAGCGCAAAGCGGGTCGTTCACGCTGACCGCCGCACAAGCTGTGGACGTGCAGAGCACAGCCGCCGACATCGTGATCTCAGCTCCGCAACGGATCTTGCTGAACGGCAGCGGCGGCTACGTGAAGATCGAAGACGGCAACATCGAGATCGGCACGAGCGGGAAGGCCAGCTTCTTGGCATCAATGAAGGAGTTGGGGGGTGGGGGGAGAAGCCCCCTTGAAACACAACCCCGAATGCCTGCCCCAAACAGTTTGCTGACGCTCCAAGACACCTACAGCGGCCGGATGGATGTATACGATCTTTTTGCCAAAAACAAATTTAGCGAAGTCACTTACTACGCCAGACTGGAAGACGCTCAATATGTTTCCGGCACGCTAGACGAACATGGTCGGTCTAGGAAAATCTACGCGCAGAGTGCTCAAAAGATGGCGCTATTAATTGGCCCCTCCGTCGCCGAATGGGATTTGATCTTTGACTATGGTGAGCAATAAAAGCCCGCCCCCACCAAAAACATGACCACACGAGCCTGACCCATGCCCCCCTTGCAAGACGAACCCGAAGAGAGTGCGCTGAGCAATATCCGTCTTAAACTCCTAGACGCAATTGGCCGAACCATCGGTGGACTACGCTATCACGTAACAGCCGGAAGCAAAATAATTTCCCAAGGCACAACAGACGCCGAGGGCAGAATTCATGAATTCCAAGCCAAAATCGGGAAACCTTTCACGGTAGAGGTTGAGCGGTTCGTGGGGCACGGCATGAAAAAAATCCGAGAAATCACCCCTTGGACTGAAAATTTCTCCGTCAAGTTAGCCAGCAGCAAGATACTTGAAAATGCATCCCTGACCGAAGACAAAGGTACGCCAGGTCTTTATCAGCGAAAGACATACACGATAAAAAAAGGCGACACACTCAGTCAAATTGCAGAAAAAACCGGAACGACGGCCGATGAGCTGGCGGCTCTCAACAACATCAAAACAAACGCGACGATTTTCCCGGGCCAGACACTAAAAACACCCTCTCACACGAGAGCCATCAGCGGGCGTTCACCATCTAGCCCAACCATTCATTTAAAGAGCGAGCGAGGCGAAAACGGCACACCGAAAACCGTCGCATCGATGACGTGCCAAGGCGCATGCATCCAACTCGGTGACACCGGACCGTTAGTAGAAGAGTTAAATATCCGGCTGGCTGGATTTGGCGGAATCATATCTTCGCCCAGTCCACTCGACGAGTTTACAGAGACAACTCAAGAAGCAGTAAAACAATTTCAAACCGACTACATGGGCGCGGCCCCTACAGGCAAGGTGTGCGGGTCATTGCTTCTCGCTCTTGATGATTTTCTTCTCAAATATCCCGTACACATCAACGCCATGAAGTGCCCCTGCGGGAAATGCAGTGGATTCGGCAACGGGCACAAAGACTCATCGTCTGTCGGCATTTTCGCGGACAAAAATCGGACCACCCCCATCAACGGGGTAGAACATCCCGGCATTCATCGCGCACTATTTTGGAGCCTTCGTGCCGCGATGTTTTATACACGGGCAAAAGATTTGGATTTGGGCTTTTCACTACTCACCCTGTCGTCCGGGTATCGGTGTTGGCACAACAATGCAGGCTATAGAAATGGACACCTCACGTCCAAACAGCGCACTTCAACAAACCATATGGGGAATGCGCTCGACTTGCAGTTCAGGAGAGGCTCGAATCCTACGAGATGCTCCGGGGGAGATCTTGACGAAATACGGAAGAAAATCTTTGTCAGAAGATTGGGTGCCCAGATGGGTTGGCCAGAAAAAAACATGCTATCCCTGGAAACGACGGCGCAGGGTGCAACGAGTTGGGTTCATGTTGACGTCCGAAGTTACGACGAGAGATACAAAGCGTCGCGCTACTACGCAGCGACGCAGGCAGTCGCCGACGGTGACATGATGATCCATATCGCAAAGCGCGATGGCCGATTAGCTTTGGTGGCATGCGGCGGCGGCATTGGCCATGCACCTGTCAGATCAAAGAGCCAGATATCTGAAGAGAGAAAACCTGTCAATGCACTGTCAATTTCGAAAATGGGCATTGAATTCATAAAAGGCTATGAAAAGTGTCGCCTGATTCCTTACGATGATTCCGCTCACTTTTGCACCATCGGCTGGGGGCATTTGATTGCAAGAAAAAGTTGTGCATCCATCCAAGATGACGACTACTTCAATGAATTCCGACACGGCATTACTCAAAACACCGCAGACTCTATGCTGATACAAGATGTTCAAACTTCGGAACAAATCATCAAAAGTCGAGTGCAAGCCCCTCTCTTTCAGCATGAATATGACGCACTTGTAAGCCTAATATACAACATGGGCAGCTTCAAAAAATGCCCCAAGCTGCTCTCAAAACTCAATACACTCGACTATTCAGGCTGCTGCAACGAGTTTGAAAATATCACAAACGGCGGAGTGCCCGGGCTGATCCATCGCAGAGCAGGGGAAATGAACATTTTTCGCCACAACACATACAACTCGTCGCACTAAAGCCACAAGATGAACATCAGAGACCTATTACTCATTGCGTCGCTCTGCATATTCAATATATGCACCTGTGCGGCAGACACCATTGACGGCTTATGGCTTCATGACCGAAGTGCAAACTACGAGTCAATGAGCGCACCCATATCCCCCCCTTCTAAAATACTTCAAATCCTTGACGGCGCCACCCCCATCTCTCCAAGATGCATTACCCAGCTTAGGCATTCGCCGTACCACCCAGGAGGTGCCTTTCAGTCCCTCCTGAAATCAGGAGAAGACGAGCCAAGCATCAGCGCCTTTTTGGTCAAT
The DNA here is from genome assembly GCF_049317225.1 of Aquabacterium sp. Classification (GTDB taxonomy): domain Bacteria; phylum Pseudomonadota; class Gammaproteobacteria; order Burkholderiales; family Burkholderiaceae_C; genus Aquabacterium. The sequence continues at coordinate 188,176 of NZ_JBMOIR010000001.1, read as the reverse complement.
CAGTTCGGTTTTAAGCTGCAAGCATCAACCAAGCTATACCAAGCAGACCCAAGGATGAGCGACTGCAACAACTTGGGCCAAAGCTTCTTAGTAAACGAGCGTCAACTTATCGCCATTCATGGAGGATTCTTATTCCACAGCTTCACACGCGCCACAAATGTCAGCACAAGCACACAATACAAAAAAAACCCCATCACAAATGGACTGAATGTTTCGCCGCTGCCATTTAGTGTCTCCAGCTATATGACTCTATGTGCACCAAAAATTCAAACCATCAAGCAAGTGCCGCAGGCCACGTCGAAGTGTGCCCCCTTGTATTTCCCTCATGTCGCATCCAGCGAAAGCCAAGACAAGCTAACCCGGATCATTGGCAGCCACGCCTACCAGGCAGGCGGGGCAGACAATGAGTCCAAGGATTACAACAACCCGATTCAACATAATCTGCACCCAGTCTTTTTAATTTTCCCGCCAATGGGAGATGTGCTACTGGTTAGAGTGGATGATATGGAGCGGGCCAATAACAGAGATCCAATAAGGGGAGCATACATCGCCATCAAAAATGATACCGTGACAGGCCAACTCAACGAAGCTTGCTCATTTGATGCGGCATACCTATGTAGCGGCGGAGGAGGAAAGCCCAAATTCCAGCTGATTGAATCTGGGGAATTCGTGCGAATTCAATAGGAACAGTTTCGAAGTCAGCCGGCGCTCCGCCGCTACGCATACGCTGACCATTGCCACCCCGAGACGCTGAGTGCGATGGATCTGAAACTGACCCGCAGCAGCGCTGATAAAGATTCGGTTGGCGACGGGGATAGATGCGCTCATCGACCTCGACAGCACAAATCAAAATCATTCCGCCGTTTTGCTCGTCACCCAGTGACTGGGCATTCCCGCTTTGGCAAGTTTCATCTCGCAAGACTTGAGAACAGGCACTGGAAAACGAAATGATGCTTCGAGCGGCAATCGCCATGACATTTTTGACATCCATCGCCTGCGTCCAGGCTGGCACGCTCCCTGGCGGTGGGCTCACGTCATGTGTCGGCACCGACTACCAGCCACTCCATAGCGAATCACCCAGCCCCACCGCCAAGGATGTAGTCTGTCTGGCAGGCCATCGGATGCGTGTTTGCCGGCGCCTTCTGACGGCATCGCAATCAGGCGAGCAGACCACCGAGGTGGTCGTCTAGCGCTTGGGGCAGGTGATTCAAAAATGCTCGGAGAGCGGCGACCCCAGCTACCTGCAGCAAATCCACGCCTTTCGCTCAAGCCGAGATGGCTCACGCTTGATCGTGGCCACGCAGCAATCGGAGTCCATGGGTATGGGCGTACAAGAATGGCTCGTGAATGTGATGGCTCCGGACCAGCCTGGCCGGCGCACTTTCCAGACCGCCGCCCAATTCGGGTGGCAAGGGCATCGCGCGCTTTTGGGCCATTGGTGTCTTTCGAGGCCCAAGATCAAAGGCTATTGGGCCAACTGAACAATGGCGCCCCCCTCACACTGGAACGTTTTGGCCCCACACCCCATTGGCCGGTCCAAGCCAAAGCAGACAGCCAGCGTTTTTTCACCCTGCGTGTGGACAACGGCCCCGTTTACCAATGCAAAGCGGTCTATCAGCCTGATCGCTGACGGAATACGCTGCAGCACCCACCACGCTTGACCTCCATCAAGCCCCTCGCGCCCTGCGCCCACGCCCCCAGCCAATCGGTTCATCATGAAAGCCTCACGGCTGCATGAGTTGGGGCATGGGACAAGAGATACACGCCTGTCATTTCTCCGAACAAGATCAAGCGCGCTTTGAATCCGCTTTGGTCGCTGAAACACGTTTGGCCCGTACGTTGTTTCAGCAAGGCGGCTTCGCACGCACCGGCATGACGGCGGGGTACGAGCTGGAGGCGTGGTTGCTGGACCGCAACTTCTATCCCAAGCCTTGCAACCAGCGCTTTCTCCAAGCCTTGGCCAGCCCCTTGGTGGTGCCGGAGTTGTCCCGCTTCAACATCGAACTCAATGGTCTGCCGCAGCCCCTCACCGAGCGGGGCCTGAGCCACATGGCGCAAGCGCTGGCTGAGACCTGGACGGCCTGCGCCCACACGGCCCATGGAGACGGAGGCTCGGTGTTGGCCATCGGGACTTTGCCCACGTTGCGTGAGGTGGACCTGAACCTGGCCAGCATGACGCCCGCGAGTCGCTACCGCGCGCTGAACGAGCGGGTGCTGCGGGCCCGGGGTGGACGCCCGCTGACGCTGAAGATTGACGGACTGACGCAGCTCGACACCACACACCGCGACGTGATGCTCGAAGCGGGCACCACCTCGTTTCAGCTCCACCTGCAGGCGCCGGCGCAGCACATGCATCGCTACCTGAACGCCGCCACGCTCCTCAGCGGGCCCCTGATTGCGCTCTCAGCCAACTCACCCTTCCTGTTCGGTCAGGCCTTGTGGCATGAGACACGCATCCCCCTGTTCGAGCAAGCCGTGTCCTGTGGCGACGACGATGCGGGGCATCGCGTGACGTTCGGGCATGGCTACGTCGGCCCCGATGTCACCGAACTGTTTGACGACAACCTGTCTCGCTATCCCGTTTTGCTGCCCTTGTGCAGCAATGCGCCGCTCGACGACTTTGCGCACTTGCGTTTGCACAACGGTACGGTGTGGCGTTGGAATCGGCTGCTGATCGGGTGGGATGCGCAGCAACAGCCCCACTTGCGACTGGAGCAGCGCGTGATGCCAGCCGGCCCCAGCCTGATCGACATGTGGGCCAATGCCGCCTTCTTTTATGGCGCCGTGCACATGCTTGCCACCCAACCCTTGCCGCCCGAACGGCTTGTGCCCTTCGACACGGCACGCACCAACTTTTACACTGCGGCGCGAGAAGGGCTGCAGGCCACACAGACCTGGCTGGACGGCAAGGTGTGGTCGGCCCAAGACCTGCTCACCCAACTGCTACCGCTGGCACGCGAAGGCTTGAACCGCTTGGGCATTGCCGCCGCCGACATCGACCGCTATCTGGACGTGTTGGCCCTGCGTCTGCGCACCGGGCAAAACGGCGCCGCCTGGCAACTGGCGCACCATGCACGGCATCACGACCTCTTCAAGCTCACCGCTGACTATCTGGCCCACCAACGCAGCGGCGCCCCCGTGCACGAGTGGCCCCTGTGATCCCATTGGCTTCACCTCATTCCGTCATGACGATTGCACCGCTTCAACTGACTCGCCTGCACGCCCTGCCCGAGGGCTTTCTGGACACGCCCGCCCGCGATTTGCACTGCATCCTGCCGGGCCCCACGCTCATCCACCTGCCGGGACGGCGGACGCCAGAGTTGTTCGTCTCCGTGCTGCTGCACGGCAATGAAGATGTGGGGTTGGTCGCCATCCAGCAGGTACTCAAGGCCCATATGGGCCGTGAATTGCCGCGGGCCCTGTCCATCCTGATCGGCAATGTCACGGCGGCCCAGGAGGGCGTGCGACGCCTGGACGGGCAACCGGACTACAACCGGGTGTGGCCCGGCACGGTGCAACACGAAGGCACGCCCGAATGTGCGGTCATGACCGAGGTGCACGACATCATGGTGCAGCGCGGCCTGTTCGCCAGCATCGACATCCACAACAACACCGGCCTCAACCCTCACTATGGGGTCGTCAACCGACTGGACCCCGCCACCTTGCACCTGGCCATGCTGATGTCGCGCACGGTGGTGTGGTTCAAGGGCCCGCCGGGCTCACAGACCGGGGCCTTCAGCCCGCTGTGCCCTTCGGTCACGGTGGAATGCGGCAAACCCGGCGTGCCGGCCAACGAAGCCGCTGCGGCCCAGTTCATAGAGGCCTGCCTGCATCTGTCGGCATTCCCGCCCCACGAGGTCCGTGAGCAGGACCTGGACCTGTACCACACGCTTGCGCTGGTCAAGGTGGCCCCGGAAGTGGACTTTGGCTTTGGCGCCCCGGATCGGGCGGTGAACTTCGACCCCCAACTCGATCACAAGAACTTTGTGGAGTTGCAGGCGGGGGCATCATTCGGGCAGACGCGACATGCGCAGCCCCTTCAAGCCTTGGACGAGGCCAATGAGGACGTGGCCGCGTCGATGTTCGACACGGCCGACGGGGAACTGCGGCTGAAACGGCCAGCGATGCCGGCCATGCTGACACTCGATGCCCGCGTGGTACGTCAGGACTGCCTGTGCTACCTGATGGAGCGAGTGCCGTTTGAGCGGGTGCGTCAAGCCGCCAAGGCCTGACCCGCACCAGATCAGCGACGTGGGCCGGAACCCTGGAAGCTGCCGTTGCGCTCGATGTGACGGAAGGTGATGCGGCCCTTGGTCAGATCGTAGGGCGACAGCTCCAGCGACACCTTGTCACCCGCCAGGATGCGGATGTGGTGCTTTTTCATCTTGCCCGAGGTGTAGGCAATCAACTGGTGACCGTTTTCGAGGGTGACGCGGAAACGCGAGTCCGGCAGGACTTCGTCGACCACGCCATTCATTTCAATCAGTTCTTCCTTGGCCATGAGGCTGCTCCAGATAAGCAACGGGGATCGAGCCCCCAGGCCACCGGTCATCCCCCTGCCACCTTGTCGACGCATCGCAGCGACAAGGGGTGCGCAAGAGCCGGGTCGAAAGAGGTCGAATGGTTATTGCAGATAACCGAGCATTATAACGTGATGGCAAGTAAAGTGTGCTAATGCGTACCGAACCCGTCACTTTCCCTGCCAGCCTTGCGGGGCAGGATGCCCGCACCATCGGTCTGATCGGCCTGGCCCACGGCACCTCGCACTTTCATCACATGTTGCTGCCACCGCTGTTTCCGGTCTTCATCCGAGACTTCGGGCTGAGCTACGCGCAATTGGGTTTGCTGGTGTCGGTGTTTTTTGCCGTGTCGGGCATCGGTCAGGCACTGGCCGGTTTTTTGGTCGACCGCAAGGGGGCGCGGCCCGTTCTGTTTGCCGCGCTCACCTGTTTTGTGGGGGCCTCGCTGGCCGCAGCGTCGGCGCACAGCTATGCCGGGCTGATGCTGGCGTCCATCCTGGCAGGCCTGGGCAACGCGCCGTTTCACCCGGTGGACTTCACCATCCTCAACCGGCGGGTATCCACCGCCCGACTGGGTCATGCGTTCTCGGTGCATGGCATCAGCGGGAACCTGGGCTGGGCCCTGGCACCGGTGGTGTTGATCGGGCTGAGCGGCGCCCTGGGGCACTGGCGTCTGGCCTATCTGTGCACGGCGGCCTTGGGACTGACGGTGCTGACCATCCTGTTGTGGCAGCGCGAGGCAGTGAATGACCATCACGCGCCTCATGCCATGAGCCCCCCCGCAGGGCAGCCTACGGCCCACCCGTTCGCCTTCCTCGCGCTACCGGCCGTGTGGCTGTCGTTCTCGTTCTTTTTCTGGACCACCTCGGCACTGAGCGCCATCCAGAGCTTTGCCAGTCCGGCCCTGCAACAACTGTATGGCCTGCCAGGAGCGGCCACCGCCTTCGTGGTCACGGGCTACATGTTGTGCGGCGCCGTGGGCATGGTGATCGGTGGCTTCATGGTCGCGCGGGTGGAGCGGCTGGAACGCACCATCGGCTGGGCCATGGCGCTGGCGGCCAGTTTGTTGCTGCTGGCGTCCTTGCAAGTGCTGCCGGCCTGGGTGGCTGCGGGCAGCGTGGCGCTGGCCGGCTTTGGCACGGGCCTGGCAGGTCCGTCACGCGACATGCTGATCAAGCGCGCTGCGCCCCCCGGCGCCACGGGCCGGGTCTACGGGACGGTGTACTCCGGGCTGGATTTGGGCTTTGCCGTGTCGGCGCCCGTGTTTGGCTGGCTCATGGATCACCATGTCCCTGCGGGCATTTTTGCCGGAGCCGCGGCCTGCCTGGCACTGGGCATTGCGTCAGCCACCCTCGTCGGTCAGTTGGTGGCGGCACGCCGCGCGCCCCCACCCGCCGCATCAGCCTGACCGCTCAATGGGGCTTACGGGGCCCCTTGAAGGCATCGGGCGTGAGCACATTGCCTTCGCGCTGCACCCGACTCATGCGCTGCGCCCGCTCGATCGCTTCACGAGCCTGTTGCGCCGCCAGATCGGGGCGAACCGGCGACACCCGCTTGCCGGGCCGCACGCGGGAGCCCAAACGCCGCCACCAGGCGTCCAGTCGCGCGCGACGCACGGGCCCCATGGCCATCCTGAGCAACATGCCCAGGCACAACAGGGCGATCAACAAGGCGGGCCATTTTTCGATTGCAACCATGATGATCGACTGTAGCGCAGCGGGCCTGCAGCCGCCAAGCGACTGGGCTATGCTTGTCGCATGAAACTGATCATCCGCTGGTTGCTGTTGGCCTGCGCCCTGGTTGTGCTCACGCAATGGGACGTTGGCATTTCGGTTCGGGACTTCGGCTCAGCCATGTTGGCTGCGCTGGTCATTGGCCTGCTCAATGCCTTTGTGCGTCCTCTGTTGATCCTGTTGACCTTGCCGGTGACCGTGTTGAGCATGGGGCTGTTTCTCTTCGTGATCAACGCCCTCACCTTTCAGATGGCATCCGGCCTGATGGACACCTTCCAGGTCACCAGCTTCTGGGGCGCGCTGCTGGGCTCGGTGCTGTACAGCCTGTGGGGACTGGTGATCGACACGGCCCTGGAGCGCATGTTCCCGTCGGTACGCTGGCCTCAGCAGCCACCTATGTGAGCGCACACTCTCGGCACTAAGCTCACAGTGGTGTGGCACGCAGGCGCACGCCTGCCAAAGCATGCGCCACCGTGGCTTGACGGATGGCTGCCCGATCGCCGCTGAGGTGCAGGCACTCGGCATGCACCACGCCACTGCGCTGTGCCCACGCCAGCCACACCGTCCCGACGGGCTTGTCGGGCGTGCCGCCGGTCGGGCCCGCCACCCCGGTCACGGCCACCGCGATGTCGGCATGGGAATGGGTCAAGGCCCCCACCGCCATGGCTTGCGCCACGGCCTGACTGACCGCACCATGTTCGGCGATCAACGCAGCTGGCACGCCCAGCAATTCCGTCTTGGCCTCGTTGCTGTAGGTGACAAACCCACGCTCAAACCACTGGCTGGAGCCCGACAACTCGGTGCAGGTGGCCGCAATCAGCCCGCCGGTGCACGACTCGGCCGTGGCCACCCGCCAACCATGACTGAGCAGACGCTCGGCCAGCCAGCTGGCTTCGGTCAAAGGGGTCTCCGTGCTCATGGTGTGCTCCTGCTCAACTCAACAAGCCCGCGCTGACGCCACCCTGGCGAACGGCCACCGCCAGCGCCAGCAGCACCAAGGTGCACAAGGCGGCCACCAGGTCGTCGAACATGATGCCCAACCCCTGGCGCCAGCCAATCGCCTCACCCGGGCGTAGCTTGAACAAACGGTCCGCCCAGCCCACCGGCCCCGGCTTGACCGCATCGAAAAAACGGAAAGCGGCAAACGCCAGCGCCTGCCCCACCCAGTCCACCGGCCCCATCAGCCACAAGATCAGCCAGAAGGCCCAGATTTCGTCCCAGACCACCGAGCCGGGATCGGCCACATGCAGGCTGCGCGCCGTGTGCGTGCAGGCCCAGATGCCCCCCAGCCAGCCCGCAGCCAGCAGGCCAGCCAAGATGACATCGGTCTGCAAGCCCGCCCCCAGACCATGCTGAATGACGACAAAGCTGGCCCAGCCCCACAGCGTCCCCACGGTGCCGGGAGCCTTGGGGCTCAGGCCGCTGCCTGCCCCCAGCGCGATGAAATGCGCGGGGTTCTGCACCAACATGCTGACGGTGGCGTGTCGCGGTGCGTGACTCATGCTGCGGCTCCCTTGAAGTGGTCAAACGAGGTCCAGCGATTGGGCACGGGTTCACGCACGGCGCTCACCGCATCCACGCTGCCGCGCCACAAGCGCAAGCCGGGCTCAGCCTCGATGCACCCCACGCGGGTCAGCAAGAGCCCCAAGCTGCGGCCCAGTTGTTCGATGCGCTCACGCACCGAGGACGGTGCGGTAAAGGCCAGTTCATAGTCGTCACCGCCAGCCAGGATGCAGTCCAGTTGCTCATCGCGCGAGCGCGCCTGCAAGCAGGGGCTGACCGGAAAGTCGTCCACAAACAAGGCGGCACCGACTTGGCTGCGTTGCAGCACATGGCCCAGGTCACCGAGCAGTCCATCCGAGACGTCGATGGCCGAACTGGCCACGCCGCGCAGGCCCACACCCAAGGCCACGCGTGGATCGGGACGCTCCATGGCCAGTCGCGCCTGGTCAAACTGACCAGCATCCAGACTGGGATGCAAGGTGCCTCGAAAGGCCTCCAGCGCCAGCCGCGCTTCACCGGGATGCCCACTGACCCAGACATCGTCCCCCGCACGCGCGCCACTGCGCAGCAAGGCCAGCCCCGCCGGGACTTCACCGAAAACAGTGATGCCAACGGCCAGCGGACCAGCCGTGGTGTCGCCACCGATGAGTTCGCAATTGTGCTCGTCGGCCAGATCGAACAGGCCCTTGGCAAAGCCGCGCAACCAGGCTTCTTCGACACGCGGCAAGGTCAACGCCAGAGTGAAACCCAAGGGCGATGCCCCGCAGGCGGCCAGATCCGAGAGGTTGACGGCCAGCGCCTTGTGCCCCAATCGTGCCGGGCTGACGGTCGACAAGAAGTGGCGCCCCTCCACCAGCGTGTCGGTGGAGATGGCCAATTGCATGCCCGGCGCGGGGGCGATGACGGCGCAATCGTCGCCATTGCCCACCACCGAACGGTGCGGGCCGACGCCTGGAGGGCGCCGGAAAAAGGTCTCAATGAGGTCGAATTCACCAATGCTCATGAGGGGATTGTCGGGCAAGAGGCGCCAACATAGCCCCAGGAAAACAAATCGCCCGTGCGCCACACGACGCACGGGCGATAGAGACCCTGAGCAGCTGCCTTTGATGATAGGAGCATTGATTTTTGTGCGAAATATTCGTGAATGCAATCAACCAAGGCCTCAATTCCCTTAAACGATGGTTTACCCCCTCACCGAACCGTCGCTAACATGTCGACATGAATCCCAGCCTGCGCGTCCTGATTGTTGATGACCACCCGCTGTTTCGCGAGGGGCTGTGCAGCCTGCTGAAGCGACTGGCGCCTCAGGCCTGCCTGACGCAGACCTCGTCCTTGGACGATGCCTTGACCCATGCCCCAGACCGTTTTGATCTGGTGCTGATGGATCTGCACCTGCCAGGCACAGAGGGACTGGATGGTCTCTTGCGCATGAAGGCGCATTACGAGTCCGCAGCCGTGGTCATCATCTCGGGCGATGAGTCGCCCGTCACGATTCGTTCGGCGATTCAGCAAGGCGCCTCGGGCTATGTGCCCAAGCGCACCGATGTCAATGTGACCATCCAGGCCCTGCAATTGGTCTTGGCGCATGGGGTCTACCTGCCCCCCGAAGCCATGCTGGTCAGGCCCGCAGATACCCCGCCACCGCCCAACTCGCCCATTGAGCCACTCAGTGAACGGCAGCGGGCCGTGTTGCGCGGCTTGCTTCAGGGCAAGTCCAACAAGGTCATTGCCGCCGACCTCGGTTTGGCCGAAGGCACGATCAAGGCGCACTTGTGGGCGGTTTATCAGGTGCTGGGTGTACAAAATCGCGCGCAGGCCATGTACCGCGCACACGAACTGAATCTGTTTGGCGCCTTAGGGTCTGAGCGCACCACGTTGTGAAGTCCATGCCCACTTCCACACCTCACGAGCCCGCTCGCTTTCAGGTGCCCGCGCATCGCGCCCCCCTGAATGCCGAAGTCGAGGTGCTGGAATTGATCGCACGACAGGCGCACAAGGTGCCTTGGCCTGTCGGCTTGGCGGCACTCTTCGTGCTGGCCATCACCTGGCATCAGGTGCCGCACCCGGCCTTAGTGATCTGGACCGCAACTGTCGTCGGCATGCAGGTCGTGCGGTGGTCGGTGCTGCCAAGCCTGCCCTCCCGTGTCATGAGTCATGCCGCGCGCATGCGGACAGCCATTTGGCTCAGCGGCGTCAACGGTGTGGCACAGGGCTCCGCGGTGCTGTTTTTTTACACGATGACCGACTTGCAGCGTGCCATCGTGTCCATCCTGCTGTCCGGAATCACCGCTGGCGCCATCGGCACCACCAACGGGCATCCGCGCATCTACAACGCCTTCGCCTACCCCGTGATGCTGGGCCTGACGCTCAGTTGGGCGTTGTCGCCGCACACCGGCGCCGTATGGTGGATCGACGCAACCATGTCCTTCCTTTGCCTGGCGTTCCTGATCGTGCAAAGCGGGCTGGCGCGCGACCAATACCGCTCATTGTCCGAGTCCGTGGCCATGCGCAACGCCCAGATGCAACTCAACGAGCAGTTGCGCATGGCCTTGCAAACAGCCGAGGAAGCCAACGCGGCCAAGACACGCTTCCTGGCATCGGCCAGTCACGATCTCCGGCAACCCCTGCACACGCTAACGTTATTCAGTGCCGCCCTACAGCAGAGCACCGAGCTGCCAGCGTCGGCGCGCGAGATCGCGCAACACATGGATCGCACCATCCGCAACCTGGGTGAGCAACTCTCCGGCTTGCTGGATCTGTCCAAACTCGATGCAGGGATTGTGGAAGCACGGCGGCAAACGCTGCGACTGAGCGAGGTCTTGCGCCCCATGACGCAGGAATATGCGACCGAGGCGCACAGCCGAGGATTGCGTTTTACGGTTCAGTGCGACGACAGCCTGTGCATCGACAGTGACAAGTTGCTGCTGGGGCGTGTGATTCGCAATCTGCTGGACAACGCCTTCAAGTACAGCCAGCACGGCACCATTGCGGTGAGCGTCCAGCGACAGGGCGACCGGGTGGTCATGGCCATCAAGGATGAGGGCTGCGGCATCCCGCATGCCATGCAACAGCATGTCTTCGAGGAGTTCTTTCAGGTCAGCAATCCCGAGCGGGATCAACGCAAGGGGCTGGGGTTGGGCCTGTCGATTGTCAAGCGCCTGTGCTCGCTGCTGCAGATCGACATGGAATTGTGGTCAGAACCCGGCCTGGGCACCCGGGTCGTTCTCTCTCTGCCTGCGGGCGACGAAGCGCGCTTGCCGCGCATGTACCACGAACCAGAGCTGCCATCGGCTTTGCCTGAACTGAATGTGCTGGTCGTGGATGACGAAGCCGACATTCGGCTGGCCATGCAAACGCTGCTGCGCACCATGGGCTGCACACCTTTGCTTGCCGATGGCACGGAAGCTGCGTTGCTGATGGCCAGCACCACGCCACCAGACATCGTGCTGGCGGATTTCCGGCTTCGCGGCGACGACAGTGGCCTGCAAGCCATTCAGCAACTCCGCGTCAAATACCCTGGATTGCCCGCACTGCTCATCAGTGGCGATGTCGCCCAGGATCGTTTGCAACAAGCCCACGCAGCCGGCTTGCGGATGCTGCACAAGCCTGTGACAGCGCCCGTCTTGCTGCAGACCATCATTGAAACCCTGACCGAGCCGGAACCCTCCCAGTCGTAACGGATTGCGTCACGCACCGAGCAGGTGCTGCGCGAAGTTCCTAAAATCGAGGTCCGTCGGTATCCAAAGGCCTAACAAAGATGACAACACCCGAACAAAAACGCGCTGAACTCAAAAAGGCGGCGCTGGAATACCATGAGCGCCCTACCCCCGGCAAGCTCGCCGTCACGGCCACCAAGCAGCTGACCAACCAGCGCGATCTGGCGCTGGCCTACTCACCGGGGGTGGCCGCCCCCTGCGAAGAAATCGTCGAGAACCCGACGGCTGCCTTCAAATACACCAGCCGTGGCAATCTGGTTGCGGTGATCACGAACGGCACCGCCGTGCTGGGCCTGGGCAACATCGGCCCTCTGGCCGCCAAGCCCGTGATGGAAGGCAAGGCCGTTCTGTTCAAGAAGTTCTCCGACATCGATGTGTTCGACATCGAGATCGATGAGAAAGACCCGGACAAGCTGGTGGAGATCATCGCCTCGCTGGAGCCCACCTTCGGCGGCATCAACCTCGAAGACATCAAGGCGCCCGACTGCTTCTACGTCGAGCGCAAGCTGCGCGAGCGCATGAAGATCCCTGTCTTCCACGATGACCAACACGGCACCGCCATCGTGGTGGGCGCGGCCCTGCTCAACGCACTGAAGGTGGTGGGCAAGGACATCAAGACCGCCAAGCTGGTGACCTCCGGCGCCGGTGCGGCCGCCCTGGCCTGCCTGGGCCTGCTGGTCAAGCTGGGTGTGCCCCGCGAAAACATCTGGGTGACCGACCTGGCCGGCGTGGTCTACGAAGGCCGCACCGAACTGATGGACCCCGACAAGGCCTTCTTCGCGCAAAAGACCGACCAACGCAAGCTCAGCGAGGTCATCGAAGGCGCCGACATCTTCCTGGGCCTGAGCGCCGGCGGTGTACTGAAAGCCGACATGGTCGCCAAGATGGCGGCCACCCCGATCATCTTTGCGCTGGCCAACCCCACGCCCGAGATCCTGCCCGACGAGGTCAAGGCCGTGCGCGACGATGCCATCATGGCCACCGGTCGCTCGGACTTCCCCAACCAGGTCAACAACGTCCTGTGCTTCCCCTACATCTTCCGTGGGGCGCTGGACTCGGGCGCGACCACCATCACCGATGAGATGGAGATTGCCGCCGTTTACGCGATTGCCGAGCTGGCGCAGGCTGAGCAAAGTGACGTGGTGGCAGCCGCCTACGTGGGCGCCAACCTGAGCTTTGGCCCCGAATACCTGATTCCCAAACCCTTTGACCCCCGCCTGATGATCAAGATCGCGCCGGCGGTGGCCAAGGCGGCCGCCGACTCCGGCGTGGCCCTGCGCCCGATCACCGACTACGTGGCCTACGGCGAGAAGCTGCAGAGCTTTGTCTACGCCTCGGGCCACACGATGAAGCCCATTTTCAGCGTGGCCAAGCGCGCCAAAAACAAGCGCATTGCCTACGCCGAGGGTGAAAACGAAGGCGTGCTGCGTGCCGCCCAGATCGTGGTCGATGAAAACATTGCCCGCCCCACGCTGGTCGGTCGCGCCGAAGTCATCACCCAGCGCATCGAGAAGTTCGGCCTGCGCCTGCGCGCCGGCATCGACTACGACATCGTCAGCACCGAAAACGATCCCCGCTACCGCGACTACTGGCAGACCTACCACCAACTCACCGAGCGCAAGGGCGTGACCGAGCAGATGGCCAAGATCGAAATGCGCCGTCGCCTGACGCTGATCAGCTCCATGCTGCTGCACAAGGGCGAAGTCGACGGCCTGATTTGCGGGACCTGGGGGCAGACCAACATGCACCTGCAGTACATCGATCAGGTGATTGGCAAGCGCGAAGGGGTCAAGACCTACGCGGCCATGACCGGCTTGATCCTGCCAGGGCGCACGGTCAACATCCTCGACACGCACATCAACTATGACCCGACTGCCGAGCAATTGGCCGAGATCACGATCATGGCCGCCGAGGAAATGCTTCGCTTTGGTCAGCGTCCGAAGGCCGCCCTGCTGTCGCACTCGAACTTCGGATCGAGCAACCAGCCTTCGGCCATCAAGATGCGTGAAGCCCTGGGGCTGATCCAGCAACAGGCACCCTGGTTGGAAATCGATGGCGAAATGCACGGTGACACCGCGCTGGACGAACCCTATCGCCAGCAACTGATGCCACGCAGCACCCTCACAGGGGAAGCCAACCTGCTGGTCTGCCCGAACGTGGACGCAGCCAACATCGCCTACAACCTGCTCAAGGTGGCGGCAGGCAACAACATCGCCCTGGGCCCGGTCCTGCTGGGTGCGGCCAAGCCGGTGTGCATCCTCACGCCGTCGGCCACCGTGCGCCGCATCGTCAACATGACCGCCATGACCGTGGCCGATGCCAACGCTGGCCGTTAATCGCTTACCTGAAAAGCGCGTGAGCTTATAGCACACGCCGTCCAAGCCTCAGAAAAAGGCCCCGGTTTACCGCATTTCAGCGGGCCGGGGCCTTGAGCTTTTTAGGTAATTTCTATAGCATCACGGCTTTCACGAAGAGCTGCTGTGCTGTATCAGATCTCCAACAGGGATTCCACCTCAATCGGGTCAGGCCGGACCAAATCAGGCTTACCCAGGCGGTCGGCGGCTTTCCTGGCGGGATGGTTGCTGGGCGTGGCGGTCACCTGTTTGCCTTTCGAGGCGCAGGCACGTCGCACCCACCCGGTTGACTACACCACGGTTGCATCGACCGATGTCGTCCCTTTGTCTGGTCTGCCCGCGCAGGCACGCGAAACGCACCGCCGCATTCTGGCAGGTGGCCCGTTCCGTTATGACAAGGATGGCAGCGTGTTTGGCAACCGGGAGCGTCAGCTGCCCAGACAGCCCCGCGGCTTCTACCGTGAATACACCGTTCCAACCCCAGGTGAACGCGACCGCGGTGCGCGGCGCATCGTCTGTGGTGGAAAAGTTTTGAGCGAACCTGAAACTTGTTACTACACCCAGGATCACTACAGCAGTTTTCAGCAAATTGATCCGAGGCGTTAACGCCTTCAGTTGTCCTTTCGTTCTTTGTTCTTTGACCTCCTTTTGAACCCGACCGGGCAGCAAGCACCCGCTTGATGCACCGAGGGTCCCTAGCGATCATGTTGTTGCAATCCGTTCGACCCAACATCGTTCAATCCATCCGCGCATTCCGCCCGGAAGACTTGCAACAGGCGGCCAATGCATCTGGCCAGCACTTCCTGTACACCAACTTGGGTGAAGCCAAGGACAAACAGGACGTGCTGGACATCATCGCCCGTGACTTCCTGTTCCCCGATCATTTCGGCAAGAACCTCGACGCCCTCTACGACTGCATGACCGACCTGGTTCACAAGTCGGGTCCTCAGCCGGGCTTCGTCGTCGTGCTGGAGCTGATTCCGGGCGATCCGGCCTGCGACCGCGAAACCCGCGAGCAACTGCTCGACGCCTTCCGCGACGCCGCCGATTTCTGGGGCGAGCGCAAGGTGCCCTTCCGCGTGTTCTATTCCATGTCGCTGTCGGGCAAGGAATCGGCCGGCAACTGGGACAAGGCCGATGTGGCCCAAAACGACCCGAACGCCAAGCCCGTCAAGGTCTCGAAGAATGCGCCTCAACCCATGGTCATGAACCTGCCCCCCATGAGCAGTGTGTTCGACACCGCCGCCCTGCTAACCGCCGCCTGATGGCTGGCTGAAGCGCTGGCGCAACCACTGCGCCAGTCTGGCGCGCAAAAAAAAGGCCACGGTCTGACGACGGTGGCCTTTTGCTTTGAGTCGCTGCTGATCAGGGCAGGTCCATCTCGGGTGGCGGCGCGCTGTCGGCCCGAGGCCCGATGGTCGCACCCAAGCGGTTGCGCACAGACAGCGGCGTGCCGTGCAAGACCGCGGCGTACACCGTGGCATTGGCCAGCACCTTTTTCACGTAGTCACGGGTTTCCGAAAACGGGATGTTTTCCACCCACACGGCGGCATCCATGCGGTTGCCCTCCCGCCAACGACGTGGGCGGCTGGGCCCCGCGTTGTAGGCCGCTGCCGCCATGGCCTGACTGCCCTGCAGATCGTCCAGCACCAGTTTGAGGTAGCCCGCACCGATGCGCAGGTTGGTCAAACGGTCCGTGATCAGCCCCGGGTGATAGTCGATGCCCAGCTTGCGTGCGGTCCAGGCCGCCGTGGCCGGCATCACCTGCATCAGGCCCGAGGCCCCGACATTCGAGCGGGCCGACACGATGAAGCGGGACTCCTGACGGATCAGGCCATACATGTAGGCGGGATCCAGCCCCACGTCTTGCGCCGCACGCAGCACGTCCTCGCGGAACGGCGTGGGGTAGCGCTGCGACAGGTCGACTTCCTGCCGGGTTTTGTCGCTGGAGTTGATGCAGCGGTCCCAAATTTCCCGACGGCACGCCTCTTCGGCAATGGCGCGCAGCTCCCGATCACTCAAGCCACCGGGTTTGCCGTAGCTGAGCGTGTAGTTCCACTCCTTGACCGCTTCGGTCCGCCAGCCCAGGTCGAGCAGGCGCAAGGCACGGTCGATCCCCGGCTGCGCACGGGCCTGCGCCAGATCCGACTCGCTCAGCGCCGGCGGACGGACCGGCGTCTTGGCCGGGGTGCCATGCAGCTCTTCAGCCGCCAACTGCCCATAGAAGGTCAAGGGGTGTGCCGCTTTGGCCAGCCACTCGCGGGCGTGCTGGCGGTTGGCGTCGCCGCCGCGGGCTTGCAGCATCTTGGCTCGCCAGTATTGCCAGGTGGCGTCCTGCTGCATGTCGGCCGGCATGGCCTCCAGCGCTTGCTCCACCAGAGTCCAGCGCGCGGGTGTGCCCGTCACCGCCCCGCGCAGACCCACACGGGCCATCCAGGCCAGGGTTTCGTTGGACCAGCCCAGATCCCCCCGCGCTGCGCCCAGGCGCAACTCGCCGGCGGCTGCGGCCAAGGCCCGGTCGGTCAGGGCACGCTCGTAATAGCTCGCCGCATCAGGTTGCAGGCGCCAGGCGGCCGAACGACCCAACTGGGCCCACGCCCAGGCAGCCTCTTCCGAACGCCAGCCCCAGCGAGTGCGCACGCTCGGATCGCCGATGGCCTGCGCGGCCCCCTGGGGATCTGAGCCAGCCCAACGGATGAAGGCCAGCACGTTCAGCGGCCCCTTCGCCTCGGGCGGCGTTTCGATGGGCAAGAGCATCAGGCTGGGCTTGGCTTTGCCGGCCTTGTTGGCCGCCTGCCGCTTGGCTTTGCTGTCCTTGACTGGCCCCATGGAAGCGCCGGGTGAACGGCTGGCCACGCTGGTGCCCCCGCCTTGCGCCGCATCGCCGCCGGTCAGAAAGGCTTGGGGTTGGCTCATCAGGCGTGCCACCGCCTGGGCCACCGGATCTCCCAGCAGGCGCGCCGCCTGCTGCACGGCCTTGGGCTTGTCGGACTCGACCGCCAGGCGCAGCTTGCGCCACACGTCATCGCTTTTCAGGATGCCGGCACTGATCAAGGTTTTGGCCATGGCGTCACAGCCGTTGTCGCCATCCTTTTGGGCAAACCAGGCTGCACGCGCCTGCTCACGCTGGTCGCCTGCCGACCCGGCCCACGCCCCCATTTGCTGGCGCGCCAACAAGCCGTAGCAAGCGACCTCGCGGTCATCGTTCATGCGGAAACCAGGTTGCACACGCAGGAAGGCACTCCAGTTCTGACGCCGCCCCAGTTCCAGCAACCAGTCGTTGCGGGCCCGGTCGGCCACATAGCTTTCGGGCCAACGAGCCAGGAACTCGTCCACCTCGGCCGGGCTCAACTCGACCTGACGGATCTGGAAGTACCAGTAATCGGCCCACGGGGCCAGGGGATGCTGCGCAGCGATCAGGGCATCCCGTGCGGCCAGCAGGCGCGCGCGGTCACGGGTGCGTGCGGCGTCTTTGGCGGCCACCACCGTGGCATCGCCATCTGCCCATTGCGCCTGTCCGGGCTGAGCGAAGCAAAGCAGCGCCCCCGCCAATGTGGCCGCCCACACGCGACGGGCGCGGCGGACGGCATACTTGTCTTTGAAAATCAATTGTCTTGCCTCTGTGATGACCCCTACCGCCCCAACCTCACCGCGCGCCGAACTGCGACAACGCCTGCTGAGTGCCCGACAGACCTGGGCCCAAGGCCCCACAGCCCCGGCAGCACAAGCCGCTTTGGACAAGCGCCTGGCCGAGGTCCTGGCACAACTGGAACCGGACTGTCTGGGGCTGTACTGGCCCATGAAGGGGGAATTTAACCCAAGGGACGCTGCACTGACAGCCCAGTCTGCGTGGGGATCGCGCTTGGCCCTGCCCTATGCCGACAAAACGCCCGTGGCCATGCACTTTCGGCCCTGGTCCGGCGAGGACCCCACGGTTGTCGATGCCTGCGGCATTCCCAGCACGGAAGGCAAGCCTGTCGTCCCCGATGTGGTCCTGGTGCCCTGCGTCGGCTTCACGGCCGAGGGCTATAGACTGGGCTATGGCGGCGGCTATTTCGATCGTTTTCTGGCGGATCACCCTGGCGTCACGGCCATTGGTCTGGCCTGGGATGAGGCCTTGCTGCCGCGCGAGGCGCTGGCCCCGCAAGCCCATGACATCCGCCTGATGGCGGTGGTGACCCCCTCGCAAATCTGGGGATGACGGGGCGCGTAGAATGCCTCGACCTCGGTTTTGACGGTGGCGCCCCTCTGGCATGACGGCTTTTCTTTCCTCCTACGCAGACCATGTGGCCGACCTGGCGGCACGAGGCCTTCAGCGCCGGCTGCCGCCTCCGTCCGGTCAGTGGCTGGCCGATTTTTCCAGCAACGACTACCTCGGACTGTCGCGCCACCCGGAGGTGCTGGCGGCCGCACGCGACGCAGTCGCGCAATATGGCACGGGTGCCACGGGCTCACGCCTGCTATCGGGCAATCTGGACCTGTATGAGTCCTTCGAGGCCCGCATCGCCCAAGACAAGCACGCGGAAAGCGCACTGATTCTGGGCTCGGGCTACCAGACCAACGCCACGGTACTGGCCGCTCTGATCAACGCCAAGGTGCTGGGTGCCGAGCCGCTGGTGTTCACCGACCGGCTCAATCACGCAAGCCTGCACCATGCATTCAAAGTGGCCGAGGTGCGGCAGATCCGCTTTCGACATGCGGACCTGCCCCATCTGGCGGAACTGCTGGACAAGCATGCCCACAGCGATCAGCCCAAGTTCATCGTGGCCGAGTCGGTGTTTGGCATGGATGGCGACTGCATCGACGTAGCCGGTCTGGTGTCTTTGGCCCAAGCCCACCAGGCCATGCTCTACCTCGATGAGGCCCATGCCACCGGCGTGCTGGGTGAGCGGGGGTACGGCCTGACCGCCGACCAGGGCGGCCGGGTGGATGTGGCCATGGGCACCTTTAGCAAGGCTTTGGGTGGGTCGGGGGCCTACATCGCCTGCAAGCAGGTGGTGAAGGACTACCTCATCAACACCTGCACGGGCTTCATCTACTCCACAGCCTTGTCCCCCATGGTGGTGGCCGCCATGCACAAGGCCTGGACCTTGTTGCCCGCGCTGGATGCCGAACGCCAGCGCCTGCAAGCCATGGCCGCCGAGGTGCGTACGCGCTTGCACGCCATGGGGCTGGACACCGGCTTGTCGACCACCCACATCGTGCCCGTGATACTGGGCGACGAGCGCCGCACACTGCAGGCCCGGGACAAGCTGCAAGCACGAGGCATCAATGTGTCGGCGGTGCGCCCCCCCACGGTCCCGCCCAACACCGCTCGCCTGCGCATGGCCTTCGGGTCACACCACACGCGCGAGCAGATCGACGCCCTGATCGAGGCGCTGCGTGACGTATGAGTGTGGGGCTGGTGTTCTGTCATGGTTGGGGTCTGAGCCACCGCTTCTGGCAACCCTTGCGGGCGGCCTTGTCCGACCTGCCGCAGGTCGTGACCGAGGCAGGATACTTTGGTGATGCCGCGCAGCCCATCGACAGGTCTCAAGCAGAACACTGGGTGCTGATCGGGCACTCGCGCGGATGGGCCCATGCCTGGCAGGGACGGATCACCGCGCCCAACGCCCCCCCTGCGCCGGCCTGGTCCGGCACGGTCAGCCTGTGCGGCTTCACGCATTTTTGTGCCCGCCAAGCCGGCGAACCGGGGCAAGCGCCCCGCATGGTCGAGCGCATGCTCAAAGTACTGGACACAGCCCCGCATGCCGTGCTGAGCGATTTTTTGCAGCGCTGCGGCCTCGGCCATCTGGCCCCAGAGGCCGATCAGGCCTTGAACGTGGCCGCCCTGCGCGCCGACCTCGCCAGTTTGTTGACGCTGGACATCACGGAAGCCTTCTCGACCCTGCCATGCCCCACCCTGGCCCTGGCGGCGCGCGACGATGTCATCGTGTCACCAGCCCTGTCCGAGCAATGCTTTGCGAACTCACCTCACACACAGCTGGTCTGGCACGATCACGGCGGACACGCCTTGGGACATGTGCACGCGGACGCGTGTGCCCAGTACATTCTCACCTTTGTGCAAGCGTGGCGCTGACCCATGGACAAGCACCGAATTCAGCACAATTTTGCCCAAGCGGCCTCGGCCTACGACCAGCATGCGCGCATGCAGCGCGATGCTGCGGCGGCATTGGCCCTGCGCATGCGGCACCAGTGGCCCGAGGCGCATCGCATCCTGGAAATTGGCTGCGGCACCGGGAACCTGACCCGACACCTGTTGACGGCCTATCCACAGGCTCAATTGCTCGCCACCGATCTGGCGCCCAGCATGTTAGCCACCTGCCAGACCCTGCTGCCCCCAGCAGACCGCCCCCGCGTGCAGTTCAAAGCGGCTGACGGCGAGCAGCTGGACACCACCGGCTTCGATCTGGTGGCGTCCAGTCTCGTGTTTCAGTGGTTCGAAGACACACCCGCTACCCTGCGACGCTTGCGGGCACAAGGGGCGCGGGTCGCCGTGGCCACGCTGGTGGACGGCACCTTTCAGGAATGGAAGGACGCACATGCCCAGCTGGGACTGGCCGACGGGGTACGCCCCTTCGTGAGCGAGGGCGCCCTGCGTGAACTCGCCACCGAGTTAGATGCCCATGTCGAATTCGACACCCTGTGCGAACGCTATGACGACGCCAAGGACTTTGTGCGCGCCATCAAGGGCATTGGCGCCGGGACGCCGCGCCCCGGGCACCAGCCCGCCCCCTTGGGCCGGGTGTTGCGCCAGTTTCCTGAAGGCATCACGGTGAGCTATCGCGTGGCGTACTGGTGCGCGGGGCCGTCGTCACGCGCATAAAAAAAGCCTCCCTGTGAAGGGAGGCTTCAAAACGAGAAGTCTCATGCTGCCGGGGCCGACACCCCGGCTGATCCCAAGGATCAGAAGCGGTAGCCGATACCGATACCGAACAGGGTGGGGTCAACCTTGACCTTGCCCAGCTTGGCGCCAGTGGCAACCACCTTGACATCGGTCGCGATGTCGATCTTCTTGAAGTCGACGTTCAGAGAGATGTTCTTGGTGATGGGGAAGTCAGCACCGATTTGGTAAGCCAGACCCCAGCTGTGCTTGGTCACGGTCAGGTCGCCGCCACCCAGGTTCACAGCGGAGAAGTGGGTGTAGTTCAGACCCAGACCGACATAAGGACGAACCGATGCGTTGTCAGGCGCGAAGTGGTACTGAGCGGTCACGGTAGGAGGCAGGTGACGCAGGGTACCCAATGGGCCCAGACCGGTGGAGTTCACGCTATGCTTTTGAGGCGTCGTGGCGATCACTTCCACAGCGAAGTTGGGCGTGAAGAAATACGAAGCGTCGATTTCCCAGATGGTCTTGGAGCTGACGGTCGTGCCGATGGCTTCCACAGTGCCGGTGGCTTCGTTAGCGGGATCCAGTTGCAGGGCGCGAGCACGCACCATGAAGTCGCCAGCGAAGGCAGGAGCAACAGCGGCGCAGGCAGCAACAGCAACCAAGGAACGAGCGAAGATGGATTTCATGGTGAGTCCTTCTTAATAGATAGGTTGTCGGGACTGGCACCCTTGTGGCGCATCCCATGAATCCATTGCACCAAGATTGCCCCACCAGAAACTTGTGCTGCATCAAACCGGGGACTGGATTTGTCGCGAGGAGCCCCCTAAGCCCCGGCCATTTGAGCCAGATCAGGAAAAACCGATGCCTGGCGGCAACGCAGGCCGCCAGGGGGCTTTACAAGCCCAGGCGTTCGCAGATAGCCAGCACCGGAGCGGCCTGGTTCATCGTGTAGAAGTGCAGCGCCGGCACGCCACCGGCACGCAATTGCTCGCACAAATCGCTCACGACATCCAGACCAAAGGCCTGGATCGAGGCCTTGTCATCGCCAAAGCCTTCCAGGCGCGTGCGGATCCAGCGCGGCACTTCTGCGCCACAGGCGTCCGAGAAGCGCAAGAGCTGGCTGCTGTTGGTGATGGGCATGATGCCGGGGACCACCGGGATGAAGGCGCCCAAGGCTTCCGCGTCCTCCACAAAGCGGAAATAGGCATCCGCATTGAAGAAGTACTGCGTCAGGGCCACGTTGGCACCGGCTTGCACCTTGGTCACATAGGCCTTCAGGTCCGCCTGGGGGTTGCGCGCCTGGGGGTGCATCTCGGGGTAAGCGGCCACTTCAATGTGGAAATGATCGCCAGTTTCCTCACGGATGAAGGCCACCAGATCGCTCGCGTAGCGGAACTCGCCGAAGCCACCGTAACCACTGGGCAGATCCCCCCGCAAGGCCACAATCCGACGAATGCCTTCGGACTGGAATTGCGCCAGTTGCTCGCGCACCGACGCCTTGCTGGCACCAATGCAAGAGAAATGCGGCGCGGCATCAAAGCCTTCGGCCAAGATGGCCTTGACCGTTTGCAAGGTACCGTCCTGGGTGGTGCCGCCGGCTCCGTAGGTCACCGAGCAATACTCGGGCTTCAGTGCGTACAACTGCTGGCGTACCGCTGCCAATTTCTCGGCACCTTCCGGTGTCTTGGGCGGGAAGAACTCCAGACTGATCGGCAGATCAGCCTGTGTAGAAGAAGAGGTCGTCATGGACAGACTCTGTAAGTAAGCGCTCACTCGCCGGCCGGAGCACGACGTGCGCGGACAAAGAACTCGCGATTGCCGTCGCCACCCACGATGGCGCTGTCGAAGTATTCGGCCACCTGCAGGCCCTGTTCGGCGCAAGCGGTCTGAATACGAGCCTCCACCTCGGCATAGCTGGCCGGGTCTTTCACCAGGCCACCCTTGCCAATCTGGCTGGGCTGCAATTCGAATTGCGGCTTGACCAGCATGAGCAACTCGCCCTTGGTGGCCAGCAAAGGCACCAGGGCGGGCAGCACCAGGGTCAGGGAGATGAAGGACAGATCGCCCACGATCAGCGCAAAGCCCCCCTTGGGCATGCTGTCTTGCAGATCGTCGGCCGTCATGTGACGGGCATTGACGCCCTCGATGACGGTGACCTGCGCATGCTCGCGGATGCGGCTGTGCACCTGCCCGTGGCCCACATCCACCCCGACGACGCGCTTGGCGCCCTGGGCCAACAGCACTTCGGTGAAGCCACCGGTGCTTTGTCCCACGTCGAGGCAGACCTTGCCTTTGAGGGGCAAGGTGGGCTTGCGGCCAGCGCAATGCTGCAACGCCCCTTCCAGCTTCAGGCCGGCGCGCGAGACCCAACGGGTCTCGGCGTCGTCCACCACCTTGAACGTCACACCGATGGGCAGGGATTCGCCCGCCTTGCGGACCGTGGTCCAGCCCTTCGGGCCATTCCATTGGACGGCGCCCTGCTCCACCAGGCGCTGTGCCGCCGAACGGGTCGGCGCCAGTCCTTGGGAGACGATCTGCTGATCGGCGCGCTGCGTGAGTTCAGGCAAGAAGCTCATGGGGGCACCGCCGATCAGTAACGGTAGGTGTCGGGCTTGTAAGGGCCTTGCACCGGCACGCCGATGTAGGCCGCCTGCTCTTCCGTCAGCGTGGTCAGCTGGGCGTTGAGCGTGGTCAGTTGCAGGCGAGCCACCTTCTCGTCGAGGTGCTTGGGCAGCACGTAGACCTTGCCGATGTCGTAGGCGTCCTTGTGGGCGAACAGCTCGATCTGCGCCAGCGTCTGGTTGGCAAACGACGAGGACATCACATAGCTGGGGTGGCCGGTGGCGCAACCCAGGTTCACCAGGCGGCCCTTGGCCAGCAGGATGATGCGCTTGCCATCTTCAAAGATGACGTGGTCCACCTGGGGCTTGATCTCTTCCCACTTGCACTTCTCTTCCAGCTTGGCGACCTGGATTTCGTTGTCGAAGTGGCCGATGTTGCACACGATGGCGTTGTTCTTCATCGCGGCCATGTGCTCATAGGTGATCACGTCACGGTTGCCGGTGGTGGTCACGAAGATGTCGGCCTGAGACGCAGCCCACTCCATGGTCACCACGCGGAAGCCTTCCATCGCGGCCTGCAGGGCGTTGATGGGGTCGATTTCGGTGACCCACACCTGAGCGCTCAGGGCGCGCAGCGCTTGGGCCGAGCCCTTGCCTACGTCACCGTAACCGCAGACCACGGCCACCTTGCCGGCAATCATGACGTCGGTAGCGCGCTTGATGCCGTCCACCAGCGACTCACGGCAGCCATACAGGTTGTCGAACTTGGACTTGGTGACCGAGTCATTGACGTTGATGGCTCGGAACAGCAGCGAGCCCTTGGCCGACATTTCGTTGAGACGGTGCACCCCGGTGGTGGTCTCTTCGGTCACGCCGATGATTTCGGCGGCCTTGCGCGAGTACCAGGTGCTGTCTTCGGCCAGCTTGGCCTTGATGGCCGCAAACAGGATGCGCTCTTCTTCGCTACCGGGGTTGGCCAGCACCGACAGGTCCTTCTCGGCCTTCTTGCCCAGGTGCATCAGCAGCGTGGCATCGCCGCCGTCGTCCAGGATCATGTTGGGGCCTTCGCCGGCCGAGCCCTTGGGCCCGAAGTCGAAGATGCGGTGGGTGTAGTCCCAGTAATCTTCCAGCGACTCGCCCTTGTAGGCGAACACCGGCGTGCCGGCTTCCACCAGTGCCGCAGCCGCGTGGTCTTGCGTCGAATAGATGTTGCACGAGGCCCAGCGCACTTCCGCGCCCAGGGCTTGCAGGGTCTCGACCAGCACCGCCGTTTGAATGGTCATGTGCAGCGAACCGGTGATGCGGGCGCCCTTCAGGGGTTGCGTGGTGGCGTTTTCCTTGCGGATGGCCATCAGCGCGGGCATTTCGCTCTCGGCGATCTTGATCTCTTTGCGACCCCAGTCGGCCAGAGACATGTCGGCGACGACGCAGGGCACGCCCTTGTGTTCAGTGATCAGGTTGGTAGCGGACATGGACAAAGCTCCTTGATGAAGAAGCCGCCGTGCGCTGCCGGGAATCCATGGCTAAAGATACAGCTCACCCAGCGGGACACATGCGGGTGAGCGCCGTTGCAAATCAGACAGGACTTTCGAGCCTGGGGTTCGGGCGAACCTTGCAACGCTCCTCGAAAGCGGCCGCCAGTATAAAACGGATGCTCAGGCGGGGGAAGCCAGAATCACACGATTTCGGCCAGATTGCTTACCCTGATAGAGCGCCTTGTCGGCGCGGGCCAGCGCCTGTGCGATGGTTTCACCGGGCTGCAGCACACTCATGCCCAAGGTCATGCTCAGCCCACCGGGTCCGCAGTCTGCCGACGGGCGAATCTGTTCGATGGCCCGGCGCAGGCGGTCGGCCACGACCTGCGCTTCACGTTCGGAAGTGCCAGGCAGCAAAACGAGGAACTCTTCGCCCCCCCAGCGCGCCACATGATCCACCTCACGGACCTCGGTGCGCAGGACCGCCGCGATGGCCGTCAACACCGCGTCCCCCACCTCGTGACCATGTTCGTCGTTGATGCGTTTGAAATGATCGACATCGGCCACGATCAGGGCCAGGGGCTGACCCGAGCGGGCAAAAATAGCGGCCTCGCGGTGGGCCACATCCATTACAAAACGTCGGTTATGCAGTTGCGTCAGCGGATCGGTGCAAGCCAGGTGCTGTAAACGCGCCTGCGCTTGCCCCACCAGTCTCTGGTAGATGAACGCCAGAAAGCCTAGGATGACCAAGGTCACAGCCAGATTGAAATAGTAAAGACCTTGGGCGGTCTGGGCAGCCAAAGGGTGTGGCGGCTGATGCCCTTTGAGCCAGTAATCCAGCGCCATGTAGACAACCCCTGCCGCCAGCGCCGTCAAGGCGCGCAGACGCAGTCGCATGAAGTCGGTGAGCATGCCCACCGGGATGATCAGCAGGATGTAGAACTGGAATCCGGCCTCCAGCCCCAAGGTCCAGGACGCCAGGACGCCATGCAGGAAGATCTCGCCGGCAATCAGATTCAGGGCCCACACCAGCACACGGCGCTGCACCAGCACGTAAGCCAGGCCATACAGAAACACACTGCCGACGTTGACCCAAGCCAGTGACGTGGCCCCCGCCGAGACCAGCAACGACAAAAAGGCGATGTGCGCCAGACTGGCCACCACGCAGATGACAGACATCATGCGCACAAAAGCCGATGGCTCCGTGTACGGACGAACTGCTGTCACAAGCCTCCCCATCGCATCCAAGAAATCGCTGAGCCTATGGTGGCACAAGCGTCGCAAGGGGCAATAGAGGTTTTCCAAAAAACGCGCGGGTTTTTGGTTCATGAAATTGGCCTGAACGCAGAAAACCGCACACCTCGCCCCTTCGGGGGGGCTTTTTCTTTCGGGACATCTCCGATTCAGAGCGGCACAATCAAAGATTGCACTGCGGCCAGACATTTGCCAATGCCTTTTCCCGTTTCGCCCATCACACAACCTGCGTCAGGCGACAGCCCGACGCAAGGTCCGTCGTGGCTGGCGCACGCCACCGTGAAGGCTTTGAACCAGAGCGCAGCGCAGTTGTGTCAGGCCCCCATTGCCTTGATCAGCATGGTGGACCCCAGTCGGCAGGAAATCCTGGCGCATGAAGGGTTGCCCATCTATCGCGGGGCACTGCCGCACCTGAACTGGACCATCCGCACCCTGCAACACGACGGTGTCCTGCAAGTCGCCGACACCCATGCCGACCCGGTGTTTCAGGCAGACTGGTTGGCCCACGGCGAGCAGCCCATCCGCTATTACGCCGGCATCGCACTGCGGGATCACGATGGTTCGCCCATCGGGACCCTGTGCATCATGGATTACCAGCCTCGGCCGGATGCCGATCAGGACGTCCAGGTCCTCAATGCACTGGCGTCCTCTGCCGCACTGGCGCTGACCCAGGTGCGCACCGCGCTGCCCGACATCGTGCTGGGCGGGGAGACATGCTATCGCGCCATCGTCGAAGGTCAGATCGAACTGATCAGCCTGTGCGCCCCCGACGGCACGCTGCTGTTTGTCAACGCCGCCTATGCAGAGCATTTTGAAAGCACCCCGGAGGCGCTGATCGGTGGCAGTGTCTTTGACATCGTCCCGGCTGCAGACCAGGACGCGGTCGCCTCACACTTCGAGACGGTGTGCACCCACGGCCTGATCCTGGGGCTGGAGACCCGGTATGTCGACGAACATGGCCGCGTCAGCTGGATTGCCTGGACCAACAGCCCGACCTACGACACACAAGGTCAGGTCATCGCGGTGCAGTCGGTCGGCCGAGACATCACCGAGCGCAAACTGACCGAGCGATCGCTCAAGGAAAGCCAGGCGCGCCTGCGCTCGCTGTACGAGTCCACGCCAGCCATGCTGCACTCGCTGGACGCACACGGGCGATTGCTGAGCGTGAGCGATGTCTGGCTCAACAAGCTTGGCTACACACGCCGGGAGGTCATTGGCCGCAACTCGGCCGAGTTCCTCACGCAAGCGTCTTATGACTATGCGCGCAATGTGGTGTTGCCACAGTACCTGCGCGACAGCCGCATCGAGAACATCGAGTACCAGATGGTGCGCAAAGATGGCTCTCTGATTGACGTGCTGCTCTCGGCCACCATGGAGCGCGATGAAGAAGGCCACCCCTTGCGATCGCTTGCGGTGCTGGAAGACGTGACCGAAAAGCACGCCGTGGAAGCCGCTCTGCGCAGCAACCAGGAGCGACTGGCTCTGGCGACACAGGCCAACGGCATCGGCATCTGGGAATTCGATCTGCTCACGCAGCGAGAAACCTGGAACGACATGATGTTCCAGATCTACGGGGAAGCGAATCGCGCATCCAACTCGGAGCCGCTGGTCTGGCGCGAGCGGATCCCGCCCGACGATCTGGCGCATATCCAGCGCGCCATCGAAGAGGCGGTAACCTCCAACCAGCCGATCAACATCGACTTCCGCATCAACCTGCCCAACGGTGGCGTGCGTGAGGTCAATGGGCGCGCACGGGTGTTCCAGGACCGACAAGGTCGCCCCGCCCGACTGATTGGCACGATCTACGACATCACCGAACACAAGCGCATGGCGCGTGAACTCGCAGAAAAGCATGAGCTGCTGCGTGTGACCCTGCACTCCATCGGCGATGCGGTCATCACGACCGATGCGCAAGGTCGGGTGCAGTGGCTCAACCCTGCCGCCGAGCGCATGACCGGCTGGCACACCGGGGAGGCGCAGGGACGCCCCTTGATCGATGTCTTCCACATCGTGGACGAGGAAACGCGCGAACCCGAGTCCTGCCCGATCACCCGATGCCTGTCCGGCGAGGACGAGGTGGAGTCACCCAGCCAGACCCTGCTGATCTCGCGCAACGGACAAGAGTACGGGATCGAGGACACCACCGCCCCGATTCGCGATGCAGCAGGACTGGTGCTAGGCATGGTGCTGATCTTCCATGATGTGACCGAGCAGCGTCGCATGGGCCACGAAATGAGCTACCGCGCCACGCACGATCCGCTTACGGGACTGGTCAACCGCAGCGAGTTCGAGAACCGCCTGCACCGCGCCCTGGAAGATGCGCAGCAACGCGACAGCGCCCATGCGCTGATGTACATCGATCTCGACCAGTTCAAGCTCGTCAACGATGCCTGCGGCCATGCCATCGGCGACCTGCTGCTCAAGCAGGTGACCGACCTGTTGCAGCACTGCGTACGCTCGCGCGACACCCTGGCTCGCCTGGGTGGCGACGAGTTTGGGGTGATCCTGGAGCATTGCACCGCCGAGCAAGCGCAACGCGTGGCCCAGAAGATCTGCGACCAGATGGAAGAGTTCCGCTTCGTGCACGACGGACGACGCTTCCGCATTGGCACCAGCATCGGTCTGGTTCCGCTGGACAAGCGCTGGGCAACGACGGCCGCCATGATGCAGGCCGCGGACACCTCCTGCTACGCCGCCAAGGAAGCCGGTCGCAACCGTGTCCATGCCTGGTTTGACACCGACCAGGCCATGCAGGCACGCAAGGGCGAAATGCAGTGGGCCACACGGATCGAACAGGCGCTGGATGAAAACCGCTTCGTCCTGTACGGTCAACGCATTGACCCCATCCTGCCCAATCAGGAAGGCATGCGCTGCGAAGTACTCATCCGCTTGCTGGATGCCGATGGCAGCATCATCCCGCCGGGGGCCTTCCTGCCCGCAGCGGAACGGTTCCATCTCGCCACCCGCATCGACCGCTGGGTGGTGCGACACGTGCTGGATTTGCTGCAGACCCGCGCCAGTGAACTGAGTCACGTGCATTCCCTCTCGGTCAACCTGTCCGGCCAATCGCTGGGCGACCCCAGCTTCCAGCAGTACCTGATCAACCACCTGACCACCCCCGGACTGGCCATCCACAAGCTGTGCTTCGAAATCACCGAAACGGCCGCCATCACCAAGCTCGGAGAAGCCAGTCATTTCATCGAGCAGATCCGGCGCCTGGGCGTGCGACTGGCCCTGGATGACTTTGGCTCCGGGTCGTCATCTTTTGGCTATCTGAAGGCCTTGGCCGTGGACTACCTGAAGATTGACGGGCAGTTCATCAAAGACGTGGTCCATGACCCGCTCGACCGGGCCGCCGTGCGCTGCTTCTGCGATGTGGCCCACGTGATGGGCCTGAAAACCGTGGGCGAATTCGTGGACAGCATGGCCGTGCTGCAAGAGCTGCAAGCACTGGGGGTGGATTACGCGCAAGGCTATCTGTGCCACAAGCCCGAGCCGCTGGAGACATTGCTCGGTCTGGCGCCCGCACCGCAACGTGTGGCGAATGCGTGACCTGAAGGGGCGAATCGGCTAGCATGTCGGGCTTCGCCCGGAGCCCCTTGTCGTGTCCACCTCTCCTTACGCCCCCGAAACCGGCCGCCGCCGCACCTTCGCCATCATTTCCCACCCTGATGCGGGTAAGACCACGCTGACGGAAAAGCTGCTGCTGTTCTCTGGCGCGATCCACATCGCCGGCTCGGTCAAGGCCCGCAAAGCCTCACGCCACGCGACCTCGGACTGGATGGAAATCGAAAAGCAGCGCGGCATCTCGGTGGCGTCATCCGTCATGCAGATGCTGTACCGCGACCACGTGGTCAACCTGCTGGACACCCCGGGCCACAAGGACTTCTCGGAAGACACCTACCGCGTGCTGACCGCCGTGGACTCGGCCTTGATGGTGATTGACGCGGCCAACGGTGTGGAAGCCCAGACCAAGCGTCTGATTGAGGTTTGCCGCCAACGCGACACGCCCATCATCACCTTCGTCAACAAGATGGACCGCGAAGGCCGCGATCCGCTGGAGCTGCTGGACGAAGTCGAACAAGAACTGGGCATGCCCTGTGTGCCCATGACCTGGCCCGTGGGCCAGGGCAAGCAATTCGGCGGCATCGTGAACCTGCGCACCAAGTCCATGCGCCTGTTTGATGCCGGCGCCGACAAGCGCGGCGAAGACGACGAGGTCGTGTCACTGGACGAGCGTGACAAGCTCGCCGCCCGTTTCGGGCACGACTGGGAGCTGGCCGAGCAAAACATGGAACTGATGGCCGAAGCCGCCCCCACCTTCGACATCGAACAGTTCCTGGCCGCCAAGCAGACCCCCGTGTTCTTCGGCTCGGCCGTGAACAACTTCGGTGTGCAGGAAGTGCTGGACGCCCTGGTGGACCTGGCCCCCTCGCCCCGCCCCCGTTTCAGCACCGAAAAAGACGGTTCACACAAGGAAATCGCCCCCGAGATGGAAAACTTCTCGGGCGTGGTCTTCAAGGTGCAGGCCAACATGGACCCGTCTCACCGCGACCGCATCGCCTTCGTGCGCGTGTGCTCCGGCAAGTACGAGCCCGGCATGAAGCTCAAGGTGCAACGCTCGGGCAAGGAACTGCGGCCCACCTCGGTGGTGACCTTCCTGTCACAACGCCGTGAAGCGGTGGACGAGGCCTTTGCCGGCGACATCATCGGCTTCACCACGCACGGTGGCGTGCAACTGGGCGACACCATCACCGATGGCATCAACCTGCAATACACCGGCCTGCCCTTCTTCGCCCCCGAGCTGTTCCAGACTGTGGAACTGGCCAACCCGATGAAATCGAAGCAATTGCAAGCTGGTTTGCTGCAGTTGGGAGAAGAAGGCGCCATTCAGGTCTTCCGCCCCGAGGCTGGCGGCTCGATGCTGCTGGGTGCCGTAGGTCAACTGCAGTTTGAAGTGGTGCAGCACCGTCTGAAGGCTGAATATGGTGTCGACATCCGCCTGATGCCTTGCCGCTTCACCGGCGCACGCTGGATCACGGCTGACACGCCCGAGGCCATGAAGAAGTTCACCGACGAGAACGCCAGCAAGCTGGCCCTCGACGCGGCTGACACCCTGGCCTACATGATGACCTCGACCTACGACCTGCGCCTGACGGCAGAACGCCACCCACTGGTGCACTTCCATCCGCTGCGCGAGCACGCGGGCCTGAGCCTGTCGACGCAATAAGCTGGGGCATCTCGGCCCCGTCCAAAATCAAAAGGCACCCCGTGGGGTGCCTTTTTGTTGCGGGCAGGCCGGATCGCGCTCAGGCCTGCATCCAGAGCTGATCGAGGTTGCGGAACCCCCAAGCAGAGGGCGACTCGCGCGACACGATCTGATCCACGCTCTTGCTGAGGTCCAGCAATTCAGGCGTGATGGGCTGATTGGCCTTGGTCGAGAAGAACACCTTCACGACCGGATTGAGCAAGGACGTGGTGCCCTGCTCCACCACCACCGCCAGGCGACCCGACTGCAGCTTCACCAGTGAGCCGGTGGGGTAGATGCCAATGCTCTTGACGAAAGCCTGGAAGATGCGCTCGTCGAAATGGCCTTCCTTGGACCACGCGGCCATCTTGGTGATGGAGTCCGCCGGGTCCCAGCCCGCCTTATAAGGCCGGTTGGAGGTGATGGCGTCGTACACGTCGCAGACCGCGCCCATCTTGGCAAACAGGCTGATCTCGTCGCCTTTGAGGCCATGCGGATAGCCTTTGCCGTTGACCTTTTCATGGTGGTGCAGGCAAACGTCCAAGGCCGTTGGCCCCACGCCCTTGCCTTCCACCAGCAGCTTGTGCCCTTCTTCCGGGTGCGACTTCATGATGGCGAATTCTTCCGCCGTCAGGGCACCGGGCTTGTTGAGCACCTCCAGCGGCATCATGGCTTTGCCAATGTCATGTACCAAGCCCGCCAAGCCGGCTTCGCGGCACTCTTCAGGACTGAGATGCAACTGACGCGCCAGGGACACCATCAGCGCGCACACGGCCACCGAGTGCATGAAGGTGTAGTCATCGCTGGTTTTCAGACGGGCCAGACTGATGATGGCCCCCGGGTTGCGCTCAACCGAATCAGAGATCTCCTGCACCAGCGGCAGGCAATGCTCGGTATCGACCGCCTTGCCCATGCGAACGTCCTGGAACATGGAGCGCATGGCGGCGCGCGATTGCGCAATCACACGTCCGGCACGCTGCACCTCCTGCTGGAGGCTGCATTGCTGCACGGCGGGGGCATCGTCCAGATCGGCTTCGGGACTGGGCTCTGCGCGGTCCTGGCCCGAACCCACCTCGACATCGTCCACCACTTCGACGCGGGGATCCTCCACATCCAGCCCTTTGCTGATGTCGATGATCACCTCGGACACACCAGAGAGCTGCGCAATCTGGCGCGCATCGGAGACTTTGAACGAACCACGCCAGAAAGGATGATCCATCCACGAGCCACAAACCTCGTGGATGAACATGCCGACGCGCAGTTGCTGAGTAGAGATCTTCTTGAGCATGAACGTGAGAAGCCAGCCTGCATAAGCTGACAAGGCCTCTCATCGTAGGGCTTTCGGCGCGGGTTCTCGTCCTCAAAAGCCCGTGTCCCGCGATTTTTTTCTCAGGGTTGTTGCCTGTTCAAGATCTCACTGTTGCAGCCGATATGCACTAAACCCGTGCATTTCTCGGAATGAAACCTGGAGCCTCAGAAGTCATGAGCCTGAAGAATCTCAGCACAGCTCAAAAATTGTGGGCAGGCGTTGCCTTCCTGATTTTCTGCAACGTGTTCATTGTCGGGTTTTCGGGTGTGCGGACGGCAGGGCTGAAGGCCCGCTCCGAGGCCCATTTTGAGGAACTGGACGCCAAGCTCAGCGCAGGGCAAAAATGGGCCAACCTCAGCGAGGTGGCCGCCAACCGTGCCGTCAGCGCCGGCTTGGCCGGCGACAGCCCCTTGAGCACGACGCTCGCGACAGAGCAAGCCGCGCTGGACAAGGACATTGCCGGTTTACGCCAACAATTGGATGCCTTGGCACTCAACAGCGATGACCGCGAGGCCCTGTCTCGGGCCGATCAGGCCAAGCAAGCGCTGGATCAGGCCATCAAGTCGGGTGATGGCCCCAAAGTGATGGCGGCCTTGCAGGCCCACGCTCAGACGCTGCGCACGTTTGCGGCCATGCAGCCACAAGAAGCCATCGACTATCGCCACCAGATCGCAGACGAGCGTAGCCGCACCGTCACGCTGGCCGCCATCATGGGTCTGACCGTGATCAGCATCATGGTGGCTGGCGCGTTTGTGCTGATCCGATCCATCCGCGCACGCCTGAATCTGGCCATGCAGACCGCCTCGTGCCTGGCTGCAGGCGACCTGACGGTGAAGATTGACCCGGGTCACTACGACGAAATCGGTCAATTGCTGGGCTCCCTGCAAGACCTGGCTGACTCGCTCAACCGCCTGGTGGGGGATGTTCGCCAGACCTCGGAAGGCATTTACACCGCCTCCAGCGAGATTGCGGCGGGCAACATGGACCTGTCCAACCGAACAGAACAAACGTCGGCCAACTTGCAGCAAACTGCATCATCCATGGTGCAACTGACCGACAACGTGCACGAATCCGCTCAAGCGGCCCAGCAGGCACATGCGCTGGTGGGCTCGGCCTCTGAAACCGCCAGCCGTGGCGGCGAAGTCATGAACGCGGTGGTGGCCAACATGGACAGCATCGCGCAAGCCTCTCGCAAGATTGGCGACATCATCGGGGTGATCGACGGCATTGCCTTCCAGACCAACATCCTGGCTCTGAACGCTGCGGTGGAAGCCGCTCGCGCAGGTGAGCAAGGTCGCGGCTTCGCGGTCGTCGCCGGCGAAGTGCGCTCGTTGGCGCAGCGCTCAGCCGAAGCCGCTCGCGAGATCAAGTCACTGATTGGCGCCTCGGTCGAACAGGTGGAATCAGGTTCGCGTTTGGTCGAGAACGCCGGACAGACCATGCAGGACATCGTGGCCTCCGTGATGCGGGTCACCGATGTCATCGGGCAAATCACCTCGGCCGCAGCCGAGCAAAGTGCCGGCATTGGCCAAATCAACCAGTCGGTGGGCTTGCTCGATCAGATGACGCAGCAAAATGCGGCACTGGTCGAAGAATCGGCCGCCACCGCGGCGAGTTTGCGCGGCCAGGCCGATCAGCTACGGCAACACGTCAATGTGTTTCGCCTACTGAACGACTGATCCATACACAACACAGTGCGTTTAGGGAGCCTACGGAGATATCGTGATGCGTTTCAACCAACTCTCTATCGCTCGCCGCCTGTGGGTGGCTGTTGGCCTCTTGATCGTGGCCTTGGTCAGCATTGTGTTGTTTGCGGGCTGGCGGTCCGCATCCACACAAAAGGTCGCTGAAGTACAAATGACGCAAGCCGCTGAACGGCTCAAGGCTGTGCAGGAATGGGCCCGGCTGTCTGAGCTGACCATTGCGCGCGCCACCGCCGCCGTGCTGAGCAAAGACCCAGCTGTGGGGGCGCACTTCAAACCCATGAACGATCAGATCATTGAGCACATCACCGGGCTCAAGAAGCAGATCGAAGCCATGGACCTGACCGAAGCCGATCGCACGCAAATTCGACTGATTGGGGAGGCGCGCGCCAAGGTACTCGGGTCACACAAGAAGGTGTCCGAGTTCAAGGCTGCTGGCGACGAAGCGGGCGCACAGAAAGAATTCAACGAGGTATTTGTTCCTGCCGTGGACGTGTACACCAAGGCCTTGTATGCCTTTGCCACAATGCAGGAAGAGCAAGGCGTAGCATTGCGAGCCCAGATCGCCGATGCGCGCCGCAGCACGGTGGCCATGGCGGCCGGCATGATCGTGGTGGTCTTGATCGGGGTGATCGTGGGGGCCAATGTGCTGATCCGCTCGATCAAGTTGCCCCTGGCCCATGCGGCAGAAGTGACGCAGCGGATCGCCGAGGGTGACCTCACCGTACAGGTTCGCGTCGACCGTGAAGACGAGGTGGGGCAAATGCTGCTGGCGCTGCAGGGCATGGCCGCTTCACTGGTGAACCTGGTGGGTGACATCCGGCACTCCACCGACAGCATTGCCACGGCATCCTCCGAAATTGCCTCGGGCAACCAGGATCTCTCGTCTCGCACCGAGCAAACGGCGTCCAATCTGGAGCAAACCGCTTCGTCCATGGAGGAGCTGACCGGCACCGTCCGGCAAACGGCCGACTCGGCCCGGGTGGCCAACCAGCTGGCCACCTCTGCATCGGATGCAGCGCAGCGGGGCGGCGAGGTGGTGGCGCAGGTGGTCGCCAACATGGATGGCATTGCCCACGCATCCCGCAAGATCGCTGACATCATTGGGGTGATCGATGGCATTGCCTTCCAGACCAACATCCTGGCGCTGAACGCTGCGGTGGAAGCCGCCCGTGCGGGCGAGCAAGGTCGCGGCTTTGCCGTGGTGGCCTCAGAGGTGCGCAGCTTGGCGCAACGCTCGGCAGAGGCCGCCAAGGAGATCAAGTCACTGATCGTGGATTCGACCGAAAAGGTCGATGCCGGAGCGCGGCTCGTGTCTGACGCAGGGATGACCATGCAAGACATCGTCACGGCCATTCAGCGGGTCACCGACACGATGGCCGAAATCAGCACCTCGGCAGCGGAGCAAAGCGACGGCATCTCGCAAGTCAACCAAGCCGTGACCCAGCTGGACAACATGACCCAGCAGAACGCCGCCCTGGTGGAAGAGTCGGCCGCGGCGGCCGCCAGCCTGCGTCAACAGGCCGATCACCTGACCCAGGTGGTCAGCGTGTTTCGCCTAAACACCGACCGCGTGGCCCGCCAAGACCCCAAGCTGCCGCGCTTGCCAGCGTGACAACAGCAACTGAGCGGCCATAGCCCCGACCCAGGCCATGAACATGTCGGCCTGCGTGTCAAAGGGGTCACCTTGCGTGGCCAGAAATTCGTCGGCGCCCTGACCCAGCGCCAGCGCCGCCCCCCACTCGATGAACTCGTAGCAGGCACTGATGGCCAGGCACACGCAGGTCACGAGGAAGAACAGCCATTTGCCCGGCTTCAAAGGCGTCCGCCGCAGCAGGATTTCTCGGGCCACCATGGCGGGCACAAAACCTTGCGCCAGGTGCCCCAAGCGGTCGTAGTGATTGCGGCTCAGGTCCAGCCAGTCCTGCACCCAAAAGCCCAGGGGCACGCGTGCGTAGGTGTAATGTCCCCCCACCATGAGGATGAAGGCGTGCACCAGGATCAGGCCGTACACCAACGGCGTCAATGGAAAGCGGGTGCGCGTGAAGGCCAGCAGGGGCACCACCACGAACACCGGAAACACCTCCATGGCCCAGACGCCTGGATCGAAGGCCCCGTGCCAGGACCAGCCCAGGCCCACCAGCATCGCCGCCAGCCAGGCCACTTCCCATCCCCGTGTTCGCGTCATCATGGTCGATTCCCCGCAATGAAAAAAAGGCCGCTGAAAGCGGCCTTTGATTGTGCACAGAAACGCGGTCAGCCCTGGAGGCCAGCCGCATCGCGCAGAGCTTGCGCCTTGTCAGTACGCTCCCAGGTGAACTCGGGCTCTTCGCGACCAAAGTGGCCGTACGCCGCCGTCTTGGAGTAGATGGGGCGCAGCAGGTCCAGCATCTGGATGATGCCCTTGGGACGCAGGTCGAAGTGCGCGTTCACCAACTTGGCGATCTCGTCGTCGGCGATGACGCCGGTGCCATAGGTGTTGATGGTCACGTTCATGGGGCGCGCTACACCGATGGCGTACGCCACCTGCACCTGGCACTGCTTGGCCAGGCCCGCAGCGACCACGTTCTTGGCCACATAGCGCGCGGCGTAAGCAGCCGAACGGTCCACCTTCGTGGGATCCTTGCCCGAGAAGGCGCCGCCGCCATGCGGGCAGGCGCCGCCGTAGGTGTCCACGATGATCTTGCGGCCGGTCAGACCACAGTCACCTTGCGGGCCACCGATCACGAAACGACCGGTCGGGTTGATCAGGTACTTGGTGTCCGCCGTCAGCCACTCTTGGGGCAGCACGGGCTTGATGATCTCTTCGCGGACGGCTTCATAGAAGCTGTCCTTCATCTTGGTGGCGGTTTCCGACTGATCGGGGCTGTGCTGGGTCGACAGCACCACGGTGTCAATCGACGTGGGCTTGCCGTCCACATAACGCAGGGTGATCTGGGCCTTGGCGTCCGGGCGCAGGAAAGGCAGCCGACCATCCTTGCGCAACTGAGCCTGACGCTCCACCAGACGGTGGGCGTAATAGATGGCGGCCGGCATCAGTTCCGGTGTTTCCTGGCAGGCGTAACCGAACATCAGGCCTTGGTCACCGGCGCCGATGTTCAGGTAGTCGTCGCTGGCGCGGTCCACACCTTGGGCGATGTCGTTCGACTGCTTGTCGTACGCCACCAGCACGGCGCAACCCTTGTAGTCGATGCCGTACTCGGTGTTGTCGTAGCCGATGCGCTTGATGGTGTCACGCGCCACCTGGATGTAGTCGACGTTGGCTTGCGTGGTGATTTCACCGGCCAGCACGACCAGACCGGTGTTGGTCAGGGTTTCGGCGGCAACACGAGAGAGCGGGTCCTGCGCCAGGATGGCGTCGAGGATGGCATCGGAGATCTGGTCGGCAACCTTGTCGGGGTGGCCTTCCGAGACCGACTCGGAGGTAAAGAGGTAATCGTTCGACACGCTGTGTGCTCCAGAAAAAAGTTCACTGACCTCGGCGTCGCCGGGGCTGGGAGTCATCACTCTGGGCAGCGGCGAACGCTTTAGCGGCATTTGTGAATCGCCCCGCAAGTTGTCCTGTTAACTCGGCGATGGATGCAAGTGTAGTGGATCGGCGCCAAATCAGTCAGCGAAACAACCTCAAGAAGATGGTGGCTTTATGACAAGTTAGGCATAGATCAAGGCCGATCCACGCCAGGAGACAGGTCCGCGACGTCTCGGGCAGAATGCGGCCTACCCGCGCTCGTGCGCTTGGCAACCCCGTTTCATGGCCCGACTGTTTTTCCTGCTGTCTGGCTGGCCCCTGTTTGTGCTGCACCTGATCGGCAGCGTGATGGGCTGGCTGGCTTACCTGCTGTCCCCGTCGTACCGGCACCGCCTGGTCGCTCACGCGCGCTTGGCAGGCCTGACACGCTGGCAGCGCTGGCAGGCGGTGGCCCACGCCGGCAAGATGGTGGGCGAATTGCCCCGCCTGTGGGGCCGACCGCGCGACCAGGCCCTGGGTCGCAGCGTGCGCTGGGAGCATGTCGAGGCGGTCGAACAAGCCTTGGCAGAAGGCCATGGTCTGATGGTGGTCACGCCGCATCTGGGCTGCTTTGAAATCACGGCACAGGCCTATGCCGATCGATTCGGCGCCGAAAAGCCCATCACCGCGCTGTACCGTCCTGCCAAGCAGCCCTGGCTGGCCGAGATGCTCAAAAGTGCCCGCAACCGTCCCGGCATGCTGACCAGCCCCGCCACCCTGGCTGGCGTGCGCCAGATGCTGCGCGCCCTCAAAAAGGGCGACACCGTGGGCATCCTGCCCGATCAGGTGCCACCAGAGGGCATGGGGACGTGGGCGCCGTTTTTCGGCCGCGATGCCTACACGATGACCATGGCGGCCAAACTGGTGGCCCAGACCGGCTGCGCAGTGATCTTGCTGCGGGGCGAACGCCTGAGTTGGCTGAACCGGCTGCGCCAAGGCTGTGACTACGTGGTCCACGCCCGCCGCGTCCCGGCGGACATCGAACACCTGCTGGCCCAAGGCGATGCGGCACAATCCGCCGCCGCCATCAACCGGCTCATGGAAGAAATGATCATGCAAGCACCCGAGCAGTACCTGTGGGGCTACAACCGCTACAAGGGCCCTCGCGCCGACATCCTGACCTCGGCCAGCGGAGAGGGGCAATCATGAGCGACCTCGGTATCCGACTGGCTCTGGCTTTTTTGTGGCTGCTGCACTGGTTGCCCCTGCCTGTTCTGGCCGCGATGGCTCGCGGACTGGGCGCCGTGCTCTACCGGCTGGCGGGTTCACGTCGCAAGGTCGGCCTGCGCAACCTCGAACTGTGCTTTCCCGACATGCCGCTGGCCGACCGCGAACACTTGCTGCGCCAGCACTTCCAATGGCTCACGCAAAGCCTGTTGGACCGGGCTGTGCTGTGGTGGGCCTCACCTGCTCGCATCCAGCGCCTGATCCACATTGAGGGCGACATCGAGCTGGCCGAACGGGTGTACCAGACCGAGGGCCGCGCCACCATGTGGCTGTGCCCGCACTTCGTCGGTCTGGACGTGGCCGGTGCAGCCATCCTGCTGTGCCAGAAGCGCCCCGGGGCCTCGATCTACCAATCGCAGAGCAATCCCCTGATGGACAAGATGATGAAGCGGGGCCGTCTGCGTTTCGGCAATGCCGAGATCTTTCCTCGTCAGGACTCGATCAAGCCGCTGCTGCGCGCCATCAAGGATGGACGCGGCTTCTTCAATCTTCCCGACATGGACTTCGGGATGCAGGACGCCGCCTTTGTGCCCTTCTTCGGCGTGCAGGCCGCCACCTTGCTGGCGCCGTCCCGCATGGCGCGCCTGCTGAACATGGTGGTGCAGCCGGTCATCACCGAGTTGCTGCCCAACGGCCAGGGCTGGCGCGTGCGATTCATGCCTGCCCTGCACGACTTCCCCACCAAAGACGTGGAAGCCGATACGGCCGCCCTCAACCGCTTCATCGAAAACGAAATCCTCAAGCAGCCGGCGCAATACCTGTGGGTTCACAAGCGTTTCAAGACGCGCCCACCCGGCGAGCCAGGCCTGTATTGATCCGGGCGCGCCACGCGCGCAGCGATTGCGACGGATAATCCCCGCCATGAAGCTGCGTTTCACCAAGATGCATGGTGCGGGCAACGACTTTGTCGTGCTCGACGCCACCCGCGAGCCCCTGCCCTTGAGCACGGCCCAGTACCGTTTCATCGCCGATCGGCGCTTTGGCATCGGGGCTGACCAGATCCTGGTCGTCGAACCCGGTGATGCGGCGCGCGGCACCGATTTCACCTACCGCATCTTCAATGCGGACGGTGGTGAAGTCGAACAGTGCGGCAACGGTGCCCGGTGCTTTGCCCGCTTTGTGCATGACAAGGGTCTGACCCAGAAGGACCTGATCCGCGTGCAGACCATGAAGGCCATCATCGAGCCACGTCTGCAAGCCGATGGTCGGGTCACCGTCGACATGGGGGCGCCCTTCTTGGTGCCCGCCGAGGTGCCGTTCGATGCCACCGGCCTGACGCCCAAGCTGGTCAACGGCTGCGAGCTGTGGCCCATTCAACTGGCCAACCATCCGGTGGATGTGGCGGTGGTGTCCATGGGCAACCCGCATGCCGTCATGCGTGTGGACAGCACCGAGCACGCGCCGGTCGACGAGCTCGGGCCGCAAGTGGAAGCGCACGCCCGTTTCCCCCGCCGCGTCAACGCCGGCTTCATGGAAGTGGTCAGCCGCAGCCACATTCGCCTGCGCGTGTACGAACGCGGCTCTGGCGAAACCCTGGCCTGTGGCTCGGGCGCCTGCGCCGCCGTGGTGGCAGGCATCCGATTGGGCTGGCTGGATGGCACGGTCGATGTCGACATGCCCGGCGGTCGCCTAACCATCAGCTGGGCAGGTCCCGGCACCCCCGTATGGATGACCGGTCCCGCCGTCACGGTGTTTGAAGGCGAGATCGAGGTTCCTGAACTGTGAGCGATTCCCCCATGACCCTGCAAGGCATCACCGAAGACGAGATTGCCAATTACCTGGTGCACACCCCGGGCTTTTTCGAACGCAACGCCCAGTTGCTGTCGTCCATCCAGCTGGTGAGCCCTCATGGCCAACGCGCCGTGTCGCTGCAAGAGCGCCAGATGGAGATGCTGCGCGACAAGATCCGCGGACTGGAAAAGCGCATCATCGAGATGATTCGTCACGGTCAGGACAACGAGGCCATCGCCCACCGCCTGCACCAGTGGGTACGCGCCGTGTTGCTCGCCCATGACGACCGTGCGCTACCCGACGTGCTGCAAACCGAGTTGAGCGACATTTTCCTGATCCCGCAAACCGCGGTGCGACTGTGGGGCACTTCCACGCACCCCCTGCGCCAGGACGTGACCGACCTGACCAGCACCCTGAGCGTCAGTGACGATGTGCACAGCTTCGCCAGCAGCCTGAGCCAGCCATACTGTGGGCTGAACTCGGGTTTTGAAGCCAGCAAATGGCTGCCCGACAGCGCCAGCATCACGTCGCTGGCACTGATCCCGCTGCACCACGAAGGCCATTGCTTTGGCTTGCTGGTGCTGGGTTCGCCCGACCCCACTCGTTACACCGCCGACATGGGCGTGGACTTCCTGCAGCAGGTGGGCGACATCGCCGGTGCAGCGCTGGCCCGTTTGCTGGCCTGACGTCTGTTGCGCAGGCAACTTCTCCACGCATGCGCAACCCCGACCTCCTGATCGCCCAGCACCTGGACTACCTCCGGGTGCAACGGCGTCTGGCAGATCGCACCCTGGCGATGTACGGCGACGCCTTCGCGCGCCTCCAAGCCTTCTGCGAGAAAGAGCAGCTCGAACTGGCGGCCCTCAAGCCCCACCACGTGCGCGGCTGGATTGCCCGACTGCATGCGCAAGGACTGGGGCCCCGCAGTCTGGCCATCACCCTTGCGGCCTGGCGGGGCTTGTTCAAATGGCTGGGGCGTGAAGGCCTGGCGCCGCTGAACCCGGCAGATGGCATCAAGCCCCCCAAAGCCCCCAAGCCTCTGCCCAAGGCTTTGTCGGTCGATCAGGCCGTGACCCTGGCCGAGCATCAACCCCAGGATCCGGTGGCCACCGCCAGCTCAGCCGCAGCGGCCACGCGCGCCGAGCGTGAGGCGCCCTGGCTGGCCGCGCGCGATCGCGCCATGATCGAACTGCTCTACAGCAGCGGCCTGCGCAGCGCCGAACTACTGGGGTTGGACGTGGTCAGCGGCCCCCAAGCCGCTGGCTGGATCGACCTCCCAGGGGCCGAGGCCCACGTGCTGGGCAAAGGCCACAAACGCCGCACCGTCCCCGTGGGCGCCGCTGCCTTGAGGGCGCTGCACGCCTGGCTGGACGTGCGCGCCAGCCTCATCGCCCCGTTGGTGCCCGCCTTGTTCATCAGCCGGCAGGGGCGCCGCCTCACCGCCGCCCAGTTGCGCAACCGACTCAAGCAACTCGCGCAAGAAGCCGGCTTGCCCACCCACGTGCACCCGCACATGCTGCGCCACAGCTTTGCCAGCCACCTGTTGCAATCCAGCGGCGACCTCCGTGCCGTGCAAGAACTGCTGGGCCATGCCCACATCACCACCACACAGGTCTACACCAAGCTGGACTTCCAGCACCTGGCCAAGGTATACGACGCGGCCCATCCCCGCGCCCGCCGCAAGTCCTGACAAGGCCCACGGCATCGGGGACAATCGACCCTTTCTTTTTTCTCCCGAGTTCTGCCATGAAAGTCATCACCCTGCGCGAAGGCAAAGAGCGCTCCATGCTGCGTCGTCACCCCTGGATCTTCCAGGGCAGCGTCGCCAAGGGCAGTGCAGACCCGGGCGAAACCGTGCGCGTGCAAGACGCCGCCGGGCGCTTCCTGGCTTGGGCGGCCTACAGCCCCAGCTCCCAGATCCGCGTGCGCGCCTGGAGCTTTGATGAAGCCGAGCGCATCGACGCCGAGTTTTTCCAGCGCAAGGTCGAGGCTGCGGTGCAAATGCGCCGTCGCCTGGGCATCGACTCCAACGGCATCCGCCTCATCCATGGCGAAGCCGACGGTCTGCCAGGCCTGATCGTGGACCAATACGACGACGTGCTGTCGGCCCAGTTCCTGAGCGCCGGCACCGAGCGCTGGAAAGACGTCATCGCCGATGCGCTGGTGGCGGCCACCGGTTGCCCTTATCTGTACGAGCGCTCTGACTCGGGGGTGCGCAACCTCGAAGGTCTGCCCGCCGTGACCGGCTGGCTGCGCCACCCTGACACGGCTGACGGCAGCCGCCGCGCCACCGAAGTCGTCATCCACGAAAACGGCTGGAAGCTGACCCTGGATGTCGCCGAAGGCCACAAAACCGGCTACTACCTCGACCAACGTGACAACCGCGGCCTGTTTGCCAAGCTGGTCCGTCAACTGGGTTGCAAGACCGTGCTGAACTGCTACAGCTACACCGGCGGCTTCAGCGTGGCGGCCCTGGAGGGGGGCGCCACCGACGTGACCAGTGTGGACTCCTCGGGTCCCGCCCTGGCCCGCGCCAGCGCCCACGTCACGCTCAATGGCTACGAAGCGAGCGCTCACACTGCGCTCGACGCCGACGTCAACGGCACCCTGCGTCACTTCATCAAGGAGGGCCGCACCTTTGACGCCATCGTGCTCGACCCGCCCAAGTTCGCGCCCAGCGCCGCGCACGCCGACCGCGCCAGCCGCGCGTACAAGGACATCAACCGACTGGCCTTCCGCCTGCTCAACCCAGGTGGCCTGCTGCTGACCTTCTCGTGCTCGGGTGGCATCGGCGGCGAGTTGTTCCACAAGATCGTGGCGGGGGCTGGCATGGATGCGGGCGTCGACGGCTACCTGCTGCGCCGACTGGAAGCCACCAGCGATCACCCAACAACACTGACCTTTCCGGAAGGCGAGTACCTCAAGGGGCTGGCCATCATCCGTAAAGATTCCTCAGAATGTCGCAAAATCCAGAATTAGTCCCATAATTTGTAGCGATTCTGGGGTTAAGAACGCCTTGCAGATGTCGATGACGGACATAATCAATTGTCAGTTTCGAAGAACATCTTGGGAGCGTCATGCCATCGCGTGCATCAGCCAAAAACCAGTGGGATTTCCGCCGTGGCATTGCCACCGCCAGAGTCTTGGTCCAATTGGGATGTGATCACGGCGCCTCGCTAGATGCGCTGCTGGCTGGTACACAGATCTCGCCCGCGCAACTGGAACAGGGCGAAGGCGAAATCGAAGCCAGCCAGGAAATCCAGCTGATCCGCAATCTGCTGCAGGCCCTGCCCCACGTCCCGACGCTGGGACTGCAGGCCGGCACGCGATATCACATCACCACCTATGGCCTGTGGGGCTATGCGGTTCTGAGCAGTCCGACCTTGGGCGATGCGTTCAGCATGGGCTCACGCATGCTGAATCAGACCTTCAGCCTCACCACACACAAGGTCGAGCAGGTGGGGAACCAAGTCCAAATTACCCTCGCCAGCGAGCATTTGCCGGAAGACGTCCGCCA
Source organism: Aquabacterium sp. (assembly GCF_049317225.1). GTDB lineage: Bacteria > Pseudomonadota > Gammaproteobacteria > Burkholderiales > Burkholderiaceae_C > Aquabacterium. Next base: position 143,985 of record NZ_JBMOIR010000001.1, on the reverse strand, counting down.
GTTCATCCTGGACCGCGACCGTTCAGCCGCCATCACGCTGCAGCGTGAACTCCTGGGCAAGCCCGTTCCTTACAACGTGATCATGATGCAAAGGCCCGAGCCCACGGCTGAGCTGGTCGATGCGTACACCCAGGTCTTTGGCATCCGCCCCTTGTTTGATCAGTCTCATGACCGCAGCCTGCTGGATGCCGCCGTCATGCATTCCCCCCTGCCGCAGGCCAACGAGCACACCGCACAAATGTGTGAAGCCATGTGCCGCAAGCTGGTCGAAGCCCGCAGCATCCGAAGCGGCATGGCCGATACGGTGCGCAACCGCCTGTTGCGAACCCCGGGCCACATTCCGGACATGGAAGAGATTGCCGCCGAGATGCGCGTCACCTCGCGCACCTTGCGCCGTCACCTGACCGCAGAAGGCGTGACCTTCCGCAGCCTGCTGGAAGAGGTGCGCTCCACCCTGACCGAAGAATTGATGGCCACCGCCGACCTGACGCACGGCGAAATCGCCACGCGCCTGGGCTACGCCGATGTCACCACCTTCATCGAAGCCTTCCGTCGCTGGAAGGGCATGCCGCCCAGCGCCTTCCGCCGCGAGCAAGGCCTGGCACGCGGTGTCACGGGGCGCGGCACACGCCGCCGTTTCATTCCTCGCTAAAACCCTGTGTCGGCCATGCCGCGTCTGATGCGCTGAGCGTCAGATTCGGCAGAATGCCGCGTCTCGCAAGGGTGTATTGGCTTTCCGGCAAGCAGGACTGGGCCTAGACTCTGTGCGAAACACATTCTTCAGGCGTCCGCCATGAGCATCGATCCGCAACTGCGCAACCTCAACATCGACCTGCCTGCTTGCCCGCAAACGCTTGTCCGCCTGTCTCTGCTGATGGCTGACGAGCACAGCTCCATCGACCAGTTGGCCGCCTTGATCGAGACGGACATGGCCTTGTCGTCGGCCGTGGTGCGAACCGTCAACTCGGCGCTGTTCGGACTGCTCAAACGCGTGGAAACCGTTCACGAAGGCATCCGGTATCTGGGCATGTCACAGGTGGCCGGCCTGACCTACGAGATCGGCCTGCGAGGCGCCTTCCCGCCCAGCCCCCTGCTGCAACTCATCTGGGACCGTGCCGGTGTGCGCGGCTTGGCCATGGGGCGCATCGCCCGCCAACTGGATGTCGACCCCTGGGCGGCACACACGTCAGGCCTGTTTGCCGAGAGCGGCCGCGCGGTACTGTTTGCCTATGACCGAGAGCGCTATGCCGCGCTGGACAACGATGACGGGGACGAAGCCCGTCTCTGCTCGGCCGAAGTCGAGGCCTTTGGCGTCAGCCACTCCGCCTTGGGCGCGGCCCTTTGTCAGGCTTGGGGTTTGTCTCGCGATGTCTCCGATACGGTGCGCGCACGATCTGCCAGCGATGACCATTGGATGCTGGAGCGTCCAAATGTCCAAAAGCTGTTGGCCATCGGCGCCGCCGTGGATCAATTGCTGCTCAATCCTGCCGGCATCCCGGATCCCGAAGACATCTGGGAAGGGCTGGCCCCCATTGCTCACCGGGTTGGCTTGCATTTTCAATCGTTCCAGATGGCCACCATGCGCGTCTGTGAACGCCTCAACCTGAACCCCACTGAGGGCTGATCGGCATATCGACCATCGTTACACGATCCACCCCCTATCCGGTTGATTGACGCCCCCTCGCTGCCTCCCGCAGCATGGGGGACAAACATCAATTTCAGGAGAGATCATGTTGCGTAGGGTTCATGCGGGCCAGTTTTGGCTCGTCCGTCCGTTTGTATGCACCGTGCTGGCCGCGCTGTCTTGCGCCGCGCAAGCGCAATCCAGCGACAGCGTTGTTTACAGTAGCTCGATCAGCGTGAGCAATCTGCGTGTCCAGGTGGTCGACCTGACCCCCAACGATGGCATGGCCGCTGGCGTCACCTGGGAGACCCGGGGCATTCTGGGTACCACGAATGCCGAATGGACCGAGAGCGGTCCCACGTACCTTGGCCCCCAATACACCAACAGCCTGCTGCCATCGTCCGCACTGAGCAGCACCTATGACATCAATGGCGGCACGCTGACCGCCTCAGGCTCGCCCGATGGCCTCACGCTGCATACGCAAGTCACCTTGTCACAGTTGTTGGGCACGCCGTCCGCCAGCGATTACACCGTGTACAGATCGGCCATGCCCAATGGCGCCATCACCCTGCTCGCACCGTGGACGGATGGGGAAGGACAATTCACCCTGACGCCCAACACCGCTCTGATCCTCACGGGCACGATTGCAGGCCAAACCAGTGTGGACAGCACAGCGGTCCATGCTGCGCTCCAAACCGCAGGTTTTGACAGTTGGACATTCAGCCGCACTGGCTGGGGGCCCTCGGTCAGCATCGCACTCGTTGAGACAAGTGGCGCGGCCATCAGCGACGACAGTGGCAACCCCATCGGGAGCACGCTGACCGGGTCCAACGTGGAGGCCTCGCTGGGCGGCACACAATACATGTCATCGTCCGACGCGACAGGCACCGCATTCAGCCAGAGCTTCTCCCACGCCTTCCGCCTGGACTTCACCAATCTGCTCGACGCCAGTCGAACAGGAACGGTCTCGCTTCGGCTGGCGACGGACGAGTACATCGGCCTAGATGCCTACCGTACCTACACCCCACCCGGCGACGGTGACATCTCCGGCCCCGTTGACCCGATCCCCAGCATTCCCGAACCGGCCACCTACGCGTTGATGGGGCTGGGGCTACTAGGCTTGGGGCTAGCCCGCCGGCGTCACGGTGCCTGACCCGGTTGTGCTTTTGCCTCAATCTCCCCCACTGACTTAAGGGGGAAGATCCACAGACCCTCTTATGGGGGAGGGCAGAAATCGGCGATAAAGGCCAGATGCTGTCCACCCATGCCGCAGCCTCTGATCATCGATCTGGCCAGGCGAAGTCCACAGGAGCGATCCTGCCCGCCTGGCGCGACAAAATCCGCGTCGAGCGGATGCGTTTGTTGCTGGCATCCGCCCTGCCCCTGAATCTGGCCGGATGTGCCGTGGCCATCGCCTTTGCGGCCCTGCTGCATCACTCCGAGCAGTGGCCCTACGCCACGATCTGGGTCTTGCTGTGCGCGGCAGGTGCGCTCATCCGGGTCGGGCACACCCTGGCGTGGCGTCGGGCGCCATCCCCTGCACACAAAGGTTGGCTCATCAGCCTGACGGTGGTCTGCGGACTGCAGGGCTTGGCCTGGGGCCTGGCGGGTTGGTGGCAACCCATGAACAGCATGGTGGCCTCCAGCCTCATCGTCACGGTGCTGGCCACCTCCTGCGCGCTCAACACCCTGACCTTGCAAGCCCATGCATGGCCCAGCCTGGCCATGAACATCCCCTTGCTGGCACCGGCCATCATCATGCTGCTGGCCCGACAAGATGCCTATGGCTTGTTCGGCGGAGGTGGTGTGCTGATCCTGGGCCTGCTGATGACCATTGAAGCGCGCCGAACCGAGCGCCGCATCAGTGAACTGCTCTGGCTGCGCTACACCTATGACGATCTGGCCGAGGAGCGCGCACAAGCGTTGCAGGCCGCCCAGCACCACAGCGCCATCAAGGACCAGTTTCTGGCCACCATGAGCCACGAGATGCGCACCCCGCTGCACGGCATTTTGGGCGTGACCCAACTGGTCCAACAGCAGCTGGCACAGGCCCCTGAGTCCCTGCGATGCGAAGCTGAGGGGCAGTTGTCACTCATCGAGCACACCGGGGAACACCTGCTGGGCCTGATCAACGACTTGCTGGACTTCGCCCGAATCGAGGCCGGCAAGCTTCGCATCGACCACCGCAGCTTCGATGCGCAGGCCACGCTGCGCGAGGTCCTGGCCTTGCAGGATGTCCGGGCCAAGGAAAAAGGTCTCACGCTGGGCGCACACATTGATCTGCCCAGCCCCTGCCTGATCGAGGGCGACCCCACACGCCTGAGTCAACTGCTGCACAACCTGCTGGGCAACGCCATCAAGTTCACCGAGGCCGGGCAAGTCCTGCTCACCGTACAACGCGCCTCGCAGCAGCCCGACGCGATGATGCAGCTGACGGTGGAAGACAGCGGGATCGGCATGGCAGCCGACCAGCTGGACAAGATCTTCGAGCCGTTTCATCAGATCGAGGCCGAATCCGGCAAGCGCCAGCAAGGCACGGGCCTGGGCTTGGCCATTTCCCGTGAACTGGCACGCGCCATGGGCGGGGACATCACCTGTACCAGCACCCCTGGCGTGGGCTCCACCTTCACGCTGACCCTGCCCCTGCCGACCGCGTCACTGGAACTGGCTCCCAGCAGCGCGCCCCCCCAACCACCTGTCGCCAGCGACCCCAGCACGCTGCGAGGTCATGTGCTGCTGGCCGAAGACAACCCGGTCAACGCACTCGTGGCCGAAGCCGCGCTGGTGCAAATCGGCATGCAGGTCACACGGGTGGACAACGGGCATGCCGCCTTGCGCGCCTTGCAGGCTGATCACGGCGCATTCGACATGGTCCTGATGGACTGCCAGATGCCGGAGCTCGATGGGCTGGAGGCCACCCGACGTCTGCGTGCCTGGGAGCAGTCTCAGCAACATCTGCCCAAGCCCGTCATTGCGCTAACGGCCAATGCGCTGGAAGGGGATCTGGCGCGATGCCGCGATGCGGGCATGGATGGCCATCTCCCCAAACCGTTCAAGCAACAAGACCTGCACGCTGTGCTGCAGGCCTTCTTGTCACCCGGTCTTACTGCTTGACCGCTTCAACCTGGATGATCAGCTTCACGTCGTTGGGGATGCCGTAGGCAATACCGTACTCCATGCCGAAGTTGGCGCGCTGGATGGTGGTTTCAAAGTCGCCGCCGCACACTTCGCGCTTGAGCATGGGGTTCTGATAGCAACCAAAGTTGTTGGCCGACAGCACCACCGTCTGGGTCTTGCCCAACAGGGTCAGGTCACCCACCACCTGGCTCACCTTGTCACCATTGAAGATGAACTTGGTGCTCTTGAACGTGGCTTGGGGGAAGGCTTCCGCATTGAAGAAGTCCTTGCTCTTCAGGTGCGCATCGAAGGGACCGGTACCGGTGTTGATCGAGCCTGTTTCGATGGTGATGTCCACCGAACCGATCTTGGCTTCCTTGTCCAGTGTGACGGTGCCGGCCTTTTTGTCAAATCGGCCCCGGTTGGTCGACGTGCCAAAGTGCTTGACCTCGAACGTCACGAAGGTGTGTGTGGGATCAATCGAATAGGTTGCGGGAGCGGCTTGGGCCACGCCCACAGCGGCCAGGGTCGAAGCAGCCAGAACGGAAGCAATCACATGACGGTTCATTGAAATCTCCTGAAGAGGGAAAAGAGGCGCGAGTTGCGCCAGACAGAAAAACGAATCAGAGTGCCGGGATGCCTTGCAGCGCCAGCTTGAACTGCACTTGCACGTCGTTGGCCACGATGGAGGTGTCGGCCCAATCGCCCTCCCCCACCTTGAAATCCAGGCGCTTGAGCGCAAAGCCACCCGTGGCCAGGCTCACGCCCTGCGCTTGCGTCAATTGCACGGGAATCACCACATCGCGGCTGACGCCCTTGATGACCAGCTTGCCGGCCACTTCAAACTTGCCCGCCCCCACGGCCTTGATGGCTGAGGACTGGAAGGTCGCCTTCGGAAACTTCACGGTGTTGAACCAGTCCGGCTTGCGCAACTCGGTGTCGGCATCGGCATTGAGCGCCACACTGCCCAGGTCCAACTGAAACGCAATCTGGCTTTGGGCCAGGGCTTTGGGGTCAAAACTGGTCTGCGCCGCAAACACCTTGAAGCGGCCCTGCAGGGGCACGCCCAACTGCTTGGCCACAAAGGTGACCTCACTGCGGGCCGGGATCAAGGCTTGGCCTGCAGCCCACGCGGATGGCCCAGCCAGCACCGCACCCACCAGGGCCGCGACCGACAACCATGCATTTCGACGAGACAGCATGCGATGCTCCTTTCAACAAAAAATGCGTTCAACGGCCTGGACGCATCCGGTCCAGCAAGCCATCACGGTCCACAAACTGATGCTTCAGTGCGGCCGCCACATGCAGACCCACCAGGCCCATCAGCCCCAAGGCCGACAGCTCGTGCAGTTCTTTGAGCACCTTGGCCAGATCCGGGTTCGGTGAAACGAGGTCAGGCAAGGGCCACACACCAAACCACACGATCGGGAAGCCCTTGGCGGAGCTGTAAGCCCAGCCCATCAGCGGCACGATGAAAAACAAGGCGTACATCAGGTGATGCGTGCCGTGATAAGCCGCGCGCTGCCAGCCCGGCATGGCCTGCTCGATGGACGCGGGCAAGGCTGGCGGCCGGTGGGTCAGTCGCCACACCAGGCGAAGGGCCGACAAAAACAAAATCGTGACACCGGCCCATTTATGCCAATTGATGATCTTGAGCTTGGCGGGTGACAAGGGCAGGTCCTCCACGTAAACCCCGACCACGAAGGCACTCAGGATGGCTAGAGCCAAGACCCAGTGCAGCACGATGGCAACGAAGCTGTAACGAGCAGAAGAAGGAGCGGACGATTTCATGAGTCTTTGCTTCCAGTTGAGGGTGGCAACACACAGCCCCGTGACAAGCTGTCAGGTTAAAGAAGGGCATCACGCTTGAGATTGCACGGACTTCACGCCTTTATTCACTTTTTTTGAATGCAAGGGTATCCATGGCCCCCAATGACGGCTGCGCCGTGCACCAGATCACACCACAGCGACTCAAGCCGCATGGACCCAGGCCGAAATGTCCCTTGAGTGGCAGCCCTTTTTGCCAGACGTCACCATGTACCAACGCCTGAAAGAGTTCGTCCTGAGCAAGGACCGCAAGCAGCAAGTGCGCATCTCGCGTTCGCTGACGGCTGCTTACGTCTTTCTGGCCTGCATTGGCCTGCAGGTCTATGCCTGTGAATCTGGGTTCATGGATCCGGCGCAGGCGTGGCCCCTGTCGCTGGTCATCTTGGCCAACATCCTGTTTTGGTACGTGGTGCTGCGCTCAGGTCTGAACCTGCGTTTCAGCGACCCGGCTTTGACCCTGCCCCAGGTGGCAGCCGCGCTGACCATCATCGTGGGGGCGTACTCCGTCACGGGCCGCATCCACGGTTCGGTGATGATGCTGCTGGCCCTCGTGCAGGTGTTCGGCATTTTCAACATGAACCTGCGCGACTCCCGCATGGCCGGGGCCTACACCCTGGCGCTGATGGGCGCCGCCATGATCTACAAGACGACAACCGACCCCGCCAATTACCCGTACCAGGTGGAGATTGCGCATTTCATCCTGATCGCGGCCATCCTGCCCACCATTTCCACCTTGGCCGCGCAACTGAGCGACATGCGTGCTCGACTGCAAGCGCAAAAAAACGAACTGGCGCACGCCCTCACACGCATTCAGATCCTGGCCACACGCGACGAGCTCACCGGCCTGTACAACCGCCGGCACATGCGCGAGGTCATGGCCCAGCACCAAAAGCGCCTGGCCCGCTCGGGCTACCACCGCTTCTGCCTGGCCCTGGTCGACCTGGATCACTTCAAGCGCATCAACGACACCCACGGGCACGGCATCGGCGATGAAGTGCTCAAGCGCTTTGCTGCCATCTTGCAAAGCGCCCTGCGAGAGACCGATGTGCTGGCCCGCTGGGGAGGCGAAGAATTCCTGGTGCTCATGAACGACACCACCCCGGAGTTGGCCAACATGGGGCTGGCGCGGGCCCGCGCCGCCCTGGCGGATGGCCCCCTGATCCCCAGTCTGCCCGATCTCCAGGTCAGCTTTTCAGCCGGGCTGACCGCCTATCTGGACATCGAACCCCTTGATGTCTGCATCGAACGTGCGGATCGCGCGCTCTATGAAGCCAAACGTCAAGGCCGGCATCGCACCATCATCGACCTGAACGGCCCTGGAGCCGACGCCCCCCATAAAGAGGCCGCCACGGCGCACTGAGGCAGAGTATGCTTGCCGCTCTGGTCAAGCTCTCCACGTGCGCGCCTTGATGTCTGAGCCTTTGTTCCCTGCCGCTCCACCGCCATCGCCCTCCGATCTGGATTACCGACACGTATTCCAATTCGCCGGCGTGGGTTTGGCGCGCGTGAACCTGGAGGGCTACATCATCGAGGTCAACCAGTGCTTTGCAGACATCACCGGCCGCAGCCGCGATGACCTGACGGGCCTGCACGTCATCGACATCACCCATCCAGACGATGTCGCCATCAGTCAGGCTCAGATGGACGCCATGCTGGCGGGCTATCAAAGCCAGTACGCCCTGCAAAAGCGTTACGTGCGCCCTAACGGGCAAACCGTATGGACCTCCCTGCACGTCACGCTGCTGCGCGACGAGCTCGGCACCCCTCAGCAATATGTGGCCGCCGTCGAAGACATCAGCGACCGCCTGCGTGCCCAGGAGGCCATGAATTCCGCCAAGGCCGCGGAACGTGCCAGCAAGGCGAAGACCGAGTTTCTCTCCCGCATGAGCCATGAGTTGCGCACACCGCTCAATGCGATGCTGGGTTTTGCACAGTTGCTGCGCGTCGACCCCGAACACCCGCTGGATGACGCGCAGCGAGAAAAAGTGCTGCACATCGAACAGGCCGGCTCCCATCTGCTGGCCATGCTCACCGATGTGCTGGACCTGTCTCGCATCGAGGCCGGCAGCCTGCCCATGAACATCGGGGCACATCCTCTGACTCCGGTGTTCGATGAGGCCCTCAACCTGATCCAGAACCAGGCACGCAACGCGGGCCTGCAACTCATGGGGGCCCCGCCGGCCAGCGGTTTGTGCGTGCGGGCCGACCCCGTTCGCCTGCGCCAGATCCTGGTCAACCTGCTGAGCAACGCCATCAAGTACAACCGGTGTGGCGGACGTGTCATGCTGGAAGCACTGCCGCTGGACCGCCATGTCGTGATCACGGTGAGTGACACCGGACAAGGCATGAGCGCGGAGCAGATCAGCCATCTTTTCGAGCCCTTCAACCGTCTCGGCGCAGAGCGAACCACCGTCGAAGGGACCGGCATCGGCCTGGTCATCGTCAAGCGCCTGCTGGAGCTGATGCAAGGTCGCATCGAAGTCAGCAGCACACCCGGCATCGGCACCAGTTTCAGAATCTGGCTGCCCCAGGGGCATGTCAGCCAAGTGGCGCCGGCACCGGCCGTTCGCACGGGACGGTCCGTCTTTGGCGCACTCGACCACGGCGACACCAACGATCAAGCACGGGTGGTGCTGTACGCCGAAGACAACGTGGTCAACATCGAACTCGTGCGACAGGTCATGCGCATGCGCCCCCAGTGGCGACTCGAAGTGGCACACAGTGGGCAGGACGCCATCACCAACGCGCTGAACAACCCGCCCGACTTGCTGTTGCTCGACATGCACCTGGGCGACATGAGCGGACTGGATGTGTCCGATGCCCTGTCCAGTCAGCCTGAAACGGCCGACATCCCACGTGTGGCCCTGTCGGCCGACGTGATGCCCGACCAGATCCGAGAAGCGCGAGAGCGTGGCTTCATCGACTACCTGACCAAACCGCTGGACGTCGGGAGACTACTCAAACTGCTGGACAAGCTTGCACAGGACGCCGAAGCAGCGTGAGGCTACAGGCCGCGATCACTTCAGCGTATCGCTGAAAAACCGGCCACCGTGGAACAACAAAGGCGCGACCCCGATGCGGCGGCTGCAATGCTCGACCTTGCCCACGAAAATGACGTGGTCACCCTCGTCGTGCTGACTGCGATGACTGCACTCAAACACGGCGACCGCACCATCAATGACTGGCGCCCCCGACAAACCTGCGTGCCAGGCGGTGCCTTCAAACCGATCAATGCCTTTGCTGGCAAAACGCTCGGCCAGCAGACGCTGGTCGGCCGCCAACACGTTGATGGCGTAGTGCGTGGCCGACAAGAAACCCGGCATGGAGGTCGACTGCTTGGCCAGACTCCACAACACCAAGGGGGGCGACAACGACACCGAGTTGAACGAATTGGCCGTGAGCCCCACCAGTCGGCCCTCTGCATCGCGCGCCGTCACGATGGTGATGCCCGTGGCGAACTGGCCCAAAGCGGCGCGAAACTCATCAGAGGTAAAGGGCGGCAACGCCGCGTCACTTGGCTGGCTCATGTCAACTTTCGAGAAGGAAGCGCAAGTGTAGACGCCTCACCCCTGGCGTGCTGACCCCATGCGATAGACCCACACGGGACGCCCGCCTTCTTGCGTGAAGTGCGCGTCGGCAGGCCAGATGCGCCCGGCTTCGTCCACGGCCGCGAACTCCAGACTCACCAGCCACGATCCAGGCCGCATCTCGGCGCGCGCCTTGGCCAGTGCACGCGGCATGGTCTCCGGTCGCTGAAAGAGGTAAACCAGATCAAAGGCCGACCAGTCGTCGGCCCACATGTCCCCCCGCCGCACCCGCGCACTTCGGCAACGCCATGCGGCCACCGCACGCCACAGCCAACTCCACTCCACCCCTTCGAGGTTGGCGTGTGGGTACGCCTGATGCAACTCGCGCAGCGCATCGCCCATGCCGCACCCCGCGTCCAGAATCCTGGGCGAAGCGCCGTGCAAGGGGGCATGCACAGGCAAGGTCCGCAAGGCCCCCTCTGGCGTGGGGAACACCGGTGCATCGCGCCAGGCATGCATCGGGTAAGCCACCAGCAACAAGAGTAAGGGCAACAGCCACAGCCAAGCCGGCACCCCACTGCCCTGCCCCATCAACAGCACGCTCAACGGAAACCCGCCCGCCACGAAGAGCCGTCGCCACGACGTGTCCGCCACGCCCGGCAACCAGGTCACGCAGACACCCAGCACCATCGGCAGGCCCAGCGTGGCCCATAACGGGGCCTCAGAGGCCCGCAAGGCGATGGCCAAGGCCCAGGCCCCAGACCACGTCCACAAGGCCGGCAAAGGCCATTGCAGCAATCGGCCCAGTACGCGGGGCATCACGCTCAGGCGTCAGCCTCGCCGCGACCCGCACGCAGCTTCTCGATCAGGCCATCCAGCTCATCCAGGCTGCCGAACTGAATCGTGACCTCGCCTTGGGTGCCACGCAGGCTCTTGCGCTTGATGCGGATCTGCACGGCTGCCGTCAGGAGGTCCGACAGCTCTTCTTCCAGGCGCACCACGTCGCGCGACTTGTCTGCGGCCACGCGCAGCAAGGGCTTCTGACGTGCCACACCCTGCACCTTGGCGACCAGCTTCTCGGCTTCACGCACATTGAGCTTTTTGGCGATGACCTCATTGGCCGTCGTGATCTGCTGCGCCTTGTCCAGGGGCAGCAAGGCACGGGCATGCCCCATGTCGATGTCGCCGGCCATCAGCATGCTTTGCACCGGTTCAGCCAGATTCAGCAGACGCAAGAGGTTGGACGCCGCACTGCGCGAACGACCCACGGCCTGGGCGGCTTGCTCATGCGTCAGACCAAACTCGCTGGTCAGCCGTTGCAGGCCTTGCGCTTCCTCCAGCGGATTGAGGTCTTCACGCTGGATGTTTTCGATCAGGGCCATGGCAGCGGCCGCTTCATCGGGCACTTCCTTGACCAGCACCGGCACATCGGTCAGGCCGGCCAACTTGGCGGCCCGCGAACGACGTTCCCCGGCAATGATCTCGTAGCGACCACCACCGATCGGGCGCACCAGGATCGGCTGCATGATGCCCTGGGCCTTGATGCTCTCGGCCAGCTCGTACAGCGACCCCTCGTCCATACGGGTACGAGGCTGGTACTTGCCAGGCTGCATCAAATCGAGCCGCAAGGTGGTCGGCGCCCCTTCGGGAGCAGAAGGAGCGATGTCGCTGACTTTGGGGCCCAGCAGGGCCTCCAGGCCCATGCCGAGGCCCTTTGTTTTCTTGGTCGCCATAGGGCAGGGATTGTCCTCTGTTTCTGACCCCTGTGAACACACCCCAAAACATCCGCGGGCTTTGATAATCAAACCCTATGCAAGCTCCCGCACCCATGTCGGCTCCTGACTTGCAAAGCCTGCAGTCAGCGCTCGAAGCCACACACGCCGAAGTTGCCGTTCTCCGGCAGCAAGCATCGATGCATGAAGAGGTCCTGCGCGGCCTGAGCCATCACGTGCCCGGCGGGCTGATGGTGCTTGATCGCCTGCCCGATGGGCGCCGCTTCATTCCCTGGGCCAGCGAGCGATTGTTTTCCCTGTTCGACATCGACCCGGCCCTGCGTCATGACCCGGAAGGGTTGTTCATGCAGGTGGTGGCCCGCATGCACCCCGACCACGTCCACAAAATTCGGCTGTGGGAGCTGGAAGCAGAAGGGGGCGCCAAGGAGCTGGCCGGAGACTGCCTGATCATTTTGCGCAATGGGCAGCGCCGCTGGATTGCCGTTCAGCTGGGCGTGCAACACAGCGACCGCGGGCACCGCGTCTGGTACGGCATGCTGCAAGACGTCACCGCACGCCATGAACTGGCCCTGCGGCTGGCCGAGCGAGACGCCTTGCTCAAGAGCTTGAGCCGCAACATCCCCGGGGTGCTCTACAAGATCAACATCCCGGCCCAGGGTGAGCCGCAGCTGCAGTACATCAGCAGCCTGGCACGCCATCTGTACGAACTGGGCGACGACATCGACCCCTACGACTGGACCCTGCACTACACACGCATCCATCCGGAGGACCTTGACTACGTGAAGGGGCTGACCCGCCCGGACAACATCCAGCTCGAACACCCCATCGTGTACGAGTACCGCGTGCAACTGCCCAGCAAGGGCACCCGGTGGCTGGCCTTTCGCGAGCAAAACGGGATGCTGGCCTGGTACGGCTACACCGCTGACATCACGGACCGCAAACAGTATGAGCAAGCGGTCATCACCGCTTCTGCTGCAGAGCAGGCCAATCGCGCGAAAAGCGAATTCCTGTCACGCATGAGCCATGAATTGCGAACACCCTTGAATGCCGTCCTGGGCTTTGCACAGTTGCTGCGCATGGACACAGGCGGCGTCTTTGGCCCGACGCAGCAGCAGCATGTGGCGCAGATTGAAAAGGCCGGCAACCACCTGCTGTCCATGCTGGGCGATGTGCTGGACTTGTCTCGGATCGAGGCGGGCAACTTGCCCCTCTCACTGGAGCCTCAGGAAGTCCGATGCATCGTGGACGACGCCGTGGATCTGCTGCGCGAGCTGGCACGCCAGCGCAACGTCAGCATCGACATCGCGGACCTGCCGGAGGGCTGTCACGTGCAGGCTGATCGTGTTCGACTGCGACAGGTCCTGGTCAATCTGATTGGCAACGCCATCAAATACAACCGGGCGGACGGCACCGTGCGGATCGACGCGCACCTCAATGCAGGTCAGGTCGTCGTGAGCGTTCAGGACACGGGCATCGGCTTGACCCCGCAACAGCAGGCCCATTTGTTCGAGCCTTTCAACCGCCTGGGCGCCGAACGCAGCCATGTGGATGGCACCGGCATTGGTCTGGTCATCGTGCAGCGACTCATCCGTTTGATGCAGGGCCACATCGACGTGCTCAGCCTCAAGGGCGTGGGCAGCACGTTCCGCATCACGCTGCCTGCGGCCGTGCAGCCGACCTTACCTGCCCCCGACCCCGTCGTTGTGGCGCCTGCACCCACCGCCCGAGCCGCCACCCTCCTCTACGCAGAGGACAACGAGATCAATGTGATCTTGCTCCAACAGGTCATGACCTTGCGTCCGCAGTGGACCCTGCTCGTCGGCCGCGATGGGCAGCACGCACTGGCACTGGCTCGCCAGCACACGCCCGATCTGATGCTGATCGACATGCACCTCGGCGACATGAGTGGCTTTGATCTGGCCGACGCGCTGGATGCCGAACCCTCGCTGCAAGACGTGCCGCGGGTGGCGCTGTCCGCCGATGCCATGCCCGACCGCATTCACGCCGCCAAGGACCGCGGCTTCGTGGCCTACATCACCAAACCGCTGGACGTCTCCGCCCTCCTCGGCTGCCTGGACGGCATCCTGGGGCAGGAGGCGTAGCGCAGGTCACCCAGCTTGGGTCAGGCCCTGGCTCACACGTTGAACCAGCTCTTGGGCAAACGCCACAAAGGCCTGCGCGCCCTTGCTGGACGGATCGAACACCACACCAGGCACCCCATAGCTGGGTGCTTCGGCCAAACGCACATTGCGCGGGATCACGGTATCGAAAACCTTGTCACCGAAGTGCACTTTGAGTTGCTCGCTCACTTGCTGCTGCAGGGTAATGCGCGGGTCATACATGACGCGCAACAAGCCGATGAGTTGCAATTCCCGGTTCAGATTGGCATGCACCTGCTTGACGGTGTTGACCAGGTCGGTCAAGCCTTCCAGCGCAAAATACTCGCACTGCATGGGCACGATGACACCGTGCGCACACGTGAGCCCGTTGAGGGTCAGCAAACTCAATGATGGGGGGCAGTCGATGAGCACGAAGTCGTACTCTTGCGTAGCCGCCTCGATGGCGGTCTTGAGGCGCCGGTCCCGACGCTCCAGGGTCACCAATTCAATTTCCGCACCGGCCAACTCACGGTTGGCTCCCAGGACGTCATAGCCGCCCTTGGGGCTGCGTGAACGGGCCTCCGCAATGGTGGACTCTTCCAGCAGGACGTCGTAGACACTGCGCTCCATGGTGCGCTTGTCGACGCCAGAGCCCATGGTGGCATTCCCCTGCGGGTCCAGGTCCACGATCAGCACACGCTGGCCGATCTGGGCGAGACCAGCGGCCAGATTCACAGTGGTGGTGGTCTTGCCCACCCCACCCTTTTGGTTGGCGATGCAGAAGATGTGTGGCATGGCTGCATTATCAATGCAGTGTGCCCCCGCCACGCGCGCCACCGCAGGTTTCGCCCCACACTTCGATGGCAGTACACGGTGCCCCGTTGGGAACAAGATGGTGCATCGACTTGGCGCCCCCTGCTGGAACGTGACCGGCATCACGTTCTGCCACATGGAACGGTTGTTGCGTGAATGCCGACATCATTCATGCTCTGGAGCTCACCATGTCGCCAGCCGCCACCGCCCTCCGCCTCATGCCCTCGGCTGCCCCCACGCCACGCTCGGCCAATGACGAGCGCGTGCGACAGGCCTCTGCCAGCCAGATGTCCGTCCTGATCAACCTGGCGGGGCGGCAGCGCATGCTGTCACAGCGACTGATCCTGCACATCGTGCTGCTGCAGCAAGGTGGCAGCCTGCCCCGTCAACGCACGGCCCGCACCCATGCGGAAGAAGCCCTTCAACTGATGCGACGCAGCCACCTGCAGCTGACACAAGGCGACAGGGAGCTGCCCGGCCTGTTCAGCCCGGCGCTGCAAGAAGTGTTCTTTGGTGCCGCCAACGGTGACGCCCGCATCCAGCGCTTCATGAAACAGGCAGAGGCCTTGCTGCAGCGCCGTCAAGGCACTGCGGCCACCGACATCGACACCGCACTGGATGAGCTGGTCGCAGAGGCCACGCCGATGCTGCAACTGCTCAATCAGATCACCCAAGTGTTCGAGCAGGAGGCCCTGCTCCTCGCCCGTCGCGAGCAACTGGCGCATGAGACCCTGATTGGCAACATCCGCAACGTCGCCAGAGAGGCCAAGATGGTGGCATTCAACGCCATGGTGGCCGCGCATCATGCCGGCCCAGCAGGTGCCGCCTTCAACGTCGTGGCCACGCGCATGAGTGCGGTGACCGACAACATGGATCGTCTGGCTCAACAGGCCCTCACCGCGGGCGAGAGCACGGCCTGAGTCGGTGCGCGACCGATCAATGCCCCTTATGGGCAGGGCGGCGAACCGGCGCCGGCGCGAGTCGTGACTTCGATGGCGCGGGTGCCGGGCGGGTGCGTGACGTGGCTGTGGCCTTCTGAGGCTTGCTGGCCGCTGGCGCTGTCTTGCCTTTGGCCTTGGTCGACTGAACAGAAGACACGCCGAGTTTGGTTTTCGCCCGCGCCGGGATGCCATGCACGGCATGCGTGGCAGGGCCTTTGGCGTGAGGTGATGGCTTGCCGGCGATGGGCATCGGACCTTGACGCCGGACGGCGGGTACCGACTTGGTCACACGGGCCACGGTGGCGGGCGCCGCTGATTTTTGGGGCGCCTTCCCGCCGGATACCGAACGTGCTGGCACACGAGAGGCAGTCGTGATCGACCCCTTCCTTCCCTTCTGGACCTGTACGGGCGAGGTGCCGCGAGCCACCGCCACATGTGCTGGACGCTTCCCCACGGCCTTGGGTGCATCCTGCAGGCGGGCAATGGGCTTCACGCGAGCGGGTGGTGCGGTCACACGCGTCGATGCTTTGCGCGGTGACACCGATGCGACCACCCGCTTCGATGCAGCGGGAGCCGCCTGACGTACCACGGGTGTTGATGCAGAGACCGCCCCTGCTGTGGACTTGGCGCGACTGGGTGGGACGGGCGCTGCCGATTTGCTCACCACCGGAGACGCCGGGACTGGCCGGGGCGCGGGCGGCACAACGGGAGGCGTCACCACAGGTGGTTTGGTCGAGGTCAACACTGGTGCGGCAGTCGGCACATCCGACTTCGTCCAGTCATGCGCAATGTCTCCCAGATCTCCGCGATCGGGCTGAACCGGTCGGGCCTGGCTGACGGCGGGGCGAGCCTCATCCTGAATGGCCCCTTTGACCGGCGCCGGACGACTGCGCACCACCCGTGGCGAAGATGCGGCCGACGCCTCTGGCGCAGCCTGTGCCGATGCCGTCGCGACGGCACACCCCATCCATACCACCCACGTCTGCCACTTCATGCTCACCTACCCTGTCGTACGTTCACATCCTGCCGTCGCCCACCTTCAGCGCATCCACACCAGACAACGCTCGGCATCCAAATTCGGCACCTGCAATTGTTCCACGTGAAACACGTTCACATCCGCCGGCAAAGCGTCTCTCTCTTCCAGCGGATCCTTGCCCTTCATGGCCATCCAGACGGCGCTCTCGGCCCGCAGCGAGCGGGTCAAGGTCACGAAGTCAACCAGTGACGCAAACGCCCGCGAGGTAATCAGGTCGAATTGCCCCTTGAGTTGCTCCACCCGTGCGTGCTCGGCCCGCAGATTGGGCAAACGCAGTTCAGCCGCCACCTGACGTATGAAAGCGGCCTTCTTGCCCACGGTGTCAACACAGGTCACCTGCACACCTGGATAGCAAATGGCCAGGATGACACCCGGCAAACCACCCCCACTGCCCACATCCAGCAGGCGCGCAGGCGGTGTCCGATCCAGCAAGCCGCGCTCGGTCAGGTGCTGTTTCAGGGGTGCCAACACCGTCAGGCAGTCGGTCAGGTGGTGGGTCAGCATGTCCTGCGCATCACGCAGGGCAGTCAGGTTGTAGGTGCTGTTCCAGTGCGCGAGCATGACCATGTAGTCTGCCAATTGCGCCTGCTGCGCCTCGGACAAGACCAGGTTGAGACTCGCCAGCACCGGCGGCAATGCCGCCAGCCACTGCTCCCGCGACCAACTCACGGGTGGGCGACTGGGCACGGCGCGCGCCACGGAAGGCACAACCTGGGGTGCTGGCTTGAAATTCTGGGGGCGCATCCCCGCCCCGTTCTTTTTGAATGACATCATGAAACCTTGAACGGGTGAGATCAAACTTCTGGCGAGGCCTCAGTGGAGTCCTGCACGAACCCCTTGAAGCGACCCTTCTTGAGGTGAATGAGCAGCAAGGAAATGGCCGCGGGCGTGATGCCCGAAATGCGCGAGGCCTGACCCAATGTTTCCGGCTTGTGCTTACTCAACTTCTGGCGCGCCTCGAAACTCAAAGCCGACACCTGCATGTAATCCAGCTCGGCCGGCAACTTCAGGTTCTCATAATAGGCGGCACGGCTGACCTCGTCATTCTGCTTGTCGATGTAGCCCGCGTACTTGATGCTGATCTCCACCTGCTCGATGACGGCATCAGCCAGGGTCTCACCCATCTCTTGCCGCAGCGTGCCGCGATCAACTGTTTCACGTGAAACAACGCCTTCCGTGGCAGCCGTCTTGCCCGCATCCGCCCACAGCTTGGCCTGGCGCACAGCAGCAATCTCAGCCACTTCATTGACCTTGTCATAACTCACGCCGGGACGACGCAACAGGTCACCCAAGTTGTATTCGCGCTCCAAGGCCTTGCCCAACAAACGCTCAGCCTCGGCGGCAGGCAAAGTGGCGGGACGCACCCACGTCGACTTCAGTCGCTCTGTTTCACGTGAAACAGCGTCGCGCTTGCGGTTGAAGGCGCCCCAGCGCACATCGTCCACCAAACCCAACTCGCGCCCGATCTCCGTCAGTCGCATGTCGGCATTGTCCTCGCGCAGTTGCAAACGGAACTCGGCGCGGCTGGTGAACATGCGGTACGGTTCGGTCACGCCCTTGGTGATGAGGTCATCCACCAGCACACCCAGGTAAGCCTGGTCACGACGTGGCACCCAGCCCTCGCGCCCTTGGGCCTGCAGCGCCGCATTCAAGCCTGCAAACAAACCTTGTGCGGCGGCCTCTTCGTAACCGGTCGTGCCATTGATCTGCCCGGCAAAAAACAGCCCCTGGATGGCTTTGGTCTCGAAGGTGGACTTCAGCTCGCGAGGATCGAAGTAGTCGTACTCGATGGCATACCCCGGACGCAGAATGTAGGCATTCTCCAGACCCGGCATCGTACGCAAGGCATTCAACTGGATATCGAACGGCAAGGACGTGCTGATGCCATTCGGGTAGAACTCGTTGGTCGTCAGGCCTTCGGGCTCCAGGAAGATCTGGTGCGAATCCTTGTCGGCAAACCGATTGATCTTGTCCTCGATGGATGGGCAATAACGTGGCCCTACCCCTTCGATCACCCCGGTGAACATGGGGCTGCGGTCAAAGCCGGAGCGGATGATGTCGTGGGTTTGTTGATTCGTGTGGGTGATCCAGCAAGGCAACTGACGGGGGTGCTGGGTGTAAGAGCCCAGGAAGCTGAACACCGGCACATCGGGCGTGGCCTCCGCCGATGCGCCCCACTGCCCCACCAAGCCGACCCCATCGCCCGGCTGCTCGCTCAATTTGCTGAAGTCGATGCTGCGCCCGTCAATGCGCGGCGGGGTACCTGTCTTCAGGCGGCCTTGCGGCAGGCGCAACTCCTTGAGTCGGGCCGACAGCGACACCGCGGGTGGGTCCCCTGCACGACCCGCGCTGTAGTTATTCAGGCCCACGTGGATGCGGCCGTCCAGGAAGGTCCCGGCGGTCAGCACCACGGTGCGGGCCCGAAAACGGATGCCCACCTGCGTCACGGCACCCACCACGCGATCGCCCTCGACCATCAGGTCATCGACCGCCTGTTGGAAGAGCCACAGATTGGACTGGTTCTCCAGGCGCTGGCGGATCGCGGCCTTGTACAGGATACGGTCGGCCTGCGCACGGGTAGCTCGCACGGCCGGCCCCTTGCTGGAATTGAGGATGCGGAACTGGATGCCGCCCTCGTCGGTGGCCTGCGCCATGGCTCCGCCCAGCGCATCGACCTCCTTGACCAGATGCCCCTTGCCAATGCCACCGATGGACGGGTTGCAACTCATCTGCCCCAAGGTCTCAATGTTGTGACTCAGCAGCAGGGTTGCACAGCCCATGCGGGCAGCCGCCAACGCGGCCTCGGTACCGGCGTGGCCACCGCCGACCACGATCACATCAAATTCTTGGGGGTAAAGCATGGGCAAAGCCTCTGGAAAACTGCCTCATTTTTGGGCAACCTTCCATTGTACCGAGGCAGGGGCGTCTCGGGGACCCCAAGGGGATCCACCCCACAGACAAAACCCCGTCGACTGCACGACAATCACGCCATGGATTGCCGCCCCAGGTGCGCCGCCTGCTGCACCGCTCCTTCGATCAGTTCCCCCATGCCGGGCTTGCCTCACGGCAAGCCGGCGGGCATGCCCTGCCCCCATCTGGATGACGCGCTGCGCTGTCGCTTGTTCGGTCACCCGGAACGCCCCGCCGTGTGCGGGTCTCTACAACCCTCGGAAGAGATGTGCGGCAACAGCCGAGAGCAGGCCATGCGCTGGCTGGGTGCGCTGGAAGCGGCCACCCGCTGATCCGTGCCACGGTACCTCAGGTGGCAGCCCTTACTCCTGGGCACGCACGTAATACCAACGCCCGCCTTCCCGCACAAATAGGCTGACCTCGTGCAGCCGCCAGGCGCGCCCCCCTAACTTGCTGCGAGCCACAAACTCGACCATGCCGGCATCCGTGGCGGTCATCTCGGCCCGTTTGACGGACAGACCCAGCCACTTCAAGCCGGCTTCCGGGGGCTCGATCTCGGCCGGGCGGGTATCGGGGTGCCAGGTGGCGAGCAGGTAGGGACGCAGATCGCGCACAAAGGCGCTGTAGCGTGAACGCATGAGCGCCTCAGGCGTGGGCGCCTGCAGCGCCAGCGGCCCCTCGTGATAACGCCCGCAACACGCGGTGTAGGCCTGCCCCGATCCGCAGGGGCAAAGATCTGTCGAAGAAACCGGCGGTTTACCCATCTGTCTGTGGCCCGGGCCACACTCCTGTGTCATCCAAGCCCTCATCGTAGCGAGTCTTCGTCCGACGCCGCGCGTTGCAGGGTCAGATAGATCTCGCACACACCGCGCAGGTACACCAAGGTTGGCAACACCAGCGCGATGGCAAAGACCACGCCGCCGCCCACAGTGGCGGCAGAAATGTATTGAAGGACTTCGGGCGCCACATGACTGGGATCGCGCACCTGGATGCCTTGACCGATCAAGCCGCCCATCAAGGCCTCGGGGGGAATGTCGACCCCCAACACCAACACCGATGCCTCGGCCATCACCCGCCCTCCAATCACGACCAGCAGACTGCTCACGGCCCCCACCAGGCCGGTCACCAAGCTCAGCCCCCCGGACAGTACCGCAGCCTGCAACAAGTGGGTGCGAATCATGCTGGCCACCGTGAAAATGGCCTCCACCGCCGAAGCACCCGCCCACACCGTCGGGCCCGTCAACGGTGCCACCACCACAGCAACTGCCATGAGAAACAGGCTGATGCACACCACCGTGAGGGGCACCACCAGTGTGAACAACCACGGTCCGATCTTGGGCAGACTGCTCAGCCAATACAAGCCGAGCAGCCCCCCCGCGAGCAGCACACCCACCACGACCGCGCACAGCAGGGTCAGCAACACACGATGCCCGATACCCAAGGCATCCTCCATCGCATCGACCACATCCCGCGCAGGCCGTGCCAGCGCCCGATCCATCAGCAGCAAGCCCGCCGCATTCACGCCATAGAAGGCCACAAACAAGGCCGCCGCCCCCTGCCCGATGGCCCAGACCAAATCATCCCGTGCCAGCGAAGCCTGCGCACACGCCATGGCCAGCCCCGCCCCACAAAAAGTGGCCAGCAATACGTACAGTGCGCGCCCATCGCGCACGGCCTCGATGCTCGCCAGCACACGGATCAACGCCCGCCACCAATCAAATGGCACCACTGGATTGAGAAACTCAATCCCTGCCTCTCGCTCATGTCTTTCAGAGTCAGCCATCACACCCCTGTCAAAGCGGTTTTGGGAGCCGATTGAGAGCCGAACCGGCAAATATCAATCGATCATAGGGGCTAGCCCCAATAAAAATCTGAGGGTTCGCGGCAACATTTCGCCCGGCGGGTTGACACAGTCT
Source organism: Aquabacterium sp. (assembly GCF_049317225.1). Taxonomy (GTDB): domain Bacteria; phylum Pseudomonadota; class Gammaproteobacteria; order Burkholderiales; family Burkholderiaceae_C; genus Aquabacterium. The sequence goes on along the minus strand of NZ_JBMOIR010000001.1, from coordinate 122,442 downwards.
TAAAAATAAGGGTTGAAAACGCTGGATGAATATGCTGGCTTCACCCATAATGGTTTTGTCTGTGTCTGGTAGCGGCACCGTCGTTGGAATGGGTCCGGATGGGTTGAAGCTCCACATGGTTACTTTGTTACTTTGAAAGGGGCTCTCTCGTGGGCAACAAACTTTATGTGGGCAATCTGGCCTACAGCGTGCGTGATCAGGAACTCAACGACGCTTTCTCCCAGTTCGGTACCGTGGCCTCTGCCAAGGTCATGATGGATCGTGAAACCGGCCGCTCCAAGGGCTTCGGTTTCGTGGAAATGAGCTCCGATGCAGAAGCTCAAGCTGCGATCAACGGCCTGAACGGTCAACCCGTTGCCGGTCGTGCCATCGTTGTGAACGAAGCTCGTCCTCGTGAAGAGCGTCCTGCTGGCTTCCGCAGCCCCTACGGCGGTGGCAACAGTGGTGGCGGCTTCGGCGGCGGCCGTCGTGAAGGTGGCTTCGGCGGTGGCCGCAGCGAAGGCGGCTACGGCGGCGACCGTGGTAACGGCGGTGGCTACGGCGGTGGCCGTGGTAACGGCGGCGGCTACGGCGGTGGCCGTGGTGGCAACGGCGGCGGTTACGGCGGTGGCCGTGGCGGCAATGACGGTGGCTACGGCTACTGATCGTTTGTGATGGTTTGAGCGCCGTATCCCCGCGTCGCGCTCCCATCATCAGCAGGAAAGGCGATACCTCTGGTGTCGCCTTTTTTCATGGCTGCTGCGTTAAAGACTCAGAGACATCCTGACACACAGCTTGTCTCAGACGCCCTAATATGGGGCGCGTGATCATGCGCAGGGCATGGTCATCTTTTGCAGGACCACACAAGCATGTCTCTTTCAGCCGCTTCCTTCCTGACCCGCATGGGCTTGGCGCTGGCCGCCGCCACGACGTTGATGGCAGGGACCGCACAGGCCACCACCAATGTGGGCGTCAGTGTCAGCGTGAACCAACCCGGCTTTTACGGCCGTGTTGACATTGGTGACACGCAACCTGTGCTGGTGTACCCCCAACCGGTGATCATTCGCCAGCAGCCTTACGGCATGCAGCAACGCCCCATCTACCTGCGTGTGCCCCCCGGGCACTCCAAGAATTGGGCACGCTACTGCAACCACTACAACGCCTGCGGTCAGCCGGTGTACTTCGTGCGGGACATGCCGCCCCCTGCAGGCCGCTACGATGAGCATCGCCACGGTGGCTGGGAAGATGACCGTCGTGGCCCTCCCGGTCATGGACACGGCCACGGCGGCCGTCACTGATGGCTCAGGGGTCGCTGCGGCGCCGCTTTTTGCGATGCTGCTGCGCCCCCACGATGCGGTCAAACAGACCGCGTGGCAGCCAGCGCATGATGCTGGCGACCACGCCCATCTGCCACGGGATGACCTGCCAGCGTACCCCTCGCGCAATGGCCTCGAACGCCTGATCCGCAAACTCGGCCGCGTCCATCAAAAAGGGCATGGGGTAGTCGTTCTCGCGCGTCAAGGGCGTGTCGATGTAGCCCGGTGCCAAGGTCACCACCTTGACGCCATGGGCCTGCAACTCGCCACGCAAGGTTTCGCACAGTTGCACGACGGCGCCTTTGGCCGCGCAATAACCGGCATGCCCCGGCAAGCCACGGACCGAGGCCACACTGGCGATCCCCACCAGACAGCCTGAGCGCCGCTGCTTCATGGGGTCCATGAAGGGTTGAAAGGTCGCCGCCAGCCCCAGCACATTGGTGTCCAGCAGGTCCTTGAGCACGGCCAGATCTTCCTGGTAGCTCAAATCGATGCCAACACTGATGCCCGCATTGGCCACCACCACATCCGGCACGCCTTGCTGCAGCAGGCAGGCCTGCGCGGCGGCCTGGATCTGCGCCAGGTCACGGACATCGGCCTCGTAAACTACCCATTGCGAGGCGGGCCAGCCCTGCTGTGTGCACCATTGCTGCAGCAACTGGCCCCGACGGGCGACCAGCGCCAACCGCCAGCCCGCCTGGGCATAACGCGCGGCCAAGGCCTGGCCAATGCCGCTGGAGGCCCCGGTGATGAACAACAGGGGGGCGGTCTGCCCGCTTGGAGACGACATGCTCAGCGGGTGGGCGCGTCGTACTGGCCGACCACACGCCCCTGCAGGAGTGCCACGCCGCTGTTCTGGTCGTAGCGCAAACCTTGCGCGCGCACCACGCTGTGGTCTTGCTCCATCTTGACCGGGGTGCTGGAACTCACCACGCGGGCACAGGTGTCGATGCGCAACCCTTCCCCGCTGAAGTGAGCCGGGCCGGCGTCACGGCGCAAACCGCTGCCGGGCTCTGAGTAGGACACCGCCTTGGCGCGGACCTGGCCCCGCAGCGTCACCACTTCGGCGCGCTGGTCGGCCTCGCCTTCGCGCGCCTGGGCGTGCAGGCTCTGGCCTTTGGCATCGCGGGCTGCCAGGGTCAATTCGTCTACCAGCAAGCGCTCGGTGGCAGGGAAATGTCGGATGCGGTCGCCATCGAGCACCGCTTCCAGGCGTCCTTGCGGGTCCACCCGAACGATGCGGGCACGGTGCAACTCGTAGTCGGGCGCCGATGCGGCCGGCTTGGCCCCGCTGGCGCCCCCCTCACGCGGCGACGACTGCACCAACCACCAGGTGAAGCCAGCCAGGGCTGCCGCGCCCAAGACCGGCAGCGCGGCCTGCGCGCGCTCCAGCACCAACCACCAGCGCGCGTTCACCGCGTGGCTCCTGCCGCCGTGGTGTCCAGCGTCTGCAAATGGCCTTGCAACAGCGCTTCATAGCGACCGGTGGCCCACAGCAGCAGGTCACAGCACTCGCGTGCGGCACCTTGCCCGCCGCGCAACGCGCTGACGTGATGGGCCACGGCCTTGACTTCGGCATGGGCGTTGGCGGGCGCCACGGCCAGCCCTGCACGCACCAGCAAGGGCAAATCGGGCCAGTCGTCCCCCATCACCGCCATCTCGGCCCACGACACGCCCAACTGGGCCATGAGGGGTTCGGCGGCCGCGAGCTTGTCGTGCGCACCAAAGACAGCATGGGTCACGCCCAGGTCCTTCAAGCGGCGACGCACAGAGGGCGAATCCCGCCCGGTGATCACGATGGGGGTGATGCCCCCCTGCGCCAACAATTTGAGGCCATGACCATCCAGCGCATGAAAGGCCTTCAGGGTCTCACCCGCTTCGCTGATGAACAGCGTGCCATCGGTGAGCACCCCATCCACATCAAAGATGGCCGCGCGGATCGTGCTGCCCAGTTGTTTCAGGCTGGACGGGAAGGTCAGGGTGGGAACGAGGAGGCGCATCAGATCACCTTGGCACGCATCAGATCATTGGTGTTGACGGCCCCGACCAGGATGCCCTGTGCATCGGTCACCAGCAGGGTGTTGATGCGATGGGCTTCCATGATCGACACGGCCTCGGCGGCCAGCACGTCATCGCGAATGGTACGCGGCGATGGGGTCATCAGCTCGCGGGCCGTCAAGGCGCGCAGGTCCACGCCCGCTTCGATCTTGCGACGCAGGTCACCATCGGTGAACACGCCGGCCAACTGGCCGGACGCCTCCACCACGGCCGTGGCGCCCAGGCCCTTGGCGCTCATTTCGCGCATGACGTCGCCAAAGCTGGCCTCGGGGGCCACACGCGGCACGGCCTCTCCTGCCCGCATCACGTCACGCAGGTGGGTCAGCAATTTGCGGCCGAGGGCACCACCGGGGTGCGAGCGGGCAAAGTCTTCGGCCTTGAAGCCGCGCAACTCCAGCAGCACCACGGCCAGGGCATCGCCCAGCGCCATTTGCACGGTGGTGCTGGCCGTGGGGGCCAGGTTGAGCGGGCAGGCTTCCTGGTCCACGGCGCTGTCGAGCACGACATCGGCATGGCGGGCCAGCGACGAGGCGGGCTTGCCGGTCATGGCCAGCAAGGTCACGCCTTGGCGCTTGAGCACGGGCAGCAAGGCCGTGAGCTCTTCGCTCTCGCCGGAATTGGAGATGGCCAGCACCACATCGCCCGGTTGCACCATGCCCAAGTCACCGTGATGCGCTTCGGCAGGGTGCACGAACATGGCAGGGGTGCCGGTGGATGCCAGCGTGGCCGTGATCTTGCGGCCCACGTGGCCACTCTTGCCCATGCCCATCACCACCACCCGACCGCGGCAGGCCAGCATGGCCCGCACAGCCTGTGTGAAGGATGCGCCGGCATCACCCAGCAAACGCTCGTTCAGCCCTTGAATGGCACGCGCTTCAATGTCGAGGGCCTGACGGGCCAGCGCCACGGTGGTAGCTTGGGAAGAGGGAGTGACTGACATGAGAAACCAAGTAATCAAGGCATGGAATGGGTTTTTGAAACAAGTGCCCTGCCATGCCGGGTAGGATCAGGGGGATTCTAGGGACAACATGGCCACTACGCTCGACCTGACGCTGCTTTACTTGTTCGCCGCTGTGATCGGTGTGGTGTTGTGCCGCCTCATGAAGCTCCCACCGATGCTGGGTTATCTGGCCGTGGGCGTGGTGATTGGCCCCAATGCCTTGGCGCTGGCCAAGGACTCGGCCGGCGTGCGTTACCTGGCCGAATTCGGCGTGGTGTTCCTGATGTTCGTGATTGGCCTGGAATTCAACCTGCCCAAGCTGCGCAGCATGAAGTCGCTGGTGTTCGGATTGGGGCTCAGTCAGGTCGGGCTCACCATCGCGGCCACCGTGGTGGGGCATCTGGCGCTGGCTGGAGGCTTGGTCTACCTGGGCCATGACGGCGGATTGCTGGGCTGGAACATCAACTGGCAAGGTGCCGTCGCGCTGGGTGGCGCATTGGCCATGAGCTCCACCGCCATCGTGGTGAAGATGATGGCCGACCGGCTGGAGCTGGAAAGCGAGCATGGCCGCCGCGTGATGGGCATCTTGCTGTTTCAGGATCTGGCCGTGGTGCCACTGCTGGTGCTGATCCCCGCCTTGGGTGACTCGGCCTCGGAGCTGACCCGCACGTTGGGTCTCGCTGCCTTGAAGGCCGGTGCCTTGCTGACCGTGCTGCTGGCCGGTGGCCAGAAAGTGATGCATTGGTGGCTGACCCTGGTGGCCCGCCGCAAGAGCGACGAGCTCTTCATGCTCAACCTGTTGCTGGTGACGCTCGGGCTGGCCTGGCTGACCGAGCACTTCGGGCTGTCGCTGGCGTTGGGCGCCTTCGTGGCCGGCATGCTGATTGCCGAGACCGAATACAAGCACCAGGTGGAAACCGACATCCGGCCATTCCACGACGTGCTGCTGGGCCTGTTCTTCATCACCATCGGCATGAAGCTCGACTGGCACAGCCTGATCGACAGCTGGGCGCTGGTGCTGCTGCTGAGCACCCTGCCCGTCTTGTTCAAACTGGGCTTGGTCACGTCCCTGGCCAAGGGCTTCGGGGCCACCACGGGCGTGGCCTTGCGCACCGGCCTGTACCTGGCGCAGGCCGGTGAATTCGGCTTCGTGCTACTGTCATTGGCCACCGAACAGCACCTGATCCCCCAGCATGTGGAGAGCCCCTTGCTGGCGGCCATGGTGATGTCCATGCTGATCACACCACTGATCATCCAGTACAGCGACCGCATCGTGATGCGGGTATCGTCCACCGACTGGCTGATGCAATCGCTGGCCATGACCAAGATCGCGTCCAAGGCCATCAACACCGATCGCCACGTGCTGATTTGCGGTTACGGCCGATGCGGCCAGAACCTGGCCCGCCTTCTGGAGCAGGAAGGCATCCCCTACATGGCGCTGGACCTGGATCCGGACCGGGTGCACCAGGCCGCCATCGCCGGACAGAACGTGGTGTTTGGCGATGCCACCCGCCTGCAAAGCCTGGTTGCGGCGGGCTTGTCGCGTGCGTCGGCCCTGGTCATCACCTACCCGGACACCGCCTCGGCCAAAAAGATCCTGCGCCTGGTGCGCGAGCACGCGCCCACCGTGCCGGTGGCCGTGCGCACGATTGACGATGCCCGCCTGGACGCCCTGCAAGCCGCCGGGGCCACCGTCGTGGTGCCCGAGGCCATTGAAGGCTCGCTGATGCTGGCCTCGCAAACGCTGGCACTGGTGGGCATTCCCATCCGCCGGGTGATCCGCCTGGTGCAAGACCAGCGGGTGGCGCGCTACGGCTTGTTGCGTGGTTACTTCCACGGCGCTGATGACGACAACGAAGACGAAGGCGAGCTGCAACGTCTGGCCTCCATCACCCTGTCGACCGATGCCGTGTGTGTGGGCACCTCCCTGAGCGATTGCCTGGACACCAAACTCCCCGAGGTCACCTTGGTCTCGCTGCGCTGCGCCAACGGCCGGGTGCTGCAGCCCGACGCCGACCGCATACTGGAAGCGGGTGACACGCTGGTGCTGTCCGGCCGCCCACGCGACCTGACCCGTGCCGAGCGTTTGCTGCTCAAGGGTTGAGCCGTGAGATGACTCACCGGCTGGGAATCACCCGGCTGGCTTATCCTGCGCCGAACAGGCACACTCTTCACCAAAGTCTGTCGCAGGCTTTGCAGGAGGAGTGATACCGCATGGTCGAGGCGCCCGAAGAGCCCCACGCTTTCCACCACACCCGGCCCCATGTGCTGCCCCAACTTCAAGTGGGCTACTGGTGGCTGGTGGTTGGCCTATGGACCTTGCTGATCGGGTTGGGTACGGCTTGGCTGATTGATCACGATCTGCGTGACACACGTGCCGAGCAACTCAACCTGGCCGAACAACGCCTCAACACACTGCATAACGCACTGACCCTGAGCTTTCAGCAACTGGGGGCCTTGCCCAAAGCCCTGTCGCGTCAGGCCACCATCTCCCGCTACCTGCAAGACACCCACATTGCCGACAGTGCGCAACTCACGCCGGGCCAGCGTACGGCTGTACGCGACACCGCCACCCGCCAGCAAGCGGTGCGCACCATGAGCCAGCTGCTGCAGGACACCACGCAGGACTTCCAGCTCAGCCATCTGTTTTTGCTCGACCGCTATGGCACCACCGTCGCCGACAGCAGCTATGAGGCCGTGCACAACGCCATCGGCACCAATTTTCGGACGCGCCAGTACTACACCGATGCCCTGCTTCATCCAGAAGGCCTGGCTCACCAGTTTGCGGTCGGCAAGCTGACACGCACCCCCTCCTTCTTTTTCTCGGCACGATTGGGCGAGGCCAGTCAGCCTGAAGGGGTGATCGTGGTGGTGCAAGAGTCCCATGCGTTTCAGCATCTGTTTGACGACGCCAAGCATCGCCTGTTCGTCACCGATGGTCGGGGCGTGGTCCTGATGGGCAATCGACCCGGCGACCTGCTTCAACGCATCCCCATGACCACCGCGGCACCGCCTGACGAAGCCACCGCCGAACGGGTGTACCAACGCATGCCTCAAATGCTCCCCTGGCAACACGACCGGCTGGAACGCGGCGAGCGACAAGCCGATTTCGTCGTGGACGAGACCGGGCAGCCCTATCTGGCCCTGTCCAAATCCATCAACTGGGGAGACCTCACGCTTTGGGCCATGGTGCCCCGCGAAGCCGAAGGCGCCCTCATCCTCAAGTGGAGCACCGGGGGGGGCCTGTTGCTCATCAGTGGTTACTGGTTGTTGAGCGCCCTGCTACAGCGTCAGCGCCGCCTGAAACAAGTCACACATGCGCAGCAGAGCCTGTCACAAATGGCCCATGCCTTGCCACTGACCGTGTTTTGCTGGGAACAGCCGCCTCACGGGCCCGGGCGTTTCAGCTTCATTGGCGAACAGGTGGAAGCCACCTTGGGCTACACCAGCGAACAACTGGCACACCATCCGACTCAGATCTGGGAAATGATGGGCAAAGGGCAATGCCTGCCCCCCACCACCATGACCGACTTCCTGCTGCGAAGTCCCAAACTCGACAAGCCCGTCTGGATCCGATGTGAAAGCCGCCTGAGCGAGCGCCGTGACGGCACGCGCATCTACAACGGCTACTGGTCTGATATCAGCACCATCAAACAAGTCGAGGCGCGCACCCAGGCCGTGTTCCAGCACGCCCCGCTGGCTTTCCTTTTCTACACCCTCGACCACGGCATCGTGCGTTGCAACCCGGAAGCCGTTCGCTTGTTTGGCTGCGCCAACGAGTCCGATTTGATGGGCTTGATGCCTTACCTGCCACCCTTGTCCCCCGTAGACAACTCGGTCGAACGCATCAACGAAGTGGTCGCTCACATTCGTCAGATGGGCCAAACCATGCGGGCGGAGACCGTCACATGGCGACACACTCGTCTGGACGGTACCCCTTTCGATGCCGAAGTGGTGGTGCTGCCCTTCGAGCATGAAGGCCGTGTGCAGTACTGCGCCATCGTGCAGGACATCACCGCACGCAACCAAGCTGCCGAGGCGCTGCAACAAGCCCGCAAGGAAGCAGAGGCCGCCACCAAAACCAAGAGCCAGTTCCTGGCCAACATGTCCCATGAAATCCGCACGCCCATGAACGCCATCATGGGCATGACGCACCTGGCCCTGCTCGATGACTTGCCCGCCAAGGCACGCAACTACATCGAAAAAGCACACCGCGCGGCCAGCAACCTGCTCGACATCCTCAATGACGTGCTCGATGTGTCCAAGATCGAGTCCGGCAAACTGGAGCTGGAATACACCGACTTCCAGCTTGAAAGCGTTGTCCACAACATGGCCGACGTCCTGGGCATGCGCGCCGAAGAAAAGGGGCTGGAATTGCTGTTTGCGGCGCCCCCCGATCTGCCGACGGCCCTGATCGGTGACCCCATCCGACTCGGCCAAATCCTCATCAACCTGGGGACCAACGCCATCAAGTTCACGGCCCAAGGCGAAGTGGTGATCGGGTGTGAAGTGCAACAGCGTCAAGCCGATGCCGTCGTGCTGCACTTCTGGGTACAGGACAGCGGCATCGGCATGCCACCGGAGCAAATTGACCGACTGTTCCAACCCTTTACTCAGCTCGACAGCTCGACCACACGCCAATACGGCGGCACCGGTTTGGGCCTGACCATTTCGCGCCAACTGGTCGAGATGATGAACGGGCGCATCTGGGTCAACAGTGCCCCGGGCAAAGGCTCGACCTTCCACTTCACGGCCCGCTTCGGACTGCAAGACCAAGCCGTTCCTCGTCGAGCCTTGCTGGCGAGCGAATTGCAAGGCAAGCGTCTGCTGCTGGTCGACGACAACGCCTGCGCCCGCGATGTATTGGGGCACATGGCCGCTCGCTTGGGTTTGCACGTCGACGTGTGCGACAGCGGCGAACAAGCCCTGGCCAAGATGCAAGAAGCTGCTCAGTCCGGCGTCCACCATGACGTGCTGTTGACCGACTGGCAGATGCCCGACATGGATGGCATCACCTTTGCCCGTCAGGCCTTGGCGCTACCACCCGAGCGTCGCCCCTGTGTGCTGCTGGTCACCGCCTTCTCACGAGACGAGGCCCTCAAGGCCGCCGATGGGGTGGACTTCGCCGGCATCCTTCACAAACCGGTCACACCGTCCACCTTGCTGGACAGCCTCACACGTGCCTTGGGCCACACCACTCAGATCGACGACACCCCACGCGCCGGCAACCGGGTCCTGCTCCATGCCCAACGTCAACTGGCCGGGGCGCGCGTACTCCTGGTTGAAGACCAACCCGTCAATCAGGAACTGGCCTGTGATCTGCTGCAGCGCGCCGGCCTGACCGTCATCACGGCAGCCAATGGTCAGGAAGCGCTGGAAAAACTTGAAACCGCCGGCCCCTTCGACGGCGTGCTCATGGACTGCCAAATGCCCGTGATGGACGGCTACACCGCCACCGAACGCATTCGCGCACGCACCGAGTGGCAAACCTTGCCCGTGATCGCCATGACCGCCAGCGCCCTGGCATCCGACCGTGAGCGGGTGCTGCAGGCTGGCATGAACGACCACATCACCAAGCCGCTGGACCTGGGTCAGATGTTCACCATCATGGCCAGGTGGATCCAGCCGGCCCATCCGGTGGCGATGCAACCAGAACCGGGCACCGAAACGGCTGCACTCGCCCAACTTCAGTCCATCGACACCGTGGACGGCTTGGAGCGCTGCATGGGCAATGTCGAGTTGTATCGACGTCTGCTGCGGGGCTTTGCCCGCACCCAGCAAGACTTTGCAACCCGCATTCAGGCCGATGGTCATGACCTGGAAGCGGCCGTGCAACACACCCACACGCTCAAGGGTCTGGCGGGCAACATCGGTGCCAAATCCCTTTATGAAGCAGCCAGCACCCTGGAACACGTGTTGCTGACCGCTGCACAGTCCACCGAACAAGGCAGCACCACGGCACCGCCCGATTCCGCGCCCCTGGACACCGCACTGGCCCACACCCTGGACACCCTGCAACAGGTGATCGCCGACATTGCCAGCCTGAACACCCCGTCTGCCACCTCCGCCGAAACATCGCCCATGTCCCTGCAAGACGAGCGTCTGCAAGGCCACTGGCAACGCCTGCATCACCTCATTGAGGACAACGACGCCCACGCACGCGAACTGCTCGTCGAACTGCTGGAAACCTGGCCTGCACTGGGTCGACACAGTGACATCGTCAAGCTCAACCAGGCACTTGGCCTGTATGACTTTGACGCTGCGATGCGCTACCTGTCAGGGATCACCGGTCATCAGACCGGATGATCCACCATGGATCCGCGCTCGTCGGCATACAAGGCAATGATGCGCAGGATCTCGTGGCGCTGGGCCAGGAAGGCATCGATCAACGCTGGATCAAACGCCTTACCCCGCTCCTCCACCATCATGGCAATCGCCTGCTCGGCCGGGAAAGGCTCTTTGTAGGGACGGCGACTGACCAAGGCATCGAACACATCTGCGATCGCCACGATGCGCCCCGGCAGCGGGATTTGCTCCCCTTGCAAGCCCTGCGGATAGCCTTGTCCATCCCATCGCTCATGGTGCGTCAGGGCGATCGTGCGGGCCATCGACAACAACTCGTTGTCATGCTTGCCAATGATCTCGGCGCCAATCTGAGGATGCTGGCGCACCACTTTCATCTCATCCGGTGTCAAAGGACCCGGCTTGAGCAAAATGCTGTCCGGAATACCGATCTTGCCCACATCGTGCATGGGAGCAGTCTGGAACAAGAGCTGCACCGCTTCGGGCCCCAAGCCCGCTTCCTGCGCCACCAGTCTGGTCACGTGCGCCATGCGCACCACATGGTTGCCCGTGGCGTTGTCCTTGTATTCGGCCGCCCGCCCCAAACGTCGGATCAGTTGCTGACGCGACGCCACCAGCTCTCCGGTGCGCTGCGCCACCATGCGCTCGAGTTCGCGCGACTGGTCATACAAGGCCAGATGGGTACGCACCCGTGCCTGCACCAGCGCCGGGCTGATGGGCTTGGTGATGTAGTCCACCGCGCCCAGTGACAGCCCCAGACTTTCGTCTTCGACCGTGCTCATGGCCGTCACAAAAATGATGGGAATGCGGCGGCGATCCGGGTTGGACTTGATCCGCTGGCAGACCTCATGCCCGCTGATGTCGGGCATCATGATGTCGAGCAGGATCAGATCTGGTGGCTCGTCGGAATAAACAATCTTCAGAGCTTTTTCACCAGAAGTTGCAACCTTGATCCGGTACTCGCTGCTCAGGATGTGAGACAGCAGTTCGATGTTCTGGGGCGAATCATCGGCAACCAGAATGGTCGGGCGACGGGGACCGAGCGCAGCGGACATGGGACCTCGTCAAGCCGCAGGAATTTGGCGGCTCATGTTGGCGCGCATCCGGATGGCCATCACGGCACCAGCGGCCTTCAACACCTCCACGGCCACCACGGGCACGCGGGCACACAGCTCTTCAAAACGGGGCAAACGCAAGGCATAGATCACACACGGGGTCATGGCCTCGACATTGGCGGTACGTTGCCCATCGCTGAACAAGCCCGGCTCACCGCACATGGCCCCCGGACGCAAGATGGCGATCCGCGAAGCCCCGGGCGCAGCACCCGTGACGAACACCTGCAGAGAGCCCTGCCCCAAAAAGTACACCGTGCGGTCACGGTCGCCTTGCTTGACCAGCAGATCGCCCGAACGCAACTCATGACGTGTCAGGTACTGGCAGAAGGTCCGCCATTGCTGAGGGTCCAGGCGAGGACGGAAGGAATCCTCCGTGTTGAGGGTTTGAATCGCCTGAATCAGTTCCGTCGAATCCATCGTCGCCTCGTTTATCAAGAACCCGTGCAGTGATGCGCACAAGTTACTTAATTTAAACGATCATGGCTCAACGGTGAATGAGTAGTCGCCGCACTGTCCTCGATTTGCCTGGAACAAGGGGGTAATCGAGGGAACCTTTTGCAAGAAACCGACTATTTCCCGATGCAAAAGCGCGTGAAGATCTCGCCCAGCAGGTCGTCCGCCGAAAACGCGCCAGTGATCGTGCCCAGCGCGTTGTGCGCCAGACGCAGTTCTTCTGCCAGCAAATCCAGCGCCCCATCGCTCAAGGCCGCATGCGCCTGCGCCATCTCCAGATGCTCACGGGCCATCCGCAAGGCCTGCACATGCCGCTGACGGGCAATGAACACCCCTTCTGGCGCCGCCTGCCAGCCGGCCATCTCCAGCAAGGTGTGCCGCAAGGCTTGCAAGCCCTCGCCGGTCTTGGCCGACAAGGCCAGCACCGGCCCGGCGGGCAACACCCCGGCCTGCACGGCGGGTGACAAGCTGCTGGCATCCGCCTTGTTGAAAACATGCACCACCGGCACGCCATCAGGCAACTTGGCCGCGATGTCAGCATCGGCCTGGGCATAGGCCACGTGGTCCACGCGGGTCAGGTCGTGCAGAAACAGCACGGCATCGGCCTGGCCAATGGCCTCCCAGCTGCGCGCCATGCCAATGCGCTCGACTTCGTCGGACGCCTCGTGATCGGCCCGCAAACCTGCTGTGTCGATCACGTGCAAGGGCACACCTTCGATCTGGATGGTTTCGCTGACCTTGTCGCGCGTGGTGCCCGCGATGGGCGTGACGATGGCCAGTTCGGCCCCAGCCAGGGCATTGAGCAAGGAACTCTTGCCCGCGTTGGGCTGCCCGGCCAACACCACCTGCAAGCCCTCACGCAGCAAAGCCCCCTGACGGGCCTGACGCAACACCCCGTCCAGCGTCTCCGCCACCCGGTTGAGCTTGCCGCGGGCATCGGCCTTTTCAAGGAAGTCGATTTCTTCTTCGGGAAAGTCGAGCGTGGCTTCGACCAGCATGCGCAGGTTGATCAGCTTGTCGCGCAAGGCATCGATTTCCTGACTGAACGCCCCGCCGAGCGAACGACTGGCCGACCGCGCAGCCGCCTCGGTGCTGGCATCGATCAAGTCGGCAATCGCCTCGGCCTGCGCCAGGTCGATCTTGTCGTTCAAAAACGCCCGCTGGGTGAACTCACCCGGCTCGGCCAAACGCAGGCCGGGCAGCACAGCCTGGTCGGTCACAGGATCTTTGGTGGCAGCCGCTTCCAGGCAACGTGCCAGCAACAACTGCATCACCACCGGGCCGCCGTGACCTTGCAACTCCAGGACATCTTCGCCGGTGTAGCTGTGCGGCGCAGGAAAGTAAAGCGCCAGCCCATGGTCAATGGCTTCCCCTTTGGCATCCTTGAACGGACCATAGGTGGCGACGCGTGGTTGCAAAGTGCGACCACACAGCGCCTGAGCCAAAGGCATCAAGCCTTTACCAGACACTCGCACGATGCCAACGGCCCCTCGGCCGGACGCGGTTGCAACCGCAACGATGGGAGTATGACGATCGAGCCAGGACATGGCCGCAATTCTACCGATGCCCCCAAGATCGGGGTGTTCACGCATCAGACACACGATCATCGTTAAACTGATCGCAAATCATCATCTCAGGGACTCTTCATGCGCCAGCTTCTGCTTGTGGCCTTGACCGTGCTCGCTTCGGCTCACGCTGCAGCGCAAAGCAGTGAGGGCGTGCTGCCAGCCCCCGCACCATTTGACTTCAGCCTGATCCCCGATCAGCCCGCCTTCATCTCGTGCGATGGCCCCAGCAACGCACAGTTCGGTGCAGACATCCTGTACAGCTGCACGGGCAATCTCCTCATCCGGGATGGCTACCTCACTGCCAGCAACAACCTGACCCTCGAAGCCAGCGGCACCCTGTCCTTGTCGACCGTGGCACTGCAGGCCCTCAACATCGTGGTCCTTGCCAGCAGCCTGAACCTCAACGACCGGGTCATCATGCAGACCAGCAACCTGAGCGCCACCACCCCCGTACCGGAACCCGCGAGTTGGGCCTTGATGGGCACGGGCCTGCTGGCCACCTGCTGCGCTCGCCGCCGTCAGCGCGCATAAAAAAACCGCCCTCTTGAGGAGGGCGGTTTTGATTTGGGCACCTCGTTTCCAAGGTGCAGTTCACACAGCTTACTGAGTCACACCCAGTTGCTTGTTGATGAACCACTGCTGGGCAATCGACAGGATGTTGTTCGTCAGCCAGTACAACACCAGGCCAGCCGGGAAGAAGAAGAACATCACCGAGAACAGCAGGGGCATGATCCACATCATCTTGGCCTGAACCGGATCCGGTGGCGTCGGGTTCAACCAGGTCTGCAACAGCGTCGACAAGGTCATCAGCGCGGGCAACACATAGAACGGATCCTTGACCGACAAGTCCACAATCCAGCCAATCCAGGGTGCGTTGCGGATTTCCACCGACGACGACAACACCGAGTACAGCGCAATGAACACCGGAATCTGGATCAGGATGGGCAGACAGCCACCGATCGGATTGACCTTCTCCTCGCGGTAGATCTTCAGCATTTCCTGCTGCATCTGCTGCGGGTTGTCCTTCATGTTTTCACGCAACTGCTGAATGCGAGGATTCAGGGCCTTCATCTTGGCCATCGAGCGGTAAGCGCTGGCGTTCAACCAGTAGAACGCCGCCTTCAACAGCACCACCAGCGCCACGATCGCCCAACCCCAGTTGCCGATGGCACCGTGCAACTTGTCGAGCAGCCAGAACAGCGGGGCCGCCATGATGTGCGTCCAGCCGTAGTCCTTGGTGTACTCCAAACCGGGCGCCAGGGCCTTCAGCTTGTTTTCTTCCTGAGGGCCGACAAACAGGGTCGACTCGAAAGACTTGGACTGGCCGGCACCGATGTCGCCCAGACCGAACAGCATACCGGTTGCATACAGGTTGGTGGCCAGCTTCTTGCCGTAGAACTCGCGCTGAACCGAGTCGTTTTGCAACCAAGCCGAGGCGAAGTGGTGCTGCACCATGGCCACCCAGCCGTTGTCATCGGCCTTCTCGAACTCGACCTTGCCTTCGGCCAGCTTGTCAAAATCCAGCTTCTGGTACTTGCCCTTGGCGTTGTAAACGGCCATGCCGGTGTACGCCACCGGACCCCCCATGAAGGAGGCCGGGTTGCTGTTGGCTTCGGCGGTGGTGCCGTCGCGGGTCAGTTGCAAGTACAAAGTTGGACGAATGGCCGAACCAGAGGCGTTCACCACATCCTGCTTCACCGCGATGGCGTAATCCCCGCGCTTGAAGGTGTAAGTCTTGACCAGCTTGATGCCATTGACCGGCGCAGATTCCAGCGTCAGGACCAGAGACTCGGCACCGGGTGCCAATTCGCGGTCCTTGCTCACCACCACAAACGGCGTGGTGTGATTGGGCAGGGTCTGCCCTGCTGCGCTGCCGATCAGGCCGGTTTCCGCCACATAGGTGTGGGTGGCCGTCTTGTCGAGCACGACCATGTTCTGGTCAGCCTGTTGGGACTTGTGCTTGAGCAGTTCGACCTTCACCAGACTACCGCCGTCGGAATCGACCGTGGCCTTGACCACATCGGTCGTGACAGTGATCAGCTCATGCGGTACTGCCGGCGCAGAGGCCGACAAGGCCACAGCGGGTGCAGCCGCCTGAGCGGCCACCGGCGCCGAAGGGACCCCGGTGACGCTGGCCGCCGAAGCCGGAGCCTCTGCCACGGTCGGAGCTGGAGCAAACAGAGATGCTTGACCGGTGTGACGCAGCCAGCCATCCCACAACATCAGCAGTGAGACGGCAAATACCGACCACAGCAGGGTGCGACGCAGATCATTCATGAGCGAGGTGAATCCGACGAAGGGTTACAAAAACGGGACAACAGGCCCGGCGCCTGATCGGGCACCGGATCATGGCCACCTGCGCAGGCAGGGTGGCAACGCAACAAGCGACGGCCCGCCAGATAGGATCCGGCAACCGGCCCGTGACGCTCCAGCGCTTGCAGCGCATATTGAGAACAAGTAGGGGTGAACCGACACGCCGACCCCAGCCAGGGGCTGAGGAAAAAACGGTATCCGCGCACCACCCCGATCAGCACGGCGTTAACCGCAGCACACAGCCACGATGACAGCGCACGCCAGACTGACCGAGCAGCCGACATCATGCCTGACCTCTGCTCAGACGGGACCAGAGTTCATCAAGTTCCGCGCGAACGGCTGCATTCAATGCTTCGGAAGCGGCGCTGGGGAACAATTGACGGTCAAAAGGGGCACGCAAACGCACGACCCAGCCTTCCACCTCTGCGGTGAAACGGCCTTTGGCCCACACCTGCGGTGCGTGCCGACGCAAAGCCTCACGGCTCTGGTGTCGAATCAGGGAACGGGTCACCGAGCGGCGTGCCTGCTTTTTAGGCAGCACCAAGCCCAGGCGCCAGCCACGTGGACCTGCGCCAGGCACCTCAACGGTGCAGTCATCCACACACACAGGCTCGACCAGTGCGTCAGATGTTGACAACTTTGGGGCTTGCGCCTCAGAGACGCCGTCGGAACCCGGCACGGGCACCGCATTCTCTTGCGGACGCCACAGCGCATGCAAGACAAAATGCGTCGTGCGCGAAACCGGACGTGAGCCCAACGCCCTGTGGAAATCGGCTGATTTCAGACTAGGGGGACGCACGGTAAAAAATGGAGATCAAGTCGTGACAAAGCCGGGCATAGACCCGGCCTTGTTCATGCCTGTACTGGCTGGATCGACAAGATACCAACCAGACTGGGACGGCAAGCGACCTGGCATGAGCCAGACCCGCCTTGAATCCAGAAATTACAGGCCCAGACGCTTGCGGCCCTTGGCGCGGCGAGCATTGATGACCTTGCGGCCACCCTTGGTCTTCATGCGCACCAGGAAACCGTGGGTACGGGCGCGGCGGGTCTTGGAAGGTTGGTAAGTACGCTTCATGATGGTCCTTCATGGCGGCCGCCCCATCAGGGCGCAGCCTTTTTTGTCTTGTGATGTCCCTCAGGCGATGCAATTGCCACCCGGGGTACACCCGGCAAGCCATTCAATCAGCTAACCGGACGAACCCGCGATTACAGCAGGTTTTTTATGTCTGGTCAATGCCCTTTCGAACAAGACTGCATCAGAACTCATGCGTTGCAGTGAACTTGTACCACAACACCATGTTCAAAAAACTGTGGATAACCTGTCGATTTCTAAGCGGAGCGCGGCTAGAATTCGCCTCCCGAAGAAGGACTTGTCCACAACATGAGCGCCGCCGAATTGTCTGCTGGCCAGATCCAAGACGATCCTGCCACCCTGTGGCAACGTACTTGCGAACGCCTGGCCACCGAACTGCCTGAACAGCAGTTCAACACCTGGATCCGCCCTCTGCCTGCTGCGGATGTCAGCCTGCAAGACGATGGGCTGACGGTGGTGAACGTGCGCGTGCCCAATCGCTTCATGCTCGACTGGATCCGTACCCAGTACAGCGCTCGCCTCGAAGCCATTCTCCACGAGCTGCATGGAGGCGAACTGCGCATGGACATCAGCCTGGCGCCACGCGCTGCGATGCCTGCGGCCACGGGTGCCCGCCCTCCGATGGCCATGCCGGGTCGCATGCTGCCGCCCAATGCGCAGTACGCCCCGGCCATGCCGCCCCAAATGGCGCAACCCGCAGCATCGCCCGTTGCCCCCAACTATCCACAGGCTCAAGAGTCGAGCCGTGCGCCGCGTAGCCAACCTCAGGTCATGGGCCTCAACCCGGCCCTGACGTTTGACAACCTCGTGCCCGGTCGTGCCAACCAGATGGCACGCACCGCCGCCTTGCACGTGGCTGGCGCGCCTGGCCAGATGTACAACCCGCTGTTCATCTACGGCGGTGTCGGTCTGGGCAAAACCCACTTGATGAACGCCGTCGGCAACGCCTTGCTGGCCGACAAGCCCGACGCGCGCATCCTGTACCTGCACGCCGAACAGTTCATCTCGGATGTGGTGAAGAACTACCAGCGCAAGACCTTTGACGAACTCAAGGCCAAGTACCACAACCTCGATCTGCTGCTGATCGACGATGTGCAGTTCTTCGCCGGCAAAGATCGCACGCAGGAAGAGTTCTTCAACGCCTTCGAAGCGCTGCTGGCCAAGAAGGCCCACATCATCATGACGTCGGACACCTACCCCAAGGGGCTGGCGAACATCGATGAGCGACTGACTTCACGTTTTGATTCCGGCTTGACCGTGGCAATCGAGCCGCCCGAGCTGGAAATGCGCGTGGCGATTCTGATCAAGAAAGCCCGTCAGGAAGCCGTGGACCTGCCGGAAGACGTGGCGTTCTTCGTGGCCAAGAACGTGCGCGCCAACGTGCGTGAACTCGAAGGCGCCCTGCGCAAAGTGCTGGCTTTTGCGAAGTTCAGCCACAAGGAAATCACGATCAATCTGGCGCGCGAAGCCCTGAAGGACCTGCTGTCCATCCAGAACCGCCAGATCTCGGTTGAAAACATCCAGAAAACCGTGGCCGATTTTTACAAGATCAAGGTCGCGGACATGTACTCGAAGAAACGTCCGGCTTCGATCGCAAAGCCACGTCAGATTGCCATGTACCTGGCCAAGGAACTGACGCAAAAGAGCTTGCCCGAGATTGGCGAACTGTTCGGCGGCCGGGATCACACCACGGTGCTGCATGCCGTGCGCAAGATCGCCAGTGAGCGCAGCAAGGACACCGAGCTGAACCAACAACTCCACGTGCTGGAGCAAACGCTCAAAGGCTGATCGCATTGCGACACAGACACAAGGAGGCTTCGGCCTCCTTTTTTTCTCCACAACACTATCTCTTCAATATCTCCTTGGTGGTTGTAGTAGAGGCGTGCTTTTTGTGTGGACAAGTCACTTTTCCTCAGTCAAGTCAAGCAGTTGCATGCGCTCAAAGTCTGTGGAGTTCAAGGCTCGGAAGACAGGGACAGTTGCACAACAACTTGTCAAAACGGCTTGTGCGTGTGGAAAACCAGGCGGTTATCCTTTTTTGATGAACAGGCTTGTTCACAGCACTCTGCGCCCGTTTTGACGCGTTTAAAGCCCCCTGCCAAATGAGCTGATAGGCTGTCAAGCCAACAAGGTTGTGGATAAAAATTGAACAAGTTCCCGCTTGTCCACAGGGGGCCGGGTTTTTCCAGAGTTGTTGTCTCTTGTCCCCATTGCGAACCGGGGTAGGATCCACAAGCTTGTCCTGCGGCTAAATCCTTGAAGGATCAGGACAAAATAGCGTTGTTCACAGAAAAGGTCGCCCTCTACTACAACGACCAATTTGAAAGACTAAGATGATTGTGTTGAAAGCAGCCCAGGAAAAAGTTCTTGCCGCCCTGCAATCCGTGGCCGGGATCGTGGAACGCCGCCACACTTTGCCCATCTTGGCCAATGTCCTGTTGCGCAAGCAGGGTCCTTCGCTAGAATTGATCACCAGCGATCTGGAAATCCAGATTCGGACCACCGCCCAACTGGATGGCGATGAAGGGGACTACGCCACCACGGTCGGTGCCAAGAAGCTGGGCGACATCCTCAAGAGCCTGCCTGCTGATCAGATCGTGTCGCTGACGGCTGCACAAAACAAGCTCACCCTGCAAGGTGGCAAGAGCCGTTTCACCTTGCAAACACTGCCTGCTGAAGATTTTCCGCTGGTGCAGGAAGCTGCTGATTTCGGTCCTGCTTTCAGCGTGCCGCAAAAGACGCTGAAGTCCTTGATTGGGCAAGTGCACTTCGCCATGGCAGTGCATGACATCCGCTACTACCTCAACGGGATCCTGTTCGTGGCCGAAGGCAACAGCCTGACCCTGGTTGCCACCGACGGCCACCGTCTGGCGCTTGCCCAGGCCAATCTGGATGTGGACATGCCCAAGCAGGAAGTCATCTTGCCGCGCAAGACCGTGCTGGAGTTGCAACGTCTGCTCAAGGACGAAGGCAAGAGCAAGGATGGCGAAGAGCAGATGATCGAAATGCGCTTTGCCGGCAACCAGGCGAAGTTCAGCTTCGGGGGCCTGGAGTTCGTGACCAAGCTGGTCGAGGGCAAGTTCCCCGACTACAACCGCGTCATCCCCAAGAACCACAAGCACCACATCACGCTGGGTCGCGCGGCCTTGCTGGCCTCGCTGCAACGTGCAGCCATCCTGACCTCGGACAAGTTCAAGGGCGTGCGCCTGAACTTCCAGCCCGGTTTGCTGGGCATTGCCTCGAGCAACGCCGAGCAGGAAGAGGCCAAGGAAGAAATTGAAATCGATTACGGTGGCGACAGCTTCGAGATCGGTTTCAACGTCAGCTACCTGATGGACGTGCTGGCCAACATGAGCCAGGACATGGTGACCGTGTCGCTGCAGGATGCCAACAGCTCGGCCCTGATCACCAACCCCGAGTTCGAGGGTTTCAAGTACGTCGTGATGCCGATGCGCATCTGAGGCATGCCCGCGACAGCTCTCCCAATCGTGCCCTGACGGGCACGGGCTAGAATAGGGGTCCCCCATTGTCAAATCGGGGATCCCTTTTCCATTTCTGGAACCACATCGCTGGTCCATCCTTTACCAAGCGCTTGTACCCATGACCGACGCCATCCAACCTGATCAGCAGCCACAAATTCCCGTCGCGGCACCCGCTGACACGGGCTATGGCGAAGGCAGCATCCAGATCCTGGAAGGCCTGGAGGCGGTTCGCAAGCGCCCGGGCATGTACATCGGTGACACGTCCGACGGCACGGGTCTGCACCACCTGGTCTTCGAAGTGGTGGACAACTCCATCGACGAAGCGCTGGCGGGGCACTGTGATGACATCGTCGTCACCATCCATACCGACAACTCGATTTCCGTCAGCGACAACGGCCGTGGGATCCCGACCGGTGTCAAGATGGACGACAAGCACGAGCCCAAGCGCTCGGCTGCTGAAATCGCCCTGACCGAGTTGCACGCCGGTGGCAAGTTCAACCAGAACAGCTACAAGGTGTCGGGCGGTTTGCACGGCGTGGGCGTGTCGTGCGTGAATGGTCTGTCGAAGTGGCTGCGCCTGACGGTGCGCCGAGACGGCCAAGTGCATTACATCGAGTTCAAGCAGGGCGTGCCGCAAGACCGCCTGATCGAGGTTCGCGACGGCGTCGAAGTCAGTCCGATGAAGGTCATCGGCGAAACCGACAAGCGTGGCACCGAGGTGCACTTCCTGCCGGATACCGAGATCTTCAAAGAGAACAACGAGTATCACTACGACATTTTGGCCAAGCGCCTGCGTGAACTCAGCTTCCTGAACAATGGCGTCAAGATTCGATTGATCGACGAGCGCCACAACAAGGAAGACAACTTTGCCTACGCCGGTGGCGTCAAGGGCTTTGTGGAGTTCATCAACAAGGGCAAGAACATCCTGAACCCGAGCATCTTCCATGCGCAGGGCGACAAGGTGTCTGAGAACGGCACCAACGTGGGTGTCGAAGTGGCCATGCAGTGGAACGAGAGCTACAACGAGAACGTGCTCTGTTTCACCAACAACATCCCGCAGCGTGACGGTGGCACCCACCTGACCGGCTTGCGTGCGGCCATGACCCGCGTCATCAACAAGTACATCGAAGACAACGAGTTGGCCAAGAAGGCCAAGGTCGAAGTCGGTGGCGATGACATGCGCGAAGGCCTGGCCTGCGTTGTGTCGGTGAAGGTGCCCGAGCCCAAGTTCTCGAGCCAGACCAAGGACAAGCTGGTGTCGTCGGAAGTGCGTGCGCCGGTGGAAGAGATCGTCTCGCGCCTGCTGACCGACTGGTTGCTGGAGAACCCGACCGACGCCAAGATCATTTGCGGCAAGATCGTGGAAGCCGCGCGTGCCCGTGAAGCCGCACGCAAGGCCCGCGAAATGACGCGTCGCAAGGGCGTGCTCGACGGCCTGGGCCTGCCCGGCAAATTGGCCGACTGCCAGGAAAAAGACCCCGCGCTGTGCGAAATCTACATCGTGGAGGGTGACTCCGCCGGCGGCTCGGCCAAGCAAGGCCGCGACCGGAAGTTCCAGGCCATCCTGCCCCTGCGCGGCAAGATCCTGAACGTGGAGAAGGCCCGCTACGAAAAGCTGCTGACCAGCAATGAAATCCTCACGCTGATCACGGCGCTGGGCACCGGTATTGGTCGTGGCGCGGGCAACGACGATTTCAACCCGGACAAGCTGCGCTACCACCGCATCATCATCATGACCGATGCGGACGTGGACGGTGCGCACATCCGGACCCTGCTGCTGACCTTCTTCTTCCGTCAGATGCCGGAACTGGTCGAGCGTGGTCACATCTACATCGCACAGCCACCGCTCTACAAGGTCAAGCACGGCAAGCAGGAGCAATACCTGAAGGACGCAGGCGCCCTGGACGAGTACCTGATGAAGGTCGC
Source organism: Aquabacterium sp. (assembly GCF_049317225.1). GTDB lineage: Bacteria > Pseudomonadota > Gammaproteobacteria > Burkholderiales > Burkholderiaceae_C > Aquabacterium. The sequence continues at coordinate 99,893 of NZ_JBMOIR010000001.1, read as the reverse complement.
GCTGGACGGCGCCACAGTGGACCCTGGTGAGGGCAAGCCGGCCATCAGCGGCGAAGCCCTGCAAAGCCTGGCCCATGCCTACGTGAAGGCCAACAGCGTGGTGGAACGCCTGGGCAACTGGATGGACGTGGAAGCCCTGCGTGCCATTGCCAACGGCCTGACCCTGGATCTGGATTCGGCCGAAACGGCGCAAGCCAGTGCCGCTGCCTTGAAGGCCGCGCTGCACAACGCCGAAGTCACGGCTGAGCTGGATGTGCGCACCGACAAGCAGGTGCTGCGCATCAGCCGCATCTTCCACGGCAACACCAAGTACAGCATCATCAATGCCGACTTTGTGCACGGCGCCGACTACGAAGCACTGGCTCAGGCTGGCACGACCTTCAAGGGGCTGCTGACCGGTGAAGCCTTGGTGCGTCGCGGTGAGGGAGAAAAGGCCAAGGAAGCCAAGGTGGGCGACTTCCGCGCTGCCATGGCCTGGTTGCTGCAACAAGCCGAAAGCTCGGTGGGTCGCCAGCGCTACAAGGGCTTGGGCGAAATGAACCCCGAGCAGCTGTGGGAAACCACGATGGATCCGAACGTGCGCCGCTTGCTGCGCGTGCAGATCGAAGACGCCATCGAAGCCGACCGTGTGTTCACCATGCTGATGGGCGACGAAGTGGAGCCGCGCCGCGACTTCATCGAGACGAACGCGCTGCGGGCAACGAACATTGATGCGTGATGTTTGCTTGGCTTGACGCCAAGTATCTGAGAGGCCTGTTTTAGTTTGTTCGCAATCATTGCGAAACAACTTGAACAGGCCTCTTGCATTTGAATTGTGTAGGTTTAAGGGATGAAGAACTACGAGGCACTCAAGCAACAAGGCGATGTCATTTGGAACATCGCCAACTTGTTGCGGGGGCCCTACCGGCCGCCCCAGTACCGCCGCGTGATGATCCCGTTGACGGTGCTACGCCGCCTGGATTGCGTGCTTGAAGCCACCAAAGACGATGTGATCAAGTATCACAAGGCCTTGAAGGCACAGGGCAAACACGATGCTGACCTCATCGAGAAACTGATCAACAACAAGTTCAAACTGGCTTTCCACAACACCAGCGACTTCACGTTTCAGAAGCTGCTGGGCGATGCCGACAAGCTCGCTGCCAACTTGAACCACTACATCGCAGGGTTCTCAGGCAAGGCCCGCAAGATCATCGAGAAGTTCAAGTTCGAAGAAGAGATCGAGAAGCTCGATGAGGCCAACCGCCTGTTTGAGGTGGTGAAGGAAGTGGCCGCCGTTGATCTGCACCCTGACCGCATTTCGAACATCGAGATGGGCTACCTGTTTGAAGACCTGGTCAGGCGCTTCAACGAGCAAGCCAATGAAGAGGCTGGTGACCACTTCACGCCGCGTGAGGTCATCAAGCTCATGGTGAACATCTTGTTCACCCATGATGATCTGGTCTACAGAGAGAGCAAGGTCATTCGCATCTATGACCCCACCTGTGGCACCGGCGGCATGTTGTCGGAATCAGAAAAACTGATTGCCGACCCGGATACCGGCTTGAACCCGAGCGCCAAAGTCAGGCTGTTTGGCCAAGAGTACAACCCTGAGTCATTCGCCATTTGTGGCTCTGACTTGATGATCAAGGGCGAAGACACCTCGTTCATCGTCTTTGGCAATACCTTGGGCACCGGCAAAGCCAAAGATGGCTTTGTGGATGGCGACGGCCACCCCCGTGAGCGCTTTCACTACATGCTGGCCAACCCGCCCTTTGGCGTGGAATGGAAGCCCGAAAAAGACAACGTCACCAAAGAGCACAACGAGTTCGGTGAACGCGGCCGCTTTGGCCCAGGCCTGCCTCGCATCAACGACGGCGCCTTGCTGTTCTTGCTGCACATGATCTCGAAGATGGAGCCCGCACCCGCAGAAGGCGGAGAAGGCGCACGCATCGCGGTGGTGTTCAATGGCTCGCCCCTGTTCACGGGCGATGCAGGCAGTGGCGAAAGCAACATCCGCCGCTGGATCATCGAGCACGACATGCTAGAAGCGGTGATCGGCTTGCCCGACCAGTTGTTCTACAACACGGGCATCTCCACCTATGTGTGGATCGTGACCAACCGCAAGCCGCCTGAGCGTGCTGGCAAGGTGCAGTTGATCAACGGCGTCGAGTTTGCGCGCAAGATGAAGAAGAGCCTGGGCGACAAACGCAAGCGCCTGGGCGACGGCACCGATGGCAGCAGCGACACGCCAGATGGCTCACCCAACCACATCGCCACGCTGACTAGGCTGTATGCCGATTTCAAGCACGACGTGCGCATGAGCTTGGGCGAGATTCAAACCAACATCGACACCAAGCGCGACCAAACCAAATCCCTGTTTGTCAGCAAGATCTTTGACAACCAGGAATTTGGTTATTTGAAGATCACCGTAGAGCGCCCCTTGCGCTTGAACTTTGCCGTGACCGATGAGCGCATCGAGCGCGTGCAGCGCACCGGCGCGTTTGAGAACCTGGCCATTTCGCGCAAGCGCAAGAACAAGGCCAAGATCGAAGAAGAAATCCTGGTTGGTCAGGCTGCGCAGGAGGCCATCTTGAAAGTGCTGGGCAGCCTCAAGCCTGCCTTTGCCAAGGGTGAGCTGGTGATGGACCGCGCCGAGTTCGATGAGCAGTTGAGCGAAGCGTTCAAGGCTGCCGACATCAACTTGGACACTGCCTTGAAAGCCGCTTTGCTGGCCCACGGTGCATTGGGCGAGAAAGACCCCAAGGCCGAGGTGTGCTGGAACAAGAAAGGCGAGTCAGAGCCCGACCCTGATTTGCGCGACATCGAAAACGTGCCGCTGCCGCCCGGCATCGCCCTGCCATTGCCTTTGGGCTATGAGAACAAAAAGAACAAAGGCAAGCTGGACTTGGCACCCTTGCTGGCCTTGGTGCAAGACCACTGCGAGGCCTACCTGAAGGCCGAAGTGCTGCCCTACCGGCACGACGCTTGGATCGATCACAGCAAGACCAAGGTGGGTTACGAGCTCCCGTTCAACCGGCACTTCTACGAGTACGAGCCCCCTCGCCCGCTGGATGCCATTGAGCGCGACATCGAAAACCTGGAGCGCGACATCATCGCCATGCTCAAGCAGGTGACCGCATGAGCGAGCTGATCATCTACCAGACGGACGATGGCTTGGCCCGCGTGCAGTTCAGGGCCGTGGATGGAAGCCTGTGGCTGACTCAGATGGAGATGGCCGAGCTGTTTGGCGGCACGGTGGCCAACGTCAACATCCACATCCGCAACATCTTGAAAGAGGGCGAACTGCTGGCCGATTCAGTTATTAAAGAAGACTTAATAACTGCCGCCGATGGCAAGCGCTACCGCACCAAGCTGTACCGGCTGGACATGATCTTGGCTTTGGGCTTTCGGGTGCGCTCACCCCGTGGCACGCAGTTCCGCCAATGGGCCACGGCGCACCTGGCCGAATACCTGGTCAAGGGCTTCGTCATGGACGACGAACGCCTCAAGAACCCCAGTGGCTGGGATTACTTTGACGAACTGCTGGCCCGCATCCGCGAGATCCGGGCGTCTGAAAAGCGCTTCTACCAGAAGGTGCGGGATCTGTTTGCGCTCAGCGCCGACTACCAAGCCAGTGATGCCGCTGCGCACCTGTTCTTTGCCGAGGTGCAAAACAAGCTGCTGTACGCCGTGACACACAAAACGGCCGCCGAGCTGATCGTGGCGCGCGCCAATGCCGATGCACCCAACATGGCGCTGAACACCTGGGATGGCAGCCGCGTGCGCAAGGCCGATGTGATCGTGGCCAAGAACTACCTGAGCGCCGACGAGGTGGACACGCTCAACCGCCTGGTTGTGATCTTTCTGGAACAAGCCGAGTTGCGTGCCAAAGACCGCCAGCAGCTCACTCTTGACTACTGGCGCCAGAACGTGGACAAGCTGCTGGCCTTCAACGACCGCGCCATTTTGCAAGGCGCAGGCTCGGTGAGCAACGAGCGCATGAAGCAGGTGGCGTACGAACGCTATGAGCGCTTTGATGCGCAACGTCGGCAGGCTGACGCACTGGCCGCTGATGCGGAGGACATGAAAGCGTTGGAGGCGGTGGAGAAGCGGGTCAAGGGGACGAAGACGTGAAGTACCCCCGTTACCCAGCGTACAAACCAAGCAGGACTTCTTGGCTTCGCGAGATTCCGCAAGACTGGGAAGAACATCGACTGAAATGGTCTGTCATTGCTTGCGAGAACGGCATTTGGGGCGAAGAGCCTGACGGATCAGAGGATGACATCGTGTGTCTGCGGGTGGCAGACTTTGACCGTACGAGCTTTCGTGTAGACACCGAACGCTTGACGATTCGCTCTGTTGAAGCGAAGCAGAGAGCTTCGCGTCAAATCCAAAAGGGCGATTTGCTGATTGAAAAATCAGGCGGTGGCGACAAACAACTGGTGGGTTGCGTGGTTCACTTTGACCATGAGTTCGCCGCTGTGTGTTCGAACTTTGTGGCGCGCATGCCGGTAGCCGAGGGGCAGTCATCGAGATTTTGGGCATATGCGCACGCGGCGCTTTACGCAGGCCGGTTGAATGAGCCAGCCATTAAGCAAACCACAGGGATTCAGAACCTGGACGCTGGCGAGTATTTGAACAACCTGTTGCCTTACCCGTCGTTGCCCGAGCAAGAGCAAATTGCTGCTTTTCTAGACTGGAAAACCGCCCAGATCGACGCACTGATCGTCAAGAAGCAAGACCTGATTGAGAAGCTGAAGGAAAAGAGGCTGGCGGTCATCACCCATGCGGTGACCAAGGGGCTTGATCCCGATGCGCCCTTGCGACCCTCCGGCATTGCATGGTTGGGTGATGTTCCGTCGCATTGGTTGACCCCGGCGTTGAAGATGCGTTACAGCGTGGAGCTGGGGAAGATGCTGGATGAGAAGCGCATCAAAGGGCAGCATTTGCTTCCCTATCTTCGGAATGTCGATGTGCAATGGGACCAGATCAACTTTGATAATTTGCCTGAAATGGACATCATGGCGGATGAGTTGCCGCGCTACACAATCCAGGAGAACGACGTCCTGGTGTGCGAAGGTGGCGAGGTCGGTCGATCAGCGGTCGTCGGTCAGGTTCAGGACGTGGTCGGGTATCAGAAGGCTGTGCACAGGTTGAGGGGTGATCAGTTGCTCGAGATTCCGAGGTTCATTTATTACACGATGCTTTGGGCCGTCAACACTGGGGTGTTTGCTGTCGAAGGTGCATCAACCATCGCGCATCTCACGGCTGATCAGCTCAGGCGTTACCACTTCCCTCAGCCACCAATGACAGAGCAACGAGACATTGCCGATTGGCTTGATATTGAGGTGGCAAAAGTCGAGACATTGGTGAAAGCAGCGGCGGCTGCAATCGCTCACCTCACCGAATATCGCACCGCCCTCATCACCGCCGCCGTCACCGGCCAGATCGACGTGCGCCACATCACCATCCCCGATCCAGCCTGATCCTCCTTGATCACCGCCATGAAAAAACACACAGAGGCCCGCCTGGAAGATGCCATCGTCGCCCACCTGTGTGAGCATGGCGGCTACCAGTTCATCGACTACCGCCACGGCCCCGCACAGGGCCGTTATGACAAGGTGCGGGCCCTGGACCCTGTGCTGGTGCTGGGCTTCATCCAGGCCGCGCAGCCCAAGCTGTGGCAAAGCCTGGTCAACATCCATGGCGATGAAACGGGTGCCGTGGCGCTCGACCACCTCGCCAAGGAGCTGGACACCAAGGGCCTGCTCAAAGTGCTTCGCCAAGGCTTCAAGTGCTACGGCAAAACGCTGCGGGTGGCGGTGTTCGCGCCCAGCAATGGCCTGAACCCGCAAACACAGGCGCTGTATGCGCTCAACCAGCTCACGGTCACGCGCCAGCTTTACTACAGCGAGGCGCACAGCAAGAGCCTGGATGTGGTGCTGTTTCTCAATGGCCTGCCTGTGGTCACGGCGGAGTTGAAGAACGCCATGTCGGGCCAGACGGTGTTGGACGCGCAAGCCCAATACCGCAAAGACCGCGACGCGCGCGAATTGCTGTTCGAGTTCAAGAAGCGCGCCTTGGTGCACTTTGCGGTGGACACCGATCAGGCTTTCATGACCACGCGCCTGTCGGGCGACAAAACGCACTTCCTGCCCTTCAACCTGGGCAATGGCGGGCACGCAGGCAACCCGCCCGCAGCCGATGGCGGCCATCGCACGGCCTACCTGTGGCGCGAAGTGTGGCAGCGCGATAGCCTGCTGGACATCCTGGGCCGCTTCATGCACCTGCAGTCGGAGGACAAGCGCATCGTTACCGACGCCGGCATCAAGAGGATCACCAAGGAAACGATGGTCTTCCCGCGCTACCACCAACTGGATGTGGTGCGCCGCCTGGTGGCGCATGCGCGGCAGTTCGGGCCTGGGCGCAATTACCTGGTGCAGCACTCGGCGGGATCGGGCAAATCGAATTCGATTGCCTGGCTGGCGCATCGCTTGTCGAGCCTGCACGACGAGCACGATGCCAAGGTGTTCGACACGGTGATCGTTGTGACCGATCGCCGTGTGCTGGACCAGCAGCTGCAAAACACCATCTACCAGTTCGAGCACAAACAAGGCGTGGTGCAAAAGATCGATGAGGACACGCGCCAGCTGGTGCAAGCCTTGGCCACGGGCACGCCCATCGTCATCACCACGCTGCAGAAATTTCCCTTCGTGGCCGAGACGCTGGACAAGCTGCGCGAAGAGCTGCCCCCCCATGAGCGTGAGCGGCTGGGCATCTCCACCCAAGGCAAGCGCTTTGCCGTGATCGTGGACGAGGCCCACAGCTCGCAGTCAGGCGAGAGTGCCATGCAGCTCAAGGGCGTGCTCAATGCCCATGGCGTGCAAGAAGCGGCCACGCAGTATGTGGCCGAGCAGGGCGTGGAGGGCGATGACGAGGCCGACCAGCTTGAAGGCGTGGTGCGCGAGATGCTTCGGCGTGGTAAGCAACCCAACCTGAGCTTCTTTGCGTTCACGGCCACGCCCAAGTACAAGACCAAGAAGGTGTTTGACGAACCTGGGTTGACGGGCGAAGCGCCCTTTCACCTCTACACGATGCGCCAGGCCATCGAAGAGCGGTTCATCCTTGATGTGCTCAGGCACTACATCACCTACGAGGCCTACTACCACCTGGTGCAGGTGGGCGATGAAGATCCCCATGTGGAGCGCAAGAAGGCCGCGCGCGCGCTGGCCCGCACCCTCACCTTCCATGAGGTGAACCTGCGCACCAAGACCGAAGTGATGGTGGAGCACTTTCGCACCCATGTGCGCCACAAGATCGGGGGCCGTGCCAAAGCCATGGTGGTGACGGATGGGCGCCTGCACGCGGTGCGCTACAAGCTGGCGTTCGACAAGTACATCGCAGAGAAGGGCTATACCGATGTGAAAACCTTGGTGGCATTTTCAGGCGCGGTGGAAGACCCGGATGCACCTAGCAAGAGCTGGACGGAAGTCGGTATGAATGGTGGCATCAAGGAAACAGAACTGCCAGAAGCGTTCGACACCAATCAGTACCAGGTGTTGCTCGTGGCCGAGAAGTACCAGACCGGCTTTGACCAGCCCTTGCTGCACACCATGTACGTGGACCGCACGCTCACGGGCTTGCAAGCCGTGCAGACGCTGTCTCGCTTGAACCGCACTTGCGCAGGCAAGGAAGACACCTTTGTTCTGGACTTCCGCAACAAGCCCGAAGACATCTTCAAGGCCTTCAAACCCTACTACGAAGACACGCCCACCGAGCCTTTGACGGATGCCCACCATCTCTATCGTTTGCACCACCAGATCGAAGAGACAGGACTGATCCATGCGGAGGAGGTCAAGGCGTTTTGCGGGGTTTACTTCAAGCCAGAGCGCAAGATATCGGTGCGTGACCACGCCACCATGAACGGGATTCTTGATCCGGCGGTCGAGCGTTTCAAAGAGCTTGATGAAGTCGAGGGCGATGAGATCAAGGCCTTGCTGATCAACTTCCGCAATCTGTATGGTTTCTTGTCGCAGGTGATCCCGTATCAAGACAGTGATCTGGAGCAGCTGTATACCTACTTGCGCTTCTTGCTGACCAAGTTGCCCAAGCGTCAGGGCGGCAATGTGGTTCAGGTTGAGGACGAAGTTGAGCTGCAGTTCTACAGGCTTCAAAAAATCAACGAAGGCCGCATTGACTTGAACTCAGGTCAGGCTCAGGCCCTGAAAGGGCCAGGCGATGTGGGCACAGGTCAGCCCGACCAAATGGTGCGCTTGTCAGAGCTGATCGACATCCTCAACGAGCGCTTTGGCACCGACTTCACCCAAGCCGACCAGTTGTTTTTCGATCAGATTCAGGAAGAGGCGATGGAAAGCGAGGCCTTGCAGAAGGCCGCCGAAAACAATTCAGAAGAAGACTTCCGCTATGTGTTTGAGCAGGCCTTTGAGGGCCTGGTGATTGAGCGCATGGAGGGCAACGAAGACATCTTTGGCAAGTTGATGAGCGACGGTGATTTCCGAAGGTTGGCACTGGAGCATTTGCTCAAACGTGTTTATCACGGGCTCAAGCGCCACAAGCGCGATTGACCATCAAGGCCAGGCTTCTTGATCCACACAAAGTCCGGTTTGCCGCAATGCTGGCAACAGCACGGCATCGGCATAGGCACACCCTGTGAAACCTGGGTCCGCCTGGCCTTCTTTGGCGGCAATTTCTGGGCGGTGTCCACCTGTTGCAGCCATCAAGGACAACAGGCCCGCATAGCCAGGCTGCCAAGCCTCACAGTTCGGAAAGCTTTGGCGCAGATGGGCCAGGATCTGCATGCCAGCCCAATCCAGGTCGCCGTAGAAGTGGACGGATGTGGTTTCTTGCCTGACCGAGTCGTGTGCATAGAGCCAATCAGCGAACGCAAGGCGGCCGGCATCGGTGGCTGCATGTCGCCAGTAGAGTGTGCTGCCTTGCGGTGTACGCAAGCGCCTTGCGGCACCTTTGAACCCTGAGGCGTAGACCAGCGTGGCGTCTGCCCAAGTCAGCAGGCGTGCATCCGCCATGTACTCGAAGCTCACCAGGTTCTCGATGAAAAGCACACTTGGTGCGGCCGCTTGGGCTTGAGTCTGACCGCCGCCAGGTGGCAGGCTCACTAGCAGTTGAATGGGGGCCTCCAGGAACTGCCCCTCACGAGCACCCAGCAGTCGCAGCATTTCTTCGCGGCTATCCAGCACCTTGCTGTGGCCCCTGAAATGCCTGGCCGACAGTTGGCGCAAGTAGCCCGATGGCCCCGAGCGGCAGGCTTGCGCCAGCCCGTTGAGCGTGCGCGCGCATTCAGCAGCGGCCAGGCCTTGAAACCAGGGCAAGGGGTTGCGCTGCAGGTAGTCCAGCAAGGCCGGTGCATCGGGCACGTCCAGCACCCCTGGAGCGCTGAGCTGCTGAACCAGGTCGCGGCTCCACTTCGGTCCTGCTGGTTGATGGCCAGACCACAACGCCAAGGCATCTGCATCCTTCAGTGCCAGCGTGGGGTCTTGATCGGCAAGCGTCTGAAAGGCCTCAGGCTTCTTGGTCCGCAGCGAGACCCAGCCTGTTTGCACCAGTGACTGCAAGAGTGCATCGATGCTTGCAAGCCCATCGGGTGTCTGCGTGGCATGCAGTTCGGGCAGTACCTTGGCATCCAGCTTCAATGTGACGCTGCGATGACCCAGGCTGCGATCTGCTTTGCTCAACAAAGCATGGGCGAGCCTGAGCAGCATGGGGTGAGGTGAAGGCGAACTCATTTCTGGGCCTCGAATGCTTGCCGAGCCTGCTCACGCGCGGCTTGGGCATGGTCGGCCCACAGTTGCGCCATGGCCTCTCGCTTGAAGTCCTTTTCTTGTACCTCGCTGAGGTAGACCGTCTGCCCATCGGCTTGGGCCTGAAGCTTGGAGAAGGTGTACTCCTTGTCGAACTCGGGCTTGATGGCGCCGGACTTGGACGTCGGCATGGCCACGATCAACTGCAGGCCCATGTTCTGCGACAAGAAGCGCAGCACGGCACGTGAGCGGCTTTCGTCCATTTTGGAAAACGCTTCGTCGGACAGCATCACGCGCAACGCGGGAGCGTTGGCCGCCCGCCCGAAGTGCCCCAGCGCGTGGGCCAGCACAGCGGCGCGGATCACGTAGAAGGGGGTTTCCAACTCACCGCCCGAGCCTGTGCCCCAGGTGGACAGCGGCGTGGCGTGCCCACCCACAATCCGGTGGATGTCGTAGCGGCGGTAGTTGCGGTAGTCAGCCAACTCCTTGAGCGAGCGCTCTGCGGCGATCTGGTCTTGCGACAGCAGCAGCCGTTTGATGTCTTGTGCGGTTTCGCGGTGATCTTGCGAAAGCTGAGGCGCGTCGAAGATGGAGCCTTTGTCTTTGTCAAGCTGATCGACGACGGCATCCAGCGCTTCAAAGAAGTCGTAGTAAGCCTTGAAGCGCGGCACCCAGTCTTGCATCACGTCGTAGGTGTCCACGCCGAACTGGATGGCCTTGAGTTCACTGCTGAGCTTGCGCAGGGCGGCCGAGCCATCCTTCACGTCCCGGCGCACCTGGAAGCAAAAATCGCTGGTGAAGACGTGGTTGAAGGTGCCTTCAGCCTTTTCAAGGCGGGCCACGTTCTCGGCTAGGCCGATGTTGTCTTGCCGTCGGATTTGCTCGCGCGCTGCCTGTTGAACGTTCTGCACGGCCTGCAAGATGGCCTCGATGTGCTCGATGAAGCGTGGCGGTTCTGCCCAGGTGAAACGTTCTTCGTCGGTGCGGGCCCCGGCAAGGTAGGTGGCGATGTGGTTGCGCAGGGTCTTGAGCCGGTCAGGCAGGTTGTCGGCCGTGTTGTGTACCCAATTGGCCAGGGTGCCAGTGACGGGCTCATCGGCTTCGCCCAGTTCTTGGGCCTCGGTTTGCAACTGCACCTCGGTGACCACCCCTGGGGCTGCCGATGCAAACCGGCTGATCCACACGCTGGCGTTGGTGACTTGAAGCGTCAGCTCTGGCAAGCGTGCATCCAGTTCGGTGAGTTTCCTGGTCGTGTTGGCCAGTTCCTTGTTTTGCACCCCCACCTTTTGCTGCTCTACATCCCATTCCTGTGCATAGGTGTCCAAGCTGGCTTGTAGATCGGCCTTGCGCTGCATGAGGCCCTCGATGCTGGACGTGTCCAGGCGACTTAGGTCTAGTTGCACGCTCACGTGGTGCAAGCGGGTGTCCAGTGCCTCGCCGAGCGCCTGCGACAAGGAATCTGCGCCCACGCGTTGGAACCAGCCCATCACCAACTGCAATGAGCGATCAAGGTTGCCCAAGTTGTTCAATTCGGGCACGAGCGCATCCAGGCGTTGGCTGACCCAGGCCAGGCGCCGTTTGCGGCTTTCCGTACCAAAGGCCAGTTCCTGATCGCTGGCCAGGCAAGCGAACATGCCGTAGGCGCGGCTGCCCAGACCTTGTTGCATCAGCCCTTGAGGGGTCTTGCGCAATTCGGCTTCGGAGCTGACCTTGAGCACGCGGCGGTAAAGGGCCAGCAAATAGGCATGCGCGACCGGGTGGTGACAGACCACCTCATGGAGGACAGCCTGAGGCAGCAGACTCGCATCGCGCGTGTCTTCGATGGCCTTGCTGCCTTGCACGATCTTGGGGGAGCGGCGTGCGAAGTGGCGCTTGATGAGCTTGATGGCATCTTCTTCGAGCTCGGGCTCGACGATGATGGCAAAGCGGTCGCGGCCCATATAGCCTTCGATGGCCGGTTGCCAGGCACTGCTGGGCTTGGGTTCGATCAGGGCGGCCAGCATGCGCGCCCGGGCGGCGGGCAGTTCGCTTTCCAGTAGTGTCAAGGCCTGCTGGACATCAGGTGGCGCAGGTGAGCGCCCTTGCACCAAGAGCTTTTGTTCGGCGCGCAAAGACGCTTGCTCGTCTTTCAAATTGCGTTGTTGCTGAAGCAACTGGCTGCGTGCCGCCATCAAGGCGGTCATGACAGACTGGTCGGTGCCCACCAGGGCGTCTTCCAGGGCCTTCAGGGCGTGGTCCAGAGGCTCCAGTTCGAACGCGGCCAGGTCATCGTCCAGACGGGCTGGGGCGATCAGCGGTTCGCGTGCGGGCCCCCATTGCTTCTGGGCCAAGTGGGCGATGGGCTTGAGCCGGTCGACGGCTTCTTGCAGCTCGGGCAACGTTGAAACGTCCAATTTTAACAGCTGGCCGACATGCCCCAGAACTTGGTTCATCTGCTCGGCCGCCTGTTGCACCCGCGCCCACTCTTTGTGGAACTGCTGGGCCAGGTGGGCTGCGCGTGCATCCAGGCGTTGCTTTTCCTGGTTCACGCTGCTGAGGTTCAGCTCACCCTGAACCACTGCCAGCTCAGTGGTCACGCGTTCACGTTGCAGGGTGATGGCTTCCAGCGTGTTTTGCGATTCGCTGGCCTGCTTGAGCAGACGTTGCTGTTGCCGCGTCACGTTCAGCCGTTCTGCATCGCATTCGCGGTGAAGGCGCAGCGCATGGGCGTTCAGCGCCACAACATGTTTGCGCAGCAGGTCGACCACGTCTGTGGCGGCTTCGTCGACCAGCTGCAGGCGGTCGATGTTGAGCTTGAGGCGCTCGGCGTCGGCCTTGAGGCGGGCGATCTCCTGCATCAGTTGGCGGAGCTTGCCCACCTCTTGCGAGAAGTCCTTCTCATCAAGGATCTCGTCACGCACCAGATCGTTGACGTTGCCAATTTCGCGGTAGGCCATGGCCTTGACGATGGCTCGGGCACATCGGGTGGCGTCGCCTTCAGGCACGAATTTCTTGCCCAACAATTGGCCATAAAGGTGTTGCAGGTAGCTGTCTTTGCCTTCATGGCGGCTGAGCTGATCGGGGTTCAGACCCAGGCGCACTTGCAGTTGGGGCAACAGCTCTTTGAGACTCAGCGGGCGAGGAGTGGCCGTGATGCCAGTTGTACTTGTGGCGCTGGTAGCGCTCGGTGTGGCCACTAGGTGCTCGATGGACACCGCCGCGCGAACCAAGAAGAACTGCGGGCGGCCGCCATCTGCGCGCCCATTCTCGGCGTGGGCGTCGATGCCCAGTAGCGCCGTGAAGCCTTCGGTGTTCTCGCCTGTGGAAGGCTCGAACACCAGGCCGACATAGCTGGTGCAGCGTGTGCGCAAGAACACATCACCACCGCATTGGCCCAAGGCATAGGCGTGCAGCGTGCGCGGCTCCTTGCCACCCCTTCGACTTTGGGTGGATTCGTTTTGCCCCGCATTGAAATGGAAGACGCCTTGGCGGGCAGCGGTCAGCACCGCTTGCATGGCATCGAGCAGCGTTGATTTGCCCGAGCCCGACTCGCCGGTCAGCAAGGTGGCGTCGGCCAGCGGCCAATCGCGGGCGTCAATCGTGCCCCAATTCAGGGTGATCAGCTTGGCAATCCGCATGTCAGCCTTCCCCTGCGGCGTTGGTGCCTGCTGCTGCTGCGTCCTGGCGCGCTTGCATCATGCGGAGCACGTCTTGCAAGGCTTCGTCGCTGACGAAAGACAGGATGGGCCTCAGCACGCTGACCAGGGTGTCCATCTGGCCCAGGCCATCCGCGTCCTTGAAGCGGATCAGGCGCAGCTTGCGCAGTTCACGTAAGAGCTGACCGCGCTCGGCCATGGACGAAGGCAAGGTCATGCCCACCAACGACACCAGGGTCTGCGACAACTCTTCCAGGCTGATGGCCAGCTCCTGGTTCACCAGCTCGCGCTTGCCAGTGAGCCCTTCGGTGTACAGAAAGCGCAAGCCCAATGCGGCGGCCACCACGTCACGCGACAGCCGGGCGCGGAGGCGCTTGACGCCCTCTTCGTCTTCCTGGTCATCGCCCGGCGGGTAGAGCCGAAACAGATTGGCGTCGACATCGTGCACCAGGGAGAAGCCCAGCACGTCGAACCATTCGCGCAGCAACTCTTCCACCATCGAGGCGTCGTCATACAGCGCTTGCTCGGGCTTGGAGTGTTCACGCCAGATGATGCCGCTGGCGAGCATGCGGTTGCAGATTTCGGCGAAGCGCTTGCGTGAGACCGCACCTGCGGTGCGTTCGGTCAGGCGGGCTTCCAGAAGGGTGTGAAAAGAAGTGGGCAAGCTCATGGATGGGTCATTCTGCCTGCGGGGGCTGCGCCTGGCCTGTGGCTTGGAGCTGCAGCTCAAAGTCATCGGCGGTGAAGGCCGCAGTCTCGAACTTCGAGGGCAGCTTTACGGTGCGCCAGGCCGCTTTGCCTTGCGACGAACGTGCGGCGCCCACAGCGTGCAGTGCGGTCAGCACATCGGGCGCATCGGCCACGGTGAGGTCTGACAGCCGCAAGGGGCGAGCCGTGCCGCGCGCTTTGGCGAGCTGTTGCAGCTGCGTGAGCAGCAGGTCTTCGCTGATGACAAAGGCCTCTGCCTCGGCGCGCCGCATGGCGGCTTCCAACCGGCTGTGGGGCAGGATGCGCCAGTCGATGTCGCTGCCTTCGACCTCTTGTCGATCGCGCTGCGTCCAGCGCAGGCCGGTGGTGGGCAAGCGGATTTCGGCGGTGGACAGGCGCTGTGCCAGGGCGTCCAGCCAGACGTGGCGGTCGGCGCTGTGGCTGGATTTGAGGCCAGCGAGCGTACGGCCCATGGGGGACTCAGCGCCATAGTCCAGTGACAGCGCCTGGCGCAGCAAGCTGGTGAAGCGCCGCACATAGTTGTGCATTTCACTGCGCAGCATGGGGAGCTTGACCTGGCAAGCCGCGTCGATCAGGTCTTCGATGCGTCGGCACAACCACACGGTTGCGCTGCGCCCTTCGAGCACCCCTTCCAGCCAGGTCGCACGCTGGCGCAAGGCACCGTCAATCGCCACACGCTGGGCCTCTGGCCAGGCCCGGACCATGTCCAGCAATTCGATGATCTGGCTGCGGTGGCGGTCCACAGAGTCGGCCACCAGGCGAACCGACATCTCTTTGCCGAACCGCCGCTCCAGGAAGTCATTGAACTCGTCCCAGGCCAGCTTCTGCGTCAAGGCTTCGCGCGTGAGGGTCTGCATCAGCAGACGGAAGTACTCGATGTCATCCTGCAGGTCTTGCACCACCCGGCTGGCGAAGTCGTAGGCGTCGAGCAACTCATCTTCGTCCCGGCTTTCGAGAAATGCCTGCAAGGCCTTGCGTGCGGAGCGCATGTTGCGCTGGCGGGTTTTGTGGCGGGCGTTGTCCAGCTCGGCGAATACCTCGGCAAATGCCTTGCCTGCACGCGTCAGCTTGAGCGTGGGCTGCAGGTTGATCGGGTCTTTGTAGTCTTCCAGCCAGCCGTGTTCTTTGAGTGCACGCAGCAGGTTCAGCGCGTAGTCGCGTTCCGCTTGGGGTTGGACCAGACCGGATGCGGTCACGCTGTCTGGCAATGCGCCAGACCGATAGCTTGGCTGGGCGATCACCTGCTGGATGATGTCCAGCACCAACTCCCGAGTCAGCGCTTCGGCATAGTCGGCATCCGGTCCATGGACGCGCTCGTGCAACTGGCGCAAGACGGCGGCGCAGGCCTCTCTGTCCTGCCAGTTCAGGGGTCTGAAGAAATGCTCGCGCGGACCTTGAAAGAAAACAGTCGGCGCCGTCACGATGACTCCCATGGTGAACCGCTGATTTTGAATATTGAAAGTGGATGTTAAAGGCAAGCGCCATTTCTTGACATCCACCTGTTTGTGGCGTCTATTGCGCATGTCAACCATCGGGAGGTGGAACATGGCGAACCCAGCGGATGCATTTTTGGCGTTTGTTCAATTGAAGCGCGCCAAGTTGAGATACATCGCGTCCAGCACATGTGGCGAGCACACAGTGGACGATGTGATGGGTGAGGCTTGGCTCATTGCGGAGCGCATAGGTCGCAAGCGTGGGTTTGATGTTGATTTCCGCAACGCGCAGGATCAGGAAATCGTGTTGGCGTGGCTGTTCAACGAGTTGGTTCGCTTTGCAGACAAACAGACTCGGTACGCCGTTCGCTTGGACAAGGATTGGGATCAGGAAGATGCTGGGGCTGCAGTGGAAGCACTTTCCCGGTTTCTGATCGCGCCGGAGGCGTTTGATCCAGCCGTTGCACATGAGTTGGCACAAGAGCAGGAGGGGCGCATGGCCGTGATCAAACACAGCTATTCGCAGGCGGCAGCCTATTTGATCTTGCTGGAGCGGTTCACGTGGGACATGGACGACTTGGCCGATCACCTCAAGGTGGTGACGGAAACGCTAAGAGGTCGTATCCAGAGATGTGCTGCTTGGATTCGCCAACAGCCGTCACTCTTTGATCGGATTTGTGCGGTTGAGAAGGACTTTGCGCCGTTTTTGGCGAGAGGGGTGTTGAGTAGGCGATCTTTCGATGAATTGCCGTCAGGGCAGCTTGTTTGGGTTGGGCGAGGATGGGACGAGCCTGCAGCCGGGCAATTTTCGAGAGGGCCTCACCAAGGATGTGGAACGCCCCTAGATCGGTATCCGCCTGAAGAATAGTGCGTGGCTTTGGTGCCACCACCATCAAAGAGCTCGCCGTCGCGGTTCAAGTTGTTTTGTGCGCGGAACGCCTCAGAATGGGCAAAAAGTTGAAAGACGGGACCAACCAGGGAGGGGGTGTGATGTCAAAAGAAAACGTTGAACGCATACGCAAGATCGTCAACTTGATCCGCAAGCGAGGTTTTGTAACCATCGATCAATTGATGGCGGACTTCGAGGTTTCCAGGGCGTCGATCAAGAGAGATTTTGAGCTGCTGCGCTCTAGGCTTGGATGCCCACTTGCGTGGGACCGAACCAAGCGAGGCTATGTCATTCGAGACGACCAGCTTCCCGGCGGAGGTCCCTTCGAGCTGCCCGGGCTATGGTTTGACTCGTCGGAAGTCCATGCCTTGTTGACAATGCTTCATCTGCTTCAGGGTGTGCAGCCTGG
The DNA here is from genome assembly GCF_049317225.1 of Aquabacterium sp. GTDB lineage: Bacteria > Pseudomonadota > Gammaproteobacteria > Burkholderiales > Burkholderiaceae_C > Aquabacterium. The sequence continues at coordinate 83,040 of NZ_JBMOIR010000001.1, read as the reverse complement.
CTTATTGGAGGAGCACCTTAGTCCATTAAAAAGCCGCCTTCGGCAGTTATTGGGCCAGGGGGCTCACTCGGCAACATCAATTGAACGTCGAGTCAAGCTGATTCATTTTGGATCCCGCAAGATTGAGGTTCACCACTTCCAATCGGTTGCGAGTGCGGTGCTTGATCGGAAGCGGATTCGTCTCAAATATTGGAACCGGCAGAGGCAGGAGGTAAGTGAGCGACTCGTGTCGCCACTTCAGTTGGTGCACTACCGGGAGAACTGGCTTCTTGACGCTTGGTGTCACAAACAGGAGGCATTGCGCTCGTTTTCATTGGAGGCAATGCAGCATGTTGAGATTCTCAATGTGCCTGCGGTCGAAGTTGACGAAGCCGCGCTGGCAGCACATTTCCAGAGCGGATACGGGATTTTTGCGGGGAAGGCTACGCAGCGGGCCAAGCTGAAGTTCACGCCCAAGCGGGCTCAATGGATCGCTTCGGAAACGTGGCACCCGGACCAAGCCAGCTCTTGGTTGGCCGACGGGAGCTATGTACTGGAGGTTCCCTATTCAAGCGATCAAGAGCTCGTGATGGATCTTCTGCGTCATGGGGCCGAGGTCGAGGTGTTGGAGCCTCCTGAGTTGCGGAGCAGGGTCTTCGAGGCCTTGTGCGATGCAGCAAGAAAATATTCTCCAGACGCACTGTAGTGGCTCACTCTGTGAGCCACTGAGGTCGCAACAATGCACTCACGCTCGGGACAACTGCGGGCGAGGAGTGGATGATGAAGATCAATCTTGCACACCTGCGAGAACGCGCCCAGAGCGGTGGATGGATCAGTTTTGCTGTCTTCGACGCACGTTCGAATTCAGGTTCTGCCAGCGATAACTCAATGCTACTCGCACAGCTTGTCGCCCAGGCCCGTAGAAACTCATTGAATGTTGAGCAAGCGGCGCTGGCGTTCAGGTCTGGCGGCCGATTGCAGTTCTTTGGTAGCCCCTCTCTGGTCGACTATCTTTCAAAGCGTGGTGTTCCAGCTTGGACTCATCAATTGGATGTCTGACTCATTGCGTATGGGAGAAATTTGATATGGCAAAGAATGCACCAGTTGGCGACAACGCTCGCCGAGGCGCCGTGCGTGATCGTTCCCAGGTTTACAACCCGGTGACAGAAAACTGGACCAAGCGCGATAGCGATAGTGGCCGTTTCATTGACCAGAAGAAGGACGGTGAGCCCTTCAAAGGCGTACGCAAGGAGCCACGAAAATGAACGGTGGGGCTCATCGCTTGGTTGCGGGCGTCTCGATTGGCCTATTCATGGCGAACGAGGAAGAGAAGACGGGGAAACAGAGTTTCCGCCCAGTTGTGGGGGGGCTCGCTGGCGCTGCTTTCACTTGCCTTCCCGACGTGTTGGAGCCTGCCACATCCCCGAACCATCGACAGTTTTTTCATAGCCTGCTGTTTGCTGGCGTACTTGTGGGTGGGCTTGTGAAACTACACAAGTGGGAGGCTGAAAGTTCGTCAGAAAAATTCCTGAGAGGCTTGGGCATGATCGCTATTTCAGCCTATTTGATTCATCTGGCATTGGACGCAACCACCCCGAAATCATTACCGCTAGTTGGGGCGTAAGCGATATCTGATTACGAGCAAAGTTGGCAAGCAATGCCGGAGCTGTGCAATGAAAATGTCAATCGAAGTCGTGGATTTGCTTCAAGCAGCGCATAACGGCTACTTCAAAATACTGATGGAGAACTATCCGTCAGCTAATCGGGATGACACCCATACATTTGCAGCTTTTGGCCCTCCCGAGCTATGTGAGCTGGCAACGGAGGTTCATGCGTGCGCCATCGCATTGGGGAAGGAGGCGAGGGATAGGCTTCTCTACATAGGATTGGACGTGCTCTATCCCTTCGATAACCCGGTTGACTTATATAACTGGAGATCTCACGTCCTGGCCAAAAAAATCGATCATACGATTTATGCCTCAATAGCGATTCGCATTGATGGCGAATTGAAACGCTTAAGACGTGCGTTGGAGCTCGGAGGAATGCAAGCCTACGCAGGATTGGCTCCGGATGTTCTACTCGTATCAAAAGCAAGATACCAATCGCCAAGTGACGTTGAGCGGCCTAGTACAGACCGGGCGCAAGTGCCCTCGGTTACAACGGTCAATATCAATCATGTCAGCATGAAGCATCCTGGTGATGCTTCGGCAATTAACGATCTTGAAGCCCTGGAAAAGAAGACATCGGTTTGGTCTAATGTCTCAACCGTCATCAGTGTGTTGAAGTCGCTTTTTTTCTGAGGCGTACAGCAGTGACTCTGGTCTACTTCATGTGAGGATGGCATTCATGCGGAAGCTTTTTCAATCCGGCGGCGAACTTGGTGTCCAAGATCTGGGCGGTGATCGCTATGAAATGAATATTTCGGTCCCGCGGGATTCGGATGGCCGGATGGCCCGGGAGTGCCCAGATCACGAATGTTCGCCGGGCTATTTCAAGGTGACGCCGGGCACATGTATTACAGAAAACCACTTGCAAGCCTATTGTCCCTACTGCCGCCATTCAGCCGAGCCGAACAACTTCACGACGCAGGAGCAGCAGCGGTATGCGAAGGACCTTGTTATGCGCGAGGTTCAAAAGAATCTGAATGGCGTTATCAAAGACGCTCTTGGGTTAGGCGCCAATGGCAAGAGGAAATTTGGTGGTGGACTCATCTCGATGGAGATGAGTCTGAAAGAGTCACCGTTACCCCATGTGCGAAGGCCCTTCGAAGACGATGTGCGCCGGGATGTGATTTGTCCTCATTGCTCGCTCGATCAGACCGTCTTTGGCTTGGCGGTATGGTGCGCCGACTGTGGGACAGACATCTTTATGAGCCATATCAATGCAGAGGTTTCGGTCACTCGGCAGATGCTAGGAGATGTGCAGCGGCGCACTGAGATGTTGGGCAAGCGCGTGGCCGCAAAGGACTTGGAGAACTGCCTTGAGGATGGGGTATCCCTCTTCGAGGCCGCTATGCGGGCTTTGGTGCGCCGAGCCCTGATCGAAAGAGGCGGGGCTGCTGAGGATGTCGAACGTCAGCTTACGAAGCTCGGTAATGCGTTCCAGAATATTGGCCGAACTCGGCACCAGATGGCAGAGCTTTTTGCTGTAACCGTACCTGAGTATGGGGTCTGGGGCGTCCTGGCGACTGCCTTCGAGAAGCGTCATCCGATCACGCACAATTTAGGTGTGGTTGATCGCAAGTACTTGGAGCGGGCGAAGGCGGCAGAACGTCATGGGCGCGAAGTACGAATTGTGGCGACTGAGATTGAGCAGATGCTAGCCGCTCTCTATGAAGCCATCGCGTTTGTGCATGGAGCTCTCTTTCCTATGCACTTGCCAAGGTCGGACGATGCACAGGCAGAAGTAAATTCACATCAAGTCGAATGAACTTTTAGACCTGAGTCATAAATCGATTTCAGTTCCCAGAACAAAGCTCAGGTGACGCTCGTGGCTGAATCCACAATTGATGTTGGCCCATCTTAGATTCGAACCACGCCCGCCCTTTCACAAGAACATTACGGTGTGCTCTTGTGAAATGGGACACCCGTAGTAGGGTGCTCAGGCTTCGTGGCAACATTGCATCTCTAAGAGTACAAAGCCCAGGGGAAGCCATGTCAGTGGTTAGCGAAATTGCCGGTTGGACGGAAGGGCAACCCGACTGGATTTCGGATGCCGTACGCCGCGCGTTTGTCAATGGTCGCCTGGACGATGGAGATATCGCCGATCTGGCCGCCCTTTTAAAGGCCGCCTTTGGGCTACCGGATCCGCAGGGGCGAGCGCCAGTGCGGCTTGACCCGGCAACGCTCCCCACGGCAGTTGTCGACTCCCCGGCTGTCAGCCTACTTGCACTGCGCGCGCCCCAGAATCTGAATGCCATTGGCCATGGAGACGGCCTCACTTTTGAAGCCGAAGGTCTCACCATCGTCTACGGATACAACGGGGCAGGCAAGTCTGGCTATGCCCGAGCACTCAAGAAGGCTTGCCGCGCACGCAACACGGAGGGAATTCATCCGAACGTGTTCTCTGGCCAGCGACCAACAGGGCCTGCCAGCGCCCGGCTGGAGTGGCAGGTCGGTGATGAGAAAGAGGCCGCCGACTGGGTCGACAACGGTCAGCCCACCCCAGCGCCCCTTTCTCGTATAGCGGTCTTCGATAGCCTATGTGCTCGGGTCTTCATCGACGATCAAGCTGAGGTCGCCTTTGTGCCGTACGGCCTTGACGTTCTTCGACAGTTGGCGGGCGGTATGCAACGAGTCCAACGAGCGCTTGAAGCAGAGGCACAGGGCGCGCAGTTCAACTTCGCGAAGTTGGCCCCCCTTCAAGGCAGTCATGTTGTCGGTCAGTTCGTCAGCGCGCTGAAACCTTCAACCGACCCTATGCGAGCCGATGCACTTGCGGTACTGACTGAAGCCGAGCAAGAGGAGTACAAGGGCCTGGTCAAGCTCCTGCGGGAAGACGATCCAGCGAAGCAGGCTACCAGTCTGCGACGATTCGCAACCCGTGTCCAAGGACTGGAGATGGAGCTTGCCAGTCTTGCTAGTGCACTCGGTGACGAGCAAGTGGCCAAATTGACGCTCGCATTTGAGCAACTCAATGCTGCAGACGGAGCGATGAGGCTTGCGTCGCAAGCACTACAAGAAGGCGGTGCTGCCCTTACAGGCACCGGGACGGACCCCTGGCAAGTTCTCGTAGAAAGCGCCGTGGCATTTGCGGCCCAGCAAGCCTACCCAGAGCACCCCTTCCCTGGCCCTTCTGACGGATCGAAATGCGTGCTCTGCCAACAGCCTCTGTCACCGGAAGCGCATAAGCGACTGAAGAACTTCATTGCGTTCCTGCAAGCCGACACCCAGAAGTCTTTCTCGGAGCGCCGTACAACCGCTGGTCGTCTCTATAAGACGATTGCGGATGCCGACATCGACGCCGTTCCTTCGGACCAAGTCCTCCATGAGGAGCTGAAAGACCAAGTCCCTGCCCTTGCGGAGGCCATCACCACATATCTTCAGGCCCTGGTTGCGCGTAAGTCAGCCATCGTTGCAGCTGCGCCCGGAAGGACTGTGGGAGAAGTCGAGTTACTACCGTCCGCCCCTCTCGCGGAGCTCAAGTTGTATCGAGAGGGAAAGATTGAGCTCGCAGCGAAACTGGAGAAGTCGCTAACCCCCGAAGAACGCAAGGCCAAGACAGAGCGCCTGAATGACCTTGAAGCGAGACAGAAGCTGAGGGAGCACCTAGCGGCGGTGCATGAAGCCATCGCTGCAGCCAAGCGCCAGAAGACCTATGCCGACATGGCAAAGGCCTGCAATACTGCGGGTGTCACGAAGAAGATGAATGAGCTTTACGAGAAGGTGGTCACGGCAGAACTGCAGACAGCCCTCGTCCGAGAGTTTGAAGGCTTCGGTCTAAACCCAACGCTCGTAGGACTCGAGATGTCTGGCCAGCGAGGAGCTCGTATGCAGCAACTGCGTCTCTCGGCAGACGACCAGTTCGCAAAGCTGAAACCTTCCGGCGTGCTTAGCGAGGGGGAGCAGCGAGCAATTGCCTTGGCTTCTTTCCTAGCTGAAATCAGCATCGAACGCGCCCGCTCCGGCATTGTTTTTGACGACCCCGTTTCTTCGCTTGACCACGTACGACGGGAACGTATCGCCCAACGCCTTGCCTTGGAGGCAAAGGTCCGTCAGGTCGTTGTGTTCACGCATGACCTGGCCTTCGCCTTCTCGCTGAAGACTGCCGCTGAGAGCCATGGTGCAAAGCACGCTGAGCGCCATGTCTTCGCGGCTGGTGCCAGTAAGGGGCACAGCAGGGAGCACCTGCCATTCGAGGGGCAGAAGCTCCCGGCACGTGTCAACGACTTGCGCGGTGTAGTCAGCCGAGCCCGTAAGACCTTAGAAAAAGAACAGGACCATGACGGATACAACGACATGGTGCGGCAGGCCTACCGGCGGATGAGAGACACGTGGGAACTGCTTGTCGAGGATCTCCTGTTCAATGGTGCTGTGAAGCGATTCCGCCGCTCCGTGGATACCCTCAAGCTAAAAGCTGTAGTCGTCAATGACGAGGACGTCTCTGCGGTGTACCAAGGCATGACTCGCTGTTCGTTCTTCACCCATGACGGCGGGGACGAGGCTCCGCCGCCATTACCGAGCCCAGATGAGTTCTCTGTAGACGTCGAGTCACTCTACGCAGCGGTAGAGCGACTTAGTGCCCGACTAAAGGAAGTCGAGCAGCGCCGCAAGGTCGAAGGGCTCGCTGCCAATTTGGTGTCGACGGTTAGGGAAGATGCGCAGGCTGGCCGACAAGCGCCGCAGTCTTAACGCATAGTGGTCGCCAGAGTTTCACTCGAGGCCACTCTTCGCCTCAATCGGCCCATTCTGACTGCAGCGCTGCTTGGCCCTGTGGCCGACCTGTGTCCAGCTAAGAACTTGTCGCGCTAACTTTGGCGCGTTGTAGGTCAGTCGCGAGAACTTTGTCGCGATCCCCGAGGGGATTGTGTCGCGGGCGCAGCTAAGTCGTTGATTTAGGGGCAGCGTCTGTCGCGTAAACTGTGTCGCCCTACGTTTTTCGATAAAAAAGCAGGGCATTGCCCTGCTTTTTTGTTTGGGTACGAGTGGGTTGTTTAAGGCGTGTACGCCACCACCCCATAAGCCGATCCCATGGCTGTGCCCTGGCGCACCACATACACGGTGCGCCCGATGAAGAAGGGGAAGCCGAGGTCGAAGGTGGGGTCCACAGCGGTGGTGCTGCCTGTGACGGGCCCAGCCAGTCCGACGATGACGGCGGTGGAGCCAAGCTGGCCCATCAGCGCATCGATGTTGTTGAGCGGCATGCTGAAGGTGTTGCTGTGGCCACTGCCATCGGTATTCTTGGCGGTGATCGTGACGGCCGACGTGGGGCAATAAAAACCAGTGTTGTACGAGCAGTTGCCAATGCCGGCTGTGGAGTCGAAGAACAGGGCGTTGGAGCCGCTGTCAATGAAACCAGAACTGTAGGTCTGGCCGTTGTAGCTGATGGTGAACTGCCCGTATGGGTTCAGAACCAGTTGGGTGGCTGCTTCGGGCAGGCTCGGGACGCCAAAGGTCAAGGTGCCTTGCAGCTTGGAGGCGGTGACCCCTGTGACCGTCGGCATGGTGATGCTCACGCCGTTTGCATAGTCGCTGCTGAAATACAAACCCAGATGACCGGGTTGGTCCGTAAGCGGCACGGCCACGGACGTGCAAGTCCCAAGGCTCGTGCAGCTGAAATACTGGTTGTTGGCCGCAACGGTGTCACAGCCATCGCAATCACGATCGAAGGTGGACAAGCCCAGGATGGCATTGGCGCCCATCTCGCTGACGCTGTTCATGTTGCCGTTGGCGTTGCTACCAGAGCAGGATGCGGGAACGTGCGGGAAGGCCCCGCCACCTGCCCCGCCCAGTGAGGGGTTGGCAGAAGAGTAGCCCAGCATGTGGATGGGGACGCTGCGGGCCACCAGGCCTCCCACATAGACATCGGCCTTGTTGAGTGACCCCCACGTCCATCCCGATACGTATTGATAGCACTCGGCGACGGGTTTGCTGCCTGCACTGGTCTTGACGGCGGGCAGGGGCAAGCTTTGGTTGCCGAGCGCTTCGACGGCGACCCGCAAACCCGTCGAGCCGGTGTCGACCAGCACATGGTCGACGGTCACGCATTGGGTGGTGCTGCCCGGCACACACAAGGTGACCGTGACGTAAGGCTCGTTGACGACGTTGACTTGTGAGGGGTCCGGCCCGTTGTCGACGCAAATGGGGACGACGTTGGGTGAAGCCGCGTTGGTGGCCGCGCACTCGCTGACATCCTGCACGGTGAAGCCGCTGATGTCGGTGCTGCTGTTGGAGCCGTGGGCCGTGTTGACCGTGGGGGTGGCTGGCGCATCGCCTCCCCCGCCCCCTCCGCATGCGGACAGGGACAAGAGGATGATCAACCCGCTGATGACCTTGCGGATTTGGGCGCGTGACATGGCTTCTCCAACACGGTGCGATGTGCCATTTTGAAGCGAAGCCGACCGGCGGTGTGGGCGTCGTCAATCTGGGCGCACTAAGATGCGGGTCATGAAGTTGACCTACCTGTTCATTGTGATTTTGGCCAGCAGTACGCTGGGCATGTTGTCTACCCACAAGGGCTTGCGCACCGTGACGGCCGCGCTGTCGGCGGGGTGTGCGATTTATGGGTTGGCGAAGTTGTTGGGATGACCTGAATTTCAGCAATCTGGCGGTCGGGTGGAACTCGTGCCTCGTCCATCGACTCATCCTGAGTGCCCCTCTTTGAAAGGATGTTCCGGATGACCCAAAGTGTGCCGCTGATCTCGACGATTGCTTCTGGTCTGGGCCTGGCCCTGGTGGCGGCTGCCTTGAGTATTGCCTATGCTGCGACGACCTTGTTTGGTTGGCCCGTGGCATGAGTCGCCATGTGTTGGCTCAGTTCGGGAAGGTCGGCTGAACCCCGTCACGCACGGACAGGCCCTTGTGGCTTGAATCTTGCGAACCGTTGCGACAAAGAAGTAACAGGCACCCCTAAGGTGCGCTGTGGGTCCTGAGCGCAATCTGGCTGCGCTCAAGCAGTAACGGGATCGCAGATGGCTTGGACAGGTTCGCACAAAAACAGGGGAGAACACCTCCCCTCCTTCTTTCAACACCATGGCGTGATGGCGCCGGGCATTCGGGCGTTTCGGCGCATGGGGTTCCCGGCCAAGTCCATGTGGGTGTCGCTGGCTTTCATGCTGCCCATCGTGGTGTTGATGGCGTCGCTGTGGCTGTCGGCCACGCAGAACATCGCGTTCTCGGCCAAGGAGCGCCTGGGGGTGGTTTATGGCCGTACCCTGATGGTCGTGCTGGATGCGGCGCAGAACCGGCGTCGTGCGGCCACGGCACAGGCAGCGGATCTGGCAGAGGCGCAGACGCGTGTTCAGACGGCGCTCCAGTCGGTGTCGAGTGTGCAGCAAGCCTTGATTCGGGACTTGCCGGCTACCCTCAAGGCCTTGCAAGAGGTTCAGCGGTTGCATGCGGAATTGCTGGCACAGCCGGTCAAGGGCGATGCCAACCAGACCTTTGCTGCGCACACGGCCTTCATCGATGCCGTGCTGGCTCTGCTGCAGGACGTGACGGACCACTCAAACCTCACGCTGGATCCGGACGTCGACACTTACTATCTGATGGACTCCGCGCTGTTCAAGCAACCTCGATTGATTGAACAGATGGGCAAGATGCGAGGCCTGGGCAACAAGCTCATTGCATCGGGCGAGAAGAGCATGACCCAGCATGATCTGGTGTCGCGTGCTTACGCTTTTGCCATGGCCCATCAAGAAGGGGCTGAACAGGCGCTCAAGCGTGCCATCGAGGCCGATCCCAGCATTGCGCAGGAAGTGAACGTCGGCGGGACCCAGGAAGCCAGTCAGCGTTTTCTGGCGAGGGTGCTCCAGCAGGTGCTGGCACCCGTGCCGTCGGGTGATGCCAAAGCCTTTGTGGCCGCAGGCAACGAGGCGATCGCCCTGCACTACCAAAGCATTGATCGCATCCTGTCGGCGCTGGACAAGCGGCTGGCGGCACGGGTGAGCCAGTTGCAGCACACCTTGTGGACACAAGTGGGCATTGCGTTGGCGGGCATCACGCTGGCCATCTACATGCTGGTGGCCTTCTACCGCGTGACCCAAGGCGGCATTGCTGAGGTGGCGCGTCAGCTCACCGAGATTTCGCAGGGCAACCTCACGCTGGATCCGCGTCCGTGGGGGCGAGACGAGGTGGCCGAGTTGATGAACACCCTGGCTGCCACCTTGGGTGCTTTGCGTCGCATCGTCCACCAGGTGCGTGACAGCGCCGATGAAATCCAGACGGCCAGCCAGGAAGTGGCCATGGCATCGATGGACCTGTCTCGTCGCACCGATGAGACGGCCGCCCAGCTGCAACGGACCTCGGCGGCCATGACGCACATTGGGGAGACGGTGCAGCAGTCGGCCCAGAGAGCATCGGGCGCTTCGGACATCGTGGTGCTCAATGCACAAGTGGCCGAGCGAGGCGGTGCCGAAGTCGAGCAAGTGGTCAGCACCATGGCGCAGATCCGCAGTTCATCGGCGCGCATCGGCGAGATCATTGGCACCATTGACAGCATTGCGTTCCAGACCAACATCCTCGCGCTCAATGCGGCGGTGGAAGCCGCCCGTGCGGGGGAGCAAGGCCGGGGCTTTGCCGTGGTGGCCAGCGAAGTTCGCGCCCTGGCGCAGCGCTCGGCCGAGGCCGCGCGCGAGATCAAGGGCCTGATTGGCAACAGCGTGGACCATGTGGAGGATGGCGCCACGGTGGTGGGCCAGGCGGGCGCCACCATCCGTCAGATCGTGGCGCATGCGACCCAGGTCCGGCAATTGATCACCGAGATTGGCGATGGCACACGCACGCAGGCCAGCCGTGTGAGCGCGGTGGGTCAGGCGGTCTCGCAACTGGATGCCATGACGCAGCAAAACGCCACCCTGGTCGAGCAGACGGCTGCCGCAGCGGCCTCTTTGAACGACAACGCCTTGCGCCTGAACGAGGAAATGGCGTTCTTCAGGCTTTGATGCCGCTTTGCTGCACCCGTTCGGTGTGGGTGTCGATGCAAGCGAGCAGCGCATCGACATTCAGGGGCTTGGTCAGGTAACCGACGAAGCCGCTTTCCCGCGCCTTGTGGATCTGGTCCGGCATGGCATCCGCTGAAAACGCCACGCGAGGGATGTGGCTCAACTGGGGATCCTGTTGCAGCAGGGCTGCCAGTTCGAAGCCGGTCATGTCACCCAGGTGCATGTCGAGCAGGAACAAGTCGGGTCGGATGGCCCGAGCCATCGCGAGCGCATCGGCGCCGTTCGAGGCAATGTGCAGCTTGGCCTTGGGCCGCAGGCGCAATACCTGTCGGACGAGTTCGATGTTGACCTCGTTGTCTTCTGCATAGAGCACGGTCAGTTCAGCTTCGCCATGTGGTTCGCTGTCCTGTGAGCGGATCGCTGGGGATGCCGTGGCCGCGGCGGTCTGTTCAGCCATCGCTGCAGCGGGCGCCCAGGCAATGAAGGTGGCCCCACGGCCGGGTGGGCTGCGGACTTCGAGGCGGCCATTCATGGCCTCCATCAACTTGCGCACGATGACCAGACCAATGCCGGTGCCTTCCACGCCCGAGCGCTCCGCACCCAGTCGGTTGAAGGGCTCGAACAGGTGGGCCTGTTGCTCGGCCGTCAAGCCGGGGCCGGTGTCTTCGATGGCGATGGCCACCTGATCGCCATCGCGCCAGATGCGCGGGATGACATGGCCCTTGGGGCGGTTGTACTTGATGGCGTTGCTCAGCAAATTGACCAGCACCTGACGCAAGCGCATCGGGTCGATGCGAATGGCCGCATCGCTGCTGATTTGTGCCGGGCAAATGGCGATGCCGCTCTTGCTGGCCAGAGGGCCCACCAGATGACAGGCCTCGGACAGCAGGGTGGACGGACGACACGTGTCGGTGGACAGTGGCAGGTTGCCAGCCTCGATGCGAGACAGGTCAAGCACGTCACTGATGATGCCCAGCAGGTGTGAGCCCGCGTTTTCGATGAGCTTGACGTTTTGAAGCTGGTCGGCATTGAGGTGACCGGCCGAGCTCAAGCGCAGCAACTGGGCAAAGCCGATGACGGCATTGAGGGGCGTCCGCAACTCGTGGCTGACGCGTGAGAGAAATTCGTTCTTGGCTCGGTTGGCATCTTCGGCCACTTGGGCGGCCATGCGGGCTTCGAGCAAAGCCTTCTTGTCGGTGAGGTCGGCGGTGTGGCCGTACCAGACCACGCTGCCGTCTTCCTCGGTCACCGGGATGGCGTGTCCGCCGTAGACACGTAGGCCTTTGCTGGGCAGGATCACCCGGTACTCAAAGTCCACCGGACGCAGCTTGGCACCAGGCTTGGGGGCTTGAGCCAGTCGCTGGGCGTAGGCCAGATCGTCGGGGTGCACGCGGCTGTGGTGGGCGTAGTAATCGCGCTCCATCAGCTCGTGTGGCAGCTCGAACATTTCGATGGCGCGGTCGCTGATGTACTGGAAACGGGCGCGGCCATGGACATCGAACCCGATTTTGTGGATGAGGCCGGGTACGAACTTGCCCATGCTGCTGAGCAGGGCCTCGCGTTCGCGCAGCGCGTGTTCAGCGGCCTTGCGCTCGGTGATGTCTTCGACGGTGGCGACGAAATACAGCGGGTTGCCCAGTTCGTCGCGGGCCAGGGCAGTGGTCACCTGCGCCCAGACGGTGGTGCCATCCGGACGCTTGTAGCGTTTCTCGCGACGGTATTGCTGGCGCTTGCCGGACAGCAGGTCGGCGGTGGCGCAGGTGTCTCCGGTGATGTCGTCAGGGTGCGTGATGTCTAGCGCACGCAGGGTGAGCAAGGTGTGGGCGGGGTAGCCGAGGGTGCGGCACAGACTGTCGTTGACCTCCATGAAATGGCCATGGAGATCGATCAGGGCCTGGCCAGGTGCTGACAGCGTGAAGGCAGCCCGGTAGCGGGCCACTTGTGCACGCAGTTGTGCCAGCTCTGTGGCCGGGGTCGCGGCAGCAGCAAGTGCCTGATCTTGAAGGAAATCGGAATCCATCAAGGCATCTTAAGTTTTCGGACACGCCCTCACAACGCGTGGTGTCACCAGTGTCGCGCACCATGAACGTGCAAAAGTGACGCTATGTCAGGCTTTGCATGAAACGTGAGAGCCTTGTCATGCCCTCTTTCAGGTCGTCACGTGAAGCGGCATACGACAAACGAACATGCGTGGCGCCGGCGTGGGGGCCAAAGTCGTGCCCGGGGGGCAGTGCCACATGAGCCTCTTGCAGCGCGCGTTGGCAAAAGCGCATGGCGTCCATGCCGGTGGTGCTGACGTCGATGTAGACGTAGAAGGCGCCATCGGGCAGCACCGGCACGCTCAGCCCTGCCTGGGCGAGGCCTTCGAGCACCAGCGCACGGCGCTCAGCTCACCCGGCTGCGACCGTGCTTGTGACCGAACTGCGGTGTCTGACGCACGGCACGGTACATGTGCTTGTCCGTCACGCCGATGCCCTTGAGGAACTCGTCGCGCAGTTGCAGAACCGAGTCGATGTTGTCGTCGGAGGCCTCGATGAGGTAGCCCTCAATGCGCTGCAATTCTTCGATCTGGCTTTCCGAGAAGGTGGGCTTGGCCCAGTCGGGCAGCATGGTGCAGGACACGAAGCCCCAAGCCTTGGGCTGGTGATGCACGTCTTGTGAAAACAGCGACTGCGCCAGAGATTCCAGCACGCTGCTGTCGACATCCAGCGGGGTGCCATGTTCGATGACTTGCGCCGCCACGACGCGGGGCTCTGCCACGTCCATCACGACGCGCAGCAACACGGGCACACCATAAGCGTGCAAAGGATGCCGCCAGTGGCCTTCGACCAGCTGGACAGGGGCGACCAGCTGTTCGCAGTCTGAAGAGAGGTTGCCGAACCAGTTCATACGTCATCCTCCGGTAGAGCACCTGCAGCACAGGCTCATGTCACCATCATGCAGAAATTGGGCCAGTTTGGGCGTGGGGATTTCACGAAACACTCTGGCCGCGGGGTTTGTGCACAACAGTCATGCACGCGCCTTGAAAGCCTTGTATGCTGGCTCGCTCGCAAACAAAAAAGCCACCCGGCATGGCCAGGTGGCTTTTTGCTTGATCAACCCCCTGTGTGCCAGAGGCCGATGTCGTGCCGGGCTTAGAAGCCCTTCGTCACAGACAGCACGACGGAGGTTTTGCCGGCGTCTTTACCGCTACCGGTCAGGGCAAAGTCCTTTTTGCTGGTGCCGATCAGGGATGCACCCACCAGCCAGCCCTTCACGTCTTGGGTCACGCCAACGCGGTAGTCAGACACGCTGTTCGACACGAAGCCCAGGTCGGTGCCATTCTTCACGTACTGATAGCCATAGTGCGCGTTGACACTCAGGCCGTTGCCCAGATCCTGGGTGTAGCCCAGATCAACGTAGTAGTTACCGTCAGTCTTGACACTGGTGCCATCGCCGGCGCCGAAGAAGTTGGACAAACCGTAGGAGAACTTGGCCGCAAAAGCGCCATAGGACGCGCCGAAGTACAACTCGGTTTGGTGGTTTTGCTTGTCAGAGCCGTAGCTGGCGGTGTTGCCTGAAGGATAGGCGTAGTAGATACCGCCTACGTCCAGGTTCACATCGCCAACGGCGTACTTATAGCCACCGTAGAAGTCCATTTCCAGACTGGCGCCACGGTAGAGCGCTTGCTCGACGTTGGAGTTCCAGTTGCCAGCGTACAGGCCGGACGAGTGGGCCAGATCGAAGCCGCCTTGGAAAGCTGGGCGATAGTTGGTTTGGGTGAAGCCACGGAAGCGGTAGTCAGAGAACAAACCCGCGTTACCGGTAAACGTCCAGTCGGACTTGGCTTCTTCGGCGCATGCCACGCCGATCGAGCCCAGGGACAGCACAGCCAGTACGACAGCCTTGATATTCATGAATAACTCCAGGAAGTGACAAAAACAGAGAGGAAGGAAAACTTGTGGCTTCCTCTCTCGCAGCTTCTGTGCCACCTCTGGTGATTCGGCTTTGCACTGCAGTGGTGCGTGTGTCACCCCTGTTGACGCCACTGCCCGGGTGTCATGCCAGTCCAGCGCTGGAAGGCTCGGTAAAACGGACTGAGTTCGGCAAAGCCCAGGCTGTGCGCAACGTCGAGCATGGGGCGGTCGGTGCCGCTGAGCTGTTGCAGCGCCCAGTCGCGTCGCACTTGATCGAGGAGGTCAACGTAGCTGGTCTGGCAGGCTTGCAGGCGTCGCGCCAGCGTGCGTTCGGTGAGGCCGAAGGCCTGCGCCACGTCGACGCGTGTGGGCGGCGGTGGCCCCATGTGCGTGCTGATCCATTGGTAGACGGCCTGGTCGAAGGTTTGCCCCTGGGACAGGCTGTGGAGCTGCGCGGCCGCGTATTGCTCGTGCACCTGGGCCAATTGAGCGTTGGCCTGCGGCAATGGGTGGTCCAGAACCCGGTTGGGAATGAGCAGGCCGCTGTAGGCCTGGCTGAATTCAATGGGGCAGGCAAACACCTGCCGGTAGCCCGCCAGGGGGCCAATGCGCTCATGGCTGAAGCGGACGAGGCTGGGGCGGATGGGCTGATGGGTGATCCACTGCGTGGCGCTCACCACGGCGGCCAGCACGGCCTCGAGTTGATGGGGGCTGAAGGCCAGATTGCCTTGTCGCGGGTGATAGACCAGCCAGCTGGCATCGGCCCCGGCGAGCAGCTGGAAGCGACCGCCGTCGGACACGAGGGACTGGTACTTCTGGATGACCGTGAGCGCCTGTCGCAGTGATGCCGCCGACTGCAGGATGAAGCTGACAACGTTGAAACTGGCCGGACCGACCAAGGAGCCGGCTTTCAGGCCAAAGCCAGGGTCATGGGACAAGCGGGCGGCCGCCCGCCACAGCCGCGTGATGTGGTCAATCGGCCATCGTTCCCTCGTTAACTCCTCTTGTCGGATGCCGGCTGCTGCCAGTACCGTGGCGTCATCCAGACCTTGTCGGCGAGCCTCGCCCAAGACGGTCTGCACCCAACTCATTGAAACGGTGGCCTGCAAAGTCAATTGCGTTGTCCTTGTTGGTCAATGGTTGGGGATGATAAATCGATAACGTGGCAGCCACTTTGCTGAGTGAGGAAGGCGTCTCATGGCTTCGAGTTTGCGGACAGATGTGCTGGTGGTGGGCGGGGGCTTGGCGGGCATCGTCACGGCCCTGGAGTGCCTGCGTGCCGGGCAGCATGTGACGGTGGTGGACCGAGACACCCCCGAGCGTCTGGGCGGGCTGGCGCTGTGGGCCTTCGGGGGCATGGCCCTGGTGGGGACGCCCTTGCAGGCCCGCATGAAGATTCCAGACACGCCTGAGCGTGCCCTGCAGGACTGGCTGCGTTTTGGCGAGTTGGCGGCCGACGACACGTGGCCACGCCGCTGGGCCGAGTATTACGTGCAGCACTCGCGCACCGAGGTGTACGACTGGCTGGTGTCCCACGGACTCAAGTTCATGCCGGCGGTGAACTGGGTGGAGCGCGGGCGGTTCGGCAACGGCAACAGCGTGCCGCGCTATCACATCGTCTGGGGGACCTCACGCGAGCTGACGCGCTGCATGATCGCGGCCATGAAGGGCGCTGATCGGGGCGGGCGATTGCAAGTCTTGAGCGGGCACCGTGTGACGGAGTTGACCCGCACGGCGGGGGCCTTGTCGGGCGCCGTGGCCCGCAACGAGGCGACAGGGGCCGAAGTCCGCATCGATGCACCCGTGGTGGTGCTGGCCATGGGGGGCATCAATGGCTCGCACGCTGAAACCGTGGCGAACTGGCCTGTCCATCGCCCTCGCCCATCGGCCATGCTCAATGGCGCGCACCCCTTTGCCGATGGCGCCCTGCACCACCTGGTGGAAGACGAGTTGGGCGGGCAGATCACCCATGCTGGCGAGATGTGGAACTATGCCGCAGGCATCCCTCATCCACATCCGCACTTTGACGGGCATGGCCTGTCGCTGATTCCGTGCAAGTCCGCGCTGTGGTTGGATCATGCCGGTCGTCGAATCGGGCCTGAGCCCTTGGTCACGGGCTTTGACACCCATGAGTTGTGCCAGCGTGTGGCCGCGCAGGACAAGCCTTACACCTGGCAATTGATGAACTGGCGGATTGCGTCCAAGGAGTTCGCCATCTCGGGGGCGGAGCACAACCCACGTGTGCGTGACAAGCAGTTCGTGCGCTTTGTTTACGAGATGTTGACCAGCCATGATCGCCTGGTGCGGCAGATGCAGCGTGAGAGCAAGCACTTCCTGGTGGATGACACGCTGGAAGGGCTGGCGCGCCAGATGAATGCCCTGACACAGTCTCTGTACGGCACCCAGGATGTGCACCCGACGGTGCTGCAAGCCACAGCCGATGCCTTTGACGCCAACTTTGCCAACGGCAGCAAGCTTCACAACGACGATCAGATCCGTCGCATCCTGCATGCGCGTCAATGGGGGCCGGACAAGTTGCGGACCTGTGATCCTGCGCCTTTGCAGATGAAGGGGGCAGGCCCCTACATCGCCATCCACATGCAGCTGATCACGCGCAAGAGCCTGGGTGGTTTGCAGACCGACCTGCAAAGCCGCGTGCTCGACCGTGCGGGGCAGCCGGTGTCGGGGCTGTATTGCGTGGGCGAAGCGGCCGGCTTCGGGGGCGGCGGGGCCAGCGGCAAGCGTTCGCTGGAGGGGACCTTCCTGCCTGGCTGCATCCTGACCGCCCGTGCCGCCGCCCGCGACATCGGGTCGACGCGGTGAGCGCGTGATGATGCGCACCTTGTCGTATCCCGCCACAGCCGGTGACTACCGCGTGCTGGCCCAGCGGCGCTTGCCGGGCTTCCTGTTCGATTACATCGATGGCGGTGCCACCGACGAACAGACCCTCCAGGCCAATGTGGCCGACTGGGCCCAAGTGCCCTTGCGTCAACGTGTGCTGGTCAATGTGGACGGTGTGGACACCTCATCGACCTTGGCGGGGCAAGCGTGCCGACTGCCTGTGGCGTTGGCTCCCGTGGGCCTGGCCGGGATGATGGCGCGGCGCGGCGAAGTGCAGGCTGCCCGTGCGGCGCAGTCTGTCGGCGTGCCCTTCACCTTGTCCACCGTGGGCATCTGTCCCTTGCACGAAGTGGTCACTGCCACGAGCCAGCCCGTGTGGTTTCAGCTCTACATGATCCGAGACCGGGGCATCGTCCAGACCCTGTTGCAGCGCGCTTGGGAGGCGGGCTGCCGCACGCTGGTGTTCACCGTGGACCTGCCTTTGACGGGCATGCGTCACCGCGATACGCGCAACGGTTTGTCCGCCGGAGGGATGAAGGCCGCCCTCATCAAGGCCCACGGCGTGCTGTCACATCCGCACTGGTTATGGGATGTGGCGATGCGGGGCCAGCCCCTGAGCTTCGGCAACCTGACCGATCAGGTACCCGGTGCACGCGACATGGACGCCTTCAAGGCGTGGGTAGACAGCCAGTTTGATCCCCGCGTGACGTGGGATGACATCGCCTGGCTGCGAGATCGGTGGCCGGGCACCTTGCTGCTCAAAGGCATTCTGGATGTGGCCGATGCGCAGGCTGCCGTTCGCGCAGGCGTGCAAGGGCTGATCGTGTCCAACCATGGCGGCCGCCAGCTGGATGGCGTGATGTCGACCGCGGCCAAGCTGCCCGCCATCGTGCAGGCGGTGGGCGCACAGACCGAGGTGCTGGTCGATGGCGGCATTCGCAGCGGCGTGGATGTGTTTCGTGCGCTGGCGCTGGGCGCCAAGGGCGTACTGATTGGGCGTCCCTGGATCTGGGCGCTGGCCGCCGCCGGGGAAGCCGGCGTGCAGGACCTGTTGACACGCTGGCAGCGCGAGCTGCTGCTGGCCATGACTTTGGCGGGGGTGCGGTCTGTGGCCGACATCCAGCCTTCTCACTTGGAAACGAGGAACTCACCATGAACGGTGCACAAGCTTTGATGAAGACCCTGGTGGATGCCGGGATCCGTGTGTGTTTCAGCAACCCCGGCACCTCGGAGATGCACTTTGTGGCCGCGCTGGACAACGAGCCCAGCATGCGTGCGGTGCTGACTTTGTTTGAAGGCGTCGCCACCGGGGCGGCCGATGGCTATGCCCGCATGGCCGACAAGCCGGCGGCGACCCTGCTGCACCTGGGCTGCGGGTTGGGCAATGGCCTGGCCAACCTGCACAACGCACGCAAGGGCAAGGTGCCCATCGTCAACATCGTGGGCGACCATGCGACCTACCATGTTCAGTACGACGCGCAACTGCAGTCCGACATCGAAACCGTGGCGCGCAATGTGTCGAAGTGGGTGAAAACGTCGCAGAGCACCGACACGCTGTGCCGCGATGCCGTCGATGCCGTGGTGGCGGCCATGGGGCCCGAGGGCCAGGTGGCGACCTTGATCCTGCCGGCCGATGTGTCATGGGGCGAAGGTGGGATGCCGGCCAAGTTGCCGGTCTTGCCCTCGCCACCCAAGGCGAGTGACGACACGGTGGCCGCCATTGCGCGCGCCTTGCAAAGTGGAGGAAAGACCGCCATCTTGCTGGGTGGACGCTCATTGCGTGAGCCTGCGCTGATGGCCGCAGGCCGCATCGCGGCCAAGACCGGGACCAAGCTGTATGCCGAGGTGTTTCCGACCCGCATCGAGCGGGGAGCAGGCTTGCCGCATGTGGAGCGCATTGCCTATCTGGCCGAGCTGGCCTCGGTGCAGTTGGCGGGGCTGGATCACCTGATTCTGGTCGATGCCAAGGCGCCGGTGTCCTTTTTCGCCTACCCCGGCAAGAAGAGCTACCTGGTGCCTGACGGCTGCCAGGTTCACACCCTGGCGGGCTTCCAGGACGATGCCGAAGGCAGCTTGCGCAAGCTGGTACAGCACCTGGGCGCAGCGTCCTTGTCGCCGGCCTTGCAAGAGGCGGTGCGCCCGGATCGTCCGCGCGGCAAGCTGACGGCTGAAAAGGTGTGCAAGGCGGTGGGGGCCCTGTTGCCCGAGCACGCCATCATCGTGGATGAAGCGCAAACCTCGGGTGTGATGCTGCCGAGCTTCACGCGGGGGGCGCCTCGCCATGATGTGTTGACCCTGACAGGTGGGGCCATTGGTCAGGGCTTGCCGACGGCGGTGGGCGCGGCCATTGCCTGCCCGGATCGACCTGTGGTGGCCTTGAGCGGGGATGGCTCGGCGATGTACACGATTCAGGCGCTGTGGACCATGGCGCGTGAAAAGTTGAATGTGACCAACATCATCTTCAACAACAAGTCCTACGCCATTCTGAATGTGGAACTGCAGCGCGTGGGGGCCGCAGGCAAGGGGGACAAGGCGCGTTCACAACTGGACTTGGGCAGTCCGGGGCTGGACTTCGTTCAGATGGGCAACAGCATGGGGGTGCATTCGGTGCGCGCCACCACCACCGAAGAGTTTGTGGCGGCCCTGGAGTACGCCTTGCGCACCCCCGGTCCGCACCTCATCGAAGCCGTGGTGCCCAATGCCTTTGCCGGGCTCAAGCTCAAATTGCTGCCGCATGTGCTGAGCTCGCTGGCCAGCTTGCCGCAGCCGATTGCGCGGGCGCTCAAGCGCAAGGTGGCGCCGTGACGGCCTGATAGACCAGCACCTTCAGGGCCCGATCCGGGGTGGCATCGGCAAAGGCCTCGGGGTTGCGCAGGCGGGTCACGTAGCGCAGGTTGGGCGCTTCGATGGCCATCTGGTCCATCAGAAAGTCGGGGCCCAGCTTGGGTGAGTTCAGGCACAGCAGGGCGTGGCCGCCTGGGGCGAGCAGGTCCGGCAGGCGGCGCATCAGCCGGGCATAGTCCTTCTCGGCGATGAAGCTGCCTTTTTGATAGGCCGGTGGGTCCATGATGACGAGGTCATACGGGCCGAGGCGGTTGATCTTGCCCCAGGAGTTGAAGATGTCGTGTGCCAGAAAGGTGGCCCCGTCTTGCACGCCGTTGAGTTGGTGGTTCTGACGCCCGATCGACAGGGGCCCGCTGGCCATGTCGACATTGATGACCTGGCTGGCGCCACCTTGCAGGGCGGCCACCGAAAAGGCACAGGTGTAGGCAAACAGGTTGAGCACCTTGAACGACGACGCGGTCGTGCGGTGGGCCGCCACGTGTTCACGCACCCAGCGGCGGCCCTCGGCCATGTCGAGAAACAGCCCGTGATTGAAGCCACGCAGCAGGTGAACGTTGAACCGGCTGCCGTGCTCGGTCATGGTGTGCGGTTCGGGGACGGTGCCCTGGCGCAGTTCGGTGTGGGCGCGCACCTCGTCGCGGTGCTGGAAGACCAGGTTCAGCGGCTCACCGGGGCACAACTGTGCCCAGCGTGCCTGCAGCGCGGCTTCGATGGGCGCCAGTTCGTCGGGGCTCACCGCCTGGTAGCTCGTGAGCAGGCAGACCGGGGGGTACAGGTCGAGGGTCCATTGCTCGCAACCCGGATGGCGGCCGCCCCGACCATGGAACACCCGCTGCGCATCGGTGGACAGCGTCATGTGGGCAATGGCGTCGAGCAGGGCTTGAAACATGCGAATGTCTGATACTGAGTACGAAAAAAATGGGCGCAGCATGCGCCGCCTTGAAGGAGCACACATGAGCGACCCGCAAGACTACACCCCACCCGCCGTCTGGACCTGGACGCCAGGCAGCGGCGGCAAGTTTGCCAACATCAATCGCCCGGTGGCCGGGCCGACGCACGAGAAGGCCTTGCCGGTGGGGCGGCACCCTTTGCAGCTGTACTCGCTGGGCACGCCCAATGGCGTGAAAGTGACGGTGATGCTGGAAGAGTTGCTGGCCTTGGGCCACAGCGGGGCCGAGTACGACGCCTGGATCATTCCGATCAACGAAGGCGCCCAGTTCGGTTCGGGCTTTGTCGAGGTCAATCCCAACTCCAAGATTCCGGCGCTGATGGACCGCAGCGGACCCGAGCCCATCCGGGTGTTCGAGTCGGGCGCCATCCTCACCTACCTGGCCGAAAAGTTCGGGGCGTTCTTGCCCACGGCGCCGGCCCAGCGGGCCGAGTGCCTGTCGTGGTTGTTCTGGCAGATGGGCAGTGCGCCTTTTCTGGGCGGGGGCTTCGGGCACTTCTATGCCTATGCACCCGTCAAGATCGAGTACGCCATCGACCGCTATGCCATGGAGGTGAAGCGTCAGATGGACGTGCTCAACCGCCATCTGGCCGAGCGCCGCTACATGGTGGGCGACGACTACACGATTGCCGACATGGCCATCTGGCCTTGGTACGGGGCCCTGGCCAAAGGCCAGTTGTACGAGGCCGGCGAGTTTCTGCAGGTGCAGGACTACACCCACGTCATCCGCTGGGCAGACGAGATTGCCCAGCGCCCGGCGGTCAAGCGGGGACGCAAGGTCAATCGGGCTTGGGGCGATCCGGCCAGCCAGTTGCTCGAGCGGCATGACGCTTCCGACTTTGACACCCGCACACAGGACAAGCTCGCATGACCATCACGCTGTATGACTGCGCGACCGCGCCCAGCCCCCGCCGCGCCCGCATCCTGCTGGCCGAAAAGGGCGTGCCTTATGAGACGGTGCAGGTGGACCTGCGCACGGGCGAGCAGATGAGCGACGCGTTTCGGGCCATCAACCCGCAATGCACCGTGCCGGCCTTGCGCACGGACGAGGGCGTGGTGCTGACCGACAACGCCTCGATTGCCGCCTACCTGGACGCACAGTTTCCCGAGCCGCCGCTGATGGGCGTGACCCCGCTGGAAAAGGCCGAAGTGGCCTATTGGTCTTGGAAGATGGAGTTCGAGGGCTTGCTGGCGGTGGCCGAAGCGTTTCGTAATGGCAACCCCGCGATGGCCAACCGTGCCCTGCCCGGTCCGGTGAACTACCCGCAGATTCCGGCGCTGGCGGAGCGGGGTCTGCAACGTGTGCAGACTTTCTTCGATGATCTGGATGCCCGCCTGGCGGGGCGAGACTACATCGCCACGGACCGCCTGACGGTGGCCGATGTCACCGCTGTGGTGGCCGTGGACTTCGCCCGGGTGGTCAAGGTCAAACTGACCGAGGCCCACCCGAACCTGATGCGCTGGCGCGCACGCTTGGCCGAGCGTCCGTCGATGGCGCCGTGATCAGCGTGACAGCCAGTTGAGCAAGGTGCGGTAAAGCATGTCGGGATCCACGGGCTTGGCGATGAAGTCGTCCATGCCCGCATCCAGACAATGGGTCTTGTCTTCCACGAAGGCGTTGGCCGTCATGGCGATGATGGGCACCGCGTGGCCGCCGGGGAGTGCCCGGATCTGGCGCGTGGCCTCGTAGCCGTCCAGCACCGGCATCTGAACGTCCATCAGGATGGCGTCATAGCGTGTCTGGCTGGCCCGCTCGACGGCCTTTTGACCGTTTTCGGCCACGTCGATGCGCAGGCCCGTGTCGGCCAGCAAGTCCAGGGTCATCTCCCGGTTGATGGGCTCGTCTTCCACCAGCAGGATGGGGCGATCGCGGTGCTGGGTGGCCAGCATCCGTTCAGGGGATGTGCTGGACTGCCCGGCGAGACCAGGGTGCACGCGTGCGGCGCCCTTTTTCAGTCGCACGTTCATCCAGAAGTTGCTGCCCTGGCCGACCGTGCTGCGCACGCCGACGTCGCCCCCCATCATTTCAGCAAAGCTCTTGGAGATGGCCAGACCCAGGCCTGTGCCGCCGTACTGCCGGGTGCTGGTGCCGTCGGCCTGCACGAAGGCCGAGAACAGGTTGGGCAGTACCTCGGGGGCGATGCCGATGCCGGTGTCCTCGACTTCCAGGTGAACCAGTACGTCGGTGGCTGTTTCGCTTTGCACGTGCGCGCGCAGGGTGACCCGGCCCTGATGCGTGAACTTGACCGCGTTGGTGGCGAAGTTGAGTAAGGCCTGTTGCAGTCGGCCGGGGTCCCCGCGCAGCGGGTGCGGCATGGGGCGTGTTTCCACGACCAGATCGACGTGCTTGGCCTGAGCCCGGTCCACCAGTATGGAGGCCACATTGGCCACGATGCTGGCCACATTCACATCGGTGTCTGCCAGTTCGAACTTGCCCGCCTCGATCTTG
The DNA here is from genome assembly GCF_049317225.1 of Aquabacterium sp. GTDB lineage: Bacteria > Pseudomonadota > Gammaproteobacteria > Burkholderiales > Burkholderiaceae_C > Aquabacterium. Next base: position 59,482 of record NZ_JBMOIR010000001.1, on the reverse strand, counting down.
GCCAGATCGAGGATGGCATTGATGATTTCGAGCAGGTGTTGACCCGCGATGTCGATCTTGCTCAGGCGTTCGGCTTGTTCCGGTGTGACACCCGAGCGTCGCACCAGATAGGCCATGCCCAGGATGGCGTTGAGCGGGGTGCGGATCTCGTGCGACATGTTGGCGAGGAACTCGCTCTTGACGCGGACCAGGCGCTCGGCCTCGGCTAGGGCGCGGCTGCGCGCCTCGTCGGCCAGCTTGCGCTGACGGGTGTCGACAAAGCTGACCACCGCGCCGACGATCTCGCCATCTCGCACCATGGGGCGTGTGGCCGACGCGACAGGCAAGGGGCTGCCATCGGCACACCAGAAGGTGTCGTCGTCATTGCTCACTGCCGCGCCGCGGTGCAGGGCCAGCAGCATGGGACAGGACTCGGCCGGGAAGTGGGTGCCATCGGCGTGCGTGTGGTGCAGCGTGGCATGCACGGGGCGGCCGATCAGTTGGGTTTTGGTGTAACCCAGCATCTGGCAGGCTGCATCGTTGATGAAGGTGAGGCACCCATCGGTGTCGATGCCGTACAGGCCGCTGGCCGAGGCGTCGAGCAACAAGCGGCTGTAGGCCTCGGCAGCCTGGAGCTCGGCGGTGCGCTGGGTCACCAGCTTTTCGAGATGCTCGCGATGCTGGGCCAGTTCGGCTTCGGCCAGCTTGCGCGCGGAAATGTCTTCGAACACCACCACGGCACCGACCACGTCTCCGCCCTCTTGCACGCGTGCGGTGTAGTAGGACACGGGGAAGGCGGTGCCATCCCGGCGCCAGAAGCAGTCGTCGGGCACATGGCGGGGCTGACCGTCGTGCAGCGTGAGGTGGGTGGGGCAGCCCTCTACGGGGAAGGGGCTGCCGTCGGCATGCGCATAGTGGGTCAGTCCGTGCATGGGCTGGCCCAGCAGATCGGCCGCATCGCAACGGAACATGGACAAGGCAGCAGGATTGATGAAGGTCACCAGCCCGTGTTGGTCCACCCCAAAAATGCCTTCGGCCACCGATTCCAGCAGCAGGCGGTTGTGCCGACCCAGTTGCTCCAGGCGAGCCCGGGCGGCTTCGGTCTTGTCCAGCGCGTTGTTCAGGTGCTCTGCGCGCTCAACATGGAACACGCGCAAGATGAAAGTCACCGCCACGGCAATGATCACGGCGCAGCCAGCGCGGAACCACTGCACGGGCACCCCTGTGGCGGCCTGGAAGGTGTCTTGATTGACGTGAGCGGGCAAGCCCCAGTCGGCGGCAGGGACGATCCATCCACCCAACAGGGCGTAGGCCACAAAGGCGAGGCCAGCGGACACACAGCCTCGCCAGATGATGCGGAAGTCCTCGGATTCCAGTGAGGGCTGGATGCGATGGTGGCAGTAGGTCAGAAAGCCCACGCCCGTGATGAGCGAGGCGGTGCTGCCATAGACATAGCGTGACCAGATGGCCAGATCACGCGCGTGCACGCTGCCCCATGCGGGTCCGACGACCACGGCGGACAAGAGCAGCAGGTGCATCCAGGGGGACAGGGCGCCGCGCACCACCGCGGACGGGCTGGGCAGGGCTTCTTTCAGCAGGCGACGCCCGAACTCGTACAGCGCGACGTAAGAACCCAGCAGCAGATAGGGACGCGCCAGGGTGAGCCACGCCGGATCGCCACGCACCACCCGCCACAGATCGGTCCACTCAAGGATGCCGTGGGCAAACGCAAAGGCGGTCAGCCAGGGCAGGAGTCGGGCCAGGGCAAAACGACTGTCTTGTCGGGGCCAGATGACGAGCACCACACCCAGCAACAAGAAGGCCAGTCCATAGAAAAGAAAGACGATGTCCATGAGCGATGCGGCGACTTTGTCGATCCGACGCTGTAGACGTCTTGTCCGCGGTCCGTCAATCGATCAGTGCGTCTTCATTCTATGAGTTGGCATGTCATGGGCGGTGGGGGGCAGATCAGAAATGTGCGCTTTTGCATGACGCAAGCCCTCTGTGCGTGCGGCAGGCAGAGGGCTTGCGTGTCAGGTTGCTGGATCAGATCGGCAGGATCTTGGCCAGCAGGTCCGCCAGCATGTCGCTGAGCAGCACGCGGGCGTGCGAGCGGTTGTTTTCAAATGCGCGCATGACCGGGCCGCTGCCATCGAGCAGGTTGTCGAGGAAGGTGCCCACCGAGTTGAGGTTCTTCTCGGCAATGCTGGTGCCACCAAAGGTCACGATGGTCAGACAGTGGGCGTGGTTCAGCTCACGCCAGTTGGGCACGTAGTAGCCCACGTTGCTGTAGGGCGCCATCATGTTGAGCCAGCCGGTGATTTCCTGGCGCCACTTGGCATTGAGCAGGGACAGACGCTGATCGTCGCTGCTGGCATTGGCAATCTCGGGGAAGAACTTCTGGTACGAGAAGGCCGAGAAGATGGCATCTTCCTGTGCCACGGCGTAGCCAATCCGGTCATTGGGGTACAGCTTGCCCAGGCCACTGGTGATGGAGCCCAGGTTGTCGATCGAGCCTGCACCGGGGTACTTGCTGATCAGCTGTGTGACCAGGCCATTGGCACCGTCCAGGCCCCAGACGTCGCGGATCTTGTTGTGCAGCAGCACGGAGGGCGCTTGCTCGGGGGTGGCGTTGCGCGGCACGTCAAACAGCGGGCCGGCATCGGCCAGCAGCGCCATCTTCTTGGGGTTGATGGCTTCACGGAAAGACGGATACAGCGCGGTCGAGCCGACGCCTCCGGCCGAGAAGCCGGTCAGCAGCAGGTGCGCAGGGCGTGGCAGGTTGGTGGCCATCCACTTGGCCACGGCCTGAGCGTTGACCATGCCCTTGTGCGAATACACCATGGGCTTGGTCGGATCGACGTTGTCATAGATGACCGACTTGTTGCCGGTGTGGACGTCACCGGTGCAGTAGGTCAGGTAGACGATGTTCCAGCTTTGTGTCTGAGCCGCCTGGAAGGGGTTGATGCGGGTCGTGAACGGGGTAACCAGACCCCAGTGTGCCTGACGGTTGAAGTCCGTCATGTAGTTGGCAGGGATGCCATCCGGGTTGACGGCATCCAGCAGCGTGCCGCCTTTGCAGGCCCCTTGATCCCAGCAGGCGCCGCCCCCTTCGAACATCACCACGGTTTTGCTGGTGAAGGGCGTCCGATTCACGAAGAAGCGGTAGGGCGTGCCGTTGCCGCAGGTGGCGCCGGACGAGGCCGGCAGCTCGATGGTTTCCCACTGGAAGTAGGCAGCCTGAGCGGCGGCAGCGCTGAACAACAGGCTGGCACCGAGGGTTTTGGCGGCGGCCAGCACGAGAGATCTCAGGGACATGGTTGGCTCCTTCACGTTGTTGTGCCAACCAGTCTGAAATTCAAACACCCGTTTGGGTTGCTGGTATCTACTGAGACAAAGTGCACACTTTGTGCGGGCGGGGGTGATAAACCGTCAGTTTTGACAGAACGCGCCCCCCGCTGATGCGGGGTTGCCCCGTATTTTGTAATTTGATCAGTTAAACGAGTGCCGATTTGTACACCACGCGGCCTGCCTCGACCGGATCGCCGGTGCGATTGAAGGTGTCGAGCCAGACGCCGTAGCTCGCCACGGGAGGCTCTTGCCACGGGTGGTAGCCGGGCTTGTAGTAACGCAGGTAGGCGCGCCAGCAGCTGCTGAACAGACCTTGGTAGCCGTACAGCCACCACATGCCCTTGGCGAACAGCTTGGCGCGTTCCCAGCGGCTGAAGCGGTCCTTTCGGAGCATGTAGTTGGTGTAGCTGAGCATGCGCAGGTTGAAGAAGAAGGTGACCTCCAGCAGGGTGATGACGCGGCGCAGGTAGCCCACACCGGCCACTTTCTGCATCACGTCATAGGCGACGGCCTTGTGCTCCATCTCTTCCATGGCGTGCCAGGCATACATGGCGAACATGCGTGGGTCGGCGGCGCCCATGACATCGCGGCGCTCGAACATGGCCTCGGCCATGATGGCCGTCAGGTGCTCGGAGGCGGCAGTGATGGCCAGTGTGTGCTTGCGTGGCAGGTGCTTGCGCAGGAAGTCGAACAGCCAGTCGCGGGTGGCGCGTTCCAGTCGGTCAACATTGATGCCTTGCTGGCGCAGGTGGTCGTTGAACTGGTTGTGGATGATGCCGTGCTGGCCTTCCTGACGGATGAAGTCCTTGATCTCACGTTTCAGGTGCGGGTCGGTGACCTGGTCGCGGAAGTCCCGCACGCACGAGATGAAGAAGCGCTCGCCTTCTGGGAAGATGGTCGACATCGCGTCGAACAGACGGGTCTTGAATGCATCGCCGCCCAGCCAGTACTTCGGGATGGCCTGGTCCAGTCCGAAGTCCAGCTTTTCACGGGGCACGATGTGCGGGTTGTGCTCGGAGGGGTGGGACATGATGGCAGTCTCCTCTTGTGATGTGGGCGCGGGGATCAGGCGTTGGCGGCCGCCTTCATGGCGGGGGTCTGCGTGGACGACGTCGCGGCGCGTTCAAAGCGCAGGCAGGGATCTTCGACCGGGCCTTGGCGCAGGACCTCGGCATCGTGCTGGACGTCCATGGCCATGACCCAGGGGCCGGTGGTGCCCTGTCGGGGCAGCCACTTCATGGCGCGTTGCACGTAGCCTGCGCCAAAGTCGAGCAAGGGCCGCGTGGGCATGTCGGGCTGAGGCAGGCGGGGGCGGCAGATGGCATGGCCGTGGCGGTCCATGTAGGCCAGCACGCGACAGAAGTGTTCACTCAGCAGGCCGACCTTGAGCGTCCATGACGAGTTGGTGTAGCCCACGATGAAACCGAAGTTGGGCAGGTCGCTGAGCATCATTCCCTTGAAGGCCACCTTGGTGGACAGGTCCACTGGCTGGCCGTCCACCGTCAGCTCGATGCCACCGAACAACTGCAGATTCAGTCCGGTGGCCGTGACGATGATGTCGGCTTGCAGGTGCTGCCCCGACTTCAACTGGATGCCCTGGGCGGTGAAGGTGTCGATGTGGTCGGTGACCACCGAGGCCTTGCCTTGCTTGATGGTCTTGAACAGATCGCCATCGGGCACGGCGCACAGGCGCTGCTCCCACGGGCTGTAGGGCGGATTGAAGTGGGTGTCCACCGGATAGCCGGCGGGCAGCGCCCGGGCGTTGGCGAAGCGGATGATGCGCCGCGCTGCACGGGGGTACTTCTGACAGAAGCGCCAGATGCCGCGCTGCAGGGCGATGTTCTTGCGGCGCGTCAGGGCGTAGGCCCGCTCGTCCGAGAACACCTTGCGCAGCAGCAAGGCAATGGGGTCCTTGGAGGGCAAGCTCATCACATAGGTGGGCGTGCGCTGCAGCATGGTCACGTGGCCGGCGTCTTTGGCCATGGACGGGATGAGGGTGACCGCCGTGGCGCCCGAGCCGATGACCACCACGCGCTTGCCGCGGTAGTCCAGGTTCTCTGGCCAGTGTTGCGGGTGGATGACCTGGCCCTGAAAGCGCTCGATGCCGTCAAAGCGGGGCGTGAAACCCTGGTCGTAGCGGTAGTAGCCCGCGCACGAGAACAGCCACTTGCAGGTCATGGTGTGGCGGTCGCCGGTGTCAGTGCGTTCGATGTCGACGGTCCAGCGGGCCTCGGGCGTGGACCACGCGGCACGGACGACCTTGTGCTGATAGCGGATCTTGCGGTCGATGCCGTTTTCGGTGGCGGTCTCGCGCAGGTAGGCCAGGATGTCGTGGCCATCGGCGATCGACTTCTCGTTCACCCAAGGCTTGAACTCGTAGCCAAAGGTGTGCAGATCCGAGTCGGAGCGGATGCCGGGGTAGCGAAACAGGTCCCAGGTGCCCCCGGAGGTGGCGCGGGATTCGAGGAGCGCGAAGGTCTTGCCCGGCTGGTCGCGCTGGAGGTAATACGCCAGTCCGATGCCGGACAGACCGGCACCGATGATCAGCACATCGACGTGTTCCACGCTGGGAAAGGGATGGACGGACAAGGGCGACTCCTTCGACAACAAAGCCTGGGCTAATGAAAACCGGATGATGTTGAGCGACATCAAGTGCGGCAAGGTATAAAGTGCACCGATCTGTTGACTGAGTGAGGCGATATGCACCACTCTCCTGGGGCGCCCGCACGATGGCGTGCCCTGGGACTTTCCCGGGGAGCCGGTCGTTTGCCATGAATGCCATCAATCCGTTTGCGGCCACCGCTGCGCAGTGGGAGACCCCTTCGCCCCGTGTGCGGGCCTTGTTGAGCAAGGGTGCCGAGATCGCCCTCAATGCGCCGCCGGATTGGCTGGAGGAAATCGAGCAGGCGAGCCTGGCGGCGGAAGGTCGTCGCCCGATTGACGAAGACCCGGTGCTGATGGCGGCCACGCGCCGTGCCACGCGCGCCAGTCTCATGCACTGGGCGGTGTCCAACATCGATCAGCCTGGGGTGCCGGTGGCTCCCCATGTGTCTCCCGACATGCTCGACAACGCGCGGGAGCTGGTGCGGCGAGGGGCTACGGATCTGGCGTTCAACAGCTCTCGCTCGGTGCAGAACACGGCCTGGCAGCTGTGGATGAACATTGCGTTCTCACTGACCGCTGACCCCACGGAGTTGCAAGAGTTGCTGGTGGTGTCGGCGCGGTCGATCGCGGGCTTCATTGACGGCACGATGATGCAGATTGCGGCCTTCATGCAGGCCGAGCGCGAGGCGCTGATGCGTGGCACACACGTGGATCGCCGCGAGCTGGTGACCCGCATCCTGGAAGGCCGTGCGGTGGATGCCCAGCAGGCCAGTCAGCGGCTGGCCTATGTGCTGGGACAGACCCACCATGCTGCGGTGCTGTGGAGCGAGGAGGCCGGGACCGAGCTGCAAACGCTCGAAGCGGCGGCCGAGGCCTTGGCGCGGTGCGGGGCGAGTCGTGATCGGCTCACCGTGCTGGCCAATGCCGGGACCTTGTGGGTGTGGATGACGGCAGACCACGAGCCCGATCTCGCGCAACTGCGCCAGGCGATTCGTCCCTTGCCGGGGGTGCGTGTGGCGATCGGGGCGCGCGGTCAGGGCGTGGACGGATTTCGGCGAAGTCACTTACAGGCCTTGACGACACAACGTCTGTTGGGGCGCTTGCACACGTCCGAGCGGGTGGTGAGCTTTGACATGGTGCGACTGGTGTCGCTGATGATGCACGACGCCGATGCCACCCGTCGGTTCGTGGGCGACACCTTGGGCGATCTGGCCACGGCGCCGGCCCCCTTGCGGCGCGCCCTGCTCACCTATCTGCGCTGCGGGTGCAATGTGACGGAGGCGGCCGATCTGCTCCACACACACCGCAACACGCTGCTGCGGCGTCTGGCCAAGGCCGAAGAGCTGTTGCCCCGACCGCTGGCCGAGCAGCGCATCCACGTGGCGGCGGCCCTGGAAGTGGTGAGCTGGGACGAGGAGGTGGAGTAGTGTTGGCACCGTTTTTGCATGATTGAAGGTGAGAGCAGCCTTGTGCCCGTTGGTGGTGCATCGCTGAATGACCGCTAGGGTTCCGTGTCAGGCGTGGTCGCCAGCCTGATGGTCTGGTCCGAGAGCGGTCGGCTGCGGCGACGCAGCTCCACGGAGGGACAAAAGCCCGGGAGATCTTGTGCATCCGCACAGGTGTCTCTCGCACTTTGTCCACCTCCAAGGAGCCTGACTGTGTCCTCTGACGTTGCCGATTCCCTCACAACGGCTGCCGCCAACCCCCCCGCTTCTGCGCCGGTGGATGCGCTGGCGCACTGGCAGCAGTTCCCTGTGAACGCCCTGGCGGGTGTGCCCGCTGATGCCATCCTGTGGTCTGAACGCATGCCGGGTGGTGGTCATTGGTCTTGGCGCGTGCGCCGTGGCACCCGCTTGCGCTTTGTCGCGCTGGACGCCGGTGCCAATGTCAGCGTGGTGCTGTATGCCGCCCACAGTCCGCTGGAGCGCTACAACATGCCCGACTCGCTCAAGGCCCAGCATACGGCGCACTACACACGAGGCCATGTGCTCATGAGCGACATGGGCCGCGCCATGGCCAGCTTCACGCATGACAGCGTAGGGTGGCATGACCCGCTGGGTGCCTTGCTCGACAACGAGCGCATGGCCTCGCAATACGGCGAGCACCGCTTTGAGCAATACCGCAATGCCATGTACCGATCGGGCAAGGATGGCCTGCTCATCGAAATCGGCAAGCATGGCCTGAGCCGTCGCGATTTGATCGCACCGGTCAATCTGTTCAGCAAGGTCTCGGTCGATGACGAAGGCCGGTTCCACTTTGCGCCCGACCATGTTCAGCCCGGTGACAGCGTGGAATTGCGTTGCGACATGGATCTGATCGTGGCGGTGTCCGCGGCCCCGCATCCCCTGGATCCGGCCACGCGCTATGTCCCCGGCAAGGTCGGGGTCGTGGCCTGGCGCAGCGGCCCGGCGCCGGCCGATGACCACTGCCGTCTGTTCCGTGGTGAAAACGCCCGGGCGCACCACAACACCGATCAGTTCTACCTGTGAAGGAGGCGCCATGACCGCGACAGCCATCCGCATTCAAGAAAGCGCCCTGGACCCGGCTCAGGCCGTGCTCAATCAGCGCCACCCGGCCGGCGAGCCCATTCTGTTTCAGGTTCGGCAAGGCCAGACCCTGCGCATCGTGGACCTTGAGGGCAATCAGGCCGCCGACGTCATCTTCTACAGCAGCGACGACTTGGCCGAGCACTACAGTGCCACCGACACCATGCTGCGCCAGGGCGGCATCTACCTGACCACCGGGTCGGTGCTCTACAGCAGCGAGGGGCGCGCCATGCTCACCATCGTGGCCGACACCTGCGGGCGTCACGACACGCTCGGTGGCGCGTGCGCGGCCGAGAGCAACACCGTGCGCTACGCCCTGCAAAAGAAGTTCATGCACAGCTGCCGCGACAACTACCTGATCGCCTTGCAGCATGCCGACATCGGGCTGGGCAAGGCCGATCTGGTGCCCAACATCAACTTCTTCATGAACGTGCCCGTCACGGCCGACGGGGGCCTGAAGTTTGACGATGGGGTCTCCGGCCCCGGCAAGTACGTCGAGATGCGGGCCGAGATGGATGTGTGGGTGCTGATTTCGAACTGCCCCCAGCTCAACAACCCGTGCAACGCCTACAACCCCACGCCCATCCAGCTGCTGGTGTGGGATCCCGTCTGAGCCCTTGAGGGCACATGGCCGGCAGGACGACCCGCCGCGCGACACCTCATTGCGGGACGGCCCGCACCAGGACAGCATGTTCACCAAGGTACTCATCGCCAACCGGGGCGCCATTGCCTGCCGCATCATCCGCACGCTGAAAAAGCTGGGCATCCAGAGCGTGGCGGTCTACTCCGAGGCCGACGCGAGTGCCCGTCATGTGCGCGAGGCCGACGAGGCCTATTGCGTCGGACCGGCCCCGGCCGCAGACAGCTACCTGCGCGCCGACGAGATCCTGCGCATCGCACGCGAAAGCGGGGCGCAAGCCGTGCACCCCGGCTACGGCTTTCTCTCCGAGAACCCGGGCTTTGCCGAGGCGTGTGAGGCCGCTGGTATCGCCTTCATCGGCCCCACTGCTGCGCAAATGCGGGCTTTCGGTCTCAAGCACACGGCGCGCGAACTGGCCCAGGCCAATGCGGTGCCCTTGTTGCCCGGCTCGGGCTTGCTGAACGATGTGGACCATGCCCTGCAGGAAGCCGCGCGCATCGGCTACCCCGTCATGCTCAAGAGCACGGCCGGTGGCGGGGGCATTGGCATGCGCCTGCTGCGCAGTGCGGATGACGTGGCCGAGGCCTTCGCTTCGGTCCAGCGACTGGCCTCGGCCAACTTCAAAGACGCCGGCCTGTTCATGGAGAAGTTTGTCGAACGCGCCCGCCACATCGAGGTGCAGGTGTTCGGCGATGGCCAAGGGCAGGTGCTGGCCCTGGGCGAGCGCGATTGCTCGGTCCAGCGCCGCAACCAGAAGGTCATCGAAGAAACCCCCGCACCCGGCTTGACCGAGGGCCAGCGGCAGTCTTTGCACGAGACCGCGGTTCGCCTGGCTCAGGCCGTGTCCTATCGCTCGGCCGGCACGGTCGAGTTCGTCTACGACGCCGACACGGGCGACTTCTATTTCCTGGAGGTGAACACCCGCTTGCAGGTCGAGCACGGTGTCACCGAGCAGGTGTTTGGCGTCGATCTGGTGGCGTGGATGGTGCAACTGGCCTCGGGGGGCCTGCCTCCGTTGTCCTCACTGGTGACGACACCCCAAGGCGCCTCCATTCAGGTTCGCCTCTATGCCGAAGATCCGGCCCGCGCCTTCCAGCCCAGCGCGGGCTTGCTGACCGACGTGCACTTTCCCGCCGAGGCCCGGGTGGACAGCTGGGTCGAGCGCGGCACCGATGTCCCCGCCTGGTACGACCCCATGCTGGCCAAGATCATCGTCACCGCCGAGAACCGTGATGCCGCCTTGCGCAAGCTGGATGCGGCCCTGGCCGACACGCGTGTGGCCGGCATCGAAACCAATCTGGGCTACTTGCGTCATGTGGTGCGGCATCCGGTGTTTCGCGAAGGCCGCCAGGTCACCCGCTTCCTGAGTGAACTGAGCTACCAGCCCGACACCATCGAAGTGATGGCGGCGGGCGTGCAGACGGCCGTGCAGGACTGGCCGGGTCGCCAGGGCTATTGGGATGTGGGCGTGCCCCCATCTGGCCCGATGGATGCTTATGCGCACCGCGTGGCCAACCAGTTGGTGGGCAATGCGGCCGACGCCGCCACGCTGGAATGCACCTTGCAAGGGCCCACGCTCAAGTTCAACACCGCCGCAGTGATTGCCGTGACCGGTGCGCCGGTCAGCGTGATGCTGGATGGCCAGCCGCTGGCCTTGTGGCAAAGCCACGCGATCCCGGCGGGCAGCACCCTGGCCATCGGGCGAGCCGAAGTAGGCTGCCGCATTTACCTGGCCGTCGGGGGCGGGTTGGACACCCCGCTCTACCTGGGCAGCCGGGCCACATTCACCTTGGGTCAGTTTGGTGGCCATGGTGGGCGCAACCTGCGTGTGGGGGACGTGCTGCATCTGGCCCAGCCCGGTGCGGGGACCCCAGGCCGGGCCGTGTCTGCGGAGGCCGTGCCCACCGTGGGTCGCCATTGGGACATCGGTGTGCTCTATGGCCCCCATGGCGCCCCGGACTTCTTTCAGGACGAGGACATTGCCGTCTTCTTCGACACAGACTGGGAGATCCACTACAACTCCAGCCGGACCGGCGTGCGTCTGGTGGGGCCGCGACCTCAATGGGCGCGGACCGATGGCGGTGAAGCCGGCCTGCATCCGTCCAACATCCACGACAACGCTTACGCCATCGGCGCCATCGACTTCACGGGCGACATGCCGGTGATCCTGGGGCCGGATGGTCCCAGCCTGGGCGGCTTCGTCTGCCCCGCTGTGGTGGTGAACGCCGAGCTGTGGAAGCTGGGGCAACTGCGCCCGGGTGACACCGTGCGTTTTCACCGCATCACGGCGGCGCAGGCCGCACAACGTGAGGCGGCCCTCGAGCACTGCATCCGCACGCTGCAAGCCCCACTGCCCGAGGCCCCGGTGGATGCCCGCGAGGCGGGTCTGTCGCCCATCCTGGCCGATGTGCCGGTCGATGGTGAAAAGCCCCACGTGGTGGTGCGTCAGGCCGGTGATCGCTACATCCTGATGGAGTTTGGCGATCTGGTGCTGGATCTGGAACTGCGCTTCCGCGTGCACGCGCTGATGGAAGCCATCAAGGCACTGAACGCGGGGCAAGGCCTGCCCGGCATCGTCGACATGACACCTGGCATCCGCTCGCTGCAGATCCACTTCGACCCGGCCCGCCTGCCGCGTGACGAACTGCTGCGTGTCTTGCTGGACACCGAAGACAAGCTGCCCCCACTGAACGACATCACGGTGCCGACCCGCATCGTCCACCTGCCCTTGTCGTGGGACGACGCGCAAACCCGACTGGCCATCGACAAATACATGCAGTCGGTGCGTCCGGACGCGCCCTGGTGCCCCAGCAACATCGAGTTCATTCGACGCATCAACGGGCTCGACAGCATCGATGACGTCTACAAGGTGGTGTTTGATGCCAGCTACCTCGTGCTGGGCCTGGGCGATGTCTACCTGGGTGCGCCGGTGGCGACGCCGGTCGACCCCCGCCACCGACTGGTGACCACCAAGTACAACCCCGCTCGCACCTGGACGCCCGAAAACGCCGTGGGCATTGGCGGCGCCTACATGTGCGTGTACGGCATGGAAGGCCCCGGGGGCTACCAGTTCGTGGGCCGCACCCTGCAGATGTGGAACCGCTGGCACCACGGGGAAGACAGCGCCGTGCGCGACACCTTCAGCCAGCCATGGCTGCTGCGTTTCTTTGACCAGATTCGCTTCTACCCCGTTGGGGCCGACGAGCTGCTGCGCATCCGGGCCGAGTTCCCGCACGGTGGCTATCCCCTGCGCATCGAGTCATCCACCTTCAACCTGGGTGATTACCGCCGCTTTCTGGCGCAAGAGGCCGACAGCATCGGCGCTTTCAAGGCCCGTCAGCAAGCGGCTTTTGAGGCCGAGCGCGAGCGCTGGGCTGCGAACGGACAGGCGGACTACGCCAGCGATGCCGACGTCGCCGCCGCCGGCCCCGACAGCGAGCTGGATCTGCCTGAAGGCGGCCGTGCGGTGGCCACCAGCGTCCCGGGCAACGTCTGGCACGTGGCGGTCAGCGAAGGGCAAACCGTCAAGGCGGGCGACACCCTCATCGTGGTCGAGTCCATGAAGATGGAGTTCAGCATCACGGCCCCCCACGATGCCATCGTCCACAAGCTGCTGTGTCGCGAAGGCGCCCCGGTGGCGGCGGGACAGGATGTGCTCATCCTCATTGACCAGTCTGCCTGACCCGTTGGCATCCCCCCGACATTTGGCTTTGCCGGAGTGCATTCTCATGACGATTCAAACACTCAGTTTTGACCTCAGCAGCCTGCAAGCGGCTTACCGCCAGGGCATTGGCGTGCGTGACGTGGTGGACGAGGCCATGCGCCGCGTGGCCACCGATGCGCACCATGCCTTCATCTACCGCCTCACCCCGGCCGACATCGAGCCCTATGTGGCCCGCCTGGAAGGGCTGGACCCGAGCAGCCTGCCGCTGTATGGCGTGCCGTTTGCCATCAAGGACAACATCGATCTGGCGGGGGTGCCCACCACGGCGGCCTGCCCGGAGTACGCCTACACCCCCGAGCACAGTGCCTTCGTGGTGGCGCAGCTGATTGCGGCAGGCGCCGTGCCCATTGGCAAGACCAACCTCGATCAGTTCGCCACCGGCCTCAATGGCACGCGCTCACCTTATGGCGCCTGTGCCAACGCCTTCGATCCCAAGTTTGTGTCGGGGGGCTCCAGCTCAGGCTCGTCGGTGTCGGTGGCCAAAGGCTGGGTCAGCTTTGCGCTGGGCACCGACACCGCCGGGTCGGGCCGCGTGCCGGCTTCGTTCAACAACCTCATCGGCCTCAAGCCCACGTGTGGCCTGTTGTCGACCTCGGGCGTGGTGCCAGCCTGCCGCTCGCTGGACACGGTCACCGTGTTTGCCTTGACCGCTGCCGATGCCCATGCCGTGCTGCAATCGGCCGCGGTGTTCGATGCCGAGGACCCGTACAGCCGTGCCGTGGCGCCCGCCGGGGTGGACTTTTCAAACGGCCCCTTCCGGTTTGGCGTGCCGCGTGCGCAAGACCTGCAATTCTTCGGCAACGACGAGGCCGCGCGCCTGTTCCAGGTCTCGGTACAGCGCCTGGTGGCCTTGGGCGGCACCCCGGTCGAGGTGGACCTCACCCCCTTCCTTGAAACCGCACGCCTGCTGTACGAAGGCCCGTGGGTGGCCGAACGCTATGTGGCCATCGAGGACTTCATCACGCAGCAACCCGAAGCGGTTTTCCCGCCCGTGCGCACCATCATCGAAGGCGGGCGCACCCGCACGGCCGCACAAGCCTTCGCCGCTCAGTACCGGCTGAAGATGCTCAAACGCACGTGTGATGCCGTGTGGTCGCAGATCGACTGCCTGCTCACGCCCACGGCGGGCACGATTTACCGCATCGCCGACATGCAGGCCGACCCGATCCGTCTGAACGCCAACCTTGGCTACTACACCAACTTCATGAACCTGCTGGACTATTGCGCGGTCGCGGTGCCAGCTGGCTTCCAGCAAGCAGGCGATGCGGCCGGCTTGCCCTGGGGGGTGACGCTGGCGGCCCCGGCACATCGCGACCTGTGTGTGTTGAGACTGGCTGACCGGGTGCATCAGCACATGGCCGAAGAAAACGCTGGCTACACGCTGGGTGCCACCGGCCTGTCGTGGTCGGCGGTGGCGCCGTCCTCGGGCCTGCATGCGGCGGCGCCCGCCCTCACCGGCACGGTGGAAGTGGCCGTGTGCGGGGCCCACCTCAGTGGCTTGCCCTTGAATCCCCAGCTCACCTCGCGTGGGGCCCGTCTGGTGGCCACCACCGCGTCGGCCCCCCACTATCGTTTGTACGCCCTGCCCGGCGGACCGGTGGCCCGGCCCGGCATGGTGCGGGTGGCCGAAGGCGGCGCGGCCATTGCACTGGAGGTGTGGGAGCTGCCCGCTTCCGAATTCGGCAGCTTCGTGGCCGGCATCCCGTCGCCACTGGGCATTGGCAAGGTGGTGCTGCAAGACGGTCGCGTGGTCCCCGGCTTCGTGTGCGAGGAACTGGGCACCGTGGGCGCCACCGACATCACGGCCCACGGCGGCTGGCGTGCGTGGCTGGCCAGCCAGGCCGTGTGACGCAGGTAGTCAGAAGGGGCCGCCCGGATGCAAGGGCGGCATCGTGGCGGCCATCAACTGCAGGCGTCCGGTGATGACGCCGCGCAGCGTGCTCATGGCATTGGCAATGCCCTGAAGCGTGGTGGCCGGTCCCTGCACCAGGATCACCTCCATCATCTGCTGCCCCATCAGGTGCACGTGCAGCGAGCTGATGACTTCGTCGATGTGCGCGCACTGCAGATCGGCCAGCTGCTTTTGCAGACCGCGCACCGAGCGGTCATACAGCAGCGTGATCGTGCCCACCATCACATCGTTGCCCAACTGCCGTTTGTGTTCCAGCAGTTGGGCATTGATCATGGCGCCAATGGCCTGCGAGCGGCTTTCATAGCCTTGTCCGGTGACCATGTGGTCGAGTTCCTGCAGCAGCTCCTCCGGCATGGAGATGCTGATGCGGGTCACCGACCCGGATCGGTTGTCGGGTGAGGTTTGGGCCATGGATGCGATCAGAACATGTGGCTGTAACGGTCGACTTCCCACTGGCTGACAGACAGGTGGTAAGCCTCCCATTCCTGGGTTTTGTAGGTGATGAACTCATCGCGCAGGCCCTTGCCCAGCACCTGCTCGACCAAGGGGTCGGCGGCGAAGGCCTGCACGGCTTCCTGCAGCGTCTGGGGCAGGAACTCGATGCCCCGGTCCCGACGCTCGGCTTCGCTCATCGCGTAGAGGTTGTCTTCATTGGGCGCGCCCGGGTCGATGCCCTCGCGGATGCCTTCCAGCCCGGCGGCCAGCGCCAGGGTGGCCGCCAGATACGGGTTCACCGCACCATCGGCATTGCGGGATTCGCAGCGGCCGCCACCGGCCGGGATGCGCACCGAGTTGGTCCGGTTGTTGGACCCATACGAGTTGAACACCGGCGCCCACGAGAAGTAGCTCATCGCGCCGCGGCGCACCAGGCGCTTGTAGCTGTTGACCGTGGGGGCAAAGGCCGCGCACAGCGCCCGGCCATGCTTGAGGATGCCGCCCACAAACTGATAACCCAGCGGGGTCAGGCCAATGCCGCGCGGGTCGTCCTTCGGGTCACAGGCAAACAGGTTCTTGCCCGTTTTCAGGTCGTAGAGCGACATGTTGAAGTGCGCCCCATTGCCCGTCTTGTTGGCAAAGGGCTTGGGCATCATCGTGGCAATCAGACCCTCTTCCTCGGCATAGTGCTTGGCCATCATGCGGAAGAAGGTCAGGCGGTCACACGTGGTCAGGGCATCGCTGTAGTTGAAGTCGAACTCGAACTGGCCATTGGCATCTTCGTGGTCGAACGAGTACAGATCCCAGCCCAGGTCGTTGATGCAGGTGGCCACCTTGTCCAGCCAGCTGAAGCTGTCCAGAAAGCCCTGCACGTCGTAGCAAGGCTTGACCAGCTTGTCATTCGGGTTGGGCACGCTCAGGCTGCCATCGGCTTCCTTCTTGAGCAGGTAGATCTCGCACTCGATGCCCAGGTTCATGCCAAAGCCCATCTCGGCCGCTTGCGCCAGCACGTTCTGCAGCGCCACGCGGGTGCTCAAGGGGTAGGGCTTGCCTTGAAAGTGGTTGTCGGCGGGCATCCAGGCCACCTTGGGTTCCCACGGCAGCTGCACGATGTGGCGCAGGTCGGGCACCGAGGTCAGCTCGTCATCATTGGGCGCCTGGCCCAGGCCATCGAGCGCATAGCCGGTGTAGCGCTCGGATCCGGCCGCCATGTGCGGCAGGTGATCAATGGGCACCACCTTGGCCTTTTGCACGCCGTGGATGTCAACGTAGGCGCCAATGCAGTACTTCACGCCTTTGGCCTTGAGGGACTGCTGAATCGCGGAAATCTCTTCAGGGGAATGCACAGGGGACGACATGGACGGACTCCGGGTATGAGAGCGGACAACGAAGGGGGCCTCAGGCTTGTGGCCGAGGCGGAAAATCGAAGCAGGACTCGAAGTACGAGTGCGGCAAGGGCGGGGTCTGTGCCTGCCCTGTCGTGATCAGGGCCGACAGGTCTTCCACCATCCAGCCAAAGGCTTCCTGGCCTTTCTCGCGCGTGGCGCGACTGGGGTAGCCCGTGACGCCATTGGCGCTGGTGCGGTTGACCGGGTGGGCGAACACTTGGCCCTCGGTGCGGTCGGGGTCATCGGCGGCAGCGAGCAAATCAGGCCGCACCATCTCCGGCGACACCGCCAGCATCAGCGAGGTTTCTGCGTCGTTGGCATGCCAGTCGGTGGCATCGGCAAAGTGAAACTGACGCACGCGCGCACTGATGTCTGGCGAATTGATCACGGCCACCATCAGGTCATCGTGCTCGGCGCGCAGCATCTCCAGCGCACAGCGCAAGGGTGCGGCATTGGTCACATGCGTGTTGACGATGAACAGGCGGCGCACCCCGCTGTGATACGCCCCGTCGCCAATCTGCTTGACCAGCTCGATCAGCGTGATGGGCTGAACCGCGATGGTGCCCGGCCAGCGGCGGCTGTGTCCCAGCGAGCAGCCGTAAGGCAGCGGCGGCAGCATGGGCACGCCCGTGCGCTGTGACACGGCACGGCACAGCTTGTCGGCGATCTCGGTGTCCATGCCGCAGCCCATGTGCGGGCCGTGCTGCTCGGTGGCGCCTACCGGCAGGATGGCCGATTGCGCGACCGCCTTGAGATGTTCGGGCAATTCGGCCCAGGTGAGATGAGACCAGAACATGGTGTCCCCACTGCCTTCATTCCACGTTGTCGCTGACGTCGGTCATGCGGATGACCTGTGGCACCACATCGGGTTCGGGGTCTTCGTCCGAGGTCTCGTGCGGCGGATGAATCAGCGCTTCGATGTGCGCCTTCGTGGCGCGGAACTCGGGGCTGTTGAACTGCTCCGGGCTGCGGGGCCGTGGCACCGGCACCTCGATCAATTCCTGCACTTCACCCGGATGCGCCTTCAACACCAGGATGCGGTCGGCCAGGTACACGGCCTCGTCCAGATCGTGGGTGATGAACAGGATGGTGATGTCGATGTTGCGCCAGATCTCCAGCAGGTGCGCCTGCATCTTGGCGCGGGTCTGCGCGTCCAGCGCACCAAACGGCTCGTCCATCAACAGGATACGGGGCTGGTTGGCCAGCGCGCGCGCAATCGCCACACGCTGCTTCATCCCGCCCGACAACTGATGGGGGTAGGCATCGGCAAACTTGGTCAGTCCCACCAGCTCCAGCCATTGCCGCGCTTGCGACTCGGCCTCGTTCTTGCCGGTGTCGTTCATCTCCAGGCCGAACATCACGTTCTTCTTCACCGTCAGCCACGGGAACAGGGTGTAGCCCTGAAACACCATGCCCCGATCTCGCCCGGGCCCATTGACGGGCTGGCCATCAATCAGCACCTCGCCGGTGGTGTGGGCTTCCAGCCCCGCCAGGATGCGGATCAGCGTGGATTTGCCGCAGCCCGAGGGGCCAATGACGCACACCAGCTCGCGGCGGTGCGTCTTGAAGTGAATGTCTTTCAGCGCGGTGACGGGGCCCTGGTGCGAGTCGTAGGTCTTGCCCACGCCCTTGACTTCCAGGATGACCTCACGCTGCTTGAGCCGCTCGAAGCGCTCGCGCACGGCATCGGTCTGATCGAGGTACGACACACTCATGATGGGCTTTCCTTGTGCTCAATGCTTGCCCTGAGAGCGATCCCAGGGAAAGAGGTGGCGACCCAACCAGGCCAGCAAGAGGTCAATGCCCAAGCCGATGACACCGATCATGGCGATGGCCGCATACACGTTGTCGAAGTGCTGATAACGCGCTTGCTGTGTGATGAAGAAGGTGATGCCCGAACTGGTGCCGATCAGCTCGGCCACGATCAGGTAGGTCCAGGCCCAGCCCAGCAGCACACGCTGATCGCGATACAAGTCTGGCAAGATGCCGGGGATGACCACCCGGGTGATCAGGCGCAGCCGCTTGGTGCCCAAGGTCAGCGCCGCTTCCAGCAAACCGAAGTCCAGCTTGCGGGTGGTGTTCGAGATCACCAGCACCTGCTGGAAAAAGGTGCCAATGAAGATGATGGCGATCTTGGGCCCATCGTGAATGCCCAGAATGGCCACGGCCAGCGCACCAAAAGCCGGCGCGGGCAGATAGCGAAAGAACTCGATGAAGGGCTCGTTCACGCGGGCAATGGCGCTGTAGGTGCCGCACAAAATGCCCAGCGGCACCCCGATCAGCGACGACGCCAGAAAACCCCAGAAGATGATCTTCATCGAATGCCACAGGCTTTCATGCAGCCACGGGGCATCCTTCTGTTCAGGCTCGGTCGTGAACGCCGTGTAAAACGCGCGTGCCACCTCATGCGGGGCCGGCAGGTAAACGGGGTTGGCAGGCTCACCGGCGGGCGGGATCTGTCCCGCTTCCTTCATGGCCACCACTTCCTCGTCAAACACTGCGCGGTCCATCCGCATGCCTGGTTCAAAGTACTCGACATCGCCTGCCTGCGTCACCAGCACCTGCGGGTGCCAGACGAAAGGCAGATAGCTCACGCCGCACCACAACAGCAGTGGCAGCACAAACGACACGACGCCGAGGATCAGCTTGCGCCGCGGAGACAGCGGCGCACGCACAGCGAACCAGCCGGTGGCACTCATGGGCTGCTCCTTACTTGGCGGCAGCGTTGGTCAGGGACGCATCGATGTAGCTGTCGATGGGCTGAGGCTTCTTGTAAACGTCGTTGGCCACATTGAACGCATCCGCGATCTTGCTGGAGCCATGCAGCGACTTGAAGCCTTCTGCCTTGACCATCACCTCTTTGCCCGCTTTCAGCGACAGCAGCTTCGTGCCCTTGAGGAACTTGGCATACGCCTCGGGCGCAATGCCCACGCGAGCCGACATGATCTTCAGCGCATCGGGCTGGGTCTTGGGATCTTCGATGTAGCTGACCACCTTGTCCCACACGCCCACCACCTTTTGCCACTCGGCCTTGCGGCTGGTCAGGCTGCCGGGGCTCACGGCCAGCACGTCATAGATCAGGCCCGGCTCATCGGCCGAGGTGTACAAAGGCTTGGCGCCCGGCGAGCCTTTGATGGCCTGACCTGCAATGGGCTGCCACGCGCCCACGGCCGCCACATCGCCCGAAGCCAGCACCTGCGGCATCTCGTTGGTCTTGGCATTGACCAGGGTGACGTCCGACTCTTTCAGTCCGGCCTTCTTCAAGCCATTGAGCAGCAACAGGTGTTCGACCAGGCCGCTTTCCACCGCTACCTTTTTGCCCTTCAGGTCCTTGAGCGACTTGATGCCGGGCTTGCCGATGATCATGTCGTTGCCGTTGGAGTAGTCGGTCAGCATGATCATCACGTTGCGGCCACCCGAGGCGCCTGTGACCAGCGCATCGCCATTGGTCATGGTCACCGCGTCGATCTTGCCGGCAGCAAAGGCTTCCATCGAGGCCGAGTAGTCAAACCACTCGAACTTGACATCGACACCCGCCTGCTTGAACCAGCCCTTTTCGATGGCGACCTGCCAGGCCACCCAGCCCGGCCAGTCGCTGTAACCAATCTTCAGGGGTTGGCCCGCCCAACTGTTGGACGACCCCGCAGCCAGCGCAGCAGCCACTGCCACCGCCTTGACCCCTACCACCACACGCTTTGCCACTGCCTTGTACGACATGATCACGCCCATCCTCGGTTATTACGGTTGGAGAAATTGGTAATACCGAAACGAGTGATGCATCAACCGTGCCAAGGCTTTGGCGGACTCAAACCAGCGTTCTTGCGCCGGCAACGGGCAGCGCTGCACTCGGGCTGTGCGCGACGGCATCGGGTGTGCACCGGGATGGTCAAGGCCGGCGCAATGCGTGAATTGGGCACGTACGCCATGGGGGCATGTGGATGACAGCGTCCGGCCTGCGTCCGATAATCCATTCATCCCAAGCACTTGGAGGCTGATGATGGAACTGTCCGGTGTGTCCCCTGCGGGTGCCGCAGATGCCGTCTCTGCCATGCGGCAGGTTCAAACCACGCAAAACGTGCAGATGACCGTGCTGAAAAAAGCGTTGGACATTCAAAAGTCGAGCGCCGCCGCGATGTTGCAAGGCTTGACCGGTCCGCTGCCACTGGCCACGGAGGGATCCGTGGGGACGAAGGTGAATGTGTTGGCGTGATGCGCCCTCAATCACTTGCTTGACGCCGTGAGGTTCGAGTGATGTGGGTTTTTGATTACATCTGTCCGCAAATGTTGGTTTGCCAAGCCAGTGTTTTCACCCGCCTACGGGTAATGCCCCTATCTCTGTGTTGAATTCCGTTACGCTTGTAAGCGTCGGTCTACATCTTAGTTCTCAGGTTGCGCAGCTTAGTGCGCGCATGCCTTTGTCAGGCTTGCTCACAGTGAGGGTGCTGGAACAGCGCTTTCCGTGGAACTAACGCCGAAGCAAGAGCATGGTGGACGCCGATTGCATAAGTAAAAACGGGTTCAAACGGGAGCGGGAGCGTGACAGCGCAAGAACAGACGAAGTCTGCCGACATGTCTATGCCTGGCAGCCATTGGGTTAGGTTTCTCCGTAGCTACGGGCCAACCTCTAACAATTTGACGATGTTCGATGAGTACGTCGCGAGTGCGTTGGGGCGAGCCAAAGTTCAGCCGATTCAACTTTCCACCCCGCTGCTAGACGACATGGTCCGGCACCTGTCCTCTGGCGCTGCGGGGTCGATATTGATTGCTGGAACTGCAGGGGATGGCAAGACATACCATTGCCGTGCGTTGTGGCAAAGCATTGGCGGAGATCCAAAAGCTTGGTCGGCAAAAGGAAATATCAAAGAGCATCGCTTGAGTGATGGGCGCTTAGCCGTTTTCATCAAGGATCTTTCCGAGTTCAACGGCGAAGAAAGTGATTTGCCGCTACAGAGGTTAGAGCAGTCTGTTCTTGGTGGCGATGATTCTGAGATCGTGATTCTTGCCGCCAACCATGGTCAAGTGCTTGACCGGCTGCGTGATCTTGGCAAGCGGCAGGGGCGAGACCATCCTTTGCGCAAGCCATTGCAGGACACATTCCTGCAGGCAGCTGCTGCACCTAGCCGACTGGCGGTTTTTGACCTTAGCAGGACAACTGGCCGCAAGACACTTGAAGAGATTGCTCGTACGGTTTCGAGTCATCCCGAATGGTCAAACTGTGAGCAGTGCAACTTGAGGCAGGCTGACAAAGTCTGCCCCATTGATGAGAACCGCCGGCGGTTGCTGGGAGATGCGGATGATGGTCAAGTGGCACGCCGCTTGGGGGATTTGGTTGAGATCGCACGACTCAACGGGCTTCATCTACCTATTCGAGATCTCTTGGCGCTTTGCACCAACATGATCCTTGGGTATGCCGATGCGAAGCTCGCTAAAGAAAATTTGATGACGTGCGCTGATGTGCCCAAGATTCAGGAGTCTGGGCAGATCAGCAAGGCGAGTCTTTACGCAAATGCATTTGGTGCGAATTTGCCTAAACGTCGGGCCTACGATCGTCCTGTCTTCCGAGCTATGGCTAGTTTTGGCGTTGGCGAGGAGACTACTAACGCCGCAGACGGCCTCTTGGTCTATGGCAAGGATGATGGTCGATTGCGGACTGATTTTGAGCGTCTTGTGGCAGTGGATTCCACTTACGGTGGCACGCCAGATTTTTGTGCCGCCCAAGATGCGTATCTAGAGGGATATGAAGGCGCTCGCTTGGAGGGGGGCGCAACCGAATTCCTGACGATGCTCGAGTCCCAGCGACGGCGCCTCTACTTCACATTGCCTGAGCCTGATCCCGGATATCCAAGATGGGAAATGACAGCGTTCCGCTTTGGTGGTGAATATTTGGAGCTCCTCGATGCGTTGAAAGCGAAAAGGCAGGTCAGCGAAGTAGCCCGTGGACGAGTCGTGCGAGGACTCAATCGAGTGTTAACGGGACTCCTTTTGGAGAACGTCGATCGCATTTTCGTCGCGAGCTCTGGAGGCTTTACTCAAAGCCGGGTGAGTGTTTTGTGCGATCGGGATATTCCTGCGCGTCGGCAAGGTGGCGTAGGTATGACTTTTAAGATTCACGAACAAACGGGGCGGCCACAACTTGATTTGTCGCTTTCGCCGGTTCCAGGAAATTCTGTGACCTTTGAGTTGACACCTACTCGCTACGAGTTTCTCGCGCGTGTCGCAGAGGGCGCGTTGCCAGTCAGCTTTTCAAACGAATGTCTTGAGGACCTTTTGGCGTTCAAAGCCAAGCTCTTGCGTAAGGCTGAGAACGTACGGCGGGCAGGCTTTGGCGACAGTGATGACGATGAGCCAGGAGAGGATGCGTCGCTGACCTTGAGTTTCATTGACATCGAGCCAAGTGGAGGCGGCTTCACTCGTCCCGTGACGGTGAGGATTCAAGAATGAGCGAAATTTTCAAGCGTCCTGAGATCAAGTCGGTTGATTTCTGCGTTGATGAAAACATTTGGGGGCACCGTCTGTACGACGAGCAGTTGCCGCATTTGACTGTTCTTGAGTTCTTGGGGGCGTTGGGTTCAAACTTGGACCGACCACTACGGCCGCACGACAATCTCGGCGGGGCCTTCCGGTTGCTGCCACAGAGGCAAATTCGGCTGCGTGGTCTTTTGTTCAACAACCCCTATGTTGAGTCGATTGCAGAGAGCAAGCTACCTGACGAAGAAAAGTGGCGTCAGTGGTTTGTGCGGTTTGAGCAAGGTGCAACTGGCAATGGCGACGGTGCTGCTGATTTGGCGTATTTGCGGCGATCCTTCGCCAGCTTTAACGATTTCGCTAAGGCGGTTGAGTTGCTTCGTTCGTCCTCCTTTGAGGCGCGCAGCAACAAGCGGTGGAGCTCAAAATTTGTTTTCCCATTCGGTCCTGACGCGCTGTATGAAGATCTGCAGATCGACGCGAAAGGAAAGATGAGCAACGACCGGCGTTTCTTCGCACGCACGGGGGAGTTGCTCTACATGATGCTTACACGTGCTAAACGTGGCGCGGAGTTAGGGGACCTATTAGCTAGGCGCCTGTTTGACAGGGATGCGCCAATGAATCGGCTTGCCCGAGCCATGCAAGGTGCACCGCAACGTGCGGAAGATGCGCGTCAATCTGGCTATCTACCGGAGATCAGTAATCCCCGGTTTGATCAAATCTGTGAAGACTGGCTGTCTGTCTTGGCGAAGGATATGCCGATTTACGACGCTCTAGAGCATTTGATTGCGATCACCGGACTCAATATGCTGCTTTACTTTCTCGAGAGAGCGAAGAAAGTTGCAGGTGACGATGAACCGGTAGAAATCGTTTGTGAGATTGTTTCCAAGGAGCGCACGAAAGTGCGTGCACTCTCCGGTGATAGCTACCAATTCAATCAAGGGTTGCCATCAAAAGCGGTGAGAGCGCATGTCGAGTCGATTCGCTCCCATGAGGCGTGGTCAAAGGCTTCTGAAAGCGATTTTCCTGATGCTGCGCAGTTGACCCTGATGCGGACGCATTTCCAGTGGCCGCCGGGTGATGCAGATGACGATGAAGATTACTCAGGGCAAGGCCCTGATGTACTGGTGGATGAGTTGGTGAGGCTTGCTCTTGCTCGTCACGAGCAGCATGTCGGCAAGATTCACGCATCCTGGTCTCGGGCAATTGGCCTGAGTTCGCGCCGGCTGTCACGACGAACACGTTATGCACCCAATGATCGTCTTTTGAAATCGGTCGTGGTGGCGATCGTTGACGATCGCATGCAATTCGATGAATTTCTGGCTGAGGCTAATAGGCGCTATGGCTTGATCTTGGGAGATGCAGAAGGTGCCCGTCTGATCAATGCCAAGTTGGTCGACCAAGAAGAGCTTAGTGAGAACCGCGCCAACTTGGAGGCACGGCTCGCTGCATTGGGCTTAGTTCGCCGACTTTCAGATTCATGTTCCTTTGTTGAAAATCCGTTTGCGTTTAAGGGAGACGCTGCATGCTGACCGATCGCATCATCGGGCGTGTCGGCGCGGACATTCTCGCCAAGCGCGTATCTAGCTCTGGCCAACCGGGGGATACCGCAGCACTGTTCCGACTCGACAAACTCTCGTCCAATCAAATCGCTGCGGTCGCTCGATCTATTCTTGCGAATCCAGATTTGCTGGCGCAAGTAGATCTCATGATCCCTGAGGCGCTGGTTGATGGACAAGGGTTACCTGCTGCAATTCTGATCCCACATAACGCTGGCTACGTCCGAAATAACGCGACGACCGCTAAAGCGGCCATCCTCACCGCTAACGGCAATGAGCACAACTTGGCTGATACGCTGGGGCATGTCATGGCCATCGGAGCCAAGGAAATGCGCGCAGACCCAGAGCCTTGGGTCGAGGCCACTTTGCATGCTGGGGGACTCTCTCCCGTGCCAGATGATCGTGCGGTGCTTTTGGCAGCCATGGGCGGTCTGCTCGCTTCGTCAGAACTTTCCTTGGTACAGCTTGGAGATTTCTGTTCAGAATTCATTCTCGCGATGTCGACGCGGGGGCTGCCAGTTCGTGATGCCATCGGTTTTGCTTTGCCGTGCGCCGGGCTGCCCCGTGACACCACCGTCTTTTCTAATGCGAAGAGTTTCAGCACATTGCGTAAGCCGTGGCAAAACGCATTTGCCAAGCTTTTTGCTCAGCGCGCTCCATTGCTGAAGAAGTTACGACAAAACGGCCAGCCGCTTGATCCAGACGAACTGGTTGAGCGCATTAATGCAAACTCAGCAGAGATTGCAGAGGTGGCGCGTCTTGCACTCGATGCATTCGTGGCCGCACCAGTCGGCGATCCCGATGCTGCTGCTGCGCTGGCCCAATTTGAGTGGGAGGCCGATGGCGTCTACTTGGCGTTTGACAAGCCAAAGGAAAAACAGCTCGGCTTAACCGATGCAACTGTGCGCTTCTTCGATCACGACTGCGAACCAGAAAACGCGCTCGATGTAGATGATCGTAAGCATCTCGAAGACTTGAAGTCTCGCGAGAAGCGTTCTGACTTCACAGAAGAAGACGAAGCGTTCTTTGCCAAATATCGGCGCTTGCTGGAGCAAGACGCCAAGCTTTGCGCCCGTTGGGAGAAGGCGCTTTATGGCAAGCCGATTGAATGTAATGACTTCTTCGATGGCTTTGCCCGTGTCGTGAACAGTCTTCATGCAGGGGTTCGGGATATTCACGGTGAGCGCTTCTTGCGATTCACCGTCACAAAGGGTCGAAAGGAGTGGCGAGAGCGATTCAACTATGACGCGGGAAGCTACTTCTCGGCGATGTATCGCGGCTTGAAGGAGCTCATGGGCCCTAAGGTTGACTGGCGTGTTGAGCGCCTGGGCAATGCAGCTTTGCCAGATCCATTGTTCGAGTACGAAGCCTTTTTCGCAAAAGAGAAGGAACTTCGGGATGACAAAAAAAACAAGGTCAAACCGAACTCCTCGCTGTCTCGCGTTGCACTTCAGATTAAGTTCGATGTTGCATTGATCCAGGTTCACAAGGAGCGGGAGGCCGTACTCGCCAAAACCCAGCTTTTGTGGAGCTATAAGCCCACTGCCATTGGCTTATCGATGGTTGCGGATATGCGCCGCTTACTTGAAAAGGGCGCTGTGGGATGCACTGAAGTGCCTCGGCGCTTGGTCAGTAAGAAAGGTGGTGTGCAGAACGTGTCTTTGCTGGACACGGGGACGCTAGAAGCCACGTACTCTACTGATGCAGGATCACTTGTCCCCGCGGCCAACAAACTTAGAAGCCTTCGCCATGACATCAAGTCACGCATCAAGGATTTGGCAGACGAAGGGCGTTTGACCTCGGTTCAACGGGATGAGATTAAAGCGTCCTGGGAGAAGTTCGAAGCGGACTATGCCAAAGCGATGGAGGACTTCGTCGCTGTAGGCTTGCATGGCGAAGCCGTGATGCGGCAAGCCGACTCCTTTGCAGCATTGATGAATACTTTGTTGGCTCAAGCCCGCGGGGATGTATGCCGATCGCGCTTGGTCGCAGAGGTTCTCTCTGTCGGTACGGTGCGTGTCGCAGGGGACAATCCGGCCGTGATCATTCCGCCCTGGCATCCAGAGCGGATGAAGGCTCTGGCTGTGAAGTCAAGACGTGTAGCTAGTTTTGCGACGCATCTACTGTCGAGTAACAGTGTGCTCTACGGTGATCGTGAGATCTTTATGCGGGAGCTATCAGACGAGATTGCTCACCCGTTTTATCCGGAGATCGCACTACTCAATCGAGCTGGCGTACCGACGTTGGTGTCCGTGAGTAGCTCGGTCAACGGGTACAGCCTGTTGGAGGCGCCCACTCGGTGCGTCGACGATGCCATGACGGACGTTGACCCCGCCGCCGCGGCTAAGCAGGCGAGGGATCTGTTGGAGCGCTATGTGGGCTTGCAGCCGCATGAGGCCTCTAATCTCAGCGTGGTTCTATATAACGCAGATGCAGCAGAGTTGCCTCTTGCGACTGTGCGGGAGCTGTCGTCTATCCAGGAGGCGGGCAATCTTCAATGCAGTGTTTCGGTGAGGCATGCAGATGCTGCGAAGCTTCGTAGTGTTTATGGGGAGCTGGTTAACAAGGCTGGGGACGATCCTGACTTGCCCGTGGTGAGTGAGACCAGTGACAACTTCATCTCGAAGCTGCGCATCGCAGTGACGCCGATCTCGGCCACGCCCAGTGAAAGTGCGCAAGGTTTCAAAGCCTTCGATGTGGCGTTCCTGCATGATGTGGTGTCGCGTGCTGCGCAATCAGAATGGTTGCCGGTGCCCTGGACGAATGATCGACCGAACCTTGAGCATGCTCCTTCGCGTTGGTCTTACCGCAGTGTCTCTGGCGAGAACGAGCTGAAGTCCACCACCTTCTTGACCTGCCCTTGGCAAACTGCCTCGGGCTGGGCTTATGTGTCTGCCGTAGCAGCTGTTTGCCGACAGACCGATGCCTTGCCTGACGAGCGCTATTTGCCTGCTCGACGCATCTCGTTGCAAAGCCCCGCTTTGGCTGAGATGATCACTGACGCGCACAACCTCGCTGAATGGGTGGCGACCTACGACGAGTTGCTCGACAAGCGCCAGCTCCAGCACAACGACATCACTGTCGTGCGTTATCGCCGAGGCTCTACCAATGGACGAAACATGATTGTCAGCTCGACCTCAGAGCTGCGACTGTTGAGTGTGCTGGTGCGACGCCGCTTGGATGAACTGAACATTCAACTCGATGACGCCGAACTGACAGGGGTCGTCGATCAGATCAAGCGGGATGCACTTTCGGTTTCGGGCGATATCGTGCTCCGTGCAGCTAAACGCGGTGTGTCTGCTGGTGAGATGATCGGCTTGGTGCTCAGTCGCTATCTTTTGGCTGAGGAGTTCAAGGCTTCGGCGGCTAGTGGGCAGGTCTTGACCGCCTACTTCCTGCTTGATGACTACGCGAGTTGGCTGTCTCAGCCAGAGAGTCGAATCGCCGATGTTCTCGCGCTCAATGTCGAAGAGCGTGACGAGTCAATACGCGTTGTCATTTCCATTGTCGAATCGAAGTATGTCGCGACAGATGGTTTAGCTAAAGCGCGCAGAGACTCGAAAGATCAGTTGTTGGCCACGCTCGGCATGTTCCGGGAGGCGCTCTTTGGGGATCCTGGGCGTTTGGATCGCGATGTCTGGTTGGCCCGATTGGCGGACATGCTCATCGATGCAGACATCCCTCCAGGGATGACTGGATTGATGGAGCGTGCTCGCGCGAAGCTTCGTGAAGGTGACGTTGAGATTTCGCTGCGAGGCTACTCGCATGTGTATGTTCACACGTCAGATGCCGGATCTGCATCGGCTTCGGATCAAGAGCTCTTGGAGGAATCCGCTGGCGTGAAGGCTTGGCAGGAAGTCTTCGATCGCCCTGATCTACGCAAACTTGTTGAGTCATATGCGAAGGGTGCAGGTGGTCGCGAAGCTCGCGCCGGTCTGGGGGCGCATCAGCCTTGGGCTGACCATACCTATAAGGCGCCCGCGCCTCGCGTCCCTTGGCTCTCTGCGATGGGGCAGCTCTCCAGCGTAGATGTCACCACACCGCGGCAAGATGCGCTTACGCCTATCGAGGTTTTGGCAGAGGCCCAGGAGACGAGCAAACCGGCCGAGGAGTCGGCAGCTTCGGCAAACGGGCCAAGTGACGTTGTTGCTGCTACGTCTCCTTTGATGTCGAGTGACACTCCAGTCTCTCATCAGGGTAGCGCACTCGCTGCACTGGTTGCCTCCAAATGCGCGGGCGTCGCGCAGTCCGATGTCGAGCGCGAAGAATGGGCGCAGGATGTCACCAAGAAGCTGAAAACGGCGCTCAATAGCTACGGGCTACAGGCAGCTATTTTGGGCACCCGTTTGACGCCTAATGGTTGCTTGGTTCGGTTGGCGGGCTCCGATCGGTTGCGCGTCGAAGACATTGAGAACAAGCGAACCCAACTGCTAACCACCCATGCGATCAACCTCGTGACGGTTCAACCGAAGCCGGGTGAGATCGTGGTCACCATTGCTGGCACAAAGCGCCAAGCTGTGTCGCTCTGGGAGCTTTGGGCGCGTCGTGATCTCAATCGCAATGTCGCGGGCATCAACACGTCCTTCCTCTTGGGCTTGCAAGAAATCAACGGGGCGTTGCTGTATCTGAACCTTGGCGCGGAGTTTGGGGGGCTCTCCTCTCATGAGCCGCATTCCCTGGTGGCAGGAGCAACCGGCAGTGGCAAGTCGGTGCTGATTCAAGCTTTGCTCTTGGACATCGCAGCGACGAATCCCAAGGAGTTGGCTCAGATCATTTTGATCGACCCGAAGATGGGGGTCGATTACGCCCCGTTGGCTGACTTGCCGCACATGCGTGACGAAATCGTCACGACAAAGGAAAAGGCCAGCGAGGTGCTTGAGGCGTTGGTTCAAGAAATGGAAGACCGATATCGCGCCTTTGCCAAGGCCAGAACGCGCGACTTGCCGACTTACAACGCCAAAGTGCCCGCTGAAGAGCGTTTGCCCATGGTCTTCTTGGTCCACGATGAGTTCGCGGACTGGATGCTGGACGACGCTTATAAGGCGGCGGTGGGTGCAGCGGTGCAGCGCTTGGGCGTGAAGGCCCGCGCAGCCGGCATCCATCTGATTTTCGCTGCGCAGCGCCCCGACAAGGACGTGATGCCAATGCAGCTTCGCGAAAATCTGGGAAATCGCCTTATCTTGAAGGTGTCCAGCGAAGCGACCTCAAAGATCGCGCTCGATCGTCCTGGCGCTGAGCTTCTGTTGGGCCGTGGGCATCTGGCCGCCAAGCTTAACGGTGAGCAAGGGCTCGTATTCGCGCAAGCTCCATTCCTGTCTGATCAAGACATTGAAGCTGCTGTGGATTCCATTCGGAGGGACAACGCATGATTGGCGCTCGATGGAGGGTGGCGACGTGCACCATGATCACGGTCATGGCCGTAACTTCCCCGTGCCGTGCCGAAGGGGGGGCGAAGCACTCACCTGCAGCAGTCGTGCCCTCAGTGGCCGGTGCGTCTAGCCCTGATACCCGCAACGATGACCGGCTCCAATGGGAGTTGGCTAACGCAGCAAGTAGGCTTCAGTCCGTGGAAGGTGCGATCGCCAAGTCTGCTGAACGTGCCGATCAGGTTGCACGTAGGACGTCTCTGTATTCGCTGTATACAGTTGTTTTGACGGCACTGTTGACAGCAACGCTTAGCTTGTTCGCTCAATCTTTCCTGATGCGTCATCAGCGCAAGATTCATAGAGCTGATACTGAGGCAAAGGTTGCCAACAGCTATATCGAGTGGCAGCTTAAGCAGCTATCTGAGCTATATGGACCCGTTCGAGCCCTGCTGGGGCAATCGAACGCGATTTATCGCCAGATGAACAAGGCCCTAGTTGCGGCAGACGGCACGCGGTTCCAGTTGATAGCTGGCCAAGACTTTGACGACAAAGAGTTTCAGATTCGAATTGCAGAACATTGGACGCGATTTCGAACCGTTCAGCATCTAACAGAGGTCTATGGCAAGTCATACGGAGTCGAGCCGTACTTTGACGACGTGGTTGACGTTGGCGCAAGATTAGCTGAGCTGATCCGGGAAAGGGCTGGTCTGGCACGCCAGGAGGATGAAGAACTGATTGACGTGATGGGTGAGTACCTCGCTCACTATCTGGTCCTTAAGAGATTGCACGAGAGGGTGAAGAAGGGGGACGCTATCCATCTCAATGCCGTGGAGGAGCAGGCGGTCTTTCCTGTTCGCCTTCAGCAGTTGGTTGACAATGGATTCCAGTCAATCAACAAGCAAGTACTCCAGTGGCGCGGCCTCAGCAATACACAGAAGAAGGAACGTTGTCGTTCTATAACGAAAATGCTGTCTCCTACGCTCTTGAGACCGCACAAGCGGATTTAAGTCAACTCTACAGTCAGTTTGCGGCCCGCTTGCAACCAGGGGCGCGTGTCCTAGACCTTGGTTGTGGCGGTGGGCGAGATCTGCGCGCGTTTAAGACACGCGGTTTTGACTGTATCGGTGTGGATCCATCGGCTCGTTTGGCTAAGATTTCTGCCGAAACGTCTGGCTGTGAGGTGCTTGTTAGCAAAGCTCAGGAATTGAGCTTTGTCGATGCATTCGATGGGATCTGGGCCTGTGCGTCACTGCTTCATTTGCCGAAGGTGGAGATGCCTGCGACGCTGACTCGCCTGCGGAACGCGTTACGCAGCAATGGCGTACTGTTTCTCTCTATGCAAGAGGGGCATGGTTCCTCTGTCGAAGAGGACGGGCGGTTCTATGCGCGCTATTCGAACCAGGAGCTAAGGGAGCTAGTCGTCGCTAGTGGACTGAACTTGATCGATCAATGGATCACTGCTGATTCACTCAAAGGCCGTGAATCCATTGCATGGATCAATTTGCTTGCTGTTAAGCCCAGTAGCTGACTTGACTTCTACTTGTGGCAAACGGCGCAAGAACCGTTGCCTTCATCTGCCCCGTAGATGTCATCGATGTCTTCGGAGCATGCCTTTACCGGTCGCAGCGGGTTGATCGGGATAGCCTTACGCGTGCGAGCGCGACGAATCTCGTATTCGGCTTCGATTGCGGCAACGCGTTGCGGCTGCTCCATTTCCGCAAGCGATTCCCCTTTTGACCACGTGAAGGGTGAGCCGTGCTCCAAGGCATCCTTCTCCAAGGCCTTAGCTGCGGCATAAGCCTCTGGGTGACGCTCTCGCAGTCGAACCCACTCGATCTTCTGTTGGAAAAAGCAGAAGGTACAGCCGCTGCGTGAGCGCCACTCGTAGTACTTGGGATAGCCAACGCCAGAATTTTCCAAGATGTCGATCACGCCAACCTTGTCGATGCCTGCCTCACGGAATGGCAGCTTCACGAACAAGTTGTCAGCTTTGGCCGCATAACCTTCGCGATAGTCTTCGTCTGCACGAATGGCCACATAAGATGTGACCTTGTCACCTGCGGCAAGCATCGGGCGAACCCACTTTTCAAAGGGGGCGAGCTTCAACTGTCGAGTGCACCAACGCGTGTTGGGGTTGGGCAGAAAGTGGTTGTACTGGCGCAGCCAGAACTGGAAGTCACGATCAGGGTTCAGGCGCAAGATGGGCTTGCCCAACTTACCTTCAAGCTTGCCGAGAAACTCGTACACCTCGGGTAGCTCTTCACCAGTGTCTGTGTAGAAGTACTCAATGTCGAGCTCGGGGTGGTGCTCACGCATGTAAACCGCGAGCGCGGCGCTGTCTTTGCCACCCGAGATTCCTAGAACGTGTCGCTCAGCCATTGGCAGTCTCCTTGTCGATGGACGCCAGCTTCATCCCCGCTTTGGCAAGGATTGCCAGCAGTACGTCGGTGTCTAATCCCTGGCCTTCAAGTAAAGATGCAATCTCTTGCGCTTTGGCCTCAACGGTTATACGTTGACGATCTGAGATGGCAAATGAACGAGAGATTGTTTTGGTCTCTGCGCCAGACCCGATCACGACAGCTATGGCTTCACTGTGTGCCTGACGTCCCTGCACGGTGACGAAGGCCTCCGCTTCCCGGAAGCGCCGCGCAAACTTAGCCAGTTCCAAGATGGCCACGTCAATGTGTCGGTCGACCCAGTCGCGCGGGGGCCTCTCGGCCGCCATACTCAGTATTCCCTCTAGTGATGCACGTGAGCCATCGAAGTTGGCTAGACGCGTTGCGAAGCCGTCCATTTGCAGGTCACCCGAGATGCCGGATACCGCGCGAGCGCGATCACGCAAGGTTCGAAGCTCTTCCCGGCTAGCATCTAGCGCCGCCAACATCTTTGCTTCGACCTCCGTCAGCATCGTGCCGTAGGCGCCAACCAACTCGTGCAAGGGCGCGCGCAGGGCCTGCACATAAGCTTTGCCATCATCTGCACCAAGTAGTGCAGGCAAGTCGACGAACAGAACCTTATGTGGGTCGCTGGCTTTCAGGAGCATGTCACGCATGTCCTTGGCGATCTTACTTAGGCGCGCACTTCGACGCGTCCACTCGGGCAGATTGAAAACCATGGACACCAAGCCGCGAGCAGCTTCCAGCGGATCGGCTGCGCCAGCACTTTCACCCACCTCGGCCAAAAGCTTTGAGATGCCTTCGAGAATATGGGTCTTATCCTCGTCAATCGCAACCCACCGTAGAGCAAAGCGCTTAGGGTCTTGCAGACATTCATCAATATCGAAGTCGGTCAATCGGGGAACAAACATCCCGTCTTTGTAGACAGCGATATTGGCTTTGTGGGCCAGCAAAAAAGCGGTGAGGATGACCGGCTGGATGCCCTGCTTTACACCGAAAGGCGAGGCACTCCACAAAGCATAAATCTCATGAGCTCCTACACGTATGCTTGCATCAGCGAACAGATCGCGAGTGGCTGCCCATAGTGACGAAAAGTGTGCGTCATCGTTATCGCCGGGGGGCATGAGACGCCACGCACCCGATACATCTTGACGGTGTAAGCCGGTCCTTCGAAGCAGGGTTTCGTAGAGTCCGCGCTCCGCAGGGAAACCTTCGAAGCCAAGGGCTTCGTGTGTCTCTGCATTGATCATGGCATGCAGCAGATCCCGCCGTGCCTTCACGCTATTGCTGGAAACGCTGTCTCTGTTGATCAGCTCACTCCAAACGTGTGGAGCGTGGCTGAATAAATCGTCAGCGAGGCTGGATGCCACCCGTGACAACTTCGCGCCGCGATTTACGACCTGATCACTGCCGTCATGCCACTTTGCAAGCGAAACTGCCGCATGCAACTGATCTTCTAGACTGGCGCGGGTGGCTGCCAAGCGTGCATAGACCTCGCGACGCGCAACGGCATCTCCAGCGAGTTCGTGCCGGTCCTTGACTTGCTCCAATGCCACAAGCTCTGCCGCGAGATCAGTTATGCGTGCATGGTTGTCGGGGATCCCCACCATGACGGGCCACGGGCGAAGTTTCGAGCATTCCTGTGCTCGCAGGCGGGCTATCCTGGCGCTCATACCTTGGCTAGGTAGAGCCAGGATGAAAGCGCCGAATTCTCCCTTCTTTGGGGAAAAGTTCGAGGCCATCTTCTCAGCTTGCTCGATCCCGCATAGAGACATTTCCATCCAGCGCAATGTGCCGGTGTCGTGGTAATGGCGCTTCGCCACGACGGGATGTAGACCCATTAGCTGCGCTAGATGAGAAAAATCGATGCCTGGGGAAGATGCCAAGGCTTGTGAAATGGCTGAATCGATGTCGAAGTCGCTGCCTTCAAATACTGACCAAGCTCCTGTATAGCTCTTGAAAATGGCAATTTTGAGCGAGCTGAGCTTTTGTAGGGCTGCGCTGAGTTCTTCTTCGCTTCTGTCGTAGAAGAGTGTCCCAATGACTTTGGCATCAGCTGCAAGCCCCGATCCATTGCGGAACAAGTCGATGATCGCAATGTTTTTGATCAGCGCAATGAGAAGCGCATCGCCCGTTTTCGCCTCTGCACGCTCGACCGCTTCGACTGCCTGAGACCATCGGTGACCATCAGGCGACGCCAGAATGGCTGGTTCCAGGTTGGATCTCAGGTAGTCCCAATAGTCACTTGGGCGATACCAACTAGCCTCGGATTTCAGCGTTGAGTTGAGATAAGAGCGGAAGCCGTGGGGCTCAACGGATGAGAGAAAACCAAACGTGCTGCGCTCGTTCTGACCGAACTGTCGCTTGGAAATCGGGCCCAACAAGGCAGCCATGGCCGGATGAAGGGGCCAGCAGCGCTCCAGGGCCTCAGCAAAAGTTTTGCCGACCGCAGGGCGGCGAGCGCGGATGGCGTCTGCTACACAGGCAGATGCGTCTTTCATCCAGTGAGGACGTTCCCTTGCCTCAATGGCTCGGCCAATGAGCTCGACGACCTCATCGCTCGCTGCGACGAATGGCATGTCGACATAGCGACCTTGAACCTTCGCCCAGTCGTCTCTTGTGTCAATGCCCAGTCTCGCGGCGTATTGCGAAAATGATTGGTGCAATACCCCTACAACCACCAAGCGACCTTTTGATCGGGCAGCAGCCTCTGCCAACTCTTGGAAGAAGTACACATCATCCCCGGAACCCAAAGCTGAGGCTTCCAGGAACTTGCCCATTTCGTCGATGACGATGAGGACACCATCGTGAGGGCGGCCATTGGCCTCATCCAATAACTCGGCGATCAGGGATTGGGCGTTAGGCTTGCTGCGGCCATCGACGTTACGGTCTTGCGCTCGCCTAAGTGAGGCATGTAAATCAGTGACGACACTGCCTCGCCTGCCTACAGCAGGCACGATCAGCCAGCCGTTTCGAACAGGGAACGCTTTGTCGAAAGCGGGCTTTGCGTCAAGGTGCAGCGCCTCGCGTGCCTTTGCTCGGAGCTTCTTGTCCGGGTGCAGTGCACTTGCTAGAGCGACAGCTAGCGAGCTCTTGCCGCCTCCAAAAGGCCCGGTCCAGGTGAAGCAACGTTGGTTTGTCTCCGCCAGCTGCTTGCTCATGCCATCAACGACGGCAGTTGCGGTGGCGTGGCAGATGTAGCCAGCCAGAGCGTCTGCACGGCCGATGTCAGCATCGACGCGTATAGAGCGTTGATATTGACGGGAAATGTGAACGATGTCCGACAGTGCCGGTTGCTTCTTGTCAGTCATACGCGCGCCTGATCATGTTCTTGAGGTCTTCTTTCGATAGCTCTTTTCGATGGACCTGTCTCAGACCGGCAGAGTCGGTCCATTCAAGCTTGCGCTTAGTGAAGTCCGATAAGCCAATGAGGCGTTGGGCGATGGACTCTTCGTCGAGCTTGAATACTCGGCCCGGCGAACCTTCCGCATAGGCGATCGTCTCGAATGCCAATGAACTTTGCCCTGCAGCGGTTTGGTTCCAAAAATCGACGAGTGCGTATGTAAAGACACCGTCGTGTAAGGATGTCTTTGGTCCACGACGAAACGCGTATTGCCCCTTGTGAACTTCCTGTAGCAGGCCCAATTCGCCGAGCAGTGGCTCAGCAAAATCTTCCGGTGATCCGCCGGCAGCGCGAGGGGCGTAGCTTCTCAGGCATGTCTCGAGATCGCGTGAAATCGTTGCTTGCGAAAGTCTGTGCTTGGGATCGAGTGTTCGCGCGTATTGCACCAAGGGATCTTCAAGCTCTTGACGCGTGAAGGTCGGAGCGGTGACGTGGTTGAACAGCCAATACCACGTGGTTGACCTGAAGCAGTGGCCTGCAAGCTGCCAATGGGCAAGCCATGCAGTTGATGGGCTCTCTGCGTACGGATCAAGCCCGCCATCGTCCAAGATTTCCGTGGCTAGGCTGCCTATGCGGAATCCCTCATCGGTCTCTCGGATAACGCCACAAGCCAAGGCCCAATGCCGGATCGATGAGACCATGTTTTTACCGACGCCAAACTCGGCGATAGCAGTTTCATCAGTAAAAGTCTTTTTGGGGATCAGTCCGTCTTGCCCGCTGTTGTAGACCTTCTTGAGCCACATTTGACGCAAGGGAAAAGTCTCGTGCCCAGAGAAGTGGGCGGGCGGTCTTCCGCTGAGTTTTGTTGTGGATTTCATAAAGCCATTTTAGAGGAAAGACCAATCAACTGGTGAAACTCACCAGTTGTGAGGGGGCTCAGGCACGCCCTGTAGATTTTGCCTCTAAAAAACTAGTTGCTGTGTTTTTGTACAGCATCACCCGGGTGGCGAACTACTTTCCCTGCCTTGTGCAATTCTGAAAGACCAGTGCATGGCGCGCAGTAAGCGAGGTTCATACAGATGAGAGCCCTCCCGGGCTCTCATCATGCACTGCGTGTTCAGTGCTCAAACGCACTGTCATGCACCGGGCGTGACAGCACCAGTGCCACCAGCGTGATGCTGGCCGCCAGGGTCAGGTACCAGCCGACCGAGGCCAGGCCAAACTTGGTGGCCAGGGTGGTGGCCAGATAGGGGGCCAGCGAGGCACCCAGAATCCCGGCAAAGTTGAAGGTCATGGACGAGCCGGTGTAGCGCACGGCGGTCGGGAACATTTCCGACAGCAGCGTGCCCAGCGGGCCGTAGGTCATGCCCATCAGGAACATGCCCAGCGACAGGTAAGCCGTGACCAGCACCGTGCTGCCCGAGCCGAACATGGGCGCCATCAGGAAACCGGCCAGCGCAATGGCCGCCGAGACCAGGATCAGGGTGATGCGACGGCCATGACGGTCCGCCAGCACCGCCGACAGCGGAATGCCCAGCCCGAAGAACAGCACCGCAAACAGCTGGATGTACAGGAAGTCGGTCCGCACGAACTTCAGCGCCGTGGTCCCCCAACCCAGTGCGAACACGGTCATCAGGTAGAACAGCACGAAGGTGGCCATGGCGCCCAGCGTGCCCAGAATCAGCGCACGGGTGTGGTCGCGGAACACGGTCAGCACGGGCACCTTGACCCGCTTGTCTTCTTCCAGCGTCTTCTGGAAGACGGGTGTTTCCGTGATGTTCAGGCGCACATACAGGCCCACAAACACCAGCACGGCGCTGGCCAGGAAGGGCACGCGCCAGCCCCAGCTGAAGAACTCGGCCTCGCTCAGCGTCTTGCCCAACAGCAG
Source organism: Aquabacterium sp. (assembly GCF_049317225.1). Lineage (GTDB taxonomy): Bacteria > Pseudomonadota > Gammaproteobacteria > Burkholderiales > Burkholderiaceae_C > Aquabacterium. The sequence goes on along the minus strand of NZ_JBMOIR010000001.1, from coordinate 21,886 downwards.
GAAGATGCCGCCCGACATGAAAAAGCCGATGGGGGCACCCAACTGCGGGAACATGCCGTACCAGGCGCGCTTGCCGGGGGGCGCGTTTTCGGTGGCGAGCAACACGGCCCCGCCCCATTCACCGCCCAGGCCAAAGCCCTGACCAAAGCGGCACAGGGCCAGCAGCAGTGCCGCGGTGGTGCCCAGCGTTTCGTACGTGGGCAGCAGGCCGATGGCCACGGTCGACAGACCCATGGTCAGCAGTGCGCCCACCAGCGTGGCCTTGCGGCCAATGCGGTCACCAAAGTGGCCAAACACGGCCGACCCCACCGGGCGGGCAAAGAAGGCCAGCGCAAAGGTGATGAGCGACTGCAGCATGGCAGCCGTGGGGTCCGACGAGGGGAAGAACGCCTTGGGGAACACCAGCACGGCGGCGGTGGCGTAGATGTAGAAGTCGAAGAACTCGACGGTGGTGCCAATCAGGCTGGCAAACAACACCTGGCCGGGCGAATTGCGCCGCGGGGTGTCGGTGTGGGCTTGGGTCATGGAGAGAGGCCTTTGCTGAGAAGGGCGACACCTTATCAAATGAGGCGCTAGGATGCGCCTATGAGTGACTCTCTTGACCAATTGGCCCAGGCGCTGCAGCAGTTTGCCGATGCGCGTGAATGGGGGCCCTTTCATTCACCCAAAAACCTGGCCTCGGCACTGGTGGTCGAAGCCGGGGAGTTGCTCGAGCCCTTTCAGTGGCTGACCGAAGACCAAAGCCGCCACTTGCCCGCTGACACGAAGGAAGCCGTCGCCATGGAAATGGCCGACGTGCTGCTGTACCTCGTGCAACTGGGCAACGCGCTGGACGTGGACCTGGTGGCCGCGGCCCAGCGCAAGATGGTCATCAACGCCCGCAAGTACCCTGTCGAGCAGGCGCGGGGCAACGCCACCAAGGCCGAGGGCGCCTGACATCGGGGTGACGGGCATGCCTTGGCCACCAGCCCTTCCCGTCATCGACCCGGCCCGCTGTACGGGCTGTGGACGTTGCGTGGCGGTGTGTGAGCCCAAGGTGCTGTGGCTGGCGGTCGAGGGGCCTCACGCCTGGGGGCCGAAGCAGTCGGTGCTGCATACCCCGCAGGGCTGCACGGTGTGTGTGCAATGCGTGCAGGCGTGTCCGTTTGATGCCATCCAGATGGTGAAGCAGCGGACCTGAGCGGCGTCTGGCGCGGTAGCGCTTCACGCGTCTTCACAACCTTGTCACGATCCGTTTCTAAGGTGCTGCGGTTTGCCCAAGTTGGGCGTTCCAAGGATGTACCGAGATGAGTGACAAGCGCTTCTGGATGTTGGGCACCTTGCCCTTGGTGCTGGCTGCCTGCGGTGGTGGCGACAGCGACACCCCTGTGACCAATGCCCGTTTGCTTGACAGTGCGGTCGAGGGCGTCAAGTACGCGGCCAGCCCCTCAGGCCTGAGCGGCACAACCGGCGCCGACGGTTCCTTGCAGTGCAAAGCCGGGGACACCATCACATTCACCGTGGGTGGCGTCAACCTGGGCAAGGTTCGCTGCAATGGCCTCATCAGCGTGTCGGATCTGGCGGGCACCAACACGTTGGCTGCAGCCGATGTGCAAAACCGTCTGGTTTTCTTGCAGACCCTGGACGACGACGACGATCCCACCAACGGCATCCGCATCAAGGCCGATGTCGTGGCGGCGTTGCAAGGCAAGAGCATTGACTTTGCGGCCGACACCGCCACTTTTGCCACCACCTTCACGGCCTTGCTGCCGGATGTGAAGGATGCGTACGACCAGTCTTACAAGGCGCGCGAGATCAATGAAGATCGCCGCGCTGGTGCGGTGGAGCACTATGAGTCCACCCTGGCCAGCTTGCTGGGCAAGGGCAGCACGGCCAGCGGCACCGACAGCACCGGCGGCACGGTGGCCATCACCAAGTACCAGTTGCAGGCTGATCCCTCGTTTTATGTGCCGTATGAAGGCAGCAACGCGGCGGCCAAAAAGGACTTCCCCAATGGCTTCTTCCCGGCAGTGGGGTCGGGCCTGGCTTTCAAGGGCGTGGCGGCAGATGGTAGCCTGGAGTTCTGGGGCATCACCGACCGCGGCCCCAATGGCGACAGCCCCAATGCACCCGATCCGGTCAACAGCGTGGTGGGCTTGACCAAGATGTTCCCCGCGCCCAGCTTCACGCCGTCGATCGGTGTCATCCGCATCAATGCCAAGGGCGCGGTGCTCACGTCGCTGATGCCTTTGAAGTCGGATGCCAACACGCGCATCAGCGGTCGTCCGCTGCCGTTCACCAGCGTCGGCAGCAGCCTGGAAACGCCGCTGAGCGACACCCTGGCGTATGACGCCACCAAGGGCGCACTGGACCCCAATGGCCTCGACACCGAGAGCCTGGTGTTTGACAAGACCCGCAATTTGTTCTGGTCGTCCGACGAGTACGGCCCCTTCATCGTCAAGATCAACGCCACCACGGGTGTGATCGACAAGCGCTACCAGCCCGGCACGGGCGCAGCCGATCTGCCTGACGTGCTCAAGTACCGACGCGCCAACCGTGGCATGGAGGGCCTGACCCTGGCGGCCGATGGCAAGTTGCATGGCTTCCTGCAAAGTCCGATCGACCCCATGGTCAAGGGCAAGAGCGTCAAGGCCACCGATGCCAATGACCTCAACGGCGATGGCAGCAAGACGGACAAGGTCAACGTGAAGGACTACGCCCAGTTCACCCGCTGGATCGAGTTCGACCCCAGTGCTGAAACCTCCAAGCTCTACGCCTACCCGCTCAACTATGCGGTGGCGGGCCAGACCTGGGACCGCAATCGCACGGGCAGCGCCAAGTTGGGTGATGTCCTGGCGCTGAGCAATGGCAAGTTCATCGTCATCGAGCAAGGGGCGGACAGCACCGGCGCCGTGCGCAACTTCCTGATGCTGGTGGAGATCCCCGCAGATGCGACCAACATTGCTTCGCTGGGCTACGAGCTGGAGCAAAACAGCATCGACGGGACAACCACCGTGGGCACCACCTGGGCCAATGTGGTCAAGCTGAAGAAGACCTTGTTGCTGGACCTCAATGCCGCAGGCTGGAAGGCCGAGAAGGCCGAAGGTCTGGCCTTGGTGGATGCCAACACGCTGGCCATCATCAATGACAACGACTTTGGCTTGCGCACCATCCTGACCGATGCCGATGGCAAGGAAGTGGCCGGTGACCCGACCAAGTGTGAAGTCAGTGCCAGCGGCGTCATCACCAATGCCGGGAGCAGCACCGATTGCCCAACTGGCGTGACCGGCGTGCGCGTCGCCCGTGGCAATGAAATTGATCGTCACACACGGATCTGGCTGCTGAAGTTCCCGCAAGCCTTGACGGCATACACCTTGCCTTTGGCGAAGTGAGTCGAGCGCTGGCATTGCATTTGCTTCCCATCCCACCATAGCGCGCTTGCCTGCGGGTGAGTGCACCAAAATGATGCAAGCAGGGCGCCTGTTAGCGAAAGCTACTGGCGCCCTGCTTGTTGTATGTGACTGGTTCGATGGATATGAGTGAATTGCTGGCAGCCCGTGGCGCCGGCCTGAATACCTCGGCCTCGCAGGTAGATCAGGCCCGCATTCTGGACAACCTGGTGCACAACCTGCAGGGCATGGCCTACCGCTGCCTCAACGACAGCGAGTGGTCGATGATTTTTGTGAGTCAGGGCTGTCATGACCTGACGGGTTACTACCCTGAAGAGTTGTTGCCCGGGGGCTCGATCACCTGGGAGCGCATGACGCACCCGGATGACCGGGGACCGGTCCGCACCCGCATCACGGCCCACTTTGCGGTGGGGCGGCGCTTTGACGTGCAGTACCGCATCGTGACACGCACCGGACAGGTGCGTTGGGTGGCCGAGCGCGGCATCGTGGTGGCTGACGAGCGTGGGCGGCCGGTGATCGAAGGCTTCGTGGAGGACGTGACCGAGCGCCGCGCCACCATCATGGCGCTGGCACAGGCCGAGCAGCGCTATCGCCACATTTTTGAGCACGCTTCGGAAGGCATCTTCCAGTCGTCCAAGGAAGAAGGCTATCTGGCTGCCAACCTGGCGCTGGCTCGAATGTATGGTTTTGAAAGCCCGGAAGCCCTGATCAGCAACCTGTCCGACATCGGGCATGGCCTGTATGTGGACCCCGCGCAGCGCACGCTGTTCGTCGAGTTGATGGAAACGCAGGGCAAGGTCGAAGACTTCGAGTCTGAGGTGTACCGCCGTGATGGTTCGCGCATCTGGATTTCAGAAAACGCCCGGGCCGTGCGCGATGCGCAAGGGCGCATCATTTGCTACGAAGGCACGGTGCACGACATCACCGAGCGCAAGCGCTACCAGGAAGAGCTGGAGCGTCAGGCCAATCACGATCAGTTGACGGGCTTGCCCAACCGCAACCTGCTCAACGATCGCCTCAGTCAGGCCATCTTCCACGCGGACCGCCACGAGCAGATGATGGCCGTGGTGTTCATCGATCTGGACAACTTCAAGTTCATCAACGACACCCTGGGCCACGCTGCGGGCGATGAGTTGCTGGTCGAAATGGGGCGCCGCCTGAGCACCCATTTGCGCAGCGCCGACACGGTGGCGCGCCAGGGGGGCGATGAGTTCGTGCTGGTGCTCAACGAACACCAGACGCCAGACACGGTGATTTCGCTGTTGGAGCGCATGGTGGACCTCATCGGGCAGCCCATCATGCTGGGCGGACGCGAACTGCAGGTGGGCGCCAGCATGGGCGTGGCGCTGTACCCGCAAGACGGGCGCGATGCCGAGACCCTGCTCAAGCACGCCGACGTGGCCATGTATGCCGCCAAGGGGCATGGCAAGAACAACTACAAGTTTTTCACCCCCGAGTTCAATGCGGTGGCCAGCGAGCGCATGCACTTGGAAGCCGCCATGCGACTGGGGCTGGAGCAAGGCGAATTCAGCGTCAACTTCCAGCCCAAGGTGGACCACTTGCGCCGCATCGTCGGGGTCGAAGCGCTGGCGCGCTGGCAGCATCCGGAGATGGGCGCCATCTCGCCCGACCGCTTCATTCCGGTGGCGGAGGAAAGCGGGCTGATCATGCAACTCACCGAGGTGATTGCACGGCAAGCCTTTGCCGCCGCCGCCACGTGGCCTCGTGTGCGTGGGCGCGTGCTGCCGGTGGCCGTCAACCTGTCGCCCAAGCTGTTCATGGATCGTCAGATCGTGGACCGGGTGCACAGCTGGATCGACACCGAAGGTGTCTTGCCCGAGCAGGTGGAGCTGGAGATCACCGAGAGCATCTTCCTGCACGACCAGCAGCGCGCGCAGTACATCCTCAAGGCGTTCAAAGAGCTGGGCGTGTCATTGGCGATGGATGACTTTGGCACGGGCTATTCCGCGCTGTCCTACCTGCGTCACTATCCCTTGGACACGATCAAGATCGACCGCTCTTTGGTGGTGGACATCGAGACCCGGGAAGATGCCGCGATGATTGCGCGCGCCGTGGTGTCTCTGGGCAAAAGTTTGCGCAAGACGGTGGTGGCCGAGGGGGTGGAGAATCCCGCCCAGTTCGACTTCTTGCGCTTCCAGGGCTGTGATGAGTTCCAGGGCTATCTCTTCTCGCGACCGATCACGGCCGAGGCGATTCATCGCCTGCTGCTCGATACGCGCGGGCAACTGACCCAGCTCTGAGTGCACGGGGATCAAGGAGGCGATTCACCCGCTTCCAGCGGCAGCAGCGCTTGCTCCAGGGTCACCAGTTGATCCAGCGCGTGAGGCACGTCCAGACTGGAAAAGATCTGGCGGGCCTGTTCAAGGTGGGGGCGTGCGCACAGGGCATCCCCGTTGGCCAGACAGACGAAAGCCAGACTCATGTGACCATCGGCCACATACTCTGGCACCACCCGTTGATCGATCAAGGCGCGCCCCATCTCTTGCAGGGCTTCCAGATCGCGCCATTGCATGGCCAGCAAGGCCTGAATGCGCACAGCCACCATGCGCTTGAGCGCTTGCCCTTCGAGTTGACCTTCACGGTTGCACCGCTGGGCCAGGGCCTGAGCAGCATCGGTGTCGTCCTGCTGGAAGATGAGTTGTGCCGCATGGGGCACGGCGGCCGCATCGCAAAGCGGCTGTCCCAGTGCAAAGGCCTGCACACGGGCGGTTTGAGGCGGCGGAGTGCTTGGGTTCGACACCATCGCAGCTTGCGTCAAGCTGCACACACTGGCCAGCACGATGGCCGCGCTGGTCTGGATGAACGCCGATGAGCACCGCATGGGAGCCTCCTGCTGACGCACCGCAGGGGGCGCGTTAAGGCGTAGCTTGCCACCTTGTTTGCGGCATGTGCAATGTCAGGGTGTGATCAGACTGCGCAATAGTGGCGCTTTCCAGCCGGATGCGCGTGGTGTCGCACATCTGTCAACATGCGGGTTTGCCATTTTCGGATTGCCCATGCCGCGTCACCGCTTCGCCTTGTTGACCAGCCTGTATGCCGCACAAGGCTTGCCGTATGGCTTTTTCACCCTGGTCTTGCCGGCGGTGTTGCGGGAGTCCGGGTGGTCGCTCACGGCCTTGAGCCTGTTGCACTTTCTGGCCTTGCCGTGGGCGCTGAAGTTTTTGTGGGCACCAGTGGTGGACCAGCGCGGCGCACGCCGGACCTGGTTGCTGGGCTTGCAGGGCGTGTCGATCGGGCTGGCGCTGGCTTTGGCATGGGCCGATCTGGCGCCCGGCAGCGTGGCCCTGCTGGCGGCGGTGCTGCTGTTCAATGCCTTGGCTGCCACGCAAGACATCGTGACAGATGGCCTGGCTGTGCGCTGGCTGGCGGCGCGTGAGCGCGGTCTGGCCAATGCCATTCAGGTGGGGGCGTACCGCTTGGGCATGGTGGTGGGCGGTGGCGGGCTGCTGTGGCTGTATGCGCAAACCAGCTGGCCCGTGGTGTTCACGGTGATGGCGGGGTTGTTGGTACTCACCACGCTGCCGGTGTGGCGCATGGCAGAGCCCGGGCGCCCCCCTGTTTCGCCAGCGCCCGTCGCGCCGACGGCCGGTGCCTCGCGTCTGCATCTGGCCTGGGGCTGGCTGCATCGTGCGATGACGCCGGGCATGCTCAGTTGCGCGGCCCTGATCTTTTGCTTTCGTTTTGGGGACCAGATGGTCAGTGGCGTGGTCATCCCCTTCCTGAGAGATCAGGGCGTGGACAAGGCCTCGCTGGCTCTGATGAAAGGTGGCGTCGGGTCGATGGCCTGCCTGGCGGGTGCCGCGGTGTCCGGCTGGTGGATGATGCGGGTGCCTCGGCGTGACGCCTTGCTGTGGACGGGGCTGGCGCAATCGCTGTTTTTTGGCCTGTACATCGTCGTGGCCCTGGGCGGCGACGGCCTGCCCTGGTTGTGGGCAGCCACGGTGATCGAGGGCGTGGTGGGCACCATGGCCACGGTGGCCTTGTTCGCCTTGATGATGGATGCGTCGGACCCGGACCATGCCGGCACGGACTACACCATCCTGGCCAGTGTGGTGGTGGCCGTGGGGAGCCTTGGCACGCTGGCCGGCGGGCTGGTGGGAGACCACCTGGGTTACGTCTGGGCGTTTGGCCTGGGCGCGGTGCTGTCGGCTGTGGGCTGCGTGGCGCTGGTGAAGTGGCTGGACCGGCATCCGCCCCATGCGCGGGTGGCGCAGGCCTGGCACTCAGTCAGCGCCTGAGGTGTCCAGCACCACGCGATTGCGTCCGCCCGCTTTGGCCTGGTAAAGCGCCATGTCGGCCCGGTGGATGAGCGCATCCTGGGTGGTGTCGCCATCCATCGCGCAGGCGACGCCGACGGACAGGGTCACGCGGATCACCGAAGGCAGCTCTTGATCCCAGGCGTGGTGGGCCATCAGTTGGCGGCAGTGTTCTGCGCGAGTCAGTGCGGCGTCCAGGTCCATGCCGGGCAGAACCATGAGGAACTCTTCGCCACCGTAGCGACAGCAGATGTCGCTGGCCCGCAGTTGCTGCTGCAGGATGGCGGCAGCACGTTTGAGCACTTCGTCGCCCACCGCGTGGCCATGGGTGTCGTTGATGGATTTGAAGTGATCCAGGTCGATCAGCAACACGCTGATGGGGCTGCCTGCGCGCGCGCAGCGATCCAGTTCGCGTGGCAGGGTGTCGTCCAGATAGCGTCGGTTGTAGAGCCCGGTGAGCGCGTCGTGATTGGCCTGATCCGTCAGCTGCAGTTGCAGGGCTTGCACGGCTTCCAACTGGCGTTGCAGTGCTTGTTCGCTGCGCCGCAACTTGACGCGGGTTTCGCTCAACAGCACGGTGCGCCCATACATGCTGCGTGCAAACAGCAGCAAGTAGAACAGCATGGCTGACATGCACAGGGTGCTGACCAGCGGTGAGGTGTCCAGCGACAAGGGGCCTGCCGCGCCGATGACATAGATGAATGCGGCGCCGCCCAACACGGCCAGCAAGGCCTGCAACACACCTTTGGCGCCCCGGTAAATGGCCAGGTTCAGTGCGCCGGCCGAGATCAGGGTGTGGCAGATCCACAGCGGGAAACCCAGCGCCATGGCCCACATGCCAAAGAGCACGTTGTCACACAGCAGGTTCTGGATTTCGGCCTTGAGCTGGTGCTCCGCCCGGCGTGCGCGCCAGTAGACCAGATGCGGGTAGACCAAGAAGTGAAGGGCCAGACAGATCCAGTACACGGGGCCGTAGCCCTTTTCGTGGAAATGGATGCCGATGACGATGAACGCCGCGATCCATGAGACGGATCGGTTCAGGTGATTCATCTGGACAGCCCAATGGGGCTTCCGGGATGCGGCGGATGTCATCGTGGGTGAGCGCGAAGCTCTGGCGCAGAGCGGGGAAGAAACAAATGTTACGTCCTTCCCGGCTCTTTGCATCACCGTGTGCCGTGCGCTTTACACGGCTTCACGGATTAACCGCAGCTACCGATGGCACCGCAGTTGGCGCACTTCATGCAGCCGTCTACTTTGTGCATTTCGTGGGCGCCACACTCAGGGCACTTCTTGCCCGAGTTGGGCACCGGGTTGCTGCCGTTGGTGGGGGCAGGGGCTGCGGGGGCCTCGTCGCCGTTGCTCACAGGGTGAGCGCCGCCGAGTTCGGCGTCACGGCGAGCCAGGCGGGCGGCCAGTTGCAGGGCCGGAACCTGGTTGCCTTCGCCGTCCAGGAAGCCACGCTTGGCCAGGATCTGCTGCAGCGCGAAGCCGATGGCCGCCACGTCGGAGTCGTGGAAGCGCGGTGCCACGGTGCCGTCGGCTCGCTCGACGACGCCGAAGCGGACGGGGCCCTTGTCCCACACCACCTTGCGCATCGAACCCACGGCCTTGGCGACCGAGCCACCGGACTGACCGACCATGGACAGCAGACGCATGCTCGACGTGATCCACTGTTGGCCGTCAGAGGTCTGACCGCCAGGGATGAAGAACTCGATCGGACGCTCGATGGTGACTTCCTTGCCATCGATGGTGCCTTGCACGCGCAGGAAGTTCACGGTCACGTAGATCGACTGCTTGCCTTCAAAGGTCATGTACTCGACCTTGGAGGTGATGCCTTCGAGGTCGCCCATGGGGCGCGAATCGAATTGCTTGCGCAGCGGATCGTCGTCGTTGCGGCCGGTACCGGCTGCGGGCGCTGCGGCAGGGGCCGGAGCGGGCGTGTCCACCGACAGCACGGCACCCAGGGTGGCGTTGGGGCGGTAGGTGGTGATGCCCTTCAGGCCCATGCGGTGCGCCTGCAGGTACAGGTCGGCAAAGTCCTCGAACGGGTAGTCGGCCGGGACGTTGATGGTCTTGGAGATGGCCGCGTCGATGAACGGGGCCACGGCCGCCACCATTTCCACGTGGGCGATGGCGCTCATGTCCTGCGCCGACACGAAGGCTTCGGGCAGGTTCTTGGGGTCACCGCCACGGCTCAGGTAGACGCGGTAGGCGTGGTCTTCCACGGCATAGATGCGGTGGCCGCCGTCGGGCATGCGCTTCTTGCGGTTGTAGGTCCACGAGAAAGCGGGCTCGATGCCGTTGGTCGCGTTGTCGGCGAAGGCCAGGGTGATGGTGCCGGTGGGGGCGATCGACAGCAGGTGCGAGTTGCGCAGGCCGTGCTTGCGTATTTCCTTGCGCAGCTTCTCGGGCAGGCGCTTGGCGAACGCGCCGGTGTTCAGGTACTTGTCGGCATCGAACAGCGGGAAGGGACCACGCTCTTTGGCCAGCTCGATCGACGCGGTGTAAGACGCATCGCGCAGGGTGGCCGAAATCTTCGAGGCCATTTCGCGGCCTTCGGGGCTGTCATAGCGAAGACCCAGCATGACCAGGGCATCGCCCAGGCCCAGGAAGCCCAGACCAATGCGGCGCTTGGCGGCCGATTCGGTGCCCTGCTCTTTCAGCGGCCATACGGTGGCGTCGAGCACGTTGTCGAGCATGCGCACGGCGACGGCAATGCCTTGCTCGAACGAGGCAAAGTCAAAGCGGGCGTTGGGCTCGAAGGCGTTGCGAACGTGGCTGACCAGGTTGATCGAACCCAGGTCGCAGCAACCGTAGGCGGGCAGCGCTTGCTCACCGCAGGGGTTGGTGGCCTCGATGATTTCGCAATAGCCGAGGTTGTTTTCTTCGTTGATGCGGTCGAGGAACAACACACCGGGTTCGGCGAAGTCGTAGGTCGACTTCATGATGATGTCCCACAGGTAGCGGGCCTTCACCACCTTGTAGACCCACATGCCATCGTCACGCTGGTAGGTGTTGGGCACTTCGGGGTGGGGCTGGGCTTCGTGGACCAGTTCCCAGTCGCCGTCAGCGGCCAGGGCGTCCATGAAGCCCTTGACCACGCCCACGGAGACGTTGAAGTTGTTGAGCGTGCCGGGCGTGCGCTTGGCCACGATGAAGTCTTCGATGTCAGGGTGCGACACATTGAGCACACCCATCTGGGCACCACGGCGGGCACCGGCGGATTCGACGGTCTGGCAGACCTGATCGAACACCTTCATGAAGCTCACAGGGCCGGAAGCGCGGGAGTTGGTCTTCTTGACCCAGCCACCCTTGGGGCGGATGCGGCTGAAGTTGTAGCCCACGCCACCACCGCGGCGCATGGTTTCGGCGGCTTGCGAGGCGGCATCCATGATGCCGATGGCCTCGTCGGTGCCGATCATGGCGTCGCCAACCGGCTGCACGAAGCAGTTGATCAGGGTGGCTGCGGTGCCTTCAAGGCCTGCGGCAGCATTGATGCGGCCGCCCATCACCACGCCCAGATCGGTCTGGGCCTGGTAGAACACGTCTTCCCACTTCTGTTGTTCGGCGGGGGTCTTTTCCATCTTGGACAGACCGCGCGCCACACGGCGACGGACGTCATCGACGGAGGTTTCACCGGGCTCAGCGTACTTCTCGAGCAGAACGTCAACAGAGGCTTCTTGAGGGGGGAGCGCGGTGTGATTTGTCATCTTATGAAATGGCGAAACGTTCGGAAAGCCGTGCATTGTCGGTGAAGACGAGGCAGTCTGAAAATCTAGGGGTGTTGGGGATTGGGGGTATTGCTTGATCGCAAGGAATCGGCGCGAATTTCTGGAATGCCCCAGAATCGCAGGATCTGTGCCACCGATTGCATGCAAGGAAATTCGGACATGACTTTTCGCGCCATCCTCATTGAGAAAGACGACCAAGGCTATCGCGCGGGTCTCCAGAACCTGGATGACAGCGCCTTGCCCGAAGGTAATGTGACCGTTCGTGTGGCGTATTCGACCCTGAACTACAAGGACGGGCTGGCGATCACCGGCAAGTCCCCGGTGGTGCGCAAGTTCCCGATGGTGCCCGGGGTGGACCTGGTGGGCACCGTTGAGGACTCGTCTGACCCAGATTGGCGCGTGGGCGACCAGGTGGTGCTCAATGGCTGGGGTGTGGGCGAGACCCACTGGGGCGGGCTGGCGCAGCGTGCCCGCCTGAAAGGCGAGTGGCTGGTGCCGTTGCCGGAGGCCTTTACCCCTGAGCAGGCGATGGCCATCGGCACGGCGGGCTACACCGCCATGCTGTGCGTGATGGCGCTGGAGCGCCATGGCGTGCGCCCCGACCAGGGCGAGGTGGTGGTGACCGGTGCGGCCGGTGGCGTAGGCAGCGTGGCCGTGGCCTTGCTGGCCAAGCTGGGCTACACCGTGGCTGCCGTGACCGGCCGTCCTCAAGAGTCGGATTACCTGAAGGGGCTGGGGGCCAGCACTGTGCTGGACCGGGCCGAGTTGTCGGCCCCCGGCAAGCCCTTGGGCAAGGAGCGGTGGGCAGGTGCGGTGGACACGGTGGGCAGCCACACGCTGGCCAATGTGTGCGCCCAGACGAAGTACCGCGGCACCGTGGCCGCCTGCGGTCTGGCGGGCGGGATGGACTTTCCGTCCACGGTGGCGCCGTTCATCCTGCGTGGCGTGACGCTGGCCGGCATCGACAGCGTGATGTGCCCGCGTGCCGAGCGCCTGCTGGCCTGGCAGCGTCTGGCCAAAGATCTGGATCCGACCAAGCTGGCGGCCATCACGCACACGATCGGGCTGTCGCAGGCGCTCGATGCGGGGGCGCAGGTGCTGGCGGGGCAGGTGCGCGGCCGTGTGGTGGTGGACGTGAACGCCTGATGCGCCGCAATCAGTGATCCAATATCGCCCTATGAGCCTTTCCACCCTGCACACTGCTTCCAGCGGCTTTGAGGCCGCCCGTCAGGTCGGCGTGCTGCCCGATGCGCACCGCGCGCGTCGTCTGCACGGCCACAGTTTCATGGCCCGCATCCGGGCCGACCTGCCCGCCAACTGGGGTCCGTATCCCGGTGCCGAGGTCAAGACGCTGACCGCGCAATTGCAGGCGTGCACGGCGCAATTGGACTACCGTTTGCTCAACGATGTCCTGCCCTTGCCCACCGATGAAAACCTGGCGCGCTGGTTGCGCGACCAGTTGCAGGTGCCCGGGCTGGAGCAGATCGGCATCCAGAGCACGGCCGACCAGGGGGTGGACCTGGATCGACACGATCAGGCGCATGTGTGGCGCCGTTACCGCTTCGAGTCGGCCCACAAGCTGCCCAATGTGCCCATGGGGCACAAATGTGGCCGCCTGCATGGCCATGGCTTCGAGGTGATCCTGCATGCCAACCAGGACGCCGGGGGCCGCGACATCAGCATCGATTACGACCACCTGGATGCCATCTGGGCGCCCTTTCACTATCAGTTGCACCACAAGTTCCTCAACGCCATCGAGGGCCTGGAGAACCCCACCAGCGAAGTGCTGGCGGGCTGGCTGTGGCAGCGCCTCAAGGGGGTGTTGCCCGAACTGTCATGGGTGACGGTGTACGAAACCGGTTCCTGTGGGGCCAATTTCAATGGCACCGATTACCGCATCTGGAAGGAGCTGACGCTCGACAGCGCCCTCTTCTTGCGCGAGGCCCCGTCCGATGATCCGCTGAGCCACATCCATGGCCACACCTACACCTTGCGCCTGCACCTGTCGGCACCGCTGGACACCGTGATGGGCTGGACGGTGGACTTCGGGGATGTGAAGGACCGCTTCAACCCCATCTTCAAGGCACTGGATCACCACCCCTTGCACGAGTTGCCGGGGCTGGCCGATTGCGATGCGGCCTCGCTGGCGCACTGGATCCTGAAGGAAGCGCGCAAGACGCTGCCGCAAGTGGACCGTGTGGACCTGTACGAGACCCGCGGCTGTGGCGCCGTGGCGGTGGCCGGCCAGGATGGCCCGATGCTGCCGATCTGAGTCATTCAGGACCCCTACACAGAAATCGATCTGGTTTTGAAGGTGCCTGGGCCACGTGTGAGGACGCTGGCCTTTGAGTCGTTTGAGGATAAAAGTTGTACGGAAGTGGTGCGGCGCAGTCGTCGCCATCAGGGTGGGGCATGGAGCAGGATGTGCGGTTGGTGCCGCGCATCAATGTGGCTTGGCGCGCCCGTGTGCTGATCGAGGGCGATAGCTTTCTGGAAGGTCGGGTCCTGAATGTGTCGGTTCAGGGGGCCTGCCTTCGCCTGGATCATGCCTTTGCCATTGGGACACGCTTGACCCTCGCACTGGCCGTCCCGGATCCGGACGACCGCACCAAGACCCAAGGGGTGGTGTTGCAAGCCAAGGTCGCTTTTTTGGTGGCCTCGGAATGCGTGTTCAAAGTGGGGGTGTCGTTCCTGGAGGCAGGCGGCCCCAACATTCAACTCATCGAGCGCTGGGTGCAGAACCGGCTGTGATCGATCAGGGCAGGGTGTAAGGGTGTTGCATCGCTTGGGTCAAGGTCTCGCTGGTGACCGGACGACTGAAGTAGAAGCCCTGCAGTTCATGGCATCCGAGCTTGATCAGGATCCGAGCCTGCTCTGCTGTTTCCATGCCTTCGGCGACGATGTTCAGGCCCAGCGATTGCGCCATCCCGACGATGGCCTGGGTGACGGCCAGGGCGCCTTCATCCTGGTCGAGGTCTTTCACGAAGGCACGGTCAACCTTCATGATGTCGACCGGCAGTTGCCGCAGAATCGCCAGTGAAGAATAGCCGGTCCCGAAGTCGTCAAGGGCAATCATCACGCCCAGGCTGCGCAATGCGGCCAGTTGTTGGCAGGCCTGACGGGCGTCACCCACCAGCAAGCTCTCGGTGACTTCCAGCTCCAGCGACGTGGCTGGCAGCTGATGACGTTGCAGGGCTGCCTGGACTTGTTCGACCAGTTGTCCTGTTGCCAATTGACGAGGTGACACGTTGACAGAAACCCGGGCCATGGGCACACCCTGTGCGCGCCAGTCGGCCATTTGTTGGCATGCGGCATCAAGCATCCACAAACCGATGTCTTCGATCAGATGGCTTTCTTCTGCCAGCGGGATGAAGTGACCGGGTAACAGCAGGCCACGCGTGGGGTGCTGCCAGCGGACCAGTGCTTCCGCCGAGTAAACCTGCCCGTCTTGGCTGCTCACGCGTGGTTGGTAGTGGGCGCGCAATTCGTGGTGGATCAGGGCCTGGCGCAGCTCGGCTTGCAGGCGCACGCGTGCCTGGGACTGCGCGTCAAGGTCTTGTGCATACAGCGCGTGGCAGCCCCGCCCATGCGCTTTGGCCTGGTACATCGCCACGTCGGCGCAACGCAGAAGTTCTGCCCGGCTGCGACCGTGCTGAGGGGCCACCGCCACGCCCACACTGCCGCCGAGCACCAGTGAGCGTCCCCGGACGTTGAACGGGGCGGCCAGCAGGGTCACGGCCTGAGCGGCAAGCTGGATGGCGTGGGCTTCGTCGGCCCCGGGCTGCACCAGCACGAACTCGTCCCCCCCGCGCCGGGCGAGCAAGGCGCCAGGCTCCAGGCAGCTTTGCAGCCGTTCGCTGGCCAGACAAAGCAGCTCGTCGCCCGCCTCGTGGCCCAGACTGTCGTTGACATCCTTGAAGTGATCCAGATCGACGAAGAGCACGGCCAGATGGCCATTGCCGAGCTGGTTCAGTTGGTGATCCAGATGGTCATGCAGGCCATATCGGTTGGCCAGACCCGTCAAGCCATCGTGTACCGCTCGGTATGCCAACTCTTGTTCGCGCCGGCGGGTCGCAAAGGCGACGGACAGGCGGTCGCGCAGTCCTTCCAGGTGTTGCCAGTTTGGGGTGGTCTGGATATCGCCGGTGCACACGGTGATCCGGCCGATGATTTTGTCGCCGTCCTGCACAGGAAAACTCCGGCAGTGTGGCCAGAGCTGCTCTTGCGCGAACGCCAGCCAGGGGTGAGGCGGGACCAGGCCTTGGCCGTCTTCATCGCGCATCGGACTTTGGACGTAGCGACGCCATTGCTCGGGTGTGAGCGCGACCTGTCGGGCTTGCCAATGCAGGTCGTTCGAGCTGGCACGGCCCAGCATGTGCAGGAGGGTGTTGCCCCCTTCCACCCAGCTCGTCATCATGCGGACGCCTGGGTAGTAGTGCGAGAGGTGGGTCAGCACCTCTTGTGCAAGCTCATGCGGGGATTTGCCGGCCAGGATGCCTCGGTCGACCGCAGCCAGGCCATTGAGGGCACGGAATTGCTCTCGGATGCGCGCGGCCATGTCATTGAAGGCATCGGCCAGATCACCGATTTCATTGTGATCGTTGACTTGTACGACCGAGGTGTGGCCGCCATCAGCCAAGCGCCGGGTGTCTGCCGTCAGTTGCGCCAGCGGTGCCAGGGTGCGTCGAATCTGGACATGGCTGATGAAGGCGATGCCCAGCAGGGTCAAGGCGCCAATCAGGGTCAGCCAGACCGGGAGCGACATGCCTTGCCAGTTGGCGGGGGCGAGTGCCGTGCTCTGGCGGAATGTCCATTCCCCTGCGCCGAGTTCGGCATCCAGAAACAGGCGGCTTTCGGACGTGACGGCGTTGACGGGACCTGGGTTGTCTCGCAAGGGATGATGCGCATGATCCTCGACATGCCAGCGCCCGTTGTCTTCTTCCAGCGCAACGGGTTCCCAGAGGAAGTGAGCATCCACTTCTCCGATGAGATCGGGCTGCTCGGGATTGCCCAGTGCCATCAAGACCTGACTGTTGCCGTCGGGACGCGCATGAACCAGCCGCACGTGCGCGATCGGACTGGTGCCGGGGCCCGTTCGTGGCGCAGGCGCCTGCTCGGCCTCTTGCCAGGTCTGTGCCAGAGATGGGTGTGTCGAGCTGAGCCGCGCAAAGGCACGGGGTAGTTGGGCGGGCGGACGGCCAGTCTGGCGCACGGCCTCCAGTTCTGCGCGGGCCAGCAGCAGGCGATCCAGTACCTGGTGGCTGACCTGCTTGGTGGTGTGGTTCAGGTGCTCGCGCTGCAGTCGCTCGGCCAGTTGCGAGATGGCGGTGGTGGACAGCAGACCTGACACCAGCAAGGGCACCAGGGCAACGGCCAGAAACAGCGTGAAAAGCTGTCGGGTGAGGCGACCGTCACGGGATGTCATGCGTGCCTAGAAATCTGCTGCCACGCCGATGAAGCGGCCATTGCTTGCCCGGATGATGTCGTCCAGGCTGTCCTTTTGGCTGATCTGGGGCTTGCTCACGCCGTCCGGCCCCTTGCTGTAGAGGTCGTAGTCGCTGTTGATCGGATTGAGCGCCTTGTCTTTGCGGGCACCGCCTTTGCCGTTGTCCGACACGTTGTAATAGACGTAAGCCTGGCCCCAGGGGTCAGCGGTCGGCGCAGATGGCAGGTCACTCAGGGTGCCGGGTAACTGATGGTGGTCGGCGTAGTACTGGTCGATGCTGTTTGTCAGGCTGCCAATGTCACTGGCCGCTTGCGCGGTGCGGACGCGGTTGCGGTACTGCGTATATCCAGGGATCGCCAAGGCGAGCAGGAGCGCGATCAGGGCCACGCTGATCAGCAATTCCAGCAAGGTGAGCCCGCTGTGTGAGCGCTGTCGGCTGTCTGCGGGGCGGTCCGCGCGTGGCATGTGAGGTAACCCAATCTTCAACGGGTATGGGCAGGGAAATTCGGAACGTGCCTATGGATTGTGGTGCCGGGCAGACCGGTCGTAGCGGTCGCACCAGGATGGCGCGTGATCTTTTTGTAAAAAAAACAGGCCCCGAAGGGCCTGAGAGGAGACAAGCAAGCGAAAACAGGAAGATCAGTGCATCTGAATGGCGCCGGAGGCCTTGCCCTTGCCAGCGCGGGCGGGTGGATTGCACAGGCCGCAGGTGAAATGACGGGCGATTTCGTGCGGGTGGGTGATGAAGTGGCCGCCGCACTTGTTGCACTTGGTCATGGCCAGCATGCCGGTGTCGACAAACTTGACCAGGCGCCAGGCGCGGGTCACCGACAGCAGGGGCTCCAGACCTTGGGTCTGGGTTTGTTCCAGGTAAAGCTGGTAGGCCTTGATGACGATGTCGATCTCGTCCATCTCGGCGGCCTTGTTCAGGTATTCATGGATGTTCATGAACAGGCTGGCATGGATGTTGGGCTGCCAGGTCATGAACCAGTCGGTCGAGAAGGGCAGTTGGCCCTTGGAGGGGGACTTGCCGGAGACTTCCTTGTAGAGGCGCAGCAGGCGCTCGTAAGACATGTCGGTTTCCGATTCCAGCACTTGCAGGCGGGCACCCAGGTTGATGAGGGTGATGGCGCGGTCGATTTGCTTGGCTTCGGTCAACAGGCTCTTGGTGCGCATGATGGTCTCTCCGGTGGTCTGTTTGGTGTGCGGTGCGGGCGGCTTACGCGGCTTCCTGGTGGCGGCCGGCCATCAGGATCGAGGCGTGCAGGCGGCTGGCGGCGTCGTTGCCGGCGGTGCCCTTGCCGTGGTTGGTCAGCAGGGTCCAGACCAGGTCGTCGTCCACACGCATGCGGCAGATCAGGGTGTTGCTCGATGCAATCTTGAGCACCTGAGCGGGCGACAGGGCGGCCAGACGGTCGGCAGCTTCTTCCGACAGACCCAGGCGGAACAGGGCCTGGTCACGGTCACTGCGAATCAGGCTTTGGGCCAGCATCAGGTAGGACAGGTTGATTTCGCGGATTTCAGCGAGGATCTGTTCGTTTTGCATGTTGTGCTCCTAATCGGGATGTCGCTTGCGTTGTCGATGGAGTCATTGTGCAAATACCTGCCAATTTTCTTGATAGGCAAACAGATGTAAGAAAGGTCGGGAAGCGGCTACATCGCGTGTAGGAAATTGCCTGACAAAAGTCGCACTTTTCAGCCCTTCACTTGTTTCAAAACGGGCGTTTTGTAAGCGTTTGTCAGGTCTGCTTCAGTTGCCCACTATTCACTCCGAATCAGCTGGGGACGGTCCGAAAACCAGGCACCACTGTTCCTGATTGAGGACCCCAAAATGACCCGCTCCGTCGTATGTATGTCTGGCATCTCAGCAGCCATCTCCGTGTTGCTGATGACTTCCGCGCAAGCCGCGATCAACCCTGCTGCCCAGTCCTCCGGCATGACTGCAGCCCCCGCGGTTTCCGCTTCTGATGCCGGTCTGCAACTCGACTCAGCTCGCCTGATGGCCATGAAGGCCGGTGAGAAGATGCCCGTCACCTTCCCGGTGTTCGGTCGTCAGACCATCGTGCTGGAAACCACCATGCGCGGCGCTGACGGGTACACCTACTGGCATGCCCGTGTGGATGGCCGCCCGCTCGATCGGGTGTTCATCAAGCAGACGGCAGCCGGATTTGTGGGTGGTGTCCGGATGGCGGGTCGTCAAGTGGCATTCAGCCAAAGCAATCAGGGTGGTCTGACACGTCAAACCATGGAAGCCAGCCTGGCTTCGGTGGCGGGGCAGGCGTACACGCTGGGGGCTGCGGTCGACAAGGGGGCCTATCAGATCAGCGGCAACTTTGCCTCGATTGCCCAACTGCCTGAAGGCAGCGAAATCTCCCTCCCCTTGCCCAATGGCAAGACCGAAGTGGTGGTGGTGACCAAGTCCAAGGCCGATGAGCAGGGCTTCTATCAAGTCTCGGGCGTCAGCCGTCAGGACGGCAATACCTACCCCAGCCTGATCACCGTCAGCAAGGACGCTGTGTTCGGGACGGTGCTGACCGCACAGGGCGAATACCAGATCGTCACGCGCAATGGCCGCACGCAACTGGTGGACCCCAAGGCTGCCGGCTGGAAACACGTCAACGGTGAAGACCAGATGATCGACGACGCCGTGGTGGGGGCAGCACGCACCACCGCCGTGACAGGGGCTGCAACGGCCACGACCACGACGACCACCACCACAACGACCACTTCCGTACCCACCCCGCTGGCGGCTGGCACTGTGGACACCGTCATTCCGCTGCAGATGGCCTACACCAACACGTTCGTGAACCAATGGGGCACCGAAACGGTGGCGCGGACACGCCTGTCCAACCTGGTGGCGGTGGCCAATGCGGCCTACGCCAACAGCGGCACCGGCATCCAGTTCAAGGTGGTGGGGTGGAGTCTGGTGAATCAGGCTGACACCACGCCTCAGACCAACCTGCCTGCGTTGCGCAGCGGTTCGGGCGTCTTCGCTGCCGTGCAAACCGCCAAGGCCGCTTCCGGTGCAGCGATCACGGTGCTCTTTACGCCTTATAACAGCGTGACGGGCTCGACCAATACCTGCGGTTTGGCCTACATTCCAGGCGCTGGCGCCAGGGGACTGTCGACTTACAAGATTGCTGCTGCATCGCAGATGTACGCGGTCTTGAATGACGGCCAAAACGGTGGCTACTACTGCGAGTCGCTGAGTTTCGCGCACGAACTGGGGCACACCCTGGGGAATGTGCATGACACGGCCAACACCACCGTACCGGGCGTCTTCTCGTACAGTTACGGCAAGGGTGTGACGGGCTCGTATGGCACGGTCATGTCGTATGTCCGGCCTCGTGTGGCGAAGTTCTCTTCGCCTGTGCTGACCTGCACCAGTGCCGGTGCCCTGTGTGGTTCGACCACCGAGAACACCGTGGCCAGCATGTTGCAAACCAAGTCGATTGCGGCGGCGCTGGGCAAGTCCACCACCACGTCGCTGGGCATCAACGGTTCGACCGTTGTGGCTGGCTGGCTGGTGAACAGTGCAGGCGCTGCCTACACCGCTGGCGGTGTGACGGTGACGGCCACCAACACCTCGGTGCAATGCACCACCGGTACCACCGGGCTGTATGTCTGCACGGTGCCAGCCAGTGTGACCTCGGTCACAGTGACCCCGGTCGCGACAGGCAAGACCGTGACGCCAGCGACGGGCACCTTCTCGGTCAACCCTTTGTCGAACACCCCGATCAACGGCACCAAGTTCTACATTCAGTAAGTTGACTCGAATCGATCACTCAAGGCGCATGCTGAAAGGCATGCGCCTTTTTCAATGCCTATAGTGAAAGTGAGCACTCACATTCTTATGTGCGACGATGAGGGTCAATAGCGTAAGGTAATTGCATGGATACGATCAATCAATTCGCCAAATTGCTCTGCCTGGCCTAAGATTCATTCCGTTGTCTTCACAACCTAACCAAACAGGAACGAAAAATGTCTCTGATCAACACGCAAGTACAGCCATTCAAGACCGAAGCCTTCGTCAACCGCGGCGGCAAGGGTGAGTTCATCACCGTGACGGAAGAAAGCCTGAAGGGCAAGTGGTCCGTGCTGATCTTCATGCCAGCAGCCTTCACCTTCAACTGCCCCACCGAAATCGAAGACGCTGCGAACAGCTACGCCGAATTCGAAAAGGCTGGTGCCGAGGTCTACATCGTGACCACCGACACCCACTTCTCGCACAAGGTGTGGCACGAAACCTCCGCCGCTGTGGGCAAGGCCAAGTTCCCCCTGATCGGTGACCCCACCCACAAGCTGACCCGCGCTTTCGATGTGCACATCGAAGAAGAAGGCCTGGCACTGCGTGGCACCTTCATCATCAACCCCGAAGGCGTCATCAAGACGGCTGAAATCCACTCCAACGAGATCGCTCGTGACGTGTCGGAAACCCTGCGCAAGCTGAAGGCTGCCCAGTTCACCGCCGCCAACCCTGGTCAAGTCTGCCCCGCCAAGTGGAAGGAAGGCGCTGCTGCCCTGACCCCTTCCCTGGATCTGGTCGGCAAGATCTAAATCCAACCCTGGTTTGACCTGTGTTGAGGCAGCCCCTCACCACACTGTTGAAACTGTCTACCGAGCAGGCCCACAAGGCCTGCCGGTGGATGACCCTGGCCGCCTCATCGCGCTGATACCCAGAGGAGGCCGGTTCTCGAAGTCACTTTTGTCTCATTACTAAAAGGATGCCCACCATGCTGGACGATACCCTCAAGGCTCAACTTGGCGCTTACCTGGAGCGCGTGCAACAACCCTTCGAGATCGTGGCATCCCTGAGTGACTCCGAGAGCTCGCGTGACATGCTCGATCTGCTGCAGACCATCCAGGGTCTGCGCGCCGACAAGATCACCCTGAAGACCGACGGCAAGGATGCCCGCAAGCCTTCGTTCACCCTGCGCCGTGAAGGCGCCGACACCGCCTTGCGCTTTGCCGGCCTGCCCCTGGGCCACGAGTTCACCTCGCTGGTGCTGGCCCTGCTGTGGACCGGCGGCCACCCGCCCAAGG